>DVIQ01000052.1 GCA_018711185.1 Candidatus Limivivens intestinipullorum | reverse complement strand
CATAGCCAAATTCAGGAAGAACGGATCCGTTTCATCTATCAGTGTGGGGCCAGACACATCCTTTTTGAGGAAGTCATGACTTTAATAGCATAGGGGCATTGTGCAGTTTTTTAATTTGCTCATTTATAGTTGTAATAAATAAACAAAAAAACTTCTGAAATCAGCCAAAATAGCCTGTATTTTTGTCTGTTTATTACAAATAATTTTCCCGCACTTCCGTCTCAAAGACGTTATTCCCCTTAAACGACAATCCAGACGTAACCGACATAATATTTCAATATTCCATATATGGTTTCTTATTTACATTCCGCAGCATATCGAAGAAGCCCCCGCAATCTCCTTTCTTTTTTCCACAATCTCCAACCCCACCTGCACCTCCTGCCTTCTCCCAAACATCTCCACTTCCAACCAAGCTTTCCTCTTATGCCGATCGATCTTTCGGATCATTCCTTCTTTCCCCTTCAGCGGTCCTTTCAAAATAATCGTCCTGTCCCCCACAATGATTCCTTCCGACATTTCCACCAATTGTTCTTCTCCGCCAAATTCAAGAAGAAACTGCTTCTCCTTTTCCGTAATCGGCACAATCTCTTTCCCTGTGCCAATAAGTTTTGTCACCCCAATCACAGAACGCAGCGCTTCATATAGCTTTTCTACCTCTTCCGTCACCGCGAAAACATATCCCGGAAAAAGAACTTTTCTCTGTACTATCCACTCATTGTGAATATGTTTCTTCTCCTCGTAATAAGGAATAAAAATTCTTTCAAGCACCGCAGGCGGAATCTTTTTCCCGCACTGTGCCAGGATATTTTCTTCTGTTCCGGTGCGTACCTGTATGACATACCACATGTTCCACACTTTCTCCTTATTCTTATCTTTTCTCTTTCCTTTTGCGCCTGTGATTTTTCCTGCAGGACATATGAAAGAGGGTATCCGAAAAGCCGCAAAAAGGTATGCTTCGCCATTCCGCCCATATCCCATTGGCCGGATTTCACTCGCATACCTCTATATCATCCGTTCTTTTCAAACGCGGCAAGGCGACGATTTAAAAAGAATCGGAATCCTGTATTTCCTGTCTTACCCTTCCATTCTGGCTGCCGCCACCTCTGCCATCGCTGCTCTCTGCGCCTTCAAAGCCTCGTTTTCTTCATCTGTTTCTCCGCTGGGATGCTCTCCCGCTGGATGGAAGGTGGTTACGATTTCTTCCACCATATTCACAATATCCGGACTGTTTTCATAACTGGCCTTGGCCAGCTGTTCCAGCTGCCGGAAGAAAATTTCGGTGTCAAAGGGAATCGGCATGCCGATGTGGATCAGTTCATTCTTTGTCTTTTTCAGCCCTTCTTCTGCCATCAGCTTTTCTTCGAAAAGCTTTTCTCCCGGACGCAGGCCGGTGTAGACAATCTTGATGTCCTCGTCCGGCTTGAAACCGGAAAGCTTAATCAGATTCCGGGCCAGAGTATCAATTTTTACCGGAGCGCCCATGTCCAGCACGAAAATTTCTCCGCCCTGGGCATAAGTTCCGGCCTGGAGAACCAGGCTCACCGCCTCAGGAATGGTCATAAAATAGCGGATAATATCCGGATGGGTTACCGTCACAGGACCACCTGCTTCGATCTGCTTTTTAAAAAGCGGGATCACCGAGCCATTGCTGCCAAGAACGTTTCCGAAACGGACAGCTACAAACTCGGTTCGGGTTCTCCCGGCCGCTGCGTCTCGCTTCAGAACACTGCCGGCGCTTTTGCTGCCGTCCAGACCGTCCACAGCCATATGATCCTCCGGATCATGAACCACCTGGCCTCCGATTTTTTTATCCGGATGCGCATGCAGAAATGGCAGCAGATCAATCCGCCCCTTTTTGCTGACCTTGTCCATACTCTGGATTACCATTTCACAGAGACGTTTGCTGGCCCCCATGATGTTTGTGGGATTCACCGCTTTGTCTGTGCTGATCAGGACGAAGCGCTGCGTGCCGTTTTTCAGCGCCGCGTAAGCGGTCTTGTAGGTGCCCATCACATTGTTTTTGATGGCTTCGTTGGGACTTGTCTCCATGAGGGGCACATGCTTATGAGCCGCGGCATGGTATACAATATCCGGTTTGTAGGTTTCAAAGACCCAGTTGATTCTGCGGCTGTCTCGCACCGAACCAATGAGAACGGTCAGTTTCAGATCCGGGTAACGATGACGCAGTTCCTGCTCGATATCATAAGCGTTATTTTCATAGATGTCGAAAATAATCAAATGCCTGGGTTCATGCCCGGCGATCTGCCGGCACAGCTCGCTGCCGATGGAGCCTCCCCCTCCTGTTACCAGGATGGTTTTCCCTTTCAGATATTGGAAGATTTCGTTCATATCCACTTTGATGGGATCTCTTCCAAGGAGTTCTTCCACTGCCACCGCCTTCATTTTGCTTAGCGAAACCTCGCCGTTGGTTAGCTGGTAAACACCGGGAAGGCTTTTCAGCTCGCAGCCGGTTTCCTTGCAGATATTCAGGATATCCCGGCGCTCCTCCGCGGAAGCCGTGGGTATGGCAAACAGGATCTGATCGATCTTGTATTTCTTTACATTTTCAAAGATGGAATCTCTGCCGCCCACAATGGGGATTCCTTCCATATAGCGTCCCCACTTGTTGGAATTATCGTCGATGACACAGCAGGGTTTCGCCTGAGATCCCTCGGAGTTTTTCAGCTCCTTCAGAATCACCTGTCCGGCGGCGCCGGCGCCGATCACCATAGCGTTGTGCTGCGTTTTTCGGCTGGTCTCTCTCCGGGCCCGTTCCAGAGTCACATAACGGTAAATGAACCGCACGGCCACTACCAGACAAAACTGCGTCAGCGCTCCAATCAGATAATAGGCTGCCGGCATTCTCTGATAAATACAGGTAATGCCGATTACCTGAAACAGCGTCGTTATGATGGACGCCAGGAAGATCCGGTTCAGTTCGCTGAAGCTGGCAAACCGCCAGATACTTTTATATAAATGCAACAAATAAAATACGACGACTGCAAATACCGTGTAAACCGGAGCAAAGCTTCTAAACGCGTTCATATATTCCGCCGGAATACTTGTATACTGCAGGTCAAAACGTACCAACAATCCTAAAAAATACGAAAAGTTTAAAGCAGCGACATCGTAAACGAGCAGGTAGAAGGCAATCACTACCCAGTGCTCTATATGCCATTTTCCTTTTCTTTTGTTTTTCAATGTGTAATCCTCACTCTTGATTTCCACGGGCAGCCGGCCATACGGACTTGTGAACATATCCGTCTGCGGCTGCCGCGCGGTTCAAATGCCCCAGCAGGGTATTTGACTTCATAACCCACCCGAAATTCCAAACTTTGTCTTCCGGCTCTCTTCCTGCTTCCTTTTATTTCTGAAGAAGCGTTCTCCGGCTTTTCCAAAGATACGCCCCAGTCTTGTCTTACGCTCTCTTCCTGCTGTAAACCGCGCCTGCCGCGCCAAACAGTACCACAGCGCCCGCCATATACAGACCCCAGTCAGAGGTCACGCCGGTCTTAGGCGAAGTTCCCTCTGCCACGTCTGCCGTCTCGTCCACATCTGCCAGTACAACGATAGGCGACAGGTCTTCAAAAGCCGCGGTAATCTCCTTGTCCTCATAATTTACATCGCTGGGAATAACGATCTCCCACAGGCTTCTCACGGTGCTGTAATGCAGAATGCGCACATTTGTGGCCGCCTCGGTCAGCGTCGGCACCGAAAGCGTCGTCTCATACATACCATCCTCATTCAGAACCACGTCGCCAACCGTATCCAGATCCACAAACTGGGTCAGCATAGTCTTTCCTTCCAGTTCCTGGCGGAAGGTTTCCAGCTCCTCCGGAATGGATGCCTCTACCATTTCCAGAACGCGGGTAATCACGTCCTCAGTCGTGATCTCATCGTCATTTGACTGACGTACAAGCTCAGCAACATCCGGCACCTCTGCCTCAAGCTCCGCCATTTTCTCTTCTTCGTACTGTGTTACCACATAGTTTCCGCTGTTGTCTCCCACAGGCGTCACATCCGCCGTCTTGCTTCCCGCAGCAAACGCGCCCAGGGAAGAAACCGCCAGTACGGCCACCGCCAGTACGCTTCCCAATAACTTCTTTTTCATTGTCTCCACCTTTCCTTTCTTTTCATTCATCTATCGATACCAGTACGGCCTGTACCAGATATCTTTGGTTTGATTCATTTGAGTAACAGGTTGACAGGGTAATGATCTTATCCTCTGCGGTAACTTCCATGTCTGTGTCTATGAAGGAGTTCATATCCCGTATAGAAAAGATCCGGTTCAGGTATGCCCCAAAAACATCCTCGTCCTCAAAATCGAAGCTTTCCAGCAGGTGCCGGTCGTCATAGAGGTATGCCGCAAAGATCTCATAGTGAAGGATCTTATCCGGCAGATAGATCAGCACTTCCCGGTTCTCATCGAAAAAGGCACGGTCCATGTATTCGTGAAGCCCCTGGAACATGGAGCCGTTCCGCATATTGTGGCCGTAGATCACCGTGTTCGGATCTTCGAAGTCCTTGGAGTTGTAATCCTCCGTGAAGATGGCCCCTTCGGGGCTTTCCTCTCCTTCGATGCTGTGGGTCAGATAGTAGGTGTTGTCCGTCTCGCTCTGAAGGATCGGATAGTCGATCTCGGTTCCGGAAATCGTAATCCAGGCGTAGGCTTCGGGATTGATCTCCCACAGCGCCTCAAAATCAATCGGGATCTCCACCGGCTCTCCGTCTTCCGTCTCCGTTGCGTCCTGTCCGGTGTCTTCCGTCTCTGTCTCCGCCGGTTCCTGCCCGGTGTCTTCCGCAGCCGTCTTCGCCGCGTCCTCACCGGAATCCTCCGTGGCCTCCGCGCCTGCCTCTTCCGCTTCCGTCTCCGGAGCCGCTCCGGTGCGGACCACGGCGTTTCGGATCCGGTCGTATTCGGAGCCCGCGTTTTGTTCCTCGATGTATTTGTAAATGCCGATGCCGGCCAGGACGCATCCGGCCAGGCAGAGGCACGCTGCTGCCAGCTTATATCTTTTCAATTTCGGCCTCCTTTGCTGCCATCTGACTTACTCCGTCTCTTCATAGAAAGTCTGTATGATCATCTCATAGAGGGCCTGGTCATCGGCGTGGTATTCGTCAAAGGATGTTCCCTCGGTTCCCTCTCCCGGAAGCGTCCAGCGTTCGATGGCCGCGTCTCCTCCGGCGGCGCCCTCCATGATCTTCAGGAACTGATCGTTTCCGATGTTTGTCACCATGTAGGGATCCAGGCTTTCGTAGATCTGAGTAACCACTCCCGGATCCGCGGCGAAGACCTCCTGCACCCGCTGGCCGTAGGCGTTCAGAAAGGCATTCTGCCGTTCCAGACGCGCCAGAGCGCTCTGGCTTTCTTCCGTATCCCGGTAGCGGACAAAGGTTTCCACGTTGTCTGCCGTAAGGGTTACTTCTTCCCCCTCCTGATAAGGAGGATCTGCCGTCTCCAGGCTGTCGTTGGGCACCGTTACAGTGACGCCGTCCACTGCCTCCACCAGCACGGGAATCCCGTCCATGTTTATGGCGCAGCAGCCTTGAATCGGCACGCCGTAGAGCAGGTTCGACACCGCGTCCTCCGCCAGCTCGCAGCTTTCATAGCTGCCGTCTCCATAGGCGAAGGAGAGGCTGATATGGTCTTTGGTCATCCCCAGGCTTTCTCCGTCCGCGCTGAATACCTCGATGTCGGTTATGGTATCCCGGGGAATGGAGATCAGGGTCATATCGTAAGTTACCCTGTCCCAGGACAGAAGAAAGATGGCGTCCGCCTGGCCGGCGTTTGCCTGGCCGGTTTTTGTCTCTGTCTTTTCCCGGTTGTCGATTCCCAGGAAAAGAAAATTGCTCAGATGGTCGTTGTACTCATAAGTCGTCCCGTTCCAGGTAACGGTGCTTCTGCGGTCCACGGTCAGGGTTTCCGTTCCGGCATTGGCCGTTTCCCCGCCGGCTGATCCGGCGGCGTCTGTGCCCCCGGTGTCCTGGATTCCACCGTTTTCGGAATCCCCGGCGTCCTGCGTCACACTGCTTTCGGAGCTCCCGTCTTTCTGGTCAGTCCCGGCCCCGCTCAGTCCCGCGAGTCCGCTCTCCTCACTCTGGGCCGCTTTCTGCGATATTCCTCTGTAAATCAGTCCTCCCGCTCCCAGGACGACGATCACGCCGGCCGTCGCCGGCACCATCCAAAGCTTTTTCTTTCTTCTTGCCATATCTGCTTCCTTTTCGTTATGCCTGCCATGCGGCAAAATCTGCGCAAAAGACCATTTTGCACACATTTTGCCGTACGGCCCCGCCGCTTTCCGGGCCATGCCGGGAGGCGGCGGGACTTCTGAGAGATCCTCCCGGCGGCTACGCCGCCGCGGATTCGTTCTCTGTGTTTCCTTCTGTCCCGGCTTCTCCTGCCGTCTGGGTTTCTGTCTCTTCCGCGGACTGACCTTCCGTTTCTGCCGCGGCCTGCTGTCCTTCCGCTTCCGTATTCTGCGGAGCGCCGATGTAGTTCAGTTCCAGCAGTTTTTCGTAGATCGCCTGGGCGATCTCCTCCTGCCCCTCCTTGGAGGACAGGGCGTATCTGCTGGTCTGAGCGGTGCTCACATAGTGTTCGCCCCAGGCGCCTTCCATCGCCGCGTCGTATTCACTGGTTCCCACGGTCTTGTCCAGAGGCGGGATTCCCGCGATAATAAAGTTCTCTTTATTCACCCCAAAGGTGTCCAGAATTTTCTGCTGCTGCTCAATGAGCTCCTGAATGTCATTGTTCCAGCCGCCGTAATAGCCCATCATCAGGACGGGGATGTAATCCCGCTCCCAGCGGTCCGTCTCCTCCTCGGTCAGGTCCCGGATGCCGGTCTCCGTCACAGCGAGGTTTCCGCCGGAAGCCTCATGCTGGGCGATATAGGCGTCCAGATCCTCCTGGGGAACGCCGGCCATCTTCATCATAGACAGGGTGCCGGCCCCTTCCAGGGTCTTATTCGCCACCGTCAGGTCGTAGCCGTTTTCGTCAAGAATGCGCTGCAGCACGGCCCGGTAAGAATACTGCTCGGCTGCCTCCGGCTCATAGAACTCGTCGCCCCAGCAGGAAATGCCCATGGAAGCCGTCTGCGCTTCGGCCGTTTCCTCCGCGCCGGCGCTCCCGCTTTCTTCCGAGGCTTCCTCAGAAGCTGTTTCTCCGCTTCCATCGTCCGCTTCCGCCGTATCTCCCGCGCCGCTGCCGCCGTCCCCTGACGCCGTCGTGCCAGCTTCGTCATCCGTCAGGCTCTCGTCTCCGCCCTCTGTTTCAGAGACGCCATCCGCGGACTCCTCGTTTTCGGACGCCGCGGCGTCCGTCTGGTTCTGTCTGTCGGCCCGTTCCTCCATCTGCTGCTCCTGGGCGAGTTCCTGAAGCCTTGCCGTCTCCTGCGCCACATCCTGCCGGTTCCACAGCAGAAAAGCGGCGAATCCCGCAAACACCACAATACAGAGGATGGCCAGCAGGATATTGAAAATCCTTGGATTTTTCCTTCTTCTGTCCATAGGTCCTCCGTTTTTTAATAGTACTTTGAATATTTGCTGTAGGCGGAGTAATACTTATCCTTCTTTACGTCCACCTTGTTCAGCACAGCTCCAAGAATGCGGCAGCCGCTTTTCTGAAGCTGGCCCAGCACCTTCTGGGCTACTTTGTAGCTTACCGCGCCGCTCTCCACCACAAGTACCGCGCCGTCGCTTTTTTTGGCCGCCACGGCTCCGTCGATGGCGCTTACCATAGGCGGCGTATCCAGCAGTACATAGTCGTAATGTCTTTTGGCTTCCGCAAGAAGCTGCTCAAAGGCCTCATCCTCCAGAAGCTCTGAAGGGTTCGGCGCGACCGGTCCCGCGAAGATGATGTCCACGTTTTCAAAGTTCGTCTGGTTATAAATCTGATCCCGTTCCGCCTGACCGCTCAGATACTGGGACAGGCCGTAAACGGGCTGGTTTACACTGTACCGGCGCACGTAGCTGGACTTGCGGATATCCGCGTCCAGTATCAGAACGCTTTTTCCCATGCGCCCGATCTCTCTGGCCAGCTGGAATACGATGTCGCTCTTGCCTTCGTTTGGATAACAGCTGGTGAACAGGATCGTCTTTATCTCTCTGCCGCTGAAAAGGATGTTCGTCCGCAGAGTCTTTATGGATTCCTCGTAAAGATAATCGGATTTACGAGGGTCTGACATCGTAACTCTCATGATCTGCGCTCCCTTCTTTCCCGGCTTCTGGTTTCCGTGCTTCCGCTTTCCGCCAGACGCCGCTCCCGTCCTTCCTGGTTCTCGCGTCTGGACTTTTTGACATTAATGTAATCTCTCCGGTCCGGCACAGAGCTCAGGGTGGAGATTCCAAGATACTTGGTAATGTCTTCCTCGTTCTTGATGGTGTCGTCCATAATCGTCATCACGCAGATGATGCCGCAGGTGAGAACCACGCCCGCCAGGACGCCCATCATGGCCGCTCTGCTCATGCTGGGGCTGGTCCGGGATGTGGGGATCTCGCCCTCCTCAATGATCTTCGGGGGAACGACCTCCATCTGATCGCCGATGTATTCGGAAGAAACCGCGGCCAATTCGTCCACGATCTGTTTTGCCAGCTCCGCGTCTCCATTATTTACGGAGAGCTGGAGGATTCGGGTATCCTCCGGGTTTGTCACCGTGATGGAGCTTCTGAGCGTCTTATAGTTCATGTCCAGTCCAAGGTTATCCACCACTGCCTGCAGAACCGGACGGCTGTTGATCAGTACGGAGTAATCGCTGGTAAGCTGTGTGCCGATCTGCAGATCCGCCACAGAGGCCAGGGTTGTCTCCTTTGTAAGTACCAGCATCGTCGCCGATGAGGTGTAGACCGGCGCCACGAACAGCCTGGTATAAACGCTGCTGAGACATCCAAACAGCAGCCCGATCAGAATGATCAGGAGAATCCTTTTTTTCAAAGCGTAAAACAACTCCAATAAATCAATCTCGTCGGCTTCTTGCATTTTTCCCATAATCCGTGTTTCCTTTTCTATCGTAGTTTTCGCGGCGGTCAGCATGCCTGAGCTGCCGCCAGTCTTTCGTTTTTCAGGATTCTCTGCGCGTTTTTATACATTAGCTCCTGTATGTAGCTTCCGTCCAAATGCCGTTTCATCCACTGTTCCGCGTGGGCGGTATCCGGACGCCGGGGACCCGCGTTGTGCATATCGGTCCCGAGAAGCTGGACTTTCTTTTCTTTCAGCATTTTTCTGCACCAGACGCAGTTTTCCTCATACCAGCGGCCCGCCAGGCTCCGGTAGTTCATCTGAAGGATGGCTCCCGCCTCCAACAGCCCCTCCGGTCCCTCGTCCCGGCGCAGTGCGCCGTAGCGCTCCACATGGGCCACCACCGGCAGGAACCCGCTCATCCGCAGGCGTTCCACTCCCTGGAGGATCGATGAATAGGGCGTATTCGGCACAAATTCGACCAGAACATAGCTGCTGCCATTGATCGTCAGAAGCTCCCCTCGCAGAAGACGCTCCGCTGCCTCCTCCGAATACAAAATCTCCTGCCCCGGATAGATCCGGAAGGTCTGTCCGAAAACGGCCTTCGCGCGTTCCTCCAAAAGGCCGCACATTTCCCGAATCTCCCTGGGCGTACGGTCAGAGAAGCGCTCGGACGCATGGGGCGTAGCCACTGCCGCCTCAAATCCCTGAGCCGCGGCCAGCTTCAGCATCTCCAGGCTTTCCTGCCAGGACTGCGAGCCGTCATCGATTCCTGGAAGAACATGGCAGTGAATATCCGTTTTCCGCAATGCTCTGCTCCTTCATGCAATCATCAAGATTTTAAAGTTCCTATTTATTTATAGCATAATTATCCATATTTATCAATGAGTTTACCGAATTTTTAATATTTCAGTATTCTCATCTACCCCCCCCCGCTTTTCAGGCTGCTTGGAAAATAATGCATTTATCTTGCATATATTGTCGTTTTTTCTGGAAACAACTGCCCGTTTTCGCGGATTCCGGCGCAGTATCGACAGGAAATTTCTATTTTTTCCCATAAAAAAAGCACCTGATCTTTTCCGCTTTTTAATAAGCGAAAAGACCAGGCGCTTTCTTATGCCGGCTTTCTCTTATGAAATTCCTCTGCCGCAGCAGTTTTTATATTTTTTCCCGCTTCCGCAGGGACACGGATCGTTTCTTCCGATTTTCTTTCCGGTTCGCCGGAAGGTTCCTTCCATCTCACTGTCCCATGTCTGTTTTTCTTTCACCGGCCGCCTCTGGGGATATCTCTCGAAGTAGCATCCTTCATAATACTGTTCCAGACGCGTGTAATCCTTCAGGAGCATGTCGCGCAGCCTGTCCGGATCCTTCGTGCGCGCGATCTGCTGAAAAACTTCCTCTACGGAGACGTACGCTTCCGGGTAGAGCTTTTTCACAAGCTCCAGCTCCTTCTGTACCCGGGGCCATTCTTCTATAAGACACAGCTTCGCGTCAAGCTGAATAAAGCGACCATATTGCGCATCCTCCTGGGGCCACTCCTCTTCCCGGTCAAAGGCCAGAAATACGCCTTTAACCGCCTCCGACAGTCCCGGCTCGTTCTGGATGCTTACTATGGAAAGTCTCCATCTGAGCCGTTTCCATTCTTCCACGCTGTCCGGCAGCACCTCTTCCGCGGCTTTCAGAAGTCCGAAGATCCCTTCCTTCGCTGTCTTGAAAGAAACCTTCAATTTTGGGGACCGCTCCATGGGAATCCGGGTATCCCTGCAGCAGCTGACCGCGGCGGCTCCCACCGCGTTAAGCGACTCCCAGAGCATTTCCTCGACGCTTTCCAGCCCGGAACCGGTATCATATAGAAACGTCTCATAGGCTTTTTCCATTTTAAGGAAGCTCTCGTCCGAAATCTGCATCCCCAGCGTCATTCCTCCGGTAAAAAGGTTCACCAGATCCGGAAGCGGCCTGGGCTGCCGTTTTTTCGCGGCCTCGATGGATTCCTCCACGATCTGCAGTCCCCGGACATAGTTTTTCCGCTCCTGGCAGCAGATACCGAACAGGGTCATGAAATCCAGGTTCCGGTATCCCATGTCGTATGCTTTTTCAAAAGCCGCAAAGGCTTTCTTTCCATAGCCTCTCTCCTGGTAGGAAATCGCCAGTTCTCCCTGGAACTTCTTTTCCTGCGGATGCTTTTGAACCAGCTTCTCAAAAGTGCGCACGGATTTTCCCGTAGAGCCTGTCATTCGCTGGGCGATCCCCAGAAAATACAGGAATCCTGAGTATTCCCCAAACACCCGGACCGCTTCCTGGGCAACGCCCAGGACTTCGCCAAACCTTTTCTTTGTATATGCTTTCTCGATCTGTTCCAAAAGCTTCCGCGCCAGTTCATCGTCCGGGACTTCAAGATTGACTTTGACCGCGTCGGATTTGCCGTCCTCTTTTAAATTCTCATAGGCTCTTCGGATTTCCTGGAACCGTTCCGGATCCTTCTCCGGCGTATACTGCCGTATCAGGCGGAAATAGGCCCGCTTAATCTCTGCCTGGGAGGCGTTCTCCTGAAGTCCTAAAATTTCGTAATCCGTACGCATTTACTGTTCTCCTTCCTCTATGAGATCCCGAAGATCCTCCTCAAGCTCCTCCGCCCGGACCTGCAGCTCCTTTAATACCGCGTATTTTAAGTCATACAGTGTTTCTTCAAGCTCTCCGGCCAGCTCTTTGTCTCCTCGTTCCGCGGCCTTTTTCAGCGCCTTCTCTCCCCGGCGGATCACGGACCGGAAATCCGCCGCGAGCCCGGATTCCTTCCAGCCGCTGACATCCTCTTTTGTCTCCTCCTGTCCCATATGTATGGTTACAGACGCTTCTTTTCCGGTGCTGACCACCTTCGCTGCCACCTGAAGAATGCCGTCCAGGTTATAGGAAAAGGATACCTCGATCTGTTCCTTTCCCGCCGGCGCGGGCGGAATGTCTCCGATATCGAAGGAGCCGATCAGATGATTTCTGCTGGCCCTGCGTTTTTCCCCCTGATACACTTCGATGGCTGCCGCCTGCTGCCCGTCCCAGCTTGTGTAATAGGTCTGCTTCCTGGTCACGGGAATCGTCACATTCCGGGGAATAATCACGCTCATCTCATCGTCGGATTCCCAGCCCATTGCCCGGATTCCAAGGGTATAGGGGTTTACGTCCGTCAGCACCATACTGTCCTCCCCATCGATGGCTCCGCTGATGATTCCCGCCTGAATCGCCGCGCCAAGAGCGATGCTGTACTCCGGATGAATCGCCTCCGACGGCTCTTTTCCCAGCATGTCCCGGATTTCCCGGCGAACCAGGGGGATTCTGGTGGAGCCTCCGGCCAGCAGGATCCGGTCCAGCTCCCCGCAGCTTACCCCGCTGTCTCCCAGCGCGGTCTGCACAGGCCCCTTTGTCCTGTGTATTTCTTTTTCGATGAGGCTCTCAAACTGTTCTCTGGAAACGGTTTCTTCAAGTCCCAGCAGAGTCTGCCCGTCCTGGGCCAGCATGGGGATACGCACCGTTGCTTCTTCCTGGCTGCTCAGTGCAATCTTGCATTGTTCCGCGGCCTCTTTCAGCCGGGAAGCCGCGTATACGTTTCCTTTCAGGCTTACGCCGGTCTTTTCCTCAAAGCGCCCGGCGAGCCAGTCGATCAGGCGCTGGTCAAGATCCTTTCCGCCAAGCCGGTTGTCTCCGCTGCTGGCCTTTACTTCCAGGACGCCCTCGAAAAGCTCAAGAACCGTCACGTCGAAGGTTCCGCCGCCAAGGTCATAAACCAGAATATGGCTCTCCTCTTCCAGATGCCCGATTCCGTAGCTTAATGCCGCGGCCGTGGGCTCATTGATGATCCGTTCCACCGTAAGGCCCGCGAGTTTTCCAGCCTCCGCCGTCTCCCGTCTCTGAATATCGTCAAAATAGGCCGGAACGGAAATCACCGCCCGGTTTACCGGCATTTCCAGGTATTCTTCGGCGTACCGCTTTACATATTCCAGGATTTTTGCCGACAGCTCCACCGCGGTGTACTCCTTCCGGCCCAGACATATTTTCTCCCCTGTGCCGATTTTCCGCTTAATCTCAATCGCCGTGCGCTCCGGGGCCAGCACGTACTGGGCCCTGGCCCGTTCTCCAACCACCATGTTTCCGCTGTCGTCGATTCCCACGGCGGACGGGATCACAAAGCTTCCGTCAAAAGACGGGATCATTTCCGCTTTTCCGTTCCGATACACTGCGGCCTCGGTCGTGGTAGTCCCAAGGTCAATTCCGATAATCACATCCCGCATCCTGCATTCCTCCCGTATTCATATGTATTCATAGTACCTGTTCCTTTTCCCGCGTGACCCCGCGCGAATCCGCCTGACCCTGAAGTCCGGCGGTTTTCTCAGCTGCCGGACACAGACACCGATGCCGCCCTGTAGGCCGCCACCTGCGCCTTGCGGATCACCTTGCCCCGGTAGATTCTTCCTCTGCGGTAAACCCTGGCCACCGTCCCCGCCAGCTCTTCTTTGTCCGTATCCACCGCGTCCAAAACCTGATGCAGCTCATAATCCACCGGTTCGCCGGCCTTTCCTGTCTCCCGCATATCCGCGTCCCTCAGATATTTTTCCGCCTCCTGTTCGAGCATACGGCACTGCTCCCGCCAGGACGCGTCCTCCATAAGTCTCTGCGTCACCAGTTCCAGCTGCTCCCGGGCGCAGCACGCCAGGGCCAAAAGGGCCTCCTCACGTTCCCGGCTCTCCTGGAGCTGTTCCTCAAGGGCAGACTTTTTCTCCGCCTCTTCCTGCATAAAATCCAAAAGATCCTCCACAGACTCGGACTGCCGCCGCAGCACTTTTGCCTCTTCCTGCGCCGCCTGCCTGTTCTCTTCCAGGACAGCCGCAAGCTTCCCGGCCTCCTCCGTCTGCCCCTGCCGCATCTGCTCCAGCAGTCCGCGCCACTGTCCAAGGCTGTCTCTCACCTCTTCAAGAACTGCCTCTTCTGTCTTTTTTCGTCCTTTGCTCCAAAACATCTTATTTCTCCTTCTCGTCCATCCCTGTCCGGTCTTCGCTCCGCTTCAAAAACAGGGAACCGCCTTCCGGCGCTTCCCTGCAAAACCTTTAAAGCTCCACTCTGCCCTCCAAAGCGCGCAGAAGCGTTACTTCATCGATATATTCCAGATCTCCTCCCACCGGAACGCCGCTGGCGATGCGGCTTACCTTAATACCAGTGGGCTTGATCAGCTTGCTGATGTACATGGCCGTGGTTTCTCCCTCGAGACTTGAGTTCGTGGCGATGATGACCTCTTTGATATCACCCTGGAGCCGGATCATCAGCTCCTTTAAGCGGATATCGTTGGGCCCGACGCCAAGCATGGGGGAAATCGCCCCGTGAAGCACGTGGTAAACGCCCTCGTACTTCCCTGTTTTCTCATAAGCCGCCAGATCCCGGGTATTCTCCACCACCATGATGGTGCTGTGATCCCTCTTTTCGTTCCTGCAGATCGGGCAGAGCTCCTGATCCGTCAGGGTCTGGCACTCTTTGCAGTAGCGGACATTTTCCCTGGCCTCCACAATGGCGTCGGCCAATGCCTTCGCCTCCTCCCTGGGGCGGCTGATGATATAAAAAGCCAGCCGCTGGGCGGATTTTGACCCGATACCGGGGAGCCTGGAAAACTCCTCGATCAGGCGGCTGATCTGCTTGCTGTAGTAATCCATCAGAAGGGCAGGCCTCCTCCTAATCCTCCAAGACCTCCGGTCAGCTTCGCCATCACGGCGCCGGACTCCTCTTCCACCTTGCGCAGAGCCTCGTTCGTGGCCGCCACGATCAGGTCTTCCAGCATCTCGATGTCGTCCGGATCAACGGCTTCCGGGGAAAGCTTTACGCTGAGCACTTCCCGCTTTCCGTTTACCTTAACCTCAACGGCTCCGCCTCCGGCCGTAGCCGTAAACTCCTTTTCCTCCAGGGCTTTCTGGCTTTCTTCCATCTGCCGCTGCATTTTCTGGGCCTGCTTCATAAGATTGTTCATATTTCCGGGCATGCCTCCGCCCGGAAAACCACCGCGTCTTGCCATGGATTTTTCCTCCTTAATCTTCGATTGCGATTTCCGCGTGGATGCTCTTTAAAGCATTGTCCACATTTATTCTGGAAAGCTTTTCCTTCGACAGATGCTCGTCCGCCTGAAGAAGAAACTTTACCTCCACTTTTTTTCCGATTTTTCCGGCTATGATCTGTTCCAGCTCTTCCTTTTTCTCGGTATTCTGCAGGTAGGGCTCCGCCAGGAAGTCCGCGAACACCACGAACAGGCGGCCGTCCTCTCCGTCGGCGTTGAATTTGGGAACCGCGCTGGCCAGGGCCGCCCGGAACCGGCCGTGGGTGGCGTTCACAATTCCCCGCCAGTTCTGCATCACGCGCTGCAGATCTTCCGGGGCCGCCGCCTCCATGGGGAAGGGACCGGCAGGGCCGCCGTGGCCTGCTGCCGGACCGCCGCAGCCGCCCTGGGCGGGGTCGAAACCGCCGGGGCCGGATTCCAAGCCGGGCGTGGATCCGTATCCTGCTCCCGGCGCGCTTCCGACGCTGTCACCGTTATAACCGTAATCCGCTGCCGAACCGTTATAGCCGGATGCGGAACCGCTGCCGGAACTCAGAGCTGCACCGTCATACCCCGGTACGGAACCGCCGCCGTAGCCGGGCGCAGAGCCGCTATAACCGGTACCAGGACCGCCGCCATAGCCAGACGCAGAGCCGCCATACCCCGGCGCGGGGCCGCCCTGGCCGGACTGCCCCCATCCCCCGTTCATCAGAGCCGCTTCCAGACGGCGCACCCGCTCCAGTACCGAGATCTCGTCCGTCTCGGTTTCCGGCATGCAGAGCTTGATCACCGCCACCTCAAGAAGCACTCTTTTGGACGCGGCGTTTCGCATCTGGCCGGACAGCTCGGAGAAAATGCGGATGTACCGCATAAGCGTATCCTCACGCACCATCCCGGCCTCCTCCCGCAGAAGCGCCAGGCTCTCCGTGGATACGTCCAGGGTATCCTCGCACTCATCCGAGGCCTTCAAAAGCATGAGATTCCTGAGATACCAGGTGAAGTCCGTGGTAAACTGGCCCAGATCCCGGCCCTGCATCACGAGCTCGTCCAGACGTTTCACAGCCCCCGCCACATTTCCGGCCAGGATCTCCCGCAAAAGCCGGCTGAACTCATCGTTGTCCACGGTTCCCAGAACCTCCAGAACGTTGTCGTAGGTCAGCTTCTGCCCCAGGTAAAAAGAAATGCACTGATCCAGAAGGCTCAGCGCGTCGCGCATTCCGCCGTCGGCCTTTTTCGCGATATACCGCAGGGCCTTCTCCTCCGCTTCCACATGCTCCGCTTCCACCAGCTCCTCAAGGCGCTCCTGGATCGTCTCCATGGGAATCCTGCGGAAATCGTACCGCTGGCACCGTGACAGAATCGTCACGGGGATCTTATGAACCTCCGTGGTGGCAAGAATAAAAATCACGTAGGAGGGCGGCTCCTCCAGGGTCTTCAGCAGGGCGTTGAAGGCGCCGATGGAAAGCATATGCACCTCATCGATAATGTAAACCTTGAACCGTCCGCTGGTGGGCGAATAGGCCACCTCGTCCCGGATTTCCCGGATATTGTCCACGCCGTTATTGGAGGCCGCGTCGATCTCTATGACGTTCATGGAAGTGCCCGCCGCAATGGCTTTGCAGGTGGGACATTCGTTGCAGGGATTCCCATCAACGGGATGCTCACAGTTTACCGCCTTTGCCAGAATCTTGGCAATGGTCGTCTTGCCGGTTCCTCTTGTTCCGCAAAACAAATAGGCATGACCGATCCGGTCTGCCATAATCTGATTTTTCAGTGTCGTCACAATATGGTCCTGACCCTTCACATCCGTGAAGGTGTCAGGACGAAATTTCCTATATAAAGCAGTATAGCTCATGGTCAGTCTCCGAAGCTGATGCCGATCAGCTTCGCGTGTTTGATCAGCTGATCATCCGGGGAAACCATCTTCAGTTTTCCGGCCACATCTCCCAGGGGAACCTTTTTCACTTTATTATTCACCATAGCCACCATGTAGCCGTACTCTTCCTTCATGATCAGATCCGCGGCAGCGGCTCCCAGTCTCGTGGAGAGAACGCGGTCATAGGGGCAGGGGCTTCCGCCTCTCTGGGTATGTCCGGGAACCGTAATACGCACCTCGACTCCCGTCTTTTCAAAGATCCGGTCCGCCAGCTCATAGGACACGGAAGGATACTTGTAATCCTTCATCTTTTCCTTCAGCTCTTTTTTGGACAGCTTGGCGTCTTCCTTGGAGATGGCGCCCTCCGCCACGGCAAGAATCGTGAAGCCCTTGCCGGCCGCGGTCCTGCGGTTGATGGCTTCGATTACCTTATCGATATCGTAAGGAATTTCCGGAATCAGGATGATATCCGCGCCGCCGGCGATTCCCGCGTGAAGCGTCAGCCAGCCAACCTTATGGCCCATGATTTCCACAAGGAAAACGCGGTTGTGGGAGGCCGCCGTCGTATGAATGCAGTCGATGGCGTCCGTGGCGATATCCACGGCGCTCTGGAAGCCGAAGGTCATATCTGTACCATAAATATCATTGTCAATGGTTTTCGGAAGATGGATGATATTTAACCCCTCTTCCCGCAGAAGATTCGCCGTCTTCTGGGTGCCGTTTCCGCCAAGAATCACCAGACAGTCGAGGCGCAGCTTATAGTAATTCTGCTTCATGGCCTCCACCTTGTCCAGTCCGTTTTCATCCGGCACGCGCATGAGCTTAAAGGGCTGGCGCGAGGTTCCCAGGATGGTTCCGCCCTTTGTCAGGATACCGGAAAAATCGTTTGAGGTCAGCATCCGGTAATCCCCGTAGATAAGGCCCTTATAGCCGTTCATAAAACCGTAAACCTCAAGGTCCGATACGTTTGAGCTTAATCCCTTTACCACGCCGCGCATGGTGGCGTTCAGAGCCTGGCAGTCTCCGCCGCTGGTCAGCAGACCGATTCGTTTCATAGTGGTCACTCCCTTTTCATAAAATTGGATCGTCATGCAATCCTGATGTCCCTTATTATAACCCATTTTGAAACGTACCACAATAGGAATTCCTGCAACTTTTCCCTTGACGGACGGTCTTTTCCGCTATATAATCATAACGTTGACACCTCCCAAGCGCCTGGGCGCAAAGGAGCCTTCTTTCAGGAGATGTACTCAAGTGGTCGTAAGAGGTCGCACTCGAAATGCGATAGGTCCGCAAGGGCGCGTGGGTTCGACTCCCACCATCTCCGCTATCAAAAAACCGGGTAACGGTCCATCCCGGGTCTGCGCGCAGACCGCGAGAACGTGATTCCGAAGTGAAAAATCCAGCAACCATGCAGGTTTCTGGATTTTATTTTTATCTGTCCGGAAATAATCTTTGGAGGTATAGGATGACGCTTGAGAATAAATTGGGACTGACAATCTTTTTCAGTGTTTTCTTGTCCTGCATCTGCCAATACAGATAGTCAGAAAACCCCTGTTCTGTAAACGTGAAATCATTCATTATCCATGTGCTCCATAAAGTCTTTGACCTTTTGCGTCGGCTTCCAGTCGTCCGATTCCATGTCTCGCAGGTCATTCATTGACAAAGTGATGGTCTGGTTTTTCGCTTGAGTTAAAAGAATGATGCAGGAAAACACTCCGAATAATACGACATGGAAAAAGCCGCCAACTGCTCATTCGTTGACGGCTCTGCCCCAAAAATCATCCTTCCTCCAGCACGCCCCATATGGGCCGCCCGACGCCATGTCCTTCTTTATCCGGAAAAAAGTCTGCCCATTGTCCGGTTCCGCCGTAGACGTCGTAGGAAACAATAATGCCTTTTTCATACGGAACCACGGTTCCGTCATCATAGAGTATTACAAGCTGCGCGTCTTTTACCGGCGGCGTGGTCAGGTCGGAAAGCGTGACCGACGGATAGTTATCTTTCCGGTAATGACCCAGCGCTTCTTCTTCGGATAAGAGAATCCCGCTGAACACTTCTCCATCATTGACGTTCAGGCGTTTGATGCTTTCCTCGGCATAAGGATCATCCAGTGCCCAATGCCACTCCTGGTCAAAATATTTGTGAAACCAGTCATAGAAAGACAGGGACCGGTCCGCTTCTGTCCGTTTATAATAATAGCCCCAGTAAAGCATGCTGTCTCTGCCGGGCATTACTCCGTCGAGATCGCCTTCCCAGGAGTCCCAGCTTCCGATTTGAACGGTGTCGGTATCATTGCATTTCCAGTCATACCAGTGTACCAGATCCCGCTCCCAGTTGATGCCCTCGTCCGGAGCCGCGATCAGATAACCGCCGGCGGCGGTGGCAATGGTCACGTTTGTGTATACCTTCCGGTTGCGCACGGTCAGCGGGCCGTTCTCCCCGTCCTCAAAAATCCAGCGCGGTTCCGCGGCGGGCTTCGGAATCGTTACCGTCAGTCCCTTCGTGTCATAGTTTCCCAGTTTCTTGGTATTGCTGTTATAAGCCCGCACTGTATAGACGTACTTCTTCCCGGCTTTGATGGGATACTTTCCGGAAGAAGTGTGGGTATAGCTGGTCGCGCTTGACTTTACCGAGGCGATCTGTTTCCATTTTCCGCCGGATTCTTTATAGTAAATACGGTAATTGGTTGCATTGGAAGCTTTTTTCCATTTAATGGTAACCTTGTCGGAGCCGGAGGCCGAAATACTGGTCAGCACCGGCTTGCCCGGTTTTTTTACGGACGCAGATGCGGAGGTTTTCGGTACGCTGACCGCGATTCCGGCAGTGTCATATTTGCCCGCTGTTTTAGTCGTACTGTTATACATCTTTACGGTGTAAATATTCTGCTTGCCTTTGACGGGATTCTTATCTGTGTAAGATAAGGAAGAAGATTTTACCTTGCCGATGAGCTTCCAGCTTGATCCGGGCGTTTTACGGTATACGCGGTAGTAATTGCCGCCGTAGGCCTTCTTCCAGGATACGGTGACCGTATTGTTGCTATTCCGTTTGACGTTCCGTAAAGACACCGCAGTGGGCAGGGTACGCACGGTCAGCCCTTTCTTATTGTAGCTGCCGGTCTGCTTTGACTTGCTGTTGTAAGCCTTTACGGTATAGGTATACTTCTGCCCGCACTTAATGGGATATTTCTTCGAGGATGTGTGGGTATAGCTGGTCACATCGGAAGCCACGGTTTTGATCAGCTTCCATTTGCCGCCGGGTGTCTTATAATAAATCCGATAGTGGGTCGCCCCGGTGGTTTTCTTCCAGCTAATGCGGATTTTGTTGTAACTGACCGCCTTGACGCTTTTTAAAGGAACCTTCCCCGGTTGCGTTGATGTGGCCGCTTCCGCGTCAATAACCGTGTTAAAGGGCGTATTTTCCGGCAGCAGATCCCCGGGCTGGAAAACCGCCAAAGACAGGGCGTATGCTCCGATCAGCCATTTTGTTAATCTTCTTATGTTCATATCGATGCTCTCCTGATTTCTATAATTAACCGACTCAAAAAAGGGCCCTGCTTCTATTGCGCAGAGCGAGCAGGCAGCGAAGCTCCGCTTGCCTTACAGCTATGTTTTTACGCAAAACAAAGAAGCCATTTGAGCTTGGCTTCGGCGATGGGATCATACGCTTTCCCGCCGCGTCACCATCCGCCCTTCCCCGCCAGATACAGCCGCATGGCCTGTTCCGCCGTGTCCCGGAGGTTCTCCGCCGCGTTTTCTTTTTTCATGGCGTCCTCCAGGCTGCAGGCGCCGCGCAGGATCGGGAAAAAGGCGGCGATTCCGGCGTCGTTCAGCCGGGAAGCGCCCTTTGTTACGCACCCGGCGAAGGCGATTACCGGCTTTTTGTACTTTCTGCCCAGGGCCGCGACCCCTGCCGGGGCCTTTCCCATACAGGTCTGCTCATCCAGGCGTCCCTCTCCGGTGATAACCAGATCCCCCTGGCTTACAGCCTCATCCAGGCCCAGCTCATCCAGAACAATCCCGATCCCCGATTCCAAGGAGGCGTTCAGATACGCGAGGAAGCCAAATCCCAGGCCGCCTGCCGCCCCTGCCCCGGGGCAGGCGTCATCCGCCTGCGGATTCCAGGCTTTCGTGACCTTCGCGAAACGGGCGAGGTTTTCATCCAGTTTTCGAACCATATCCGGGTCCGCCCCTTTCTGGGGACCGTAAACGGCGCTGGCGCCATCCGGGCCGCACAGGGGATTTTTCACATCGCAGGCAATCCGGAACGCGCATTCCTGAAGCTTTGGCTCCGCCTGGCCGGCCCCCACGGAGGAAATCTTTGCCAGCCCGGCCGCGCCTCCGGGGATCGGACGCCCCTCCTCGTCCAGCAGGGAGAAGCCCAGGGCCTGGAGCATCCCGGCTCCCCCGTCGTTGGTGGCGCTGCCGCCGATCCCCACCAGAAAACGGCGGCAGCCTTCCCGGATCGCGTCCAGGATGACCTCTCCCACCCCATAGGTGGTGGCCAGGAGCGGATTTCGCGCGCTCTCCGGCACCAGGGGCAGTCCCGCCGCCCCTGCCATTTCAATGACGGCAAGCCCTTTTTCCCGCACCAGGCCATAGCTGCAGGAAACGGGATCGCCCACGGGCCCGGTGACCGTTACCTGCTTTCGCTCTCCTTTCAGGCCGAAGATCAAAGCGTCTACCGTTCCCTCGCCTCCGTCCGCTAAGGGGAACACGGAGACGCAGGCATCCGGATCCGCCCGCCGGATTCCGTCCCGAACGGCTTCTCCGGCCTCCGTGGAGGTAAGGCTTCCTTTAAAAGAATCCATTGCGATTACGATTTTCATATACCATTCACCACACTTTCTCACCCCGCCACCCGCGGCACCCTCTCTTCTTCCGGCTCCTCCTCCGCCAGCCCGGCAATATACTTCAGCAGCGGCAGATACCGGTTATAGATATTCACGAATTTCCCCACGATCAGAGCGGACACCACCGTGCCGATTCCCTCACCCGACACCATCAGGACATTGGGTGCCACTTCGATGCTGATTCCAAGTCCGAGAATCGCGCAGCCCACCAGCAGGGATAAGAGCTTTCCCGGCATCGCTGCGGGCTGAAGCCAGGAAAGGAGGCTCATGCTCACGTCGATTCCGGCGCTGAACACCAGGTTTACCACGATCTGGAAGAGCTGTACCGGCTTAAACGCTCTGCGAAGGAGCAGAATCTGGGCCAGGATATAGACCATATTCAGGATGAAAGAAAACGCTCCCAGGGACAGTGGAAACGCGAAGCTCAAAACATAGGGAAGGCTTGAGATCGGCGAGGTTCCCAGCGCCGCCTTCGTAATAAAGGCAATTCCGAAGGAATTCAGAACCACTCCAAAGACAAACCACAGGAAACGACTGATACGTGTTTTCATAAACTTACTCCTCCAATTCTTCCAGATTTCTGATGACTTTTTCAAAAATACCGGTAAAACGGCGCCGCTCATCCTCCGGTATCCCCTTCCAGGCGGATTCGTCCAGCCTGCTGCCGATTTCCCTTACAATTTCGGCTTTCTCCCGGCCCAGAGGCGTCAGGAAAATCCGCACAATCCTCCGGTCCCCTTTCTGGGATTCTCTGGATACCAGACCGTTTTCTTCCATCCGGGACAAGAGGCTTGTCACCGTGGACTTGTCGAGTACGCAGCCTTTTCCGATTTCCTTCTGGGTGCAGCCATCGTTTTCCAGAAGAAATTCCAGAATCTTAGGCTGTCCCGGCATCAGGCCTTTTTCCAAAATCTGCCTGGTAATCACCTTATTCGACCGGTTAAAAGCCACCAGAAGCATATAGTGCAAATCCTTTTTCATGTTTCCCTCCTCTGCCGCGTTGTCCCGTCCCGCTGGGCCGCGCATATTGTTTTGTTTCAAACAGTTTGCATTCAAACATTCATACTATACCTCTGTCGATGTCCTTTGTCAAGAGGCAGTAACTGCAAAAATCCATTTGAAATAGCCTGCGGCGATAGGATTTCGCACTTCTGAATCACGTTCTTACAGTCTGCGCAGCACGTGCACAGGCCTGAACTGAAATCAAAAATCACCTCCGCTGCCGGGATGCCTCCAAAAGCTTCTGCGCTTCCTCCTTCGCGCAGCCGCCCTGGTATCTGGCACGCTCGTATCCCTCATGGAGTTGTTCCAGATAAGCTTCCTCCTGCCCGGCGTTCCCGGAAAGCCCCGCCTTTTCTTCCGCCTGTCTTGGCGTCTCCGCTCCGCTCAGGATTTTTCCTTTCTCCCCCCGTTTTCTCAGGCCGCGGCGGATTTCCTGGCGGTATAGGCGGCGGATCTGCCCGTCCGGGCTTTTCTGCTCCTGCCGTTTTCTGCTTCGCTGTTTCCAAAAGCTTTCCTCTTTCTCCGGTTCCTCTCCCAGAAAAGTAATCTCCTCCCGCCCCTCTTCCCCGAAGGAGCGCAGGGCGTCCTTGCATGTCCGGTACAAGAGCCGCAGCACCAGAACCGCGGCGGCGGCGCAGATTCCAAAGGCCAGAACGGTGAGGGTGTTCTCAAGCCAGCGGGGCATTTCCTTGTTCTTTGCTCCCTCTCCCAAAAGCTCCTGCATGGAAATCGGATCGTTTCCCACCGGCATTTCCATTTCTTCCGTTTCCATTTGAATGGTAAATTCACTTTTAGGAAGTTCAATGTCCGCCAGCGGCTCTTTTCCGTACAGCGCCGCGGGCAGCACAAGCAAGGCCAGGCATACCGCCAGAAAGCCCAGAATGCCCAAACCGGTGCGCTTCATCGCGCGGACGGGCAGCCGGGCCACATGCCGGTGTGTCTGGATAAAATTCTCCATGCGGTCTAAGTATCCCCAAATCAGGCATACAAATAAGTCCGCCAGAAGCAGGATAAATACGCGGTTCCATACTTCACTGGCGTCCTGGGTGACGGCCCAGAGATACACGGCTCCGAACAGAAGCAGATGCGGGGGCGCCGGCTCGTCTAAAATTTCGGCAAGGCCCCCTTTTTGTCCGTCCGGTATCACCCCCGGCATTTCCCGCAGCTCCCTGGCAGCCCGGTTTTTCCGGATCTTGTCGGTGGCGCGCATGCCGAACAGCATCAGGGAAAACAAAAGAACCGCCGCCGGCAGCGCCGTCTGCCACACGATTCCATAGCCACTCCCCAAAAAGAAAGCCAGAAGAGCGGCAGCGCCGGAGAACAAAGCGGCGGCGGCCCCGTAGAGGACACCGGACCGCAGCTTTCGGACGCACAGCCAGCTGACAGCCGACATCAGGCCCAGCAGGAGGCCGCTTCCGGTCAAAATCCCTGCCGTTCTCCCCTGTCCCGGCACAGCGGCAGGTATCAGAAACAGGCAGCCGAACAGAAGCCCGTCGTGGAGCCAGCCAAGGGCCGCCATAAACAGCTTTTCTTTCTTATCCATTCTTTTCCTCCTCCAGACGAACCCGCCGCGTCATGCAGGCAGGTCCCGGCCGCTTACTCCCCGGCGCGCCAGCACACCGTCCAAATCCCGGGGAGCCCTCTTCCCGCTTCCTCTTCACTCTCTTCCTCCCCCGGATCGCAGAGCATGATCCAGAGAATCCTTCTGCCTCCAAGGGCCGCCTTTGGTCTTTCCTTACTAATCACAATATACAGGCATTCCGCCGCCGGCACTCCTTCCTCCCAAAGCAGCTCCTCGATCTGTCGAAGCCCGGACCCTGTCTCAAGACAGGAAAGTCTTCGATTCAGCTCTCCCAGACTTCCGCCCCCGGCCTTCAGATGCATACGAAGCTCCCGGCAGCGTTCCCCCTCACAGACGCTTTTTCCATTGCTCCAGAGTTCCAGCTCCATGCCGTTTTTCACCATCCATTCCGCCAGGGACGCGGCCACCCGGATGCCTTCCTCCGTAAGGCTTTCATGTTTCCAGATCCCGCTGTCCTCCACATCCAAAAACAGGGATGCCCGGATGCTGGTGGTGGAATCCAGCTGATTCACCATGAGGCTCTGGCTTTTGGCGGAGGCTTTCCAGTTGATCCGGTTCATGGGATCCGACGGGGCGTACTCGCGAATCCCGGAGAACGCGAAGGGATCCGGATACAGGCGGCTTTTGGAAAGGATCATGCCTGAGACGGCCTGGTAAAGAAACCGGATTCTGCGGATGTCCACTCTGCCCGGATACACGTAAAAACCGGTCTCCTGCTTCCATTCCCGGTAGTACTCCTGTCCGTAAAACAGATCCCGGCCCACCACTTCCGCCCTGGTAATCCGGTAATACCCCCGTCTCCGGCAGCGAAAATCCAGAGTCCGCACGACTTTCTGCCTGGGAAGCAGGGAAAAAATATCTCTGCGGTAGCTCTGATCCGTCACGCTGGAATTTTCCCGGGCTTCCCCCTCAAACACCAGCCCCCGGCTTACCGCCAGGCGCACCTCCAGAGCTGGAAGAGGCAGCCATTTGTCATTGACCACCTCTTCCCAGAGACTTCCCGTCTCTCCCTCATACGCCCAGGAATCGGCAAACGCGGTCTTAACCTCCAGTCCCCGGTCCCAGGATTTTCTATATGCCAGGCTCTGGATCAGCCAGGCCAGAGCCACAGCGCAAATCAGTCCAATCAGCATAGCGCGCCCTCTTCACCTTGGCGTTACTCCCATTTTTCTGTGGGGAGCGGCACCGTATCCAAAATTTCCCGTATTTTGTTCTCGGACGCGCGGCTGTCCTCCTGGACGGCCAGCACCAGCCGGTGGGCCAGTACAGGCGCCGCCACGGCTTTTATGTCCTCCGGCGTCACAAAATTCCGTCCGTTTACCAGGGCAAAGCCCTGGGCTGCCCTTACAAAGGCCAGGGTTCCTCTGGGGCTTACGCCGGAAGCCACGGCGCTGTGCTTTCTGGTGGCATGGACCACGGCAATCATATAGTCCAGAAGCTCCTGGTGAAGGAACACACCGGCACATTCCTTCTGAAGCTGCTTCACTTCCTCCACGCCGCACACCGGCTCCAGCGTCTGGAGCGGTTCCGCCCGCAAAAACCGTTCCACCATGGCCCGCTCCTGGCCGGGATCCAGCCCTTCCATGGAAACCCGCATGAGAAACCGGTCAAGCTGGGCCTCCGGCAGTGGAAAAGTGCCAAGGGTTTCCAGAGGATTCTGGGTAGCGATGACCAGAAATGGAGCGCTTAAAGGACGGGTAACGCCATCCACGGTGGCCTGCCCCTCTGCCATGCATTCCAGAAGGCTGCTCTGGGTCTTTGGCGTGGCCCGGTTAATCTCATCGGCCAAAAGCACGTTGCAGAAAACCGGGCCTTTGGAAAACACAAAGGCTCCTTCTTTCGCGTCAAAATAATTCAGGCCCGTCACATCCGACGGCAGAAGATCCGGGGTAAACTGAATTCTGCGAAATTCTCCCTGAATGGATTTCGCCAGCGCCTTGGCCATAACCGTTTTCCCGGTTCCCGGCATATCCTCCAAAAGGATGTGTCCTCCTGCCAGCAGACTCGTCAGCACCAGCGATATGGTGCCCTCGTTTCCGATCATAACCTTCCCGATATTCTCTCTGAGCTTTTGTAAAATTTCTGTATTCATGTTCGCCTCCCCAAACCGTTACGGCCACATTTTCTTTATGTAATCCCGCACCGCCGTCAACGAGGGCAGCTTTGCGGTTAAATACGGCTCCAGCTCCGGCAGGTCCGTGAGCAGATCCGGCACCATCACCGCCATAACCCCGGCGTCCAGCGCTGCCCGCAGACCGTTGGCGGAATCCTCCAGGGCCATGGCTTCCTCTGGCGGCACGCCCAGCTTCCGGCAGGCCAGAAGGTAGATCTCCGGATCCGGCTTCGAACGCTTTACCTGATCTCCCGTAATCATACAGGAGAAATACTGCTCCACCCCGGCTTCCCGCAGATTCTCCCCGGCGTGCCGGGCGCTTGAGGAAGTGGCCACCGCCATTGGGATTTTCTTTTCCTTCAGGCAGTCCAGCAGCTCGTACAGCCCGGGTTTTACCGGAAGGCCCTCCCGCCGCAGGATCTCCCTGGAAATTCCCCGGTAGCACTCCGTGAACTCCTCAAAGGGAAAGTCCGGGCCGCATGCTTCCTTAAAATACTGCCTGCGCCTGGCAAGGTTCATTCCCAGGGTGTGATAAATATGATGCCCCAGAGGCTCCATGCCCAAAAGCGGGGCCGCCTCGTCCCAGGAACGCTTCACAATCCGCTCCGTGTCGAACATCAGACCGTCCATATCAAAAATTACCGCCGCAAGGGGGCGTTTCTTCTGTACTGTATCCATTGTATTCCTCCCGTCTGTCTTTTTCCGCCGCCCCTCTTTCTTCGGCCGCGCGGTCGTTATGCGCACATCAGCTCTTTTTTATCAGCCGCTTCCTGCTCCAGCGCCCTGTCAGATACCAGCAAAAAGAAATCAGGTAATTGGCTCCCCAGCCCATGGGCACCGCGTACCACACCGCCTGGACGCCCCATACCGGCGCCAGAAGATTGGCCGCCGAAACGCGGATTGCCAGATTTACCAGGTTGGCGATCATATAGACCGTCACATCTCCTGCGCCCCGCAGGACGCCGTCTGTAATGGCTTTAAAACCGATCAGGCAGAAGAACCAGGAAAGGAAGGTTACATAGCGGTTGCCCGTGTCAAAGGCTTTGGCGCCGCTTTGAGCGTCCACAAAGGCGGAGATAATCCCCTGGTGGAAAAGGTTCAGGATCACACAGATCAGCACGGCGAAGAAAAGGATCAGCCCATAGCTGGAACGGTAGCCCTGCTTTACCCGGTCCGGCCTGCCGGCTCCCAGGTTCTGGGCCGTAAAGGTGGATACCGCGTTTCCCGTAGCGATCATCGGCACAATGCAGATGGACTCGATCCTTCCCGCCGCGGAATACCCTGCCAGGACCGATGAGCCGAACCCGTTGACCACCGACTGCACCAGCAGCATCCCGATGCTGACGATGGACTGCTGAACAATGGATGGTACGGCGATCTTCGTGCCCTGCAGCAGCATTCCCCTGTCAAAAAGGGAAATCCTTTCTCCCGGCTCTGCGGGATAGCGCCGAAGCCGGCCAAGAAGAATGCAGAAGGAAATCACCGCAGAGATTCCCTGGGCGAAAACCGTGGCAATGGCCACGCCGGCCACGCCCATATGCAGGGAAATCACCGCGAAAAGGTCCAGAATCACATTCAAAATTGAAGAAAAAATCAGCAAAAACAAGGGAATTTTTGATTCTCCCAGGGCGTTGAACACGGACGAGAGAATATTGTACATAAACAGAAACGGCAGTCCCATAAAGTAAATCTGCAGATAGAGGACCGCGTCGTCGAATATATTTTCCGGCGTATTCAGTGCCCGGAGAATCGCGGGATTCATGGCCAGGCCGAACACCGTCAGAAGAATACTGAGAATCAGAAAGGTAATCAGGGCCGTGTACACGGAGGTTTTCATTTTCCCGTGCTGCCCGGCTCCCAGATACTGGCTGGTAAGCACAGAAGCGCCCATGCCGCCTCCAATGGCGATCATAATGAACACCGTAGTCAGAGAATAAGACGCCCCCACAGCCGCCAGCGCGTCCTCTCCCACGAACCGCCCCACAATCAGGCTGTCCGTCATATTGTAAAATTGTTGGAATAAATTGCCCAGAATCATGGGCATAGCAAATATCAGAAGGGATTTTCCAGGATTCCCCTGCAGCATATCCGTCTTTTTCATTCGGTATTCCTCCATCTGCTCCTGCGTTTTCCGGCGCGATGCCTCCGGCTCCCAGCATGGCTGGTCTTCACAATCGGATAGGGGAAGAGAATCTTCCCCTATCCCCGCGATACCACGGGCAGCTCACGGCAAAGCCGTTCGCTGTCCGTTGCCCGTCGGATGCCCGCTCGTGCAAGCACGTCGGTCACCCTCCGGGCGTATCGCGCAAAAATGCGGCCCTGGACTTTACGCCGGGCCGCTGCGGCGGTTCAGCCCCGCCGAACCGCCACCAAACACGTCTGCAGTCTGGTATTAGTATACCGAAATTTATTTTTTAAATCAACTCTTTTGTATTTTTCACTGCGCCCTTTCCAATGATGCCCGGCTCGGTCATGGAAACCGGATCCAGTACCTTGTCCAGCTCCTCCTCCGTCATGATGCCCTCTTCCAGAATCAGTTTGCGGACGGAATCGCCGGTGCGGATGGCCTTCTTGGCAATGTCCGCGGCTTTCTGATAGCCCACATAGGGACAGATTGCCGTGATGATGCCAACGCTGTTCTCCACCAGGTAGCGGCAGCGGTTTTCGTTGGCCGTAATGCCCATTACACAGTTATCCACAAAGGTATGTACCGCGTAGCCCAGGGTATCGATGGACTGGAACAGACAATAGAATACGATGGGCTCAAAAGCGTTCAGCTCAAGCTGTCCGGCCTCCGCCGCCATGGTAATGGTCATGTCGTTTCCGATAATGTTAAAGGCCACCTGGTTCACAACCTCGGGAATAACGGGGTTTACCTTGCCCGGCATAATGGAAGAACCGTTCTGCCTTGCGGGCAGATTGATCTCCCCAAAGCCTGCTCTCGGACCCGAGGACATCAGGCGCAGGTCATTGGCGATCTTGGACAGGGTCACGGCGCAGGCCTTCACCGCTCCGGATACTGCCACGAAGGAATCCAGGTTCTGAGTGGCGTCGATCAGGTCAAAGGCCTGTACCAGGTCCATGCCGCTGATCTCCGACAGGTTCGGCACAATCCGGCGCAGATAGCGGGGATCGGCATTCAGACCGGTTCCCACTGCCGTACCGCCCATGTTTACGGTACGCATCTCATCCATAGCCTTGTCCATCCGGTGAATATCCCGCATAATCGCCACGGAATAGGCCTTAAACTCCTGTCCCAGACGGATGGGCACCGCGTCCTGCATCTGGGTTCTTCCCATCTTCAGAACATGGTCAAATTCTGCCGCCTTTTTCTCCAGAGCCTCATGCAGACGAACCAGCTCCTTTTTCGTCCGGTGCAGAAGGCGCAGGGACGTCATCTTTCCGGCCGTGGGAATGACGTCGTTGGTGGACTGGCTGCAGTTTACATGGTCATTCGGGTTGACCACCGAATAATCTCCCTTTTCGCCTCCCAGGATCTCAATGGCCCGGTTGGCGATGACTTCGTTGGCGTTCATATTGATGGAAGTGCCCGCGCCGCCCTGAATAGGATCCACAATAAAATCCTTATGAAGCTTTCCTGCCAGGATTTCATCGCAGGCCTCCACAATGGCATTCGTCATCTTCTTGTCCAGAAGCCCCGCCTCACAGTTGGTAATCGCCGCGGCCTTTTTAATATAGGCCAGGCTGTTTATGATTTCCGGATGCATGAACAGGCCCGTGATATGGAAATTCTCCGCCGCCCGCAAAGACTGGACGCCGTAATACACATCCTCCGGAACCGCTTTTGTTCCGATGGAATCCCGCTCTGTCCGATAATCTACACCGTTTACTTTTTCCTTCTCAACCATTTTTATCCCTCCGCAATACTTCATTGGTTTCTTGCCATCATTATAGACAGGTGGTAAAATATAATCAAATACTTATATTTCTATACTTTCTATAGAATTTATCCTATATCATAAAGTTCGGAGGTATGTGATGTTTGAGGGGAAAGAATACGTGTATCGTGTATACAAAGAAGGCAGCTTTTCCAAAGCTGCCAAAAGTCTTTACATTTCCCAGCCCTCTTTAAGCGCCGCCGTCAAGCGGGAGGAAAGCCGGATCGGGAATCCCATCTTTGACCGAAGCACGAGCCCCGTAAGCCTGACGGAGTGCGGACAGAAATACATTGACTGCGTCGAGCGCATTCTGGCGGTGGAAAATGAGTTTTCCAATTATCTGACGGATCTGAACGGCCTCCAGACCGGCTGCCTGATCCTTGGCGGAAGCCATCTGTTTTCCTCCTATGTCCTGCCGCCCCTGATCGGCGCCTTCAGCCGCCGGTACCCCAAGGTCACCGTGCGTCTGGTGGAGGAGTCCAGCTCTGCCTTAGAGCAGCTTCTCCTGGCAGGGAGCGTGGATCTGGTGGCGGACAATTCCAGCTTCTCCGAGGAACTGTTTTCCCGGATGCTTCTGCGGACAGAGGAGCTTCTCCTGGCCGTTCCCTCCTCCTTTGCCGTAAACCGCACGGCCGCGGCCTACCGGCTCCCCGGGGAGCACATCCGCCACGGCGCGCACCTGACAGACGGAATTCCCTGCGTACCTCTGGCGCTTTTTAAGGATGAACCTTTCGTCTTTCTGAAGCCGGAAAACGACACACGGCAGCGTCAGATGGCCCTCTGCCTCCAGGCGGGTTTCACCCCCCGCGTTGTCCTTGAACTGGACCAGCAGGTCACCGCCTACAATCTGACGGACTCCGGCATGGGAATTTCCTTTATCAGCGACACCCTGGTCCGAAGCGTCCCGCCTCATCCGAACGTAACATACTATAAGCTCAGCGGTCCTCTAAGCCAGCGGCGCATCTGGATCTACCAGAAAAGGGGGCGCTACGTGAGCCGCGCCATGGAAGCTTTCCTGGACATCGCCCGGGCAGGACGGACGGCTCCGGAGCCTTCCCCTTAAAAGAAGGCGCGGCGCGTGCGCAGATCTGGAACGGTTACATTTATTTACGGATATACGCGTAGCGGAATCCGTTTTTCAGAGTGTTCAGGCTCGTGACACCCTTCCAGCTGATCCGGCACAGGCCTGTGCGGTTGCAGTCCGCGAAATAAATCGTATTTCCTTTGGCTCCCGTAACGATAATCGTATGGCTGTTCCAGCGTATGATATCCCCCTCTTTAAATCGGCGGAATTTCGTTGTCTTTTTCCATTTTTTCAGATTTCCATCACCGTATACGTCCATGGCCACCTTCAGGGCAAAGCCGTGGCACTGGGTTCCCCGGCTGATCTCCCCTGCGATGGAGCAGGTGACGATCGGGCTGTCGCAGCCCAGGGTGTATGAGCCGTAATAATCCATCAGATGGTGGCTGCAGGGGTAATTCGTATACTTGTCCTCATTCGAACTGTTCCAGTATTTGCCGTTGGGAAACTTTCTCTTTTCCGCATCCCATCTGGAGACCACCTTGATGGAGGTCTTCACGCGATAGCGTTTCTTCTTATAAGTATATTCCGTGGTAATCGTGCAGGTCCCCACCCGCTTTGCGGTGACAACGCCGGAAGAGCTCACCGACGCGATTTTGGAGTTGGAAGATTTCCAGCGGATTTTGGTACACTTTTTGCGGATTTTGCTGTTGATCACAAGCTTCGCCTTATCATTCTGCCGGATCGTGCCGGACGCCAGACGAAACTCCTTCTTTCCTTCATAGCTCATGGTCACAGCTTTAGCAGCCTCCGCCTGAATACCGGAACGCAGAAAAATCTGCGGGCTGACTCCAACAGCAAACAGCAGAACCAGCAGTATTTTCAGGTACCTTCTCATTTAATCTCCTCCTCCATAGCAAACCCCCGTTGCCCTTTTTCTATTATCTTAGCACAAAATACTTTCTCCGAAAACCCCGACTTTTCGAAAAGTTACGGTTCAGCCTTGCTGAACCGTAGCAACCGTTTCTTGACTTTCCGCGCAGACAATGCTAGGATACCTTCCAAAAGGAGGAATTTTCATGAGAATTTGTGAGATTATTTTCAGCCCCACCGGAGGCACAAAAAAGGCTGCGGATATGCTGTCCCAGGGGTTATCCGATGAAATTTTAACCGTGGACCTCACCAACAGCCAGACAGATTTTAAGCAGATTCCCCTGGCGCCGGAGGATACCGCGGTGATCGCTGTGCCCTCCTACGGCGGCCGGGTACCCGCTCCGGCCAGAGACCGCATTTTAAAATTAAAAGGGAATCACGCCAAAGCCGTTCTTCTGTGTGTATACGGGAACCGCGCCTATGATGACACTCTGGCGGAGCTGTCGGATCTGGCGGAGCAGTCCGAATTTCGTGTTGTCGCGGCCGTAGCCGCCGTCGCGGAGCACTCCATCGCGCGCCGCTATGCCGCTGGGCGGCCAGATGCGAAGGACCAGGAGACGCTCCGAAATTTCGCGCAGCAAATCCGGAAAAAGCTGGTCATGGGAAGCTCCCAGCCCCTCTCCCTGCCCGGGAATCGTCCCTACCGGAAAAGCGGCGGCGCCTCTCTGATCCCTAAAATCACAAAGGCATGTACCCAGTGCGGTCTCTGCAGGGAAAAGTGCCCGGTTCAGGCCATCTCCGCAAGAAACACCGGAATCGTGAATCCCAGAAAATGCATCTCCTGCATGCGATGTGTCTCCGTCTGTCCCCGTTCAGCCAGAAAAGTAAGCGCTGCCAAACTTCTGGCGGTAAATCTTGCCCTGCAAAGCGCCTGCTCCAGAAGAAAAGAATGCGAGCTGTTCCTGTAAAGGATACTCTTGACCCCTATTTCTAAATAGAATATAATATTTTTATAAAATATTTCGGGATACAAAGGAGTATCGTTATGGAAAAACACTCAAAGCTCTGGAACACGTTTCTGGAATACGCGCTGATCACCGCGGCCACTTTGATTATCGTGGGCGGCACCTATGTCTTTAAGTTTCCCAACAACTTTTCCTTCGGAGGCGTCACCGGTATTGCCGTTGTTCTGGGCCGGGTTTCTTCCATCTCGCCCAGCACCTGGACCTTCATCATCAACATGGCCCTTCTGGTACTGGGCTTTGCTATGCTTGGGAAGGACTTCGGCGTCAAAACCGTGTATGTCAGCGTCCTGATGTCCGCCGGTTTAAGTTTAATGGAAAAACTCTTCCCCATGAGCGGACCGCTGACCCAGCAGCCAGTCCTGGAGCTGGTCTTCGCCATCTCCCTGCCGGCCTTCGCTTCCGCTGTTCTGTTTAACATCGGCGCCTCCAGCGGCGGTACGGACATTCTGGCCATGATCTTCCGGAAATACTCCACCGTCAATATCGGCACAGCCCTTCTGATCGTGGATCTGTTTGTCACCATCGCGGCCTGCTTTGTATTCGACGCCCAGACCGGACTGTTTTCCTTCTGCGGACTGATGGCAAAATCTCTGGTAATCGATGGTGTCATTGAAAACATCAACCTCTGCAAATATTTTACCATCATCTGTAATAATCCGGAGCCGATCTGCAAGTTCATCAACAATGAGCTTATGCGAAGCTCCACGGTTTTCAAGGCGGAGGGGTCTTATACCCATTCCCAGAGAACCATCATTCTCACGGTTATGACCCGCAGCCAGGCTGTTCTGCTCCGAAACTATATCCGCGCCAACGCGCCGGACGCCTTCATGATGATCACCAACAGCAGCGAGATCATCGGCAAAGGCTTCAAGGGCTTTATCTGAAGCCCTCAGTCCACCTCCCTGCGGTTGAAGAAGCCTTCCTGGCCAAGCTCGCCCTTGCGGGAGCGATCCTTGAACTGCAGTTCCGGATTTTTGATGCTGACCCTAGTATGAGGCGGCACAGAAGAAGTGATAAAGGCGTTGCTGCCGATCACGGCTCCTGTACCGATTACCGTATCCCCGCCCAGGATGGACGCGCCGGAATACACCGTGACGCTGTCCTCCAGGGTGGGGTGTCTTTTTGCTCCCCGCAGGCTCTGGCCCCCTCTGGTGGAAAGAGCGCCCAGGGTCACGCCTTGATAAAGCTTTACTTTATCCCCGATGCGGGTGGTCTCGCCTATCACTACGCCGGTGCCGTGGTCGATAAAGAAGTACTTTCCGATGGTAGCTCCCGGATGGATGTCGATGCCCGTCAGGCTGTGGGCGTATTCTGTCATCATCCTGGGGATCAGCGGCACCTTAAGCAGGTGCAGCTCATGGGCCACCCGGTTTGTGAAAATCGCGTAGAGCCCCGGATAGGAGAGAATCACCTCGTCCGTGTTAAAGGCCGCGGGATCCCCCTCATAGCCGGCCTGCACGTCGGTGGCCAGAATCTCCCGCACCTTCGGCAGTCTGGAAAGAAACTCCAGCACAATCGCGTCCGCCCGCTCCTTTGCTTCCTCCCGGCTCCTGGGCATCCGCTCCGTGTCATGATACAGGGCGCGCACCACCTGTTTCGAGAGATTGTACTGGACATTTTCCAGGATTTCTCCCACATGATAAGACAACGCCCCGCTCTTTAAATGGCGCATTTCAAAATACCCCGGAAACACCAGCCATCGAAGCTCCTCCAAAATTTCCAGAATCACCTCCCGGTTAATCCGGCTGCTGGAGTCGATGCTGCTGATAATCGGGTACTTTTCATAGCTCTGCAGAAGGCTGCTCACCAGTCCGTTCATTTCCTTTGAATCTTTTATCATGATTTCCGTCCTTTCCAGTCAGGTTGTAATCTCGATCATATCATAGTTTTCGCGAAAAGAAAAGTATCGCTTAAAAACGCGGGACAGCCAGGCCGCATTTCTGCGCTCCTGGTCTGCCCCGCGCATAACAGCCATGTGAACTGTTATCCCCGCGTATCTGTGCCGCGCCGCGGCGAAGCTCAGACTTTAAACCGGTAGCCCACGCCCCAGATCGTCTCAATGTACTGGGGCTTTGCCGTATTATACTCAATCTTTTCCCGAATTTTTTTAATATGTACCGTAACGGTGGCAATGTCGCCTATGGAATCCATGTCCCAGATCTCCCGGAACAGCTCTTCTTTTGTAAAGACATGATTTGGATTCTCCGCCAGGAAAGTCAGCAGATCAAACTCTTTGGTGGTAAAGTTTTTCTCCTCGCCGTTGATCCATACCCTTCTGGCCGTCTTGTCGATCTTGATTCCCCGGATCTCCACCACATCGTTTTTCGGAGTCCCGGCGCCAACCAGGCGGTCATATCTGGCCATGTGGGCCTTTACCCTGGCCACCAGCTCGCTGGGGCTGAAGGGTTTCGTCATATAATCGTCGGCTCCCAGGCCGAGTCCCCGGATCTTGTCAATATCATCTTTTTTCGCGGAAACCATAATCACCGGGGTATTTTTATGATTCCGGATTTCCTTGCAAATCTCAAAGCCGTCCATCTCCGGAAGCATCAGATCCAGAATGAAAAGGTCGAAATCCTCTGACAGCGCGCGCTTGAGTCCCACGTCGCCGCGGTTCTCGATCTCCACCTCGAATCCGCTAAGCTCCAGATAATCCTTTTCCAGATCGGCAATGCTCTCTTCGTCCTCAATAATCAGAATTTTGCTCATGGACGGGTACCTCCTGATATTTTCTTAGTACAAAAAACATAATTGTCCCGGCGCCAAGCTTGCTGCTGGCCCATATCTTTCCGCCGTGATCCTCAATAATCTTACGGACGATAGAAAGACCGATGCCGCTTCCTCCCTGGGAGGAATTCCGGGATGCGTCCGTACGGTAAAAGCGGTCAAAAATGTTCGGCAGATCCTTCGCCGCGATGCCTTTGCCGTTGTCCTCTATCTCCACCTGGATAAAATCGCCCACATCTTTTACCCGGATATTGATAAAGCCCTTTTTCTTGTCCATATATTTTACGGAATTGCTGATAATGTTGTTAATGACCCGCTTCAGCTGCTCCGCGTCCGCGATAACCACAATATCCCGGTCCGCGTAATTAATATAAGAAAGCTCGATGCCCTTGGCTTCAAGGTCAAGGCCCACTTCCTCTACGCAATCCTCAAAATAATCAGCCACGTTGATTTTGTTAAAGGTATAGGGAATACGGTTTGTGTCGATTTTGGAATAGAAGGTCAGCTCATTAATCAGACGGTCCATCTCATTAGCCTTATTATAAATCGTGCGGATGTATTTGTCCATCTTTTCCGGTGTGTCAGCCACGCCGTCCATAATCCCTTCCACATATCCCTTGACCGCTGTGATGGGTGTTTTCAGGTCGTGGGAAATATTGCTGATCAGCTCTCTGTTTTCCTTGTCGTAAGCCATCTTTTCCTCGGAGGTCTCCACCAGCCGTTTCCGCATCTCTTCAAAATCCCGGCACAGCTCGCTGATCTCATCGTCCCCTGTGGCCTCCAGCACGAAGTCCAGATTTCCTTCCTTGATGTTCTGGGTGGCTAGCTTCAGCTTCTTCATGGGCGTGCTGATACCGTTATAAATCCAGGCGCTCAGAAGTCCCCCCGTGACCACAAGGATCACGATGATGGCCAGCAGCATATCCCTGGTCAGTGTCCGAAGCTGGGGAACCGTGGCCCCTACTCCTGTGATGATAAATGCGCTGCCGCTCTCCGAATTGGAAAATTCCAGATCAATCTGTTTGACAAAGGCCTGGACATCCTTCCCGATATAGGTCCCCCGATCCGACTGCTCCTGGCTGTCTCCGTAAGCCGGCAGCTCTGTGAACAGCTTCCGGATGTCGGAGCTTGAGCCGCAGTATACCAGCTCATCCCCTTTTCGGACAATCAAATAAGAGGCGAACTCCTCCAGCCGGGAGTTCCACTCCTCCTGATAGTCCTGGTCTAAAAATTGATCGGGGTTTTCCCTGGCCACCTCCTGCATCTGTTCAAAATACTGGGTCGTCACACTGTTTATAAGCTGAATGGAATTTCCAAGGCTGCTGTAGGTGGCGTTCGTAACGCCGAATTCATCCTCCAGAGACTGGAGCTGAAAATGTGTAAAGCCCAAAAGGGCAAGCCCCGTCAAAGCCAGCGGCACAAAAATAATCGTAAAAAAAGTAATAATCAGCCGTGTTTTAAGTTTCATATGATACCACCCCTGCCTGGCCCGCATACGCCGTCTGATTATTTTTATTATAGCACAGGCTACCACTGTTTTCACCTAAACAAAGGGGAAGTTTTCTAAAGTTTTCATAAACAATTTGTCCGTTGCTCGCGGGAATAAAAGACGGCTGCCGCATATTGTCTGCGGCAGCCGTCCTGTGCGCTGCGTATAGATTGCAACAGTTCAGCCCAGGTTTGCGCATATGCTGCGCAGACCGCAAGAACAGGACTCTTTTCCAATAAGTCAGGCTTCCAGATACTTCTTCAGTTCCTCCACACGGTCCAGCTTCTCCCAGGGCAGATCCAGATCCGCGCGTCCGAAATGGCCGTAAGCAGCCGTCTGCTTGTAAATGGGGCGGCGCAGATCCAGCATCTTGATGATTCCCGCAGGCCGCAGATCGAAGTGCTGGCGTACGATCTCCGTAAGCTTCTCGTCCGAAAGCTTTCCGGTGCCAAAGGTATCTACGGCCACAGACGTAGGTCTTGCCACGCCGATGGCGTAGGAAAGCTGAATCTCACACTTGTCGGCCAGCCCTGCCGCCACCAGGTTCTTCGCCACGTATCTGGCGGCGTAAGCCGCGGAGCGGTCCACCTTCGTGCAGTCCTTTCCTGAGAAGGCGCCGCCGCCGTGACGGGCGTATCCGCCGTAGGTGTCCACGATAATCTTCCGTCCCGTAAGGCCGCTGTCTCCGTGGGGACCGCCGATCACGAAGCGGCCTGTGGGATTGATGTAAAATCTGGTGTTTTCATCCACCATATCCGCCGGAAGCACCTCATCAAAGACATACCTGCGGATGTCCGCGTGGATCTGCTCCTGGCTCACCTCCGGATCATGCTGGGTGGAGAGAACCACCGCGTCCAGTCTGGAGGGCTTGCCATTCTCATCGTATTCCACCGTAACCTGGGTCTTTCCGTCCGGTCTCAGATACGGAAGCAAACCGTCTTTGCGCACCTTTGTCAGGCGCAGAGCCAGCTTGTGGGCCAGGGAGATGGGATAAGGCATCAGTTCCGGCGTCTCGTTGGTGGCATAGCCGAACATCATTCCCTGATCTCCGGCGCCGATGGCGTCGATTTCCTCGTCGCTCATCTGATTTTCCTTTGCCTCCAGAGCCCGGTCCACGCCCATGGCAATATCCCCTGACTGCTCATCGATGGCTGTAATCACGCCGCAGGTATCCGCGTCAAAACCATATTTTCCTCTGGTATAACCGATCTCCCGAACCGTGTCGCGGACAATTTTCTGGATATCCACATAAGCCTTTGTGGTAATCTCGCCCATTACCAGCACCATACCTGTGGTGGTAGCTGTCTCGCAGGCTACGCGGCTCATAGGATCCTGCGCCAGCAGGGCGTCCAGAATCGCGTCTGAAATCTGATCGCACATTTTATCCGGATGTCCTTCGGTAACGGACTCGGATGTAAACAGTATCTTTTCCATTTGAATCCTCCTTCTGCCGCCGGGGCTTCCCGGCGCTTCCTTGGTGAACGCGCGGCGTCCATCTGTTGTTCCCGGATGCCGCTATCCTTTGCTGCTCGCAGTAGCCGTCCGGCCCTGCCAAACGGTTACGCGCTTATAGTTTGTCCGGCTGTTTGTCGCGAAAAAAAAAGATCCGCTAAGCGGACCTCCTATCTGTCTGATAAGCTCATCCTCTTATTGTTCGACTTTCATCGCTCAGGTTGGCACCTTCCTGCCTGACAGGGGTTGCCGTGGCTTCACAGATCCTTTGTATCTCCACCACTCTGAATAATCCGGATTTTCTATATGAACCCTTCCGGGCTGTTTTGTAACAGAAAGAAGCATAACACATACTGGGCAGGAAAGCAAGTACTTTTTTACGGACCATCCTACTTCGGAACGGTTCAGCAAGGCTGAACTGTTACCGGCCCCAGGCGGCGGTGATGGTTCCCTTCTCCCACTCGCTCTTCTTTTCTTCGTATTTTTCATTCAGCCACGCAACTGCCTGGCTCAGGCCTTCTTCTGTAAATGGAAATTGCTCCGTCTCCATAACCTCCCGGGGCGTTTTCTCATAACACCAAGGTCCCGGGAAAACCGTAGCCCGGATCTCCTCTCCTTCTTTTTCCAGCCGGTATCGCATACCCTGACTGCTGCCGCTGAAATGCTCCTTTTTCAGAAACGCCAGCGACATGATCGTCTTAATCTCTATCATCTTTTGCCCCTCCCGCGAGCCGCGTACTCTAATTAAAATTTCCAAGGATGTCCCCAAGACCGGCAATCCGAAAAAGCGCCGGAAATACAAATGGGCACGCCGGTCTGGGGAGTCGCCGGCAATGCCCTGGGGAAAATGTCTGTTTTTAACTATTTTTCTGTCCGCGCAACGCTTTCGCCGCTGTACTAAGGGCCAGAAGCGCCGCTGCTGCCAGAGGCCATACGGCGGTATTATCCGCTGTCTGAGCAGGAATCGTGGACACAGTGGAAGCCGTTCCGGTACTCTGGGCAGTTCCGGAAGTACCGGTCCCCGTCCCTGTGGAAGCGCCGGATGTGCTCTGGCTGCTTCCCGCGTTCTGGGTGGTTCCTGTATTCCCCGTGGTCTGAGGGCTTACGCCCACCAGGGTGTTCGTCACCAGACTGAACTGGCTGAAGGAGGAGGTTTCGAAATACAGGCGGCTTCCCACCTGTGTGGTCTCAAGCTCCTCTGTGGTTCCATCGCTCTTATAGTGCAGAATGCGGATCGAACCGCTGACATCGGTATTCGGAAGAGGTACGGATACGGAAACCGTCTGGCCCTCTTCAAGGTGATACTCGCTGTCCGTATATAAATCCCAAAGGGTCAGGTCATAAGAAAGAATCAGGTCGCCGCTCTCAGTTACCTGTTCGGCGTCTTCCGGGCTGGATGCCTGGAGCTGGACATACCAAGGAATATCGCCGGTCACAATCACATTCATATCGCTGTGGTTATAAGTGCCCGCCTTATCCACAGCCTCGTCCAGCTTATCCTTTGCTTCCTGGGAAATGCCGGCTTTTTCCGCCGCCGTCAGCGCGTTGTAACGGTTATAAAGGGTCACCAGAGCCTGGCTGTCGCTTCTGGACTGTACGTTTAAGCTGTTCAGTTCCTCCTCGATGGCTGTAACGGTCTCATTAATCACTGGCTCCACTTCGGTCTCGCCAGCGCTCTGTCCTCTGTCAGCGGCCTGGGCTTCCGTACCATCTTCGCTCGCGGCAGTCTGCGCTTCCGTACCATCTTCGCTCGCGGCAGTCTGCGTTTCCGTACTCTCTTCGCCGGCAGCGGTCGCTCCGTCCGTCTCAAGATTTAATACGGCTGTCTCAATGGGCTCTCCGCCGCTGTAAACTGCCGCGTCCTCTGCCGTCTCAATGGCTTCCTCGGCGGGAAGCTCCTGTCCAGCGGACAGGAAAGAAACCGTATCGTCAATATACAGCTCGCCGGAGTTGTGAACCAGGCAGCCTTCCGGTCCATCTATTACAATATTATTAAGCGTCAGGGTGCCTCCGCGTAATATTTCAAACACAGGTCCCTGGACTCCTTCAGCCATAGAAACCGTAAACCCGGAAAGGTCGTACACCGCTGTAGCCGGCACGTAACAGGTATCCATCAAGACCACCGTGCCGCCCTCGTCCACCAGCTGCTGAGCCTGTACGATGGACGCCACCGGATTCGCGCTGTCCGTACCGCTGTTTTCCCCGGAACCGCTGCTGCTCACATAGATCGTCTCCGCTGCCTGTGCCCCGCAGCCGGCCAGAATACTGAGCGCTAAGGCTGTCACGGCCATAACGCCCAGCGCCTTCCAATTCATTCTCTTCAATGTACTGTTTCTGTCTATCCTTCTCATTTGAACTTCTCCCCGAAACCCGCACGCGCCTGCCGGCCCGCGCTCTTTACGCGTAAAACACGGTTTAAACGTCTGTGCATTTCTGAACGCCTGCCGTTCCTTCCGCGGCAGGCATCTATAGTCGTCATTTTTATACGAACAGATTATAACATTTCCGCAATAACTTTTCAAGTATTTATTACAAAATTATTAAAATCATGTAACGTTATGTTACCATTCACAGCAGCCGCAAACACTTGCTGTTTGCGGCGTAAGAAAATGGTTCCTTTTCACACCAGAGCCGCGCACCTGCTGCGTAGCTGCGGGCCGGTGTGATTCAGCAGGCGGCTGGCTTCGCGAATAGTCTCATTCTTCCTTATGCAGGGCAGTTACCTGGATTTCATCTCCCGCCATACGGAGGATATCCTTGATCTCTTCCAGGGGCATTTCCAGATAGGCGGAAAGCTCTTCTATGGAAACTTTCCGTCCAAGCTCTTCCTTCAGATTCTCCGCGGCCTCCTTCAGTTGGTCCGCCCGTTTCGCGAGCTTCTCCCCCATTTCCTCCAAATCCTGGCTTTCCTGAACTGCGTCTTCCATCGCCTCCTGAATCCGGTTAAAGAGAAACTGCTCGTATTCTTCCAGGGTCTGACCGGGCGTCAGCTCCTCTAAGGCCAGCAGAAGGCCCACATTTCCCTCCTGTACCAGATCCCCCTGGGAAATCCTGTCGTAGAGATAGGTTTTGGAGAGATCATACACTGTCTGGAGATAGGCGTGGGTCAGGCTGCTTTTCGCGGTCTGCTCCCCTGCCGCCGCCTGCCAGAAAAGGTTCAGACGCTCCGCCTGGGAAAGCGTTTCCAGATGCTGAAGCTCCTCACGGTAAATCTCCATGGGCTGCGTCCCCGCGGCATCAGCCCCGGCTTCCTTTTTCTCTTCTTCCCCAGGTCCGGCCGCACCTGTGTTCTGCCTCTGATTCCAGTCGCTTTCCGGACTTTGGCTCTGCTCCCCATCCAGGACAGTATCGGCGGCTTCCTGTTTCTTTTCGTATCCCTCAATCTGGATTTTTTCTCCCGCCAGGTAGGCCGTCACCATCTCAAGCTGCTCCTGGGTCAGATTGGATTCCCGAAAGAAGTCCCGTATCTGCTCCCTGGTAAGGCGGTTTCCGTTTTCTTCCGCCAGCTCCTTTATCTCGCTTAACATTGCACGAAAAATAATTCTGTCGCTCATCACTCTTCCTCCAAAACTTTGATCGCCGTCTGAAGCTGGTTATCCTCCTCCATGGAAACCTCCTCATCCTGGCTTGTATCCCAGGCCACTTCCACCTTCACGTCCGGCTCGATTCCGATTTCGTGAATGTTATTGCCGCTGGGCGTAAAATACTTGGCGATGGTCAGCTTCACCGCCGTTCCGTCGTTGATCCGGATAATCTGCTGCACAATTCCTTTTCCGAAGGTGGTCGTCCCCACAAGGGTCCCGATCCCGTAATCCTTCACCGCGCCGGCAAAAACCTCCGAGGCGCTAGCACTGTTCTCATTGACAAGTACTGCCAGAGGGATCTGGATTTCGTTTTCTCCGTCGCAGTAGTATTCCTCCCGCTCTCCGTCCTTTGTCTCCGTGTAAAGGATCAGACCCTCCGGAAGAATTTCCCGCAGAATATCGCAGACAGAGTCCAGGACGCCTCCCGGATTATCCCGCAGGTCGATAATCAGAGCTTCCATCCCCTGGCTCTCCAAATCCTCCTTGGCCTTCCGGAACTGCTCCACTGTTACCTGGTCGAACTCCAGGATCTTAATGTAGCCTGTCCCGTTTTCCAGCATTTGAGATTCCACCGTCGGGAGCTCCACCTGGCCGCGCTTTACGTCGATGTCCAGGCTGTCGTTCTCCCCTTCCCTGATCACGGTAATCCGCACCGTCTCCCCTTCCGCGGTGCGCACCAGGTCTGACACAGCGGTAAGCTCCATGCCTTCTACGCTCTGCCCGTTGACGGCAATGATCTGGTCCTCCGCCTGGAGGCCAGCTTCCGCCGCCGGGGATCCTTCGTAGCATTCGGCCACCGTAATCTCCCCGGTGAGGGTATTCTGGCTCAGATTCACGCCGATTCCCTCGTAAGCGCCTGTATTTGACTCTTCAATCCTGGCCAGTTCCTCCTGAGTATAATAGGCCGCGTAAATATCGTCCAGGCCGGCCACCAGGCCCTTATAGATGTACTCCTGGACATTCTGGCTGTCCACCTCTCCGTAATAATGCTCATTAATGAGTTCTTCCAAAAAAGAAATCTTGGAATATACGGCGTTCATGTCCAGGTTCAGGCTCGTACCGGAGTCTGTCCCGGAGGTCAGCCCCGAAAAAAAGGACGGCAGGTATCTTACCGCAAGCTGCACAGCCAGGACAAGTACAGCAGCTGTGACCATGCCTCCCATAAACCCTGTCCAGAAGCTTTGCCGCTTTTCCAGCCGCACATCCGGCTGTTTTCCCGGCTCCTCCAAATTCTCCGGTTCCTCCGTCTGCGGCGTTTTCTCCGGTTTATCTGTCTTTTCCCACTCCAAGCGGTTCACGTCCTTTCATTTAGTGCTTTCCTATAGAACAAGAAAGGTTTTGGCCTGATATATTTTATCTCGGCCAAAACCTGTATATGCAGGAAATCGCGGTCTGAACCGCGCGCTCCCCCGCCGGCGCCTTAATAGTCCAGATTCTCCATATATTTCATGTAGCGCACTACCATAAGCGCGATCTTAAACGTAATGGCGTCCTCGAACACCCTCAGATCCAGGCCGGTGCTCTTCTGGAGCTTATCCAGGCGGTAGACCAGGGTATTCCGGTGAATATAAAGCTGTCTGGACGTCTCGGAGACGTTCAGACTGTTCTCAAAGAATTTGTTGATCGTCGTCAGGGTTTCCTCATCAAAATCATCCGGGGATTTTCCCTCGAAAATCTCACGGATAAACATTTTGCACAGGGGAATCGGAAGCTGATAAATCAGACGTCCGATGCCAAGCGAGCTGTAGGCGATCACGTTCCGGTCACTAAAGAAGATCTTTCCCACGTCGAGAGCCATCCTGGCTTCCTTATAGGAACGGGAAACCTCCTTAATCTCGTCCACAATGGTTCCATAGGCCACATGGGCCTGCTCCCGCTTTCCCGGGTCCACGGAGTCCAGAATCTGCTGCGCCGTGTGTTCCATCTCCGGATAGCCCTCGCCCTGGGCCAGCTCCTTTACCACAATGATGTTCTTCTCATCCACAGCCGTAATAAAATCCCCGTTTTTGCTTCCGAGGATGGTACGGACATTCTCAAGAGAAGAACTATCCTTTTCATGATCCGTCTCCAGCAGGAACACCACGCGCCTGGCGTCCACATCGATATGCAGCTTCTTCGCACGGTTATAGATGTCTACCAAGAGCAGATTATCCAGAAGCAGATTCTTGATAAAATTGTCCTTATCGAACCGCTCTTTGTAGGCCACCAGAAGATTCTGAATCTGGAAGGCAGCCATCTTTCCGACCATGTACACGTCATCGCTGCCGCCCTTTGCCACGAGAATATACTCCAGCTGGTGCTCGTCAAAAATTTTAAAAAACTGGTATCCCTGCACCACCTGGCTGTCCGCCGGTGAGTCCACAAAAGGAAGCATGGAAGCCTTATGCTCCTCCGCCTCCGGATATGTTGTCGCAAGGACATTGCCCTCCAAGTCAATCACACAGAGGTCGATCCGGGAAATCACCTTCAGACCTTCGATGGTTGACTGCAAAATCTGGTTTGAAATCATTGCTTCCACTCCTTTGCCTCAGTCCAATTACAGATATTCTAATACAAAATGGCAAAAAAAGAAAGTGAAATTTATGATTTTTTATGCTTTTCGCTTTATACGGAGGGCTGCAGACCTATTCGTGAAATTCCGCTACCCGCTTGCGGAAGCTGCGCCGCTCCAGAATGCGCTCCAGAAATTTCTGTCTCGCCTTGCTTCCTTTCTGCACGCTGCTGTTTTTTCCAAGGCCAATCCAGAGCCGGGCGTTGATCTTCTGGCGGTTTCCGTAAACAAAATTTTCCTGGAATGGGCTTGGCAGATAAGCGAAAATCACATCCGCCGCGATGGCGTTTAAGCGGTTCAGCAGGCTGTCCATCCCCTCGCCCTCCGCTTCCAGCTCTTCCAGGGAAAAGCTCCCGGCGATATGGATGGAGGGACAGATCTCCTGCAGATCCTGCTCCTGGGCCGCGCGTCCCTGGGCAGTCTGCGCCAGCAGAACCACACTTTTCTGCTCCGCCTCCAGATAATGAACCAGGTCAGCCATAACCCAGTTATCCTCCGCCTCCCACAGCCGCTCCGGAACCGTAATCCCGGCCGCTTCCAGGACCTCCCGATCCCGGATAATCCCCAGATTCAGCTGCTCGATCTGCTGCCGGTATTCTTCTGATTTTTCGGCTTCAAGGAGTGTGCCCGCGGTAATGATTCCCGCGATCTTCAGTCCGTCCTCCGTGAGAAACTCCCGGATTTTCTCAAGGCTTTCCTCCGCGCTCCGGCTCTCCAGGCGCGTTCCCAACACCACTATTCGTTCACTCATACTTTCACCTGCCCGCTGACTATCTGTCAAATAATATACCAGAAAATGGCGGCGCCTGCAAGCTTTTGCTGTTCCCTTCGTTCATAGATTATTCATGTTAGTTTTAAAATTCTTTTACCTGACACTCATTTTTTCTTCATTTCTCTGGCCTATACTGAAGAAGATCAAATAGCTGGTAGACGCCAACCAATCATACTATTTGAGCAAACTTTTTCATAATACATGCCAGGTATCCAAGCTACCTGGCATCCTCCCATTTCAGAGCGCCTTTCGGGCGTTCTTTTTTTACTTTAAAAGTTCGCCGCCGAATAGGCGGCATGCATTCAGAGATGCCAAGTACGCCCGCCGGATTTTTGCGGGACGGTGGTACGCCTGCCTTGCGGGCGTATGCAGGTTTACTTTAAAAATCCGCAGGCGTATGCAGATTGCGCGATAAGCCCGACGGCGTATTTTATGGAAGAATATGGCCGGCAGCGAGATAGAGCCGATACCACTCCTCCCTTTCCAAGGTAATATCCGCGGCCTTGGCAATCTCCTCTATCCGGGTGGGATTCATGGTCCCGGCGATGAGCTGCATCTTTGCTGGATGGCGCAGGATCCAGGCGGAGGCGATACCCGTGGGAGTCGCGCCGTACTTTTCGGCAAATTCATTCAGCAGCTTGTTCAGCTGGGGATACTCCTCACTGCCGATGAAAGTTCCCCGCCAGCCGCCCTTCTGGAAGGGGGACCAGGTCTGCACCGTAATGTCGTGAAGCCTGCAGTAGTCAAGGACGCTGCCGTCCCGGTCGATTCCGCCCTCTGTCGCCATATTTACCTCCATACCTGAGGCGATCATGCCGGAAAACGCCAGACTCATCTGAAGCTGGTCCGTCAGAATCTCCTGCTTCACGCATTTTTTCAGAAGCTCGATCTGGGAAGGCCTGTGGTTCGACACACCGAAATACCGTACCTTTCCGGACTGCTCCAGCTCGTCAAAGGCTGCCGCGACCTCTTCCGGCTCCATCAGCGCGTCCGGCCTGTGCAGAACCAGCACGTCCAGGTATTCCGTGTCCAATCTTGTTAAAATCTCATCCACGGAGCGCAGAATATGCTCTTTTGAGAAATCGTACATCACCCCCGGACGTATTCCGCACTTTGACTGGAGAATCACCTGCTCCCGCCCCGCGTCAAGCTGGGCAAAGCCTTTTGCGAATTGCTTCTCGCACTCGCCGTTTCCGTAAATATCGGCGTGGTCAAAAAACGAAATTCCCAGTTCCAGGCATTTGTCCAGATAAGCCGGAATCTCCTTTTCCGACAGCTCCGTGATGCGCATGCAGCCCAGGCCGATCACCGGCACCTGAAGGGCACTTGTTCCAAGATTGATTTTCTTCATAGTATCAGCTCCTCCTTTTTCTCTGCCTGCCGCGGCGTTTCCCGTGCACAGCGGCCGCTCTTTTATCAGACATGACCTTACGTGAACAAAAACGCTCCGCACGATTTGCGAAGCGTTTTCCGCTTTATACTTCGAATAAAAGATCTCCATAGGAGGGCATCGGCCACTCCTCTTTGTCTACCAGCATTTCCAGCTTATCCACTGGAACCCGGAGTTCTTCCATAGCGGTGCAGACCGCGTCATAGTAATACTTTGCCTGATCTCTTCCGGAAGACATCTCGGCGGCAATCCTGGTTTTATCCTCAAGCTTTGCCAGAGCCTTTTTCGTCTCAGACAGCAGATGGGTGGTCTCCTTCAAGAGATTCATGGGCACCGTCACGTCCGCGCCCGCGGTCTTGATCTCATTGGCCGTTCCGGCAAGATTCCTAGCGTAGCGCATCACTGCGGGGATGATATGCTTGCTGGCAATATCGATCATGGATCTGGCTTCGATGTTAATTACCTTAGCGTAGCTCTCATACTGGATTTCCTCTCTGGATTCCAGCTCGGAGCGATTGAAAACACCGAATTTTTCAAAAAGGCGAATGGCCTTTTCTGTAGTCAGGGCAGGAATCGCGTCCACCATGTTCGTGATGTTGGGGAGGCCGCGCCTTGCGGCTTCCTCGATCCACTCCTCCGAATAGCCGTTTCCGTTAAACACAATCCGCTGATGCTCCGTAGCGTACTGCTTGATCAGGTCGTGAACCGCCAGATCAAAATCCTCCGCCTGTTCCAGAACGTCGCAGGCATCGGAGAAGGCTTCCGCCACAATCGTATTCAGAACCACGTTGCACTCTGCCACGGAATCCCTTGATCCCACCATACGGAACTCGAACTTGTTTCCGGTAAAGGCAAAAGGCGAGGTGCGGTTCCGGTCCGTGGCGTCCCGGTTGAAGTCCGGAAGGGTTTTTACACCGGTATGGAGCTTTCCGCCCTTTAAGCTGTGGGTAGCCGCTCCGGTGCTGATCAACTGGCGAAGCACATCCTCAAGCTGCTCGCCCAGGAATACGGAGATGATGGCTGGCGGCGCCTCGTTAGCCCCCAGGCGGTGATCATTTCCGGGATCCGCGGCGGACTCCCTCAGAAGATCCGCATGCTCATCCACCGCCTTCAGGATACAGGTCAGTACCAGAAGAAACTGGATATTCTCATGGGGGGTCTTTCCTGGATCCAGCATGTTGATGCCGTCGTCTGTGGTCAGGGACCAGTTGTTGTGCTTGCCGGAACCGTTTACTCCGGCAAAAGGCTTCTCGTGGAGCAGGCACTGGAGTCCGTGCTCCTCCGCCACGCGCTTTAAGGTTTCCATGATGATCTGATTGTGGTCTGCCGCCACGTTGCACTCCGCGTAAATCGGCGCAAGCTCATGCTGGCCCGGAGCCACCTCGTTGTGCTGGGTCTTCGCGGACACGCCCAGCTTCCAGAGTTCCTGGTTTACGTCCCTCATAAACGCGCCGATGCGCTGGCGGATCACGCCGAAATAGTGATCGTCCAGCTCCTGGCCTTTGGGCGGCATGGCGCCAAACAGGGTACGCCCGGTAAAGATCAGGTCTTTTCTCTTCAGGTACTTCTCCCTGTCCACAATAAAGTACTCCTGCTCCACGCCCACGGAAGGCTTTACCTTTCTGGATGTGGTGTTTCCAAACAGGCGCAGCAGACGAAGGGCCTGGGACTGAACCGCCTCCATGGAACGCAGCAGAGGTGTCTTCTGATCCAGGGCCTCGCCCTTATAAGAACAAAAAGCCGTAGGAATACACAGGATCGCTCCCGCGCCATCCTCCCGGACAAACGCCGGGGAGGTACAATCCCAGGCCGTATAGCCTCTGGCCTCAAAAGTTGCCCGCAGACCGCCGGAGGGGAAGGAGGAGGCATCCGGCTCACCCTTGATCAGCTCTTTGCCGGAAAACTCCAGCAAAACGTTTCCTTCCTTATCCGGAGCTGTCAGAAAAGCATCGTGCTTTTCCGCCGTAAACCCGGTCAGGGGCTGGAACCAGTGGGTGTAATGGGTTGCTCCCTTCTCTACTGCCCAGTCTTTCATGGCCGCAGCCACAACCTCCGCCGTCATGGGATCCAGCTCCTTGCCCTCGTCTATGGTCTTGTGAAGCTCATTGTACACCTTTTTGGGCAGGCGTTCCCTCATCACCTTGTCGTTAAATACATTCTGGCCGAAAATTTCCGCCGCGTTGATTTTTTCGCTGCTCCTTTTACTCATCTTTTCCTCCATCTTCGCTGTTTCCAAATGTTATGCATAATAACGATCATAGCACATTTTTCCGCATTTGAAAAGATAGAACGATTCGCAGCAGCCGCAAACACCTGCTGTTTGCGGCGTAAGAAGATGATTCAGGCGTGAGCGGATTCCATTCGCGAAGCGAATTTTCAATGAATCCGCGATGTTGCTGTTCACGGACCGGAGGGCTGTGAATTGTAAAGATAGAACGATTCGCAGCAGCCGCAAACACCTGCTGTTTGCGGCGTAAGAAGATGATTCAGGCGTGAGCGGATTCCATTCGCGAAGCGAATTTTCAATGAATCCGCGATGTT
>DVIQ01000051.1 GCA_018711185.1 Candidatus Limivivens intestinipullorum | reverse complement strand
AAAGCCTATGACACCTTTATACCATCCCGCTCCAAGCATGGCCCCCACGGCATTGCTTCCCTGACGCAGCAGCCCGGTAACCTCATAGGTCTGGTAGCAGAGATGTTTATGGTACGAGGTCCAGCCCGGCGTCATCTCATCGTTTCCCACCTTGCTGCCGTTTAAATACAGGTTATAAATACCGAGACCTGTCACGCAGACAAAGGCGTTTTTCACCTTTTTCTCCACCGTAAATTCCTTGCGCAGAAGTGTTCCCTTGGAAACGTCCGCGTCGGCTTCCGTCTCCGCGGAGACAAATTCTGCTTTCCACTCCTTCGGGTCCAGAATCGCCGTCACAAAGGAAGCCGGTTTTGCGAAACCGCTCTCCTCATCCCCTGCCTTTACGGAAACCCGCACATAATACCGGGTCATGGATTCCAACGCCGCATCCGTGACAGCCACATGGGCGGATTCTCTGGATTCCACACAGCCGCTGTCATACACAAGAGACGCAAACTCCCGGTCTTTGGCAATCTGAAGACGGTAGCTCTCCTGGAATACATTCCTCCTGTCACTTTCCAGCACCCAGCCAAACTGCGGCATCCGGTCCGTTCCGCACTGGGTCTTTTCATAATCCATCAAGATTTCTTTGATTTTCAGCATAGGCTCCTCCTTGTCCTTTCTCACAGTCCGCGTTATCCGGCGCGAACCTGTGCCAAAGGGTTATGATAGATCCAGCATACACAAAAAAAACCGTTATCGCAATAACGGTTTTCCTGCTTTTATTGACCGATTTTCAGTTTTGTTACTATTCACGGCCCTTCGGTCCGCAAACAGCAGGTGTTTGCGGCTGCTGTGAATAGTAACTCAGTTTTTTCGGTGCCGGGCCCGATACTGGGCCGGCGTACAGCCTTCTTCCTTTTGAAATTTCTTATAAAAGAAGTTTACATTGGCGTAGCCGCAAAGAGGAACCAGCTCCTGAATCGAGAGATCCGTATTTTTCAGAAGAGAGCAGGCTTTTTGCAGCTTCTGTTCCTGGACATGCTCCAGAAAGCTCCGTCCCGTCTGTTCTTTTAACAGACTGGTCAGATAGTTTCCATTGAACCCGAAATGTTTCGCCATCTGGGGCAGCGTACAGTGCTCATAATTTTTTTCGATATACGCCAGAAGTTCGTAAATATCTGTCCGTTTACCGGCTTCTTCCTGATTTCTGCGCATGAAGCGCAGAAGCTCCGTAAACAAAATCACGAGATAGCTCTCCACAACCTGCCGGCTTCCCATGTCCTGCCCGTAATACTCCATGAGTATTTCTTCCATGATGCGGCGAACCGTGCGGTTCCCGTGGGTCTCAAAGTACAGATAATGGCGCCTCTTCTGATCCCTCGCCACAGAATCCACCAAAAACTCGCTGAGAATTCCCTGTTCAGACAGCCGGGACATCAGCTCGGAATAAAAAAATTCCTTCCGCACGAGGATGTTGATGACCAGATCCTCTTCCCCGGTAGATCCAAAGGCATGCACCGCCTGGGTGTCAAAAACGCAAAGATCCCCTTCCCGGCTCTCCTGTCTCTGTCCTTCGATTTCCTGTATGCAGCTTCCCGACCAGAGATAGGCCAGTTCAATATAGTCATGGCTGTGAGGGGCCACGCCGCAGAAGCGGTCCTGCCGGTGAATACCGATGTTTTCACCCGGGCTGATAAATTCGTTCATTGAAATCACAAAGGCCCCCGCTCTGCCGGCAGCCGCCGGCACATGGCTGAATTTTCCGGCGTCCTCCGGACTCAGGCTGCCGTCCAGAATGGCTTTTTCCACAGGCGTATACGCCTTTAACCGCTTTTCAAGGTCTGTAAAATTCATCTCACACTCCGGCGGCTCCATTGCCGCCGTGGTCTTTCTGCTCCAGACACCGCCGGATATACTGGCCTGTGTAGGACTGGGGACAATCTGCCACTTCCTCCGGCGTTCCTTTGGCGATCACCGTTCCGCCTCCGTCTCCGCCTTCCGGTCCTATATCGATAATATAGTCCGCGGTTTTGATGACGTCCAGATTGTGTTCGATCACCACCACGGTATTGCCTCCCTCCGCCAGTCTGCGCAGGATATCGATGAGCTTGTGCACATCCGCGAAATGCAGGCCAGTGGTGGGTTCGTCCAGAATATAGATGGTCTTTCCCGTGCTTCTCTTGGAAAGCTCCGCGGCCAGCTTAATCCGCTGGGCCTCCCCGCCGGAGAGCTCCGTGGAAGGCTGCCCCAGCCGGATATAGGAAAGTCCCACATCGTACAGGGTCTGAATCTTCCGCTTTATGGACGGCAGATGGTCGAAAAATTCCAGGGCCTCTTCCACGGTCATGTTCAGCACATCGTAAATACTTTTTCCTTTATACTTGACCTCCAGGGTTTCCCTGTTATACCTCTTCCCGCCGCAGACCTCGCAGGGTACATAGACGTCCGGCAGGAAATGCATCTCAATCTTAATGATACCGTCCCCGCTGCATGCCTCGCAGCGTCCGCCTTTTACGTTAAAGCTGAATCTTCCTTTTTTATAGCCCCTGGCTTTGGCATCGGAGGTGGAGGCGAAAAGATCCCGGATCATATCGAAAACGCCGGTATAGGTAGCCGGGTTTGACCTGGGCGTCCTTCCAATCGGCGACTGGTCGATGTCAATGACCTTATCCAGCTGCTCTTCCCCCACGATGTTTTTATGCTTTCCGGGGACCGTCAAAGCCCGGTTCAGATCTCTGGCAAGGCGCTTGTAGAGAATCTCATTCACAAGAGAGCTCTTTCCCGACCCGGACACACCGGTCACGCAGGTAAATACGCCAAGAGGGAACTCCACGGTAATGTTTTTCAGGTTATTCTGGGACGCGCCGACCACTTTCAGCCAGCCTGTGGGCTTTCTGCGTTTCTCCGGAATCGGTATGAAGCGCCGGCCGCTCAGGTACGCCCCAGTTATGGAATTTTCATTTTCCATCAGTTCTCTGGCCGTCCCCACGGCTACCACCTCGCCGCCATGCTCTCCCGCTCCCGGACCGATGTCCACAATACAGTCGGCGGCCAGCATGGTGTCCTCGTCATGCTCCACCACGATCAGAGTGTTCCCCAGATCCCGCAGATTCATCAAAGCCCGCAGCAGCTTATCGTTGTCTCTCTGGTGCAGGCCGATGCTCGGCTCGTCCAGAATATAGGCCACCCCGACAAGGCCGGAGCCGATCTGGGTAGCCAGACGGATTCTCTGCGCCTCGCCCCCGGACAAGCTTCCGGTTCCCCTGGACAAAGTCAGGTAATCCAGGCCCACATCCACAAGAAAGCCCACTCTGGCGCGGATTTCTTTGAGGATCTGCCGTCCGATGAGCTCCTGCTGATGGGTAAGCTGCAGTTCTGCCAGCCATTTCTGAAGCTTTACAACGGACAGATCGGTGACTTGGGCGATATTCAGATCCCCCACCGTCACTGCCAGCGCTTCTTTTTTCAGACGCTGACCTTTACAGGTTTTGCAGGGCGAAATCCGCATAAAGGTCTCGTACTCCTGCTTCATATAATCCGATCCGGTTTCCCGGTACCTTCGCTCCACGTTTTTAATCAGCCCTTCAAAGGCTACATCATAAACGCCCTCTCCCCGCTGGCCCCGGTAGTGTACCTTTACCTCCCGGCCTCCAGTTCCGTAAAACAGCATATCCTGAATATCCTGAGGCAGATCTCGGAATGGCGTTCCCAGATCAAAACCATAGGCTTCGGAAAGAGCGTCCAGAATCGCCCTAGTGAAGCTGCCTTTGTCCGTGCAGGACTGCCATCCGGTAACCGCAATGGCTCCCTCCAGGATGCTCAGGCTCCTGTCCGGTACCATCAGCTCCGGGTCAAATTCCATTTTATAGCCCAGGCCGTAGCAGTCCGGACAGGCTCCGAACGGATTGTTGAAGGAAAAGCTCCGGGGTTCGATCTCGTCAATGCTGATCCCGCAGTCCGGGCAGGAAAAGCTCTGGCTGAAGCTTAATGTTTCCTCCCCGTCCACATCCACCAGGGCCAAACCATCCGCCAGAGACAGGACATTTTCCAGGGAGTCCGTAAGACGCTTTTCAATGCCCGGCTTCACCACAAGCCGGTCCACCAGGATTTCGATATTGTGCTTTTTATTTTTGTCCAGCTTAATTTCCTCGGTGAGCTCATACAAGCTGCCGTCCACTCTCACACGGACATAGCCGCTTCTTCTGGCCTGTTCGAAAAGCTTCGCGTGCTCGCCCTTTCTTCCCCGGACCACCGGCGCCAGAAGCTGGATTTTTGACCGCTCTTTCAGCGCCATAATCTGATCCACCATCTGATCCACGCTCTGCTTTTTGATTGCCTTTCCGCATTTGGGACAATGAGGAATCCCGATCCTGGCATACAGAAGCCGGAAATAATCGTAGATTTCCGTAACCGTCCCAACCGTAGACCTGGGGTTGCGGTTGGTGGATTTCTGGTCGATGGAAATCGCCGGCGGCAGTCCCTCGATACTGTCCACATCCGGTTTTTCCATCTGTCCCAGGAACTGCCTGGCATAGGAGGACAAAGACTCCATGTAGCGCCTCTGTCCCTCCGCGTAGATCGTGTCAAAGGCCAGGGAAGATTTCCCCGAACCGCTGAGCCCGGTAAATACAATGAACTCATTTCTGGGAATCTCCAAATTAATCCCTTTCAGATTGTTCTCCCTGGCTCCCCGAATCCGAATCATCGGCTTCTTTTTATTTTCCTTGGTTTCCATCCTCTATCTCCTGTATATGTTTTTTCAGCAGCATCATCTGATCACGCAGCCTCGCAGCTTCCTCGAAATTCAGCTCCGCGGCCGCCTGCTTCATCTTCTTCTGCAGCTCTTTCGCTGCCTTTTCCAGTTCCTTCTTCGTCATGGACTCCGGATCCTTTACAAAATCCGTCTTCTCCTCTTCCACATCCCTGGAGATACTGATCAGATCCCGGACCGCCTTTTTGATGGTCTGGGGCGTAATGCCGTGCTCTTTATTGTACGCTTCCTGAATCTCTCTTCTTCTGCGGGTCTCCTCAATGGCCAGCCGCATGGAGTCCGTTATCGTATCGGCGTACATAATCACATGTCCTTCCGCGTTCCTGGCTGCCCGCCCGATGGTCTGCACCAGGGATGTCTCGGAACGGAGAAAGCCTTCCTTATCCGCGTCCAGAATCGCCACCAGGGAGATTTCCGGTATATCCAGGCCTTCCCTGAGCAGGTTAATGCCCACCAGAACATCGAACACATTCAGGCGCATATCCCGGATAATCTCCGTCCGTTCCAGGGTGTCGATATCCGAATGCAGGTACCGGACGCGGATTCCGATTTCCCGCAGGTAATCGGTCAAATCCTCCGCCATCCGCTTTGTCAGGGTGGTAATCAGGACTTTATTTCCTTTTTCCACCTCTTTATTCACTTCGCCGGCCAGATCGTCGATCTGCCCTTCCACAGGGCGCACTTCCACCTGGGGATCCAAAAGGCCCGTAGGCCGGATAATCTGCTCGGCCCGAAGGAGCTCATGCTCCGCCTCATACTCTCCCGGCGTAGCGGATACAAACAGAACCTGATCTATCTTACTCTCAAACTCTTCAAAATTCAAGGGGCGGTTGTCCTTGGCCGAGGGCAGCCGGAATCCGTAATCCACCAGGGTTGTCTTTCTGGACTGATCCCCCGCGTACATGCCCCGGATCTGCGGAATCGTCTTATGAGACTCATCGATCATAATCAGAAACTCCTCCGGGAAATAGTCCAGAAGGGTATGGGGCGGCGCTCCCGGCGCGAGTCCTGCCAGATGGCGGGAATAGTTTTCGATGCCGGAGCAGAACCCGGTTTCCCGCATCATCTCAATATCGAAGTTCGTCCGCTCCGCGATCCGCTGGGCCTCCAGAAGCTTGTCCTCGCTCTTAAACCAGGCCACCCGCTCCGTGAGCTCCTCCTCAATATGCTTTGTGGCCTCCATAATCCGCTCCATTGGCACCACGTAGTGGGAGGCCGGGAAAATAGCCGCGTGCTGCAGCGTATTTTTCACCGCCATAGTCAGCACATCGATCTCCAGAATCCGGTCGATCTCGTCCCCGAAAAACTCCACCCGGATCGCCGTATCCGTGTTCATGGCCGGAAAGATTTCCAGCACATCTCCCCGGACCCGGAACGTACCCCGGTGGAAATCCATATCGTTCCTCTCGTACTGAATGTCGATGAGCTTGCGCACCACCTCATCCCGGTCCTTCTCCATACCTGGCCGCAGAGAGATCACCATGTTCTTATAGTCCACCGGGCTGCCCAGTCCGTAGATACAGGACACGCTGGCCACGATAATCACGTCCCTCCGCTCCGCCAGGGCCATGGTGGCTGAAAGGCGGAGTTTGTCGATCTCGTCGTTGATGGAGGAATCCTTGGCGATGTAGGTGTCGGAGGAGGGGACGTAGGCTTCGGGCTGATAGTAGTCGTAATAGGAGACAAAATATTCCACTGCGTTATCAGGGAACATCTCCTTGAATTCTCCGTACAACTGAGCGGCCAGTGTTTTATTATGGGCGATGACCAGTGTCGGTTTCTGCAACTGCTCGATCACGTTGGCCATCGTAAACGTCTTTCCAGAACCCGTAACCCCTAGTAAAGTCTGGCATTGATTGCCTTCCTTGAACCCTTTTACAAGCGCCTCGATTGCCTGCGGCTGATCGCCTGTGGGCT
>DVIQ01000050.1 GCA_018711185.1 Candidatus Limivivens intestinipullorum | reverse complement strand
TGATGCCCTGGTCTGACATGATACAGCAGAGCTGTCAGATCAAAAACAAACATTGAAGTTGGAGCAGTTTGTTTCAACTATAGTAGAACACTTAGCAAAAGTCTAGCCGGTTTATTATTTAGCGCTTACTTCCTTTCGCCCTGCATTTCCCGCAAGCTTTCATTCATCTTTTTCACGTTCCGTTTGGCCGCCGCATACTGCCCAATCCACACCGCCGCGAAAACGCAAAGGAAAATGCCAAAGTATCCTAAAATTCCCCTGAGCGTGTGTTCCATCCAATAGGAGACATACGCAATCGGCAGCATAATCACCGAGATAATCAAAAAATAAAGTCCGGTCTGCTTCACCAGACTCCAGTCCTCCATCTCCCATATGACAGAACTGGCTCCAAAGCCCATCCCTAACAGCGCGCTTAAAAACGCCTGAAGCAAAACCGCGTTGATCTCGCTCCCCATCGCGGCCGTCAGTTCCGGATTACAGGGGGAATAACCGCCCTCCGCGCTTATTACGGAAAGGATAATGGTTATCAAATAGCCCAGCGCCATCCCCAGCGGAGCCCCCAGCATACCACGCAGAATTACTTTCTTTTTCATACGCATCACCTCATATCCCTAGTATTTTTTTGACTTTTGAAACATATCTCCTGGAAACATACGTGGTCATGCCATTTACCAGCTCCACACAGATTGTCCCGGTAAAGCTCAAGTCAAAGTTCTTCACCTTTTTCAGGTTAATAATTTCCGAATTCGAGATACGGACAAACTGACCCGGATTCAGCCGCTCTTCGATTTCATACAATCGGATGCGCACCGTATACTCTCCCTTTCCCGTAACAGCCAGCACCTTCCCCGCCTGAGCATATACCCGGATTAAATCTCCCTGCTCGATCACCTCTATTTTTTCATTCTTAACGCCGGTCAGAATCCGTGGAGTATTCTCTGATAGTTTATCCAATATCCGATTAACCTCTTCTGTCACAGCCGCGGTCCATATCATCACTTTCGGTTCCGTACAGGATTGGTCGATCTTGATTTCAACCTGCATTTTCTCCCTCCCTTCCTTTAAGGCCATTATATGAAAATCCAGCACCGCCTTCAATCCTTTTTCCGCGATCGGTCGATTTCAGCACACAGGTGGTCAAAATCGAGAGGATGCCGCCTCCTCAGAGCATTGCCGTGCTTCGCTCCGGCCGGTGCCGGACGCCTCGCCACTGGCACGCGGTACCGCTGTCCGTTGCCCGGCAAACGGCTAAGCGCCCGCTCGTGCAAGCCGCAAGCCCGGCAAACGTCCGCGAATCAGGCGTACCGCCATCGCGAAAAGGTCTGACGCACCTGACATCTTGGCATCTCTGAATCTATGCCGCCTGTACGGCGTCGGACTTTTGAAAAAAATAACGGCAGAGGGTTCTCTGCCGCTTTGTTTACCAAAAACCTGCCGCTGAACCGGCGGCAAGCATTCAGGAATACCCGGTGCGCCCGTCACAGCCGGACAAAGCCGAAACGATTTCGATTATCGCTTTGGCTTTTCGATTATGTAAGACTGCAGACTTCTTTTGCATCCATTCCTTTCATAAAAATGCTCAATTCCCGGCTGGGCGCCAAAATACAGCACGGTAGGCGTATTCTCCTTGGCAAGCTGAAGAAGCCTGCTGCCAATCCCCTGCCCCTGATACTCCGGAAGGACCAGCAGTTCTGTAATCGTTCCAAAATAGTAACCGTCGGAAAGAATCCGAAGGCACCCGACCAGTGCCTCGTTATCATAGGCGGTTATGTTCATGGTTTTGGATAACGCCATCCGCGTTTTCTCCACGTCATAATTTCCTTTCCATACCTGATTCGCAAAGGAAATGAAAACCGGAGCGGTCAGGGATTTGTCGTCTACTTTGTATATCATATCTTCACCTCCGCAGCATCCTCCTGAGAGAATGGCTTAATTGGCATTTTTCCAGACAATCTCTTCCATGTCCAAATCTGTATCCATCCAGATTTACAAACATCAGCGTTAATCCGCCGTCCATCTGGAATCAAAATCTTCCTTATTCATTTCCAGACTGGAATTCAGCTGGTTTAACACCTGTTTTCCGCCCGGCATCATTTTAAGCGATGCCAGATACTGCTTAATGGCTGTCCGCAGATCCTTCAGAGAGGTCTTTGATTTTATCCAGTTCTGGGGAACAAACATCTTGCCGTTATCTGCCGCCTCGGAGGACGCGGTTTCCAATGCCATGTTTAAGCAGCTGCCGGCTGTCTCCACAATCGTATCCAATAACCCGGAGGCATTTAATTTTTTTAATACCACAGATGGACTTGGAACCGAATCATTCATCTTATTAATTTCACAAAAAATGACCGAAATCGCGTATAACTGATGATACGGCGCATACGCTTTCATAGCCAGCAAAGTTTCATTCAATCCCATGGGATTGTCTTTATCCCATTTCACATACAAGGTGCTGAACAGCTCATTCAGCGCCTGCACATTTTCCGGGGAATATTCACGACGAAACAGCTGATCAAAGTATTTGTCAAAAATTTTTGTCTCCCCATAGGAAAGGTTCGGCCGCTGCGAATGCCATGCAATCAGCTGTTTGCCAAGATCCGTCAGATTCACGATATGCGCCGTGTTGTATTTGACGGTATCGACTTTTTCTCCGCGCTTCGTCACAAAATAGCCGTCTGTATAAAACTGCTCATATGCCCTCTTCATTGCCAGAACCGCTTTATCATTGCTCCGCAGATCCCGGGCCTTAACCGCGCTCTGGCTGTTTGTAGAGGTGCTGATATTATCCGCCCTTTCTGCGTCGCTGATTTCATAAAAGCGAAACAGGATATATGCGTTATCCGCCTTTTTCGCCAGCTCGCTGTAGCTAAATATGGTGCTCAATGACTGACAGCCGTTTACCACATTCAATTCTTTTACCGAAAGGATTCCGTTATGTATTGACATCTGAGAACAGATCGCCGTAATTCCATTGTGCAGAAAGAAAAATTCACCGGCGTTATTCTTAATGGTTCTGGCAATCCCTTTGTTGACTTTATTGCCGGTTCCCAGGGATTGACGCACATTCTTCCGAAACAAACTTCCATCCTTAATGCCGGGAATCTTAACGCAGTCTTTCAGCGGAAGCGCGGCAATCACCGCTTTCGTTCCGTCGATTGTCAGCTCCATATATTTTCCGCCTTCCAGTTTAAATTCATGATTGATATAAGGCCGGTTCCGATTCAACGCCTCATCATATTTAAACCGCAGCGTCTCATTATCAACAACCACAAGATTTGCCGATATGCTCTCGTTATCCGACAATTCTTTCTGGAACACTTCCAGATCCTGCCTTGCGGAATCCGTCAAAGCAGAAGTCATGATCAACTCGAAACAGACTTCATAATCATCCTCAAGAGCCGCGGCAATTTCGCTGATTTTCACCTGCAGTTTATGATTTGCCCCTTCCTGAAGGTGCGCTAAATCCTGAATTTGAATCCAGGAAGAAAGCACCTCCCGCAAAGGCGCCGCGTCCACCGTATCCCTGCCGTAAAATTTACCTTGAATGATATAAACCGTACAAGCCTGATTATCAATATAAACCGCGTCAATCTGCTTGTCCCCGCCTCCATCCGTAATACAGTCCTTCGTTTCAAATGTATCGAGGTTATGAATATTACGGAGATACCAGGCCACAAAACGCTGCCCGTCGTTCGGAAAATTCTCTCTATAATAGTCCTGGCTTAATTCCGATAAAATTTTATTGTACATCCCCATTCCTCTTTCCTGGTGCAGATCGTTTCTTATCTCATTTCCGATTTGGCTTTCTTTTTATAGCCAACAGTTTCATATAATCCTCAAATTCAGCGGTATCGATCGGCTCAAACATGACCCATTTCCCATCATGATAGGTGTTCGCTTCATCATACTGTCTGCAAACAGTATTCGAAAGAACGCCTCTTATCTCTTCAAATTTTGCTCTTTCCTCTTTCCCAAAGATAACCATAAAACCAACGCAATTTCTTTTCGCGTACAGGCAGCAAAGCGTCTTGCCTCCTCTGCGATACTTATACTCATAAGTCCACTTCTTGCCGCCGTCATTCCATATGTGTTCCATCTCATACTTTTCATCTATAGCCGAACATAGTTTTTGCCAGACTTCAAACAAAGACGGGCCGAGCAGTTCCGTCATGGTCGACTGAGTTGGTATATTTTCAAGCATTGTATTCCCCCCCTGTTAAATTGGGTAGAAACCATCTGCCCAATTTATATCATAACAAAATATCCTCAAAATTTTACCATAGTGCAAAAACATATCTGCCTACATTTCTCTTTGTCATATCAAGGCTCTAGCCCAAACCAAAATGGTGTAGTAAGCGCCTTCCTCTTTATCTTCTATAATCTTCTTTCGGTAAGACAGCTTCATATAATCATCCAGTGTCTTCATCCTTGCTCACCTCGCTCATATATAGAATAAGGAATTTACAAATAAGCGTTCCAGAAGTTCTGAATTATAACATTGCTTCGCAATAATAGTTCTTGAACAAGAAACCTTGCGCTTATAAACATATCTTGTTTTTTATACGCAGACTTGCTTTTATGTATATAATCCAATGCCTTGAAAACGGCATTTGTATTAAACCTCGAATATCCTTACCACACCAATAATCGACGTGCACATTTATTTGTTATCGAGGTTGATAACAGGAATCGTTGTGTTTTGAATAAATCGATAACTATGGTATTATAACTCTTTTCTCATAACAACAAAATCCTCTCGTTTTTCTGTTATGACAAAGCCTGCCTTTTCATATAAGCGAACAGGCCCCGTGCAATCCCATTCGTATCTTTCTTCACGAATGACAGGAAAACTCTCGATTGCCGAATACTGGTTGGTTTTTGCATCACTTATAACTCTATTTAAGAGAGCTGTTGCGATACCTTGTCCTCGAAAATTAGAAGCGATCTCAAAATAAACCACTGCGATTTCACGATTTGGAGTATCTAAATGAAAATGAGATCCGCCGCAAGAATCGATTGGAAAATTTGCCTTATCGTTCGCATTACACCAACCAATTGCTTCTCCGTCTACATATGCCAAATAACCTCGCAGAGCACCTGATGCAATTTGCTGTTCTGCAATTTCTCTTGATATTTTTCCAAAATCAGCTGTATCAGCATGATTGAATTTCATTTGCTGTTCATTTTTAGTCATTTGATAAATTTGGCAATAACATCGGTAAGGTGAATTGTCAGTAAATGCCTGGTTTTCAAAAAAATCAAAATAATCTCTTGCAAGCTGTGGGATTAGTGGTTTAATTGTAAAATTCATAATTTTATAGAATCCTCTTCTGTGGCTCATAAATGTAGATATATTCTCTCAAAATCCAAAAGGCCATATAAATACGGGAGAAATATCATTTTTCTTCAACCTGCTACAAAGCGATTTAATCAGCACCTTCTTCAACGATTCCTTCCATATAGCCTAAAAAGGAAGAATACGGCAATTCCCAGCAATACAGTCCAGGCTTTAATTCCATGACGCGATATCGATCCAAATGATATTTTGGAATCGAAACCGAATTTTTCTGAAGAAGCTGCCAATCTCCACTGCCGGTGCAAAAACTTTCCGCAAGTTTTGGGTCGACCACAACGGGCACAGTGTCGGAATCAATTACAACGAATTTTTCCGCTACCGTTTGGAATTCTCTCGCAGTCTCCTTTGAATACAAATCGAGTCTTCTGGAGGCTTCTTGTCGCAGTTCATCTTGAATTGAGCGCGTACTCAGCTCCGGTGCGGGGGTCTGACCTTCTTCAAGATATTTCAGCAGAACCGCCGCCGATCCTTCCAAGCCCGGATTCCGTTTCAGCAAGGGATCATCCTGCATCTGAAATGTCCAGACATCCGCGTCATCCAGCAAACCATTTCGATTGATCCGGCCCGCTGTTTGCAGCAAAGATACCATCGAAGCCGCTTCCCGGAAACCGGTATGAAAAGAAAAATCAACGCCCGCTTCTACACAAGAAGTTGCCACCAGAATCCAAGCCGTATCGTACGGGTCCTGCAATCGTTTCTTAATCCGGTCAATGGTTTGGGCCCGGTCCTTAGGCGTCAAGGCTGTTGAAAGATGTTCCACCTGTTCCCGGCCATACGCTCTGGCAATATCCCGCGCTAATACCGCAGCGTTCTGCACCGTATTGACGATCAAAAGCCGCGGGCCCGGTGCGTTCATAACCGTATGGATCAGCTTTCCTCTGCTCAGTGGCTTTGGCTCCCAGCGAAAACGCACCCTGCAGGATTCATATTGCATCAGCTGCCCACGCAGTTCCTCCGATACCAGTTCCGGGACTGTGCACGCTTCCGGGATTACCCCCTGAAACGTCCAAAAACGAACCAGCGAACCGGACGCCAGCAGCCAATAACAGCTCCATTCCCTGGCTAAAACACGCATCCAATGCCATGCGGCGGAGAGCAGATGGACCGGCAGGGCCGCGTGTGCCTCATCCACAAAAATGGCGCTTCCGGGGAGCTCGTGAAGCCTTCGCAAGGCGGCAGGCTTGTTGGAGGCCAGCGTCTCATAGAACCCGACCGCAGTGGTAACGATAATGGGTGCCCGCCAAAGCGCTGTCAGGTACCGCAAATCATTGTCCTCGAAATCCGCCCGGTGGTGCAGCTCAGCCACCACTTCCTCCGGCTTTTCACCTGGGAGCGTCAGCGCTTTCCGATAAACCTGAACCGCCTGCGTGATAATATTGGTATAAGGCAGTACCACAAAAATGCGCCGCAGCCTCCGGCGATCCGCCTGCGCCAGCAAATGTGCCATTACGGCGGTGGTTTTACCGGAACCCACCGGGCTGTCGCAAGAAACGATATTGCTCTCCGGTTTCGCGTCCCGGCAATTCCAGTACATCAAGCTCCGCAGCGAGCCGCGCGGGTTGAACTGGCATTTCCCAAGCTGTTCTAAATCGCGGACATAGCGGTCAAGAGCAGCAAGACGTTCCTTTGCTCTGAGATTTGGAAGATTTTCTTGCGGCAAGCCTTTTCCCGCGCTTTCCGCCGTGTCGCTGTGGTCGGCGTCTGTGATGCAGGATAGCGCCAAACGCAAAAACACGCCGGGATCCCCGCTGCACTGACCTGAATCTGCGGGCTGGGAAAGCCGCACTTCACGGCGATGGATTTTCAGCAGAGAAGAAAGGGTCGCATTTGTCCTCGCACGGGTGTCAGTATATTCATCGCGGAACGCCGCTTCTCCCTTCGCTGCTTCCTCAGAAAAATCCGGCAGCCCGCGGTGATGGGAATAGACCATGACAGCGGACCATACCGCACTCTGATCCAGGTTCAAAAGATATGCCGTCCCGGCATCCACATGATTGACAGGAAGTTTTTTCAGCGCTTTTCCTTCTCTGCAGAGTACTTTTTGATTTTCCTTGTCCAGTTTTCCCAGATCATGATATTCCGCCGCCCAAGAAACAACTTTTTGCATCTGACCGGAGGAATCCGCTGCGAATTGTTCCGCTTCGGCCGCGTACTGTGTCGCCCGCCGCCACACATTTTCCACATGGTCCTGATAGGCTTGAGCTGGGAAGCCGTTTTGGGCGCTGTGTGCAAGCGAACGCATCATAGGTTGACCAGATCGACAACGCTGGCCAGCCGATTTTTCAGCTCATCCGGCAAAGAAACCCGATCCTCATAATCGCTCCAGGAATTTGATGGCATCTCTGCGTCGCCCTTGCGGACCGGTGTCAACGCGTCCAGCAGCAGGTATTCCGGGCAGCTGCCCAGAACATTCTGGTGCTCCATATACCATGCGTGACGGATTCGGACGTCCGGGCGAATAGCAGAACGGTTTAGGTCATAGGCCTGCGGGATCAGCAGCTTGAGAAGCTCGATGTCCTCGGCGGTGCAGCCCGACTTTTCAGCATAATTCGGGTTTACAAAGAATGGCATACAATACACGCCGTGCTCTACCACGCGGTAAGCCATAGGCGCCATGCCCGCCTGTTTTCCTTCTTCCACACCCGCCTTATTGGTGTTGGTCAGACGCTGTACGTTGATGGGCGCGACAGAGAGCCCCATGCCGAACTGAACGACGCCGGTTTTAATATATCCTTTCGCGCCGCCATCCTCCAAAAATGTATTGCCGAATACGCGTCCATCCCAGTATTTCCGCACGAAAGAACTGGATAAGAATTTATCCTGATCGAATTTACCAGGAGACACACCCTCTTCCATTTCCCTCCGAATCGCTTTTCTGTCTCTGCCCCGATGTTCCAAAATCTGATAGCGCTCCTCATTCTGCAAAAACTGTTCTGGGAGACTGCGGAAAAACGGCGCATTGTGATCCTCCAGCAGATCGCGCAGTTTCCGTTTGAAGGAAACCGGAGAGATTTCCCCCAAACCATTCGCCCGCTGACGTGGATCGCTTTCCCGATCCGGATCGCCGTTGGGATTTGAGTTGACGACTTCAATGACCAGCAGACCGGTCGCGCGCTTGATCTCAGATTTCATGATTGCTACCTCCATCTCTTTCTTCCGTTATTTCGTTTTCGTTTGAACCGCTGTTTTGTTTGTCGCTTTGGGGGAATTGGGCCAGGTACCCGATAAACATCTGCGCGCGTTCCGCCTCTGTAAATTTGGTCTTGAGTTCTGCCTGCTCAACAATCTGAGAAGCAAGCCGCTCATACAGACGGAGATACCATCCAGCCCGCCAGCTTTCTTTTCCCTTATCGGATTTATTCTTATTCATGTAAGCTTTTGCCCAAAAAATATACGGAATCATACGCTGACCTAACTGTGCAAGCGTCTGCAAGGGCAGCTCTGCAGCCGCGCTATAAAAACTGCCGCCGACCAGCTGCGGAGGGATATTCCCCTCGCGTTCAACGCGGCAATATAAAATATGCAGCTCATCAGACACCTTCAGAAGCTGCCCGTAAAGATAAGGAAATTCCTGCATATATTGCTCCTTTCTGCTTCCCAGCCTGTCCAACAGCAGTCCCAGCAAGAGGAAGCTTTTCTGAAATATCTCTTGTGTTTTGGAGATCGCGTCTAAATGATAGGCGCAGCGTCCCAGCTTTACGGCGGCCGGTTCTAAATTCCGCAAAAGCGCGGATAAATCGTTCCGAGCCATCGGCCTGTCATCAAAAAACAATTCCAAACCGTGATACCCAGAAAACGGTTTAAATTTCTTGGAAACGCGCGTGCCGTCATGTTTCCACGCGGAATTTAGGAGGCTCGCAGCTTCTAAGGGGAACAGATCGCAGCTATTTTCAGATTCAAAAATTCGAGGCAATTCAGGCAGGTTACGGCAGGCTGTCCACCAAATTTCACCGCGCCGTTCCAATTCTTCCGGCGTGGTGTTGTATGTATAGACAATTTTTGTCCGGCCTTTATCCAGCTTTCGGAGAATGAAAATTTGGATTCGATTAGATCTGGAATCGGTTCCCGGGTCCTTTCCTTCTCTCAAGGAATTCAGAAAACGTTTGGCCGCTCCTTCAAAGCTGCTCTGTTCAGAGCCCGCGGGCCCTTGGAGAACAGCGGCTAATCCAGCTGAAAGAGAAGGCTTGCTTTCCGGATACGCGAACAAAATCTCGCCGGTGTCAAGTTTGCTCCATGTGATGTTTCTGCGCTCCTCCGCTGAGACCCATTCCAGTGCGCTTTTTAGCCGGAGCCGTGTCGCGGGCGCGATCGGATATGTCGCGTTTTCAATGCGCCCATACCGGTATTGACATTTATGTTCCTTGAACATTGTCCGCAAAGACGCGGTAAATCCTCCCGGCAACTTTATCTCCGGCATCGGTTCCTCTATCACGGCGAATTCTGTCCCAAAAGCGTCAACTGTATCCTCTTGTCTGGAGCTCTTGTTTTTCTCGTCCGCTTTCAGCAAATCTTCGTTCAAACGATTTGTAAAAGCAGCGCTGATCGTCGAATATCCCTCTTTTACCAATTCTGTACTGTCCAGGATAACGGAAAGGGTTTTAAAATCTTTTTTCGGATCCTTGTCCGCATCCCCGAAATAGAACAGCATTTGAATAGCGGTCGAGATGTCTTTCTTCTCTTCCAGCATACGAAACGCACATTTTTCCAACTCCTGCCGCAATACCGCAGGGTCCTGGAAAACCTCTGTCTGGCGGAAAAGTATGAAGATAGGGTTGTCAGGGCATTCTTTCAAAAACTCTTGCAGTTCTTCCGGAACTTTTTGAAAACAATTCTTGTATTTTCTCAAGAATTTCAGGTCCCAGTTGTCCGTTTGACACCAGCTTTTTAGTTGCTCCAAGTCGAAATCCACTGTTTTCCCAGAACGCAGATCACCCAGCAGGCTAAGTATTTTCTTATCCGTAACGCGGTAAAGAGCCGCCAAATTCATTGCCGGATAGGATTTCTGTTTATCCCCGTATTTTCTTAATTCCTTCACCGTTTCCTGCGGCAGACTTCTGAGACTCGCCACGTCAATATTCCCGCTCTCATCGTTTTTTGATAAGAGAATTTGAATACAGGGCGCGTCTTTTTTTACATTCGGCAAAGGAAGGTAAGAACGGTACTGTGCCCGACCGGAAATCTCGTACTTTTGCATCGCCTGAGAAAGCGTGTACAGCTCATTGATCACAGCAACGCCCCCTCTCAGGATAGATCAGCACGCCTTGATGGATCACAAGATTTGTGTCATAAACCGCGCGCCAGTCCGAACGATATCCCGCCGGAAAAACTTCCCGCAGCATAGATGGAATCGCAATATCAGGAATCTCTGAACATACCTTGGTTCCTTCGCGGAATGGACCGAAGTAAGACGGCGTAAATTCCCGCCACCCCAATGACAGACTGGCAAAGGATTGTCCCCGCGTTAGTCTCCGGTTGAAAATCTCCTGATAAGCATGTCCAGGCGACGTCGTGCGGCGATCCCATTCCAAAGCCGCCTGCGGCATTTTCTCTTTTCGGGGATTTGGCCGCACCCGGGCATAAAGCCGGTAGCAAACATCGGTCAGAACCGTCGCATAAAGCTGATAGTTGTTCCCATCTTTGACGGATTTGTCCTTCCGCAGCGGACCGCCGTAGTTCGTTGCGTAGGAATGGTACCGGATCGGACTGCAGATCTCCGCTTTGACCGGCTCTACCAAAACATCCGGCCCCCACAAAACAGACTCAAACAACGCTTTCACGGCAGAATATGTAGGCGCCGGATAGCTGCATGGAGAATCGCCGGTGTCGGGCCTGGTCCAAATGGCGGTATTCCCCGCAATTTCCATTTGGACTGGATATACTTTGCTGACCAATATTCTCACCTTCCTTTTCTGTTGTGTCTCCGGGGAGTGATTTTCTCACGGTTCCCGGATGATTTTATTGCAGGCCTGCTGAACAAAATGTCCTATAAAGACCTTATGGATGACCTGGGCTCAGCCCGGCGCATGGTAGATGCGCCTGATCCCTACAGCTACTGGGTACATACCATAGTGTAAAACCAAACGTCCGAGAGGACGCCCAAGGAAAAATAGCATCCCGTTTGCCGCTACTCTATAGTACGGCAAATGGATAAAGTATTATTTAACCCCGTCAAGATATTTCTATATAGTATAATCCAAGATTCCTGTTAAAACACGTTTTTATTCCAACGCTGCTTCTTCCCTGCTCATATAATCTCTGTACAATATGATCGGTTACTTCTTTCTCTATGGCAGCCTTATTCAATCTTCCCTCTGCTCGGAATTCATATATCTGTTCATTTTGCTCAAGCAACTTGTCTATATATGCTATAAGCCAATGCTTCATCTGAAAAGAACATCCTCTCTGCACATAATAATTTGCCGTTTTACT
>DVIQ01000049.1 GCA_018711185.1 Candidatus Limivivens intestinipullorum | reverse complement strand
CATCTTCACAGGGGATATCTTCATCGATCATTCTGTCGATTGCCTGTACTTGTCCGATTATTTTTTTCAATCTGCGGTGCAGATTATCAGCATCCATACATTGTTTCATCGTAACGCTCCTATACTCTTGGGGGTATATGTATATTATACTGGTTTTTATGCCAAAGTCAAGTCTTTGCGTTTGAGCAAGGAAAGGGAACGATATTTTTAATACCGTTCCCCAACTGCTCTTATGAAAATATCAGTTCTGTATTAACAATTTCCCTTGCTCTTGCTTGGATATTGCTCATCTTTTTTATCCATTTGATTATCTGGCTTTAGCCACTCGGTCACGCCCTCACAATCCGCCATTTACTTTACTACCAAAGAAACATACCTTTCGCCTGTTTAGCAATAGCTGCAAGATAACTCTTACAGTGTAGAATTGTCAGGTATGTCGGATAATTCTACGAAGGTCTAACCAGTCTGAGGCCCTTCCGCTTCTTATCAATCTATCGGACTATCCTTATTCTCTTTCATTCTCCAGATATCCGTATAATTCTCTACAAACCAACGAACCATTGCATCTGATACTTCATCCTCCATGAAAGTCCATTGCGGCACGGTTTCCAATACCGTATCCAGTGCAGTCTCCTTCAAATCCGGCAAACCTTGGAACGGTTCTATAAATAAGTCACTTCTATCCGTAATCCCCCTGGCATCAAAATAAAGTTTTCCTTTGTCCGGTGTCCATTTTATATTGTAAGCGTGTACCAACTCACCGCCTCTGTCTACAAGGGCAAAAGCAGGAAGTCCGCATTTCGCCCGCAAAGCCTTTGCCAGATGCACGCAATATCCCAGCAGAAAACTTCCTACTGACACCACTGCAGGCTCAAAACGCTCTTCGGCAATACTCACCGGCAATGTTGCTTCCATTTCCTCCAAACGATCCGTAAATTCCCGCATATTGCCGCGGCATTCTATTTGGATACGATAAAATCCGGTATATATGATGAACTCCTCCTCTGCAAATAAAAAATACACTTATGTCCTTAAATAGGATACGCATACCGAGATGTTATCCGGGCCACCCAAAGCATTGGCGACCTTGATGATCCCGTTACAGGTTTCAAAACAGTTCCCCGCCTCATATACAATGTCATGCAGCTGCTCCAGATTGATCACCTTATGGGCGCCGTCTGTCAGAAGCATTACGATATCGCCGTTCTGTACCTTTCCCGCGCGGAGATCAATACGGGGATTTTCAAATCCAAGCGCGGAGGTCAGTAAGTCCCGGTCTGGGTGCTGGAAAATCTGCTCTTTCGTAATCTTCCCCTCGTCCGCCAGGCGCTGGGCTTCTGTATGGTCCTTGGTGAGTTGCTGCACTTTTCCGCTGCGGATCAAGTAAATACGCCCGTCGCCAACATGCGCCATTACAAATTCTTTTTTCTCCGTGATGGCCGTCAGATCCACCGTTGCAAAGGTGCTGTGGTCATAAAGCTCCCCATCCGCTTTCTTGAATGCGAGCAAGACCCTGTTGGCACAGTGAAATGCGCCTGCCAGCATCCTTTTTATCTCTCCGGCCGGCATATTCGGTTCCGCATACGTCTCCACAAACCGCTGGATTTCATTGACGACAAAAGAGGCCGGGTTCAGAAAATCCGTCCTGTGGTTTCCGTCTGCCGTAATCTGATAGCTGACTCCATGCTTCACCCACGCATGGGCAAAATCCTCGTTAATCTTTTCCGCTGCTTCCGCGACCCGTCCGGGGTGCGTGGCAAATGCGTTATCGATCGGCATACTTTATTTTCCTCCCTTAACGCTGCGCAGCCGTTTATCGTGGAAATAGGATTCCAGTTCTGTTGCACAGTCTGGGTAGGCGGCCGAGAGCAGATGGAACAGGGACTCATATACGATATCCAGCACGATTTTCAGTTTGTACTTCTGTAAAATCTTGATGCCTCCGGAATTACAGAATGTCCGGCAAATTCCTTCCCGGTCAAGTTTTAATATATCCTCGCACAGGTGCCGGAAACACACCTGCGCTTTGTACTCTACATCGCTGCCCCTTACAAAATATCCCCTGGGGAAAGCTTTTCTCTGCCCGTTTAGCACCTCGTCATACACCTTGATGGTCAGTTCTTTCTGGGAAGGCTGTTTTTCCGGGAAAACATACCAGAGCAAATATGTGAACTCGCCTTCCATCATCTCCGAAGGACGGCCCGCCTTTTCCACCAGCTTGGACAGCCCGTACTCTTCGATGAACCCGGCGCTGAGAACCCCTTTTGCCGTCTCATACTCGTTAATCTTCAGTTTATCCCGAAGCAAGTAGGTCAGTATTTCCTTGATCCTCCGGTTGAGGTTGGTTGCTGCCCAAAAGTTATCCGGCCAGGCTTCCCCTGCCAGTACCGACTCATAGGCAGCTACCGACTCTCCATATTTTCCGATATTTTCTTCCGTCTGTATTTCCCCATCTACAGGGAGGTATGTTCTGTTTTCCATATGAAATGCACACTCCTTTTTCTGTTGTCACTTCCTTTCCAGTTCGTCCTTTTCAGTCACGATCATTTTCTCTTTTTATCTGAAGTCAGATAACAATATATGACTACCGCCTCTCCTGCTGAAGCCAGCACAAAGGCCATTGGTGTCCGAAACCGTACCGCCACAAAAATATTTAATACGATCAATGCACAAATAATGAGAATCAGCCACTTCATGGTATTCACCGTCCTTTTCATTTCTTTTCATCATTCTGCGCAAAACTACAGCATTAACTGTTTCTAAGAAAAAGCCGTCCAAAAATACCTTTCCCCTTCTCTTCCTTTCCCACGTCAGCCGCCTCATGGCCGGGCGCAATTTCCAGAAGCTGTTTTGCCAGTCTTCGGACCGCGTCCGCAAAATTTTGCTGCTTTGCTACAGATTTTGAAGAGCCGTAAAACACGGAATTTCCGCTATTGTTTACATTCGTGATCTCCCGGAAATCCGGTATCACGGCAATCAGCGGTATCTTTAAAACGCCCGCAATCTCCTCCGGGGAAATATTAAAGGATGCGTCATACTTATTGATCACCAGCTTCATTTTGCTTTTGTCAAACCCATCAATTCCCAATAAGATATCCTCCAGCACCCCGTCAATTCTTTTGGCCGAAACCACATCGCAGGTAGAAAGGGCCAGGATATCGGTGGCCGTCAGAATGGCTGCTATGGTATAGTCGAAGATATTGGAGCCGGTATCAACTATCACAATGTCAAAATCGCAAAGCCGCAGGTTCTCCAGGACTGCAATAATCACTTCTCTTGAAACCTGAAGACCATCCGTTTTGTTTTCCGGGGCAGTCAGGATATACAGGCCGGAGTCGTGCTTCTGCAGATAATTCTGCTTGATGTCCCATTCGGTAAAGCGGATTGTCTCCGCTTTCTTTTTTTCCCGGGCCGCCTGCTTTTCGATATCCTCCGCCCAGTGTTTGATGTTCGGTTCTGCCGGAAGATTCAGCAGGGACGCCATATCCGAAGAATCCAGATCCAGGTCGCAGAGACACACTTTGGGCCGATATAGCTGTTCCCCTTTTTGAATACTCAGACAGGTCAGTGCGATTGCCAGTTCCTTTGTGACCGTGGATTTGCCGACGCCGCCCTTCTGGTTGCATACCACCACT
>DVIQ01000048.1 GCA_018711185.1 Candidatus Limivivens intestinipullorum | reverse complement strand
CCCATGGTTTTTATTTGTATTCTAGTAACAGTTCAGCCCAGGTCTGCGCAGACCTGGGCTGAACTGTTACGTATTCTATTCCTTTTTCGCGTTCACCTCATAATAAAACAAATACTGCTGCATGATTCCAGCGCAGTCCCGGTAACGGGCAAAAGGAAATCCATCCGGATATTCCCTTTTCAGTATCTGAAGAATATGCGTATCCATGGGAAAGGCCGCCAGGTGATGCAGTCCGAAAAGGCAGATGCAGTCTGCCACCTTCTGTCCGATGCCGGACAGCGTCAAGAGCTCTCTGCGGGCCTCCTCATAGCTTAGCGATTTTATTCCTTCCAGATCAACCTCTCCCGCCGCGATACTCGCGGCGGTTTCCCGTATGTAGCGACTCCGGTAGCCCAGCTTCAGACTTCGAAGTTCCTCCTCCGAGGCTTTCGCCAGAGCCTCTGCCGTGGGAAACGCGTAATAGGCCGTGCCGTCCCTGTCCTTTTTCGCTTCCCCGTAGTGCTCGCAGACAGTCCGCACCAGACGGCGGATCCGGGGAATGTTATTCTGCTGGGACAGGATAAAGGTGATAATCATTTCCCAAACATCCTGCTTCAGAATCCGGATTCCCCCACCGAAACGGGCCGCCCGGACCAGGAATCCGTCATCCGGATCAATACGGGAGAGGACCTCCTCATAGGATGTATCCAGGTCAAAGTAAGCCCTCCACCGATCGGCAAAGACATCCTCGGAGCAGAAAAGACGCACACTTTCCCCCTCCTCCTCAATCACAAGACGGTTTCCCAGGGCAATGAGCTCATAGCGCCCTTCCCCTGTACGGGTCAGACGGAAGCACTGGCCGGATTCACAGATTTGGCCGATGGAAAAGCATTTCTTTTTTATCGTAATCATCGTATTCTTGGCGGTTTCACCGGTTCGCCAGCTCTTTGGTAATATCCTCCCAGGTAACGCCTTTCTCCGCCATGAGCACCATCACGTGGTACAGGAAGTCGCTGATCTCGTACTTAATCTCCTCCGGGTTGGGATTCTTGGCCGCGATCACGATCTCCGTGGCCTCCTCTCCCACCTTTTTCAGAATCTTATCGATTCCCTTATCAAAGAGATAATTGGTATAAGATCCTTCCTTGGGATGCTCTTTCCGGTCCAGAATCACCGCGTACACATCCTCAAATACCTTCATGGGGTTTTTGTGAGCGTATTCTCTGGAAAGCATACTCCGGTAGAAGCAGCTTTTGTTTCCTGTATGGCACGCCGCTCCCACCTGGTGTACTTTGGCCAGAATCGTGTCGTTGTCGCAGTCGATGCGAAGCTCCTTGGGATACTGGAAATGACCTGAGGTCTCTCCCTTAATCCAGAGAGCCTTTCTGCTGCGGCTGTAATACGTCATCCTTCCGGTTCTGAGGGTGGTCTCATAAGCCTCCTGATTCATATAGGCCACCATGAGCACCTCCAGGGTTTTATAATCCTGCACCACCACCGGAACCAGTCCGTCGCCGTTTTTCGCGAAGTCCTCCCAGGTATAAGTGCTCTCGAATACCTCCATGGGAATGCCGGCCTTAACGGCTCTGTGCTTGTATTCCATGATTTTCTCCGGCTGCTCCGTAAACAGCCCGCTGCAGATCCCCGAAACCCTGGGATTTTTCAGGATGGCAAACACTTCTTCCTCTTCCTGGCAGGAAGGATAGACCGGCAGAAAGGATACCTCATCCTGAACCGAGTCCGGCACCGTGCTGGAAAGGAGCAGTACCTCCCCTGCCAGCTCGCGGATCGGTTCTCCATAGGAAAAATACAGATAAGGGTCCGCCAGGCTGACACCGATTTTTTCTTTTCCGAAACGTTTGGAGACCTCCTGGGTCATATCCCGGTTGGATTCTTTGGAATAATTCAGCACCGCTGTCCGGCATCCGGCGTACAGAAGCTTCTTCACGTCCTCCGGCCGCTTGATATTTCCGCAGCCAAGAAGGGGAATATCCACTGCCCTGGCGATTTCCCGGATGACGTTCAGGGAAAGCTCATGCTCCGGATCCTCCTTTGAGAGATCGAAAATCACAAGCTCATCGGCCCCGTTGTTCTCATACGTCTGCGCCAGGCGCACCGGGTCGGTTTCTCCCATCCGCGGGGCTCCGTCGAATCCGGCCGCCGCCTGGCCGTTTTTCAGAAACAGGCTGGCCGCCGCTTTTTTCTTCATTTTTTCCATTATAAGCTTCCTTTCGTGGACAAGACGTCCGCCGTGCGCGCTTCCCTGGCAACGGCCATGTCCAGGGCTTTGGCGAAGGCCTTAAACATGGCCTCCATCATATGATGGTTGTTTCCCGGCGTCAGTGTTTTCAGGTGCAGATTCATGGCCGCGCTGTAGGATACGGCGTAGAAAAATTCTTTTACCATCTCCGTATCCATCTGGCCGCAGCATGGAACCGTAAAGGGGCTTTCGTAAGACAAATAAGGTCTCCCGGAGAGATCCACGGCGCACAGCATCAGGCACTCGTCCATGGGAAGGATACAGCTCCCGTAGCGGCGGATGCCCTTCTTATCCCCCGCCGCCTGACGGATGGCTGTTCCCAGCACAATCCCCGTATCTTCTATGGTATGGTGAGTATCCACCTGGAGATCTCCCTCCACCGTAAGCTCCAGATCGAAAAAGCCGTGTCTGGCAAAGCCCTCCAGCATATGGTCAAAAAAGCCGATGCCGGTGGATACATGATAAACTCCCGTGCCGTCCAGATCCAGGGCCAGGCGGATTTTCGTTTCCTTTGTCTCCCGGACAATCTCCGCTTTCCGTGTCATAGGCCGCTCCCTTCCCCTTCAAACCGTACCTTGATGGAATTGGCATGGGCCGTGAGCCGCTCGTTCTCTGCAAAACGGATAATGTCTTTTTGTGCCTTTGCCAGGGCATCCCTGGAATAGTAGATGATGCTGGACTTTTTCGTAAAATCGTCCACGCCAAGGGGTGAGAAGAACCGGGCCGTCCCGTTTGTGGGAAGGATGTGGTTTGGTCCCGCGAAATAATCCCCCAGAGGCTCGCTGCTGTATTCTCCAAGGAAGATAGCGCCGGCGTTTTTGATTTTCGTCATCACCTGGAAGGGGTCCTTTGTGACAATCTCCAGATGCTCCGACGCCACGGCGTTGGCGGCCTCCACCGCGTCCTCCATGGTGTCTGCCACCAGAATGTAGCCGTAGTTGTCCAGAGACTTCTCAATGATTTCCCTTCTGGACAGCTCTTTCAAAAATCCGTCCACTTCCTGGGAAACCTTTTCCGCCAGATCCCCGCTGGTGGTAATCAGAATCGCGGAGGCCAGCTCGTCATGCTCCGCCTGGGAGAGCAGGTCCGCTGCCACATACCTGGGGTTCGCCGTCTCGTCCGCCAGCACCAGGATTTCGCTGGGGCCGGCAATGGAGTCGATGCTCACATACCCGTAAACCGCCTTTTTCGCCAGAGCCACGTAGATATTTCCGGGTCCCACAATCTTATCCACTTTGGGGATGCTTTCGGTTCCAAAGGCCATGGCCGCAATGGCCTGGGCGCCTCCGGCCTTGTAGATCTCGTCGGCTCCCGCCTCCTTTGCCGCCACCAGCGTGGCAGGGTTCACGCGTCCCTGGGCGTCGCAGGGCGTGGTCATGATCACGCGCTCCACCCCCGCCACCTTGGCCGGAACCACATTCATCAGCACCGAGGAGGGGTACACCGCTTTTCCGCCGGGCACGTAAACCCCGGCCACCGCCAGAGGCGCCACCTTCTGTCCCAGGATCGTCCCCTCCGGCGTGCTGTCAAACCAGCTGTAGCGGCGCTGCTTTTCGTGGTAAGACCGGATGTTCACCAGCGCCTTGCGGATCACCTCCACAAGCTCCGGGGAGGTCCGCTCATAGGCGTCCCGGATCTCCTCCTCCGTAACCCGGATATTGGAGGCGTCAATCTCTGCCCGGTCAAACTTTTTCGTATACGCGAAAAGGGCCTCGTCTCCTTTTTCACGCACTGCCTCGATGATTTCCGCTACCCGCGCCTCGTATTCCGTGTAGTGGTTCGGGCTTCTCTTCAGCAAATCTTCCAGGAGGCTGGATTTCGTCTCCTCCGTCAGACGTACAATACGCATGTTCTTTCCTCCTATTCAAGTGCCTTTTTCAGTTCCTTCAAAAGGCCGGTAATCCGCTCATTCTCCATCCGCATGCTCACCTGGTTCACCACAACTCTGGCCGACAGGGGGCAGATCTCCTCCAGAACAGACAGGCCGTTTTCCCGAAGGGTCGTCCCGGTCTCCACAATGTCAACGATGACCTCGGACAAGCCCACGATGGGAGCCAGCTCAATGGAACCGTTCAGTTTTATAATCTCCACCGTCTGGTGCTTTTTGTTGTAAAAATAGTCCTTGGCAATGTTCGGATACTTGGTGGCCACCCGGATCAGTTCCTGGTGGCGCAAAAGCTCCTGAGCAGAGGCGGGGCCGCAGACGCACATCCGGCACTTTCCAAACCCTAAGTCCATCACCTCATAGAGCTTCCGCTGCTCCTCCATAATGGTATCCTTTCCCACGATGCCGATGTCGGCGGCTCCGTATTCCACATAGGTGGGCACATCCGGGCCCTTTGCCAGGAAGAAACGCAGCCCAAGCTCTTCATTGGTGAAGATGAGCTTCCTGGAATCCGGGTCCTCCATCTCCTGGCAGGTGATGCCCACCCGGCGGAAAAGATCCATGGTTTTCTTCGCCAGACGCCCTTTTGTCAGGGCAAAGGTCAGATACCGCATACTTACGCGCCCTCCTTTCCGGAAAGTGAGACCGGCCCGTCCTCACGGACAGCCAGAACCTCGGAAAAGCCATTCCTTTTGGCATAGTCAAAAATTTCAGAGAGGGGACGTTTTTCTTCCATCAAAGCCACGTCCGCCCCTTCCCCGCGCAGTTTCTTCGCCATGCCGATGGCCGCCTTGTGCTCTCCCTCTTTGTAGAGCAGAAGCTTTGGGCCGCAAGCCATGGGAAGATCTATGTCCTGCCTTGAAAGGGCCGTCAGAAGCTGATCCGCCACGGCCACAAAGCCCACGGCCGGAGCCTCCTTTCCAAAGTGCCCCAGCAGGTGATCGTAGCGGCCGCCCTTTACCACGGCCTGCCCCGTGCCGAAGGTATAGCCCCGGAAAATGATCCCCGTATAGTACATATATTTGTTCAGCATCCCCAGATCAAAGGAAAGATACTTTTCAAAGCCGTAGACCTTCATATGCTCATAGATGGTCTTCAGCCGCTTTACGGCTTCCACCGCGCCGGGATTGTCCGTCATGGAAAGGGCCTCGTCTAGCACATGGACGCCTCCGAACATCTGAGGCAGCCTGGAAAACAGCTTTTTCTGCCGCGAATCCAGGTTCTGGTCGTCCAAAAGCTCCTCCACGCCGAAAATATTTTTGTTGGCGATGAGCTGCCGAAGCTCCTCCTCCACTTCCCGGTCAAAGCCCGCCTCCCGGCAGATGCTCCGGAAAAACTCCACATGGCCTAAGCTTACCTGAAACTCCGTAAGCCCCGCGGCCAGCAAAACCTCCGTCACCAAAGCCACGGCCTCCGCGTCCGCCTGGGCGCTGTTGTCGCCGATAAACTCCGCGCCGATCTGGGTGGTCTCCTTTAATCTCCCCTGATAGCTGGAATTGTTGATAAAGGTATTTCCCTTGTAGCAGAGGCGCACCGGCAGATCTTCCTCTGAGTAATACTTGGACGCCGCCCTGGCGATGGACGGGGTAATATCGGGGCGCAGTACCAGGGTATGGCCTTCCCGGTCGAAAAATTTATACAAATCCTTGGAAGGAACCGTTCCCACCTCTTTTCCGAACACGTCAAAAAACTCAAAGGCCGGCGTCTCGATGTCCCGGTATCCGTAGGAATGCAGCTTATCCAGCATCCGCTTTTCCAAAGCCTGCTTCCGGGCGCACTCCCCGTTATAAATATCCCGGACTCCCTCCGGCGTATGCAGTAATTGATTTTTCATAATAATCTCCGTTTGCTTTATCAAATTAAAGTGATAATACAGTAACGTACTCGTTACCTGCTTATTATACGAAAGCCCTGCCGGAATGTCAATCCCTGGATTTTGCATGTAACGGTTCAGCAGGGCTGAACTGTTACAACGGTTACGTCATTTTCCCGCCTCCGCGCCGTATATACGCAGATCTGGCCGGATAGTTACCGCTCATCCAGATCCTTCTGGATCATCTCCAGATACGGAATAAATACCCCCTTCTGCATGGAAATCCGGTACGAAAGATCCAATTCCTCGTAGCGGAAGCTCTTGCGTCCGCCCTGCTCGCGCCTTTTCCAGAATACCCGCAGATGGCGCAGGGGCAGGTAAAGAATCTCATTTCGCCCCGTGAAAAAAATCAGCAGAAACGCCACGCCCTCCTGCTTCTCAAAGGCTTCCATAAAGGCCACCTGATGGGGGTGGATATTCTGAAGGGCAAAGGTGTCCACCGCGCATTCCTTGGCGTCGAAGCACACCGGGATTCCCTGAACGGCCCCGATGTAGTCCACGGTACTTTGCTGGTCAAAATACGCCAGGGTAATGTGCCGGTGCTCCTTGTCGATTTTCACCGGGGTAATGGGCGTAGGGATTTTCTGGATCAGGGCAAGGCCCTTCTCCCGGTAGCGCTCATTGGTCCGGTTGATCAGCTCTTCAAGGGTGGAGCCTCTAAGGCCCCTGGAATTCCACGTCGCCATGGCCGCCTCCTTCCAGAGCGGAAAGAAGCCCCTTCGCCTTTAAAATCTTCCGGAACAGCTCCGGCTCCGGAGCCAGAAAGGTTCTGCCGCTAAGATAAGAAAACGCGCCCTGGCTTTTTGGCATTTCCAGTCTGCAGGAGTGCAGAAGCTGGCAAGTCAGGCCAAATTCGGTTTTATAGGCGCGGTTTATGCTTTCCTTTCCGTATTTGAAGTCTCCGATAATGGGATGGCCGATTGAAGCCAGATGAGCCCGGATCTGATGGGAGCGCCCGGTAATCAGGCATACTTCCAGAAGCGTAACGCCCTCCCGGCTTCCCAATGGACGGTAAGCCGTCTCAATCGCCGCCGACTCGTTTCCCAAAGGCTCCCTGGCAATCCGCACCTGGTTCGTTTTCCCATCCTTTGTCAGATAGCCGCGGATACGCTCCGGTTTTTCCAGCGTCCCCGCCGTCAGACAGTGATAGTATTTGTGTACGCTCCGGTCCCGGAATACTTCGCTCAGATACTGGGCCGCCGGAATGGTCTTTGCCGCGGCCACGATGCCGCTGGTGTTCCGGTCCAGCCGATTGCAGACGGAAGGCCGGAAACTGCGCAGGCTTTCCTCGTTAATCTCCCCTTTTTCCAGAAGATACGACTGAATCTCCTCGTTTAAGGACACATCCGAAGAGGAAGCCTTCTGGGAGAGGATCCCCCAGGGCTTGTTCACCAGAAGGATGTTTTCGTCCTCGTAGATCACCTTCAGATTCTGCTTCACCCGGACAGCCGTCACCTGGGAAAAGGACGCGAAGGTCTCCTCCGAAAAAAACATGCGGATTTCATCCTCCGGCTTCAGCCGCTCATTGCCCGCCGCTTTTTTGCCGTTCAGGGTAATGTTTTTCTTCCGGAGCATTTTGTAGACAAAACCGGATGGTGCTTTGTTCAGATACTTCGCCAGATATTTGTCCAGACGCTGGCCGGCGTCCCGCTGCGTCACCGTAATTTGTCTCATGTCTCCTCCCGCCGCTACAGGGCAATCTGGAGAATCACCGCCTTTACATAGACGTTCTCCTCCTGCTCCTGCAGGTATTTTTTATCCGTTTCCGAAGCGCTCCGGTCCAGAGCCGCCGCCCGCTCCAAAAAAGGCTTCTGGTCCCGGAAAATCTTTACGCTTCTGGAATACCCGTTCTGTTTTAAAATTTCCCGGATATGTTTTTCCAGAAACGCCGTGTCCGCCTTGGAATTCCCGGTAACGCCGATCACCTGGCTGCCATTGATGACAACGGCATCCACCAGGATATTCTTCTCATAGGAGGTAAAGCACAGCTCAAAAAGGGCGATGCCCTTTCCGGCAGCCTTTTTTGTCTTCTCGCTGATCTGTGGCCCGGCAGGCTTTAGCATCAGCATCATAATCATTCCCACCGCGCTGCGGCTGGCTGGAAGACAGCCTAGGATCGCCACCACGGTAAACAGGTTCAGCCTTGTCTTTGTCTGGATCAGCCCAGTGACAAAAATCACAAGCGGGATCAAAAACAGCACAAACGTAACCAGGGAGCGC
>DVIQ01000047.1 GCA_018711185.1 Candidatus Limivivens intestinipullorum | reverse complement strand
AGAACTTGTTTAAGACTCTGTCCCCATGGTTTTTCATGGAGCATATGTAATATTTTACATGCTTTCTTTTAATGCGGCCAAGGCTTTCCGGATTGCGTCCTGAATCTTTGCGTCTGTTTCATGAGCCAGGGCATAGCGCAGATGTGTATCCGCGTAGCTGCTGTGAGAATTTCCCAGGGCTTCGATCACGGAGATTTTAATATCCGTATCACTGTCGTCCATCATGTGAATCAGTGCGTTAAAGGAATCTTCCTTGCCGATGGACGCCAGCCCGTGAATCGCCGCGATGCGCACTTCTTTATCGGAATCGTTGGCGAGGGCGATCAGCTTATCTTCTTTTCCCTTTTCCGCGTACTTTTTCACTTTGTCTAATTTGCTCATAATTTACCATCCTTTCCTGCGCGGCTGTGTCCGCGCCTTTCCAATTTTATAATACCGCAGCGAATTTGCGAATATTTGGCATAATCAAAAAGACATCTTGGTATTACAGTAATATTTATGCTACTGTTATTATAGTATGCGTATCTGTGAATGTCAACCGCTAATTTGTACGACTTTACCTATTGAAAAATATTTTTTTCCTCCCCCGGCTGTGCTATAATAAACGGCAGGAAGAGTGAAAACAGAGGGGGAAATTGCTTTGAAAGAAAACACAGAGAACACAAGGGTGCGCCGGATACAGGAAGAGCTGCTGGGCTTTTTGCCTCTGTGGAATTACCACATAACCAAGCCTTTCAAGCAGCTTCTGGACGAGGGCGTCAGCCTGGAAATGTACTATTCACTGCAGGTGCTTCGTCTGATCGGGGACGCGGCGACCATGACAGAATTTGGCAAGTACACAAGGATGCCCAAGCAGCAGGTGACGAAGATGGTAAACCGCCTTGTGGAGCGGAATTTTGTGGAACGGATTTATGATCCCACAAACCGCAGGATCATCCGAATTCGGCTTACAGAGACAGGCGAGGAATATATAGATCATTTTCTGACGGAGGACGCCGGCTGTTTCCGAAACCTTTTGGAGCAGCTTACGCCGGAGGAATGCGGGCAGTTTGAGGAGGCGATCAAAACGCTGTACGAGATTTTAAGCAGGCTTCCGCTGGGAGAACAAAGCCCGGAGGAAACGGAGAATCTCAAGGAAAATTTAAGATAGGCGCAAGGTAGCCTCAAGGTGGCGGTGTTATGATAGGTGTGTACGAAAGGAGTGGACCTTATGAAAAAAGTACTCATGATGATCGGAGCCGCCGCCTTAGTGCTGTTTCTTCTGAGCGCGAAGAAATCCAAATCCTCAGAAACCTTTCAGAAAGATCTGATGAGTTGAGCGAAGCGCAAAAAACCAAAAAAAAGGGCGGAAAGCGGATTCGAAGGTTCATAAAATGGCTGCTTCTGTTTTGCTTCGCGCTGATGGCGTGCGGTGCGGGCAGCCTGGTCTATCAGGGCTATGAGCTTTATCGGAACGCCCTGGAGGGGGAAAGTCTCTCCGCAAAGGTGCGGGAAATTCAGGAAGATCCGGATTATACACCGCTGGCGGAGCTCCCGCAGACGTACCGGAACGCGGTGGTTGCTGTGGAGGATCACAGATTTGAAAGCCATTTTGGAATCGATGTGATTTCTCTGGGACGGGCTGCCTGGAACAATATTCGCTCCATGAGCCTTGCGGAAGGGGGCAGCACCATAACCCAGCAGCTGGCGAAGAATCTTTACTTTTCCCAGGAGAAAAGCTTTCTGAGAAAGATTGCGGAGGCGTTTATGGCTCTGCGGATCGAGATGCGGTATGATAAAGATGAGATTCTGGAGCTGTATGTAAATACGATTTACTTTGGCGACGGCTATTACGGAATCCGGGAGGCTGCCCGGGGCTACTATGGAAAAGAACCCGGGGAGCTGACGGACGGCGAGTGCGCGATGCTTGCCGGGATACCAAACGCGCCGTCCCGGTACGCGCCCACGCAGAATCCCGAGCTTGCCAGACAAAGGCAGCGGCAGGTTGTGCGGCAGATGATCAAATACGGTTACTTTACAGAAGAAGAGGGGGAAGCCTGCCTGGCAGAACAGGAGCAGGCTTCCCTTTTGGCTTGTGTCGTCTGTTGATTTTTGGTATAATAGAGCTACTTTAGAAGAGGGAGGACTTCCCGGTGGCAGACGCGAACATTACGAAAAAAGCTTTGGCCAGTGCGCTGAAGGAGCTCATGAAGACAACTTCTTTTGAAAAAACCACAGTCGGAGACATCTGCAAAGCCTGCGGAATGAACCGAAAAAGCTTTTACTATCATTTTAAGGATAAATACGATCTGGCGAACTGGATTTACTTTACGGAATTTATCAGCGAGATTAAGAGCAAGGATTACGCTTCAAGCTGGATGTTCTTTGAAGATATGTGCGTCTATTTTTCGGAAAATAAAAACTTTTACCGAAAGCTTTTCCGGGTACAGGAACAAAATTCCTTTTCGGAGTATTTTCTGGAATTTCTGCGTTCTGTACTTCGGGACTATGTGAGAGAAATTTATCAGGATACGGAAAATATCGGCTTTTATACGGATTTCTACGCCGACGCGATTTTTTCGGCGATAAACCGCTGGCTTTTGTCCAGAAACAACGGTATGCCGCCGGAAAAGTTTGTGTCGCTGGTGCATTCCTGTCTGATCGGTTCTGCCGCGGCGGTGCTGCAGGAAGCGGAGAAGCCGGGTTCCGCAGAGGAATCTGTTCCCGACGCGGGCAGATTACATAAAACCAAAAGCGCAGAGTCAAACAGCATCTGACTTTGGAAACCTGCGCCGCAACATGGGCTTTAGGGATTCCTCAAAGAGACACTCCCGGGTGGGTATGCCGTCTGCCCACAGGAAGCCGTCGGCGTCGAAATACGCGGTGTGAGCGTCGTCGGAGATAATGCTGTCGATGAAGAGCCTGTCATAGCGCAGGTCCAGGAGCAGGGACGGATAAGACTGCGCTTCCCTGAGCGCGAAAATACTGCGGTAAACCTCCTCCTGAGTGGCGTCCGGGCATTTCGGGTCGGCGGCCAAAAAGGAAAAAAGCGGTTTGCTGCTTACCATGCGTTTCAGGACAGTGCCGTTTAAAATCGCTTCTTTTTCCGTGCCGTCATAGATTTTATGGATACCGTAGAGCATACGGCTCTTGCGGAGCCTTTGGCAGATTTTTTCCGTGGAGGCATCCAGCGCGACAGAGCAGATCAGATGAGGGATAGCGTGGATTTCCCGGATGAGCTCCTCTGTCATTCGGTCGGAAGAGAGGAACAGGACAAAAGCGCAGTCCTTATGACGGCGGACCAGCGGCAGCAGGCAGGAAGGATCGCCCTCCGGAAACAGCAGATAAGTGCGGATTCCGATGGCTGCCCCTTCTGTCAGGACACGGTCATAGGTGTTCAGGCGCTTCGCGCCGCAGGATGGACTGACAAAAAAAGTCAGGCACCAGGGGATGTTAAAGCCCTCCGTCCGTTCGATTCTGCGGATGATGGCGGCTCCGTCCGTACAGCTGTTATATCCCGCGTTGATTCCAAAATGAGTAATGGCGTCAAAATCCGCGTAGGATACAATGTCTTTTACCAGATCATAGTAGGCGCTGTCAGGATTCTGCAGCATTTTCTGCACACTGGAAAGAAAGCGCTGCTGAAAGCGCCCCTCGGAAAAGGAAAGTCCCATATCCACCAGGTTTCGGATGCTTCGCTCCGGAGCCTCTTTTATTCCTTTTAATGTGTTTCGTACCGCGGTCTCAATCAAGATATTTGCCATATGGCTGTTCATTTCAATAACTCCTCCAATATGTCCGAAAACGCAGCGGTTCCGCGCGGCTGAATTGCCGCCGGAAAACGCGAAGATCCCCCGTACAGATAGTTTTATTAAGCATACTTCCTTTTCAGAAAAATGACAAGGGACATTTCTGAGGGAGTGTCCAAGGAAGAGCGGATAAATCGGAAAACATGGTTGATTTTCAACGGCAGCTATCCTATAATCGTATCCGAAATGACGGTGCTGCGGTATCCCATTTCAGAAGTGATTGTATGAAAGAAATGTAACGGTTCAGCCCAGATCCGCGCACATACTGCGCGGACCGTAAGAACGTGTTACAAAGAAAATGGATCTCTCAGAGACGTTTTCCGGGAGGAAAGACGATGGAAAAGGACAAGCATGCAGCGAATAAGCGAACGCTGTGGAACGGCGAGTGGAGGATTTACGGAAATCAGGAGAACTGCCGTTTTGAAAACGGGATTTTGACTACAGCGGACTGCTGGGCCGCGGATGAAAACGAACAGCTGGAAAATCTGGATTTCCGCTTTTCGGCCCGCGCGCCCCAGGACGCGCCCCAGGTGGATATTTGGGCGGGTTTTCGCCACTTCAACCGCGAATACCGCTATATGGTGGGCCTGCGGGGCGGAAACCACAAGCACCTGTATCTCGCCCGGATGGGAGCGGTGGGGTATGACAAGATGCTGGCTCTGCGCCCGCTGGAATGGTCTGCCATGCCGGGGGTGTGGTATCAGATCCGGGTGGTCTGCGCGGGGAAGAAGATCGCGGTTTATCTGAATCAGGAAGAGAAGCCTTACATTCTCTGTGAGGATGAAGACGCGCCGTTTCATGCAGGGTGCGTAGCTCTCGGCGGCGGTTATATCGAGACAGAGTACAAAGATCTCTCTGTGACGACAGCGGCGGAGGACGCCCTGGACGCGGTGGAAAAGCTGCCGGATTTTCTGGACGCGGTTACGCTGCCAGAGGAACGAAAAGAAGAAGTACGGAAAAGGGAGCGCGCGCTTTATCGCCCTTACGCGGTGCCCATGCTGCCGGAAGGCCGTCTGGAACTGTCCCTGGAGGGAAGGTGGCTGTTCATTCCCGATTATGAGGCGAAAGAGAACCCGGAGGACCTTTCCTATGACGATACGGACGCCCATACGATTCATGTCCCCGAGTCCTGGATACCGCTCCAGGCGTGGCTCGAGGGGGAGACCATGGGAAAGGATCAGATGAATAAGGGGCAGAGTGACAATTATTATCTGGAAGAGTTTGCCCGTTGCCGAAACTATACATTTGACTATCAGAAAACCCGGTCCGCCTGGTACCGGCACTATATCGATCTGCCGGAGGGAATCGAAACGAAATGCGTGAAGATCGATTTTGAGGGAATCGCCCTTGTGAGCACGGTGTACTGCAATGGCGTGAAGGTATATGAAAACATCGGTATGTTCACGCCCATGCAGGTTGATATCAGCGGGTATATCTACCCGGGGCGGAATATCATCGCGGTAGAGGTCAGCCGTACCCTGCCGGACGCCGCGGAAAATGCCGATGCTGGTTCCATTGACGATTTTTATGTGAAGGCAAGGGAAAACGCGGATTCCAACCCCCCGGTTTCCGGCTGTGAGCATCGGGCATTCTGTACCGACGACCTGCCCCATGGCTTTTACAGCAACCATCCGGGCGGCATCTGGCGCGGCGTAAAGCTGATTATCACGGAAAAGCCCCATATTGAAGAGATCTGGTTCCGGCCCGCTTTGGACGGCGCGTCCATGGAAGTTACCCTGGCCAACGCGGGGGCGGCGGTCAATGACGCAGCCCTTTTTTATTCGCTGGTACATACGGTGACGGGTGAGTTTCTCTGTGGCGGAGATGTCCGGACACTCTCCTTAAGCGGCGGCGAAAGACGTGTGGTTATGATTCAGACTCCCAGGGTTTCGCCCCGCCTATGGGGTCCGGGAACGCCGAACCTGTATCAGCTCACTGTGGGCCTGCACAAGGATGGGGACGTCATCGACGCGTACAGTGAGAACGTGGGATTTCGTACGGTAAAGCTTGCGGGAAACACCCTGCTTTATAACGGCAGGCCCCTCTGGGTAAGAGGCGGCAACCATATGCCCGCCCATGTACGGCCCAATGACGCGCCTCTCGCGGAAAAGTACATGGAACTGGCCCTGGAGCACAATGTGATGGCCACCAGGACCCATGGCGCACCCTGGACGGATGTGTGGCTGGACGCGGCGGATGAGGCGGGGCTTATGGTCTCTTTTGAGGGAACCTGGCCTTGGTTGATGATCGACCACATCCCGGACGAGCGCGCCCTGGAAATCTGGAAGAGCGAGCTGCGGAAACTGTACCGCAGGCACCGGAACCGGCCGTCCCTGTTTTTGATTACCTTAAACAATGAGATGAACTTTTATCTGACCCATGATCCCGACGACGTTGTGCGGGAAAAAGGCTATCTGGTACAGGGGGGACTCAAGGCGGCCAGGGAGGAATTTCCGGACCTTCCTCTGGTCTGTGATTCCGGCTACTACCGCGGGCCAACCACCCGGCATGGCAGGGACCGGGATTTTTCCTTCGCCAACGGCAGATACGAACGGATTATCCAGCCAAATCATTACGACGACGGCGACCTGGATGACCCGCATTTCTACTATGGCTGGTATTTTGTGGACTTTTTCCACTTTATGAACGGGGAATTCGGCAGGGATATGACGCTTTCCGGAAGGCCTTGCCTGCTTCAGGAATGCTCTGTGGGCTACTGCCGGGCAGAAGACGGACACGCGGTCCGCTCCTACCTGTTTGAGCATCAGACGCCTCAGACCACCACGGGGAAACGCGCCTATGAGCACAATGATCCGCGCTATTTTCAGCATAATCACGCGTTCCAGGTTCAGGGACTGGTGGAGATGTTCCGGCGCGTGGAGCATGAGCGGGTCTGCGGACTTCTGCTGTTTTCTTTTGAAACATGGTTTTATCACCACCATGACAGCAGCCGGGTTCAGCCGATGCTTTCCGCCAGACGTCTGCGGACGGCCTATCAGCCGGTGCTGGCAAGTGCGGATTTGTTTGGCCGCCATTTCTACGCGGGCAGCATGCTGCGCACAAACATAACGATCATCAACGACGACCGCGCGTACCAAACCCTGCGCGCGCCAAAGGTGGAGGCGTCTCTTACGGCAGACGGAATCACGCTGGCGGCCAGGGAGCTTCTTTACGAGGACATTCCGTACTTTGACACGGCTTCCATGCCCCTTGCGCTGCCGGTTCCCGGAAGACTGCCGCGGCATTATACCAAAGCGAAGCTGGTGCTGAAGATCCGGGAGCAGGGCCGGGTGATCTCCAAAAACGATTACGAGATCGTCCTTGCGGATGAGGCGTGGGCGAATCCCGTTTCCGGCACGGAGCATATCCGCTACCTCGCGGATGATTTCGAAGCGGAGCGAATCCTGCGCCGTCATTCCATGCAGGGAACGCCCTGTGCCGGCCCTGAGGAGCTTGACACAGAAAAAGACCGTCTGGTGGTGGCAAAGCCCCTTGGAGAAGAAGCGGCCCAGGCCGTTTACCGCTTCGCCAAGACGGGCGGCAGAGCCGTCATGCTGAACCAGAGGGATGTATCCAAAAGCCTGACCGGCGGGAAAACCGTCCGGTATACGGAGGATATCACGGAGATCGTAACCATGAATGTGCCGGAAAATTCCATTTTCTCCGGAATCGACGAGCTGGATCTCGCCTGGTTTCCAAATGGCAGAGCGGTGCCGTATGTGGCCTATGGGCGCTACAGCATCGACCGCATGGATCCTTCCATGTGCGCCCTGGGGGAAACCCTGCAGTGGCACAATTACATCGCGAAGCCCACAGACTACGATAAACTGGGCGGGACGCCGCTGTTTGTCTTAGAGGCGGGGCAGGGAGCGATCCTGTTTTCCTCCATCCGGACCGACGCGGACCGCATGGATCCGGTGGCCTGCAGGCTGACCGACAATCTTTTGAACTGGGATTTTGTGTGGTAGTCGGATGCGTTCTTGTAACAGTTCAGCCCTGCTGAACTGTTACGCGTTCTTTATTTCTTGATTTTCGCTTGCAGATTTTACCAGTTTTATTTATAATAAAAAGGAGCCGAAGGAATGAACAAATATCGCCTGGCGGTCATGATGGACTGGAGGCTGCCCCCACCGCCCGAAAACCGTGCTTCTGGAAAAGGAACGCCGGAATTTCTGGCGCTGGCGCTTGCCGTGCCCGGCCCTCCTTGGGGACACTTTCTTACATTTTCGTAAGATTCCAAAAGCCCTCCTATTTTAAGCGGAGGACTTTCAAATAATCGCTTCTTCCAAACAAAATCCGATCAACCAGTATAACTCCGTTTTCTAAACGGTAAAAAGCCAAGTATGACTTAAAAACCACGAAATAATATCCTGTAAAGCTGTCCTCGTAATACAAAGGGGCACCAGATTTAGGATGTTCTGCTTTTGCTTCTACTTTATCCATTAATTCATTGACATATTGGGCGGCAATATCATAATCTTTTGACGCCTCAAAAACCTCTGACCATACACGATCAAGATCCATGACTGCCGCCTTTGAATATTCTACTTTGCATCTCATGGCTTCTTACCACGGAAGTATGCCCTTACATCTTGAGAAGACAGATACCCCTCTTCCTCTCCGGAACGTCTTCCGTCGTTTAATTCGCACATTAGACGAAGCATCGCCTTTGTTTTTTCAAATTCCTCGTCTTCAGCAATATCCCTGATTGTATATCTCCCCCTTCCATTAACAGTTAAATACACAGGAGAACCAACCGATACTTTTTCAAGCACCGTGTTATAATTTCGAAGATCTGAAACCGGACTTATATGTGCCATTTAAACACATCCTTTCTTTTTCTTTATAATACCACATCGAATAATTTTAAGCAATATTTTACGAAAAAGCGATTAATCCTTTGAACAATTCCGGATCAGCCACGCCTTCAGCCGTCCATTTTTAAAGAAGAAAATCAACCGAAATGCCCGTTTTTTGCTATCTCTTCCCAGCGCGCAAGGATCTTGGGGACACTTTCTTACATTTTCGTAAGATTCCATTTGAACCGGCTGCCTTATGCTATAATATGCATAGCAGTTCAGCCCGGGGCTGCGCGCATACTGCGCAGACCGTAAGAACGTGCTGTAATGCTGTTAAGAGAACCGGAAAAAGGAGATGATGAAAATGGAAAGAATCCTTTATGTGGAGGACGACAGCAGCTTAATCGACGGCCTGCAGTATACGCTGGAGGCCAGCGGCTATGCGGTTGACAATGCCCGCACAGCAAAGGAGGCACTGGCATTCTTTAGGAACAGGCAGTACGATCTTCTGCTGCTGGACGTTACGCTGCCGGACGGCACAGGGTTTGATATCTGCAAAGAGGTACGAGGCGTTTCCACAATTCCGATCATATTTCTGACTGCCTCTGACCAGGAAATCAGCGTTGTCAGGGGGCTGGATATGGGCGGAGACGACTATATTACCAAGCCCTTTAAGCTCAATGAGCTGCTTTCCAGGATTAAGGCGCTTCTTCGGCGCTCCCTGCGGTTTTCCAGAGCGGAGTCCATTCTGGAAGCAAACGGAATCCGCGTAGACATGATGGAGAGGCTTGTCTGGAAGAACGGGCGGCAGATCGATCTCCCTCTGGTGGAGTATAAGCTGCTGTGTCTCTTTATGCAGAATCCAAACCATCTCATGCCCAGAGAGCTGATTCTGGACCGGATGTGGGACGGCAACGGGAACTATGTGGATGACAATACGCTGTCCGTCTATATACGGCGGCTGCGGAACAAGATTGAGGATGAACCGAACATGCCCAGGTATCTGCTGACAGAACGGGGGATTGGGTATAAGTGGGTGGTCAGGTGAGGAGGGCTTATGGGTAAATCAGGGAAAGAAACAAAGCTGCTGTTTGCCGGCCTTGCCGCGACCGCTCTCGTTTCCTTTCTGCTGGCGGCGGGAATCGCCGCGCTTCTGGCAAAAGATTTCCAGAGGGAGCTTTTACGTCACGACTATGGCATTGCGGGGTATCTGCTGAATCATGGGGAGGAGCCGTTGGCTGCGGCTTTTACGGCATTGCCGGACGAGAAGGAGATCGAGGAGGGAAGGGTGGCTCTGGACGAGATCGCGTACAATGAAACGACGCCGATACGGCTTTTGCCCGTTATCCGGGAATACCGAAATCGGATCGCGCTTTCTGTATTTCTGTTACTGCTTTTTCTGTTCGGAGCGGTGGGCTTTTCGCTGTTCCTCTATCTGCGCCGTCAGCACAGCGTCTTGCGCGGCGCGGAAAATGCCATCCGGGGTTTTCTTGACGGCGATACCGGGTGCCGGATTGAATGCGCGCAGACCGGGGACTGGTACAGCCTGTTTCACACGGTCAATGAAATGGCGTCGATCCTCTCGGCCCACGCGGAGAACCAGCGGCAGACGAAGGAATTTCTGCAGGATATGATTTCCGATGTGTCGCATCAGATCAAAACGCCCCTTTCCGCCCTGAAAATGTACCAGGAGATTATCGAAAGCCATAAGAATGACGCCGCGGCGGTGAGCGGCTTTGCCGAAAAATCTCAAAGGGAGATCCGGCGGATGGAGGATGTGATTTACACCCTGCTGAAGCTGGCGCGGCTGGACGCGGGGATTATCCGAATGGAAAAGACACCGGAAAGGATTGCCGATCTCATGGGAGACGTTCTGGAGCGGTTTGAAACCCGGGCTGAGCGGGAGCGGAAAACCATTACCCTTTCGGGCAAAGACGATACGATCTTGTTCTGTGACGCTTTATGGGTGTCGGAAGCCGTGGGAAATATTGTAAAGAACGCCTTGGACCATACGGAGGAAGGGGGACACATCGCCGTGAGATGGAGGAGTTCTCCGGTGATGACACAGATCGAGATATCCGATGACGGAAAAGGCATACACCCGGAAGATTTGTATAATATTTTCAAGCGGTTTTACCGCAGCCGCTTTTCTTCGGACGTTCATGGAATCGGTCTGGGCCTGCCTTTGGCGAAATCCATCGTGGAAGCCCATGGCGGGACGATCTCCGTAAACAGCGCCCCCAACGCGGGAGCCACGTTTACTTTGAATTTCCTCGGCCTTACAGATGAGTAAGACACAGGTCACCTGGAAGTAAGACGCGTAAGGTATGCTGTGTCTGTAAGGAGGTTTGGAATATGAATATTCTTGAAGTACAGGATTTGTGCAAAACCTATGGCACAGGCGAAGCGAAGGTTCGCGCGCTGAAGAGGGTATCTTTCTCTGTCCGCAAAGGCGAGTTTATCGCGATTATCGGCGAGTCGGGCTCCGGAAAAAGCACTCTGCTGAATGTGATCGGCGCGCTGGACAACGCCACCTCCGGCAGGGTGCAGATCGACGGGCAGGATCTTTTTTCCATGCCGGAGAATCAGCGGACCGTGTTCCGGCGGCAGCACATCGGGTTTATTTTTCAGTCGTTTCAGCTGATCCCGGAGCTGAATGTGGAGCAGAATATGATTTTCCCGCTTCTGCTGGACTATAAAAAGCCGGATCAGAAATTTGTAAATGAATTGCTGCAGGTGCTGGGACTTGACGAACGCCGGAAGCATCTTCCCAGCCAGCTCTCCGGCGGCCAGCAGCAGCGGGCGGCCATTGGCAGAGCCCTGGTTACGCGTCCGGCCCTGATTCTGGCGGATGAGCCCACGGGAAATCTGGACAGCAAAAACAGCCAGGAGGTTCTGGCCCTGCTGCAGACCATGTCAGACCGGTATCAGCAGACGATTCTGATGATTACCCACAATAAAAATCACGCCGGCGCGGCGGACCGGGTATTCCGCATGTCGGACGGCTTTTTGCAGGATCTGGGGGTGGCAAAACAATGAAGGACGGCGCAGGACCAATGAAGCATTATCTGGATCTGGTGAAGATTTCGGGAAAGGTACACCGCCGTCAGAGCCGGATGACACGGATTTGCATTGTGCTGGCCGTGTTTCTGGTATCCGTGCTGTTTGGCCTGGCGGATATGTATCTTCAGGGAATGACGGAGCACACCAGGCGCCAGACCGGGGATTGGCACTGTAAATTTTCCAACATAGGAGAAGAGACAGCGGATTTGATCGCGGCCCGGCCCGATACCGAATTTGGCGCCTGGCAGGGCACGGCTTCCGCAGACGCCGGGTTTACCTGGAAGGAACAGCCGGTATCCCTGGCAGGGATGAAGGAAGCGCTTTTTTCCCAGGTTTATCTGAGCGGCTTGTCCGGCCGGGCTCCGGCGTCAGAGGGGGAGACGGCGATTTCCGAGACGCTGGCGAAGGAGAGCGGGCTGTCTGCCGGGGATCAACTGACGCTGAACTGTCCGGACGGCAGCGCGGCGCAGTTTACAGTGACCGGAATTTTCCCTGACGCCGCGGCCAGTCTGGTCACGGGAGATACAAAGACCCTGTGGGTAACGCCGGAGTGCCTTTTCGGACTTGGAGCAAAGGGGCAGGCCCCGGAATGGCGGTATGTGGTAAGATTTTCCCTGCTGGCTGACATCCCGGCGGCCTTGGAGGATATTGAAGAAAGAAATGGGATTGCCAAAGAGCAGGCGGTCATAAACCAGGAGCTTTTAAGTACCCTGGGAAAGCTGCCGGGATCGAATATGTCCCAGATGTATTCCATGGCGTTTCTGCTGTCTCTGGTGGTGATGGGAACCTGTATTATGATGATTTCCAGCAGCTTAAACAGCAACATCAGCCAGCGCACGGAGTTTTTCGGGCTTCTGCGCTGCCTGGGAGCCTCCAGACGCCAGATTCTGCGATTTGTCCGCCGGGAGGCGCTGCAGTGGTGCGCCGCAGCCATTCCTCTGGGAATTGGACTTGGCGTGATAACGGTGTGGGGGCTGTGCGCCGTCATGAGGAATCTGAGTCCTGTCTGGTTTGGCAGTATGCCTGTGTGGGGGATCAGCCTGCCGGGCATTGGCGCCGCCGTCCTGCTCGGGGTGGCGACGGTTCTGCTGGCCGCCCGGTCTCCGGCGAAGCAGGCTTCCAGGGTGTCTCCCCTGGAGGCGGTCACGGGCAGCAGAAGGCAGACGGCCGCTTTCCGCCGCGGGGCAAACACGCGCTTCTGGCATGTGGAGACCGCTCTGGGCATCCACCATGCCAGGGCGAAGCGGAGCAGCTTCCTTCTGATGACAGGCGCCTTTGGAATCTGCATCGCGCTGTTTCTGGGCTTCTGTACGGGAGTTCCCTTCATGCGGCAGGCTTTTATGCCAAAGGAGTGGACGCCTGAGCTTTCCATTGTCAGCGACACAAACACCTGCTCCATTCCGGCCGGGAGCCGGGACGATGTGGCCGCGAATTCTTCCGTCAGACGGGTGTTTGGCCGGATGTTCGCTTACGATGTGCCAGCCGTGATTGGCGGCAGTACCCGCAGCGCCAATCTGATTTCCTACGAAGAAAACCAATTTGCGTGGGCGAAGGAGGAATTGACCGCCGGCTCCGTGGACGCGGTGGCTGACACGCCGGGCCAGGTTCTGGTAGTGGCGGGAAACGGTACGCGGGTGAGCCCGGGAGAGGTGATCACGCTGACCATTCGCGGCCGGCAGCAGGAGGCGGTCGTGGGCGGCATCCTGGCTGACAGCCCTCTGGCCCGGGAGGAGGGCCGGGAGACGCTGATCTGCTCTGAGGAAACCTTCACCCGGCTCACCGGCGAAACCGGATACACCATCCTGGACGTGCAGTTTCGTCCGGGCGCCGGTTCGGAGGACGTGGCCGCGGTGGAGGCGCTCTTTGACGGGGGCGTAAGCTTTCAGGACCAGCTTTCTCAGGTACAGCAGCAGCGGAGGCTGTACTATGCCTTCTGCGTCCTGATCTATGGCTTTTTGTCTATTATTGTGGCTATTACGGTTTTCCATATCATGAATACGATCAATATGGGAGTGACTGCCCGCGCCCGGCAGTACGGCTTTATGCGGGCAATCGGCATGAGCGGCCGGCAGCTGACCCGTATGGTGACCGCGGAGGCGGCGGTTTACGCCGTCAGCGGCACGCTTCTTGGAAGCGCGGGCGGCCTGTGGCTCCACTGGTTCCTTTATTCCAGCCTGATCACGCGGATCTTTGGCATCCCCTGGGAAATCCCATGGCCGGAGCTTGGCCTGATTGTGGTGATTATTCTGGCAACCACGGCCTTAGCGGTGCGGGGACCCGCCAGGCGGCTGCGGGGGATGTCCATTGCGGAGAATATCAGTACGCAGTGAGAGATTTTTTCAGACTTTGCGGAAAATTGATATACTGCTAAGGGAAAGTTTTACAAGAAGTATTAGATATTTAAAAGTATATCCTGTTCATCATCACAAATTGAAATTTTCAGCATACTACTCCTTTGCATTTGGCTCTCTGCTGATTCTGCAGGCAATGCTTACACTTTTGTAAGATCATATCGAATCTTACCGGAGTGTGCTATAATTCTAAGGTAAACCTGCGTACGCCCGCATGGCAGGCGCATCACCGTCCCGGAAAAGCCTGGCGGGCGCGCTTGGCACCCCTGAATGTATGCCGCCTATTCGGCGGCGGACTTTCAGAGTAAACCTGCATACGCCCGCGGGACAGGCGTTCCACCTTCCCGGAAAAATCTGGCGGGCGTACTTGGCATCCCTGAATGCATGCTGCCTATCTGGCGGCGGACTTTCAGAGTAAGCTTGATGATAGCAGAACTGGTTTGGAAAGGAGTGCAAGAATCATGGCGAATAAGATTCTTCTGCTGGAAGATGATATGAGTTTGATCGATGGGCTGCAATATTCTCTGAAAAAGAACGGCTATGCGGTTGAGGTCGCCCGTACTGTATCCGAAGCAAAAGGATTGCTGCAGAACATCGACCAATACGATTTGCTGATTTTGGATGTTACCCTGCCGGACGGCACGGGGTTTGAAATATGCGGGTTGGTTCGCAATCGAAACGAACACATTCCAATTATTTTTCTTACCGCTTCCGATGAAGAAGTAAATATCATTCGGGGATTGGATTACGGAGGGGATGACTATATTACGAAACCGTTCAGGCTTGGAGAATTGTGTTCCCGTATTCGGGCCTTGCTGCGCCGTGCGGGCATTTCTGAGAAAGAAAAAAGATCGGTGATTGAATGTGGAGATCTTTCTATCGACTTTTTGCGCAATCGGGTTTGGCTCAATGGACGGCCGCTTGAGCTGACAAAGGCAGAATACCGGCTGCTTTGTCTTCTGGTACGGAACGCAAATCAAATTGTCACAAGAGAAAGAATCCTGAATGAACTGTGGGATGAGAATGGCAGCTTTGTAGATGATAATACCTTATCTGTGTATATCCGGAGGCTCCGTGAGAAGGTTGAAACAGATCCCTCTCATCCCGCGCATTTGATGACCGTTCGCGGGTTCGGGTATCAATGGAAAGAGGTGTCTGTATGAGTCTCCTTCAGGATAAGCAGATACGCGCGTATGTTCTTTTTCTGGCGTTCTTTGCGTTTGTGACTTTCTGTGGGGGCGGACTGTTTGCGGCAGATCAGAACGATGCTGTCAGAAGCAGCTGTATTATACATGATAAAGCGATTGCTTCTTCGCTTTTGAAACAAGGTGTTTCGAGAGACGTAATCGCGAATGCCCTGACAAATACAGAAATAAGCCAGGGAGGAATGGAATTGCTTGCGGCATTGGGAATGGAAGGCCAAACGGCACCGGATTCTTTGCCTTATCTTTCCCAATTTCAAAGGGATACGCTGATAACGGTATGGATTGGTCTGACGGTTTTGCTTACGGTTCTTTTTGCCGGAACACTTATTTTCTTCCTGAAAAGGAAAAAGTTATATCAGCAGGCCGGGAAAGCAATAGAGAGCTATATCAATGGCGATTTTTCTCTTCATCTTCCGCAAAACAGCGAGGGAGCGATTTTTTGTGTTTTCGCTTCGGTTGAACAGCTTGCCACCATGCTTCAGGCGAAAAGCGATACAGAGCATAAAGCAAAAGAGTTTTTGAAAAGTACGATTTCCGATATATCCCACCAATTGAAAACACCATTGGCCGCCATCACAATATATCAGGAAATTATTGCGGATGAACCGGAAAACCCGGAAACCGTAAAAGAGTTTTCAGGGAAAATCGGGGTATCTTTAAAGCGAATGGAGGAATTGATCCAATCCATGCTGAAAATTACCCGTCTGGATACAGGGAATATTGTCTTTGAAAAAAGGAATTGCCTCGTGACAGAATTGATTTTGCGTTCCATCAGTGAATTGACAGACCGGGCCATAACAGAGAATAAGCAAATTATCCTGAAGGGCAATTCAGAGCAGGAGGTTTCTTGTGATCCGGAATGGACGGGCGAGGCCATCGGAAACATTGTGAAAAACGCCTTAGACCACACAAAGCCGGGCGATACGATTCAAATTTCATGGGAGCGTACACCGGTGATCCTTCGGATTGTTATTACTGACAGCGGCAGCGGAATTGCGCCGGAAGATATACACCATATTTTCAAGCGCTTCTATCGGAGCAAACATTCCCTTGAAACACCGGGGATTGGCCTGGGACTTCCGTTGGCGAAGTCCATTATCACAGGCCAGAACGGGCTGCTTTCCGTTCAAAGTGAATTGAACAAAGGTACAAGCTTCACCATTTCCTTCCTTACGGAATCGTAAGATCATATTCACCGGATTGTAAGCTGGCTTTGTTATCCTTTCGGAAAGGAGGCTGATGATATGGAAATCTTGAAAGTACAAAATTTATGTAAGACCTATGGTAAGGGCGAAGCAAAAGTTGACGCCCTAAAGAATGCTTCTTTTTCTCTGGAAAAAGGAGAATTTGCTGCCGTTGTCGGTGAATCCGGCTCTGGAAAAAGCACCCTGCTGAATTGTATCGGCGCTTTGGACATTCCCACTTCCGGCACTGTATTGATGGATGGGCAAAATCTTTTTTCTATGAAAGAGGAAGAACGAACCATTTTCAGACGGCGGAATATCGGATTTATTTTTCAATCCTTTCAGCTTGTATCCGAGCTGAATGTGGAACAGAATATCCTGTTTCCGCAAAAGTCCATCGAAAGCAAAGCCGGATGTCTGTTTTCTGTATCGTGCTGGCAGTACTTCTGGTTTCAACTATTTTTGGCATGGCAGATATGTTTGTACGCAGCCAGATCATGAAAACACAGGCGGAAACGGGAAACTGGCATATCGCGCTGCGCGGTATTTCTGACGAAGACGCGGCGGTTATCGCCGCGCGCCCTGACGTAGAAGCAGTGGTTCCTTACGATGTTTTAAACTTTCGCGGCGATCAGGGATATACCCTGAATGGAACAGAAACACTGATTTGCGGAAGTGAGGAAGCACTTTTCACCAAAATTCTCTCTGACATAATCGCGAAGGGCAATTTCCCGCAGAACGATAATGAGGCTATGGTATCGGTAAACGCAAAAGAAATGATTGGCTTGTCGATAGGAGATCCGATTGCCGTCAGCCTGCCTGACGGAACCGAACTTCCCTTTATCATATCCGGTTTTGTTGAGAATACGGCAAATCTTATGAGCAGTGATTCTTATGGGGTGTTTATCACAACAGAAAAGTACCGCGCGATTACTTCCGGCACCGCGGATGGCAAGCCCTCTGAAAAGAATACATTTTTTTGTGTCCGGAGATGTATGCTCTAAGTGACTTCTTAATCATGGTTTTTGTCATGGTTAGTGAAGCAGTCACTTAGAGCATTTTCATTTCAGGAGGTACAGCCATGAGAAACGAGAAAATCACCCCTCTGTATGAGC
>DVIQ01000046.1 GCA_018711185.1 Candidatus Limivivens intestinipullorum | reverse complement strand
GGACTATCGATGAGAAAGAAACGGTTTGTAATAGGTCTGCGTCCAATTCAGTATTTGGAAAAAGTATTGTCGTTTTAAAAAAAGAGAGAATCCAGAAAATGGAGGATGAAAACATTCATGCGTTTGTCCTGCGATTTCGCTCGTTGACGCTGCCGGAACTGTGTGCTAAAATGAAAATGAGATATTGGCGTCAAATGTAGGTGAATGAGTGAAACAGGAGTGGATGGTTTTATGATTCAGGGGGGATGCAGGATGCGCAGGATAAGAAGAGTTTTCTGCTTATTTTCTATCCTGGCGGCGGTTATGCTGGGCGGGACGTATGCCTGGGCGGACGGACAGAACGAGGTGGTGCCGGGAGCCGGAAGTGTGGTTTCCACATCGAAGCATGAGTTTTATGCCTTCGAGTACGCTAAGGACTATTTAAAGCAGCAGTTGGTGCGCAGGGAAAACGAGATCACCTTTACGGTTCGGCAGGATTCCAGAAAGGATATTGGAAAAGCGCTTTTAGAGGCGGCTTTGGAGGTGACAGAGGATACGCCGGGAACCCAGGGGGATTATCTGGATCTGCATATTGAGGCGTACAAGATTTCGCCGTATCAGATTACCGCGGTCTATAATACCAAACGGAAGCTGCAGTATTATGAACATACCATTACCTATTCCATTCGCTATTATACGACCTGGGATCAGGAAAAGGCCATGAATGAACGGGTTTCTCAGGTTTTGGATGATTTGGATCTGGATGATCTGGATACCTATGAAAAGATTGAAAAAATCTATAATTATGTGTGCAAGCGTGTGTCCTATGACTACGATACCAGCGGGAATACGGGGAAATTCAGCGCTTACAACGCGCTGGTAAAGAAAAAGGCGGTGTGTCAGGGGTATGCTTCGCTGATTTACCGTATGATGCGTCAGGCAGGGGTGGAATGCCGGGTGATTAAGGGGACTTCCAACGGAGTGGCTCATTCCTGGAATATCGTGCGAATCGGTCAGAAGTATTACAATATCGACGCGACTTGGGACGCGGGAAGCGATCCGGATGATTACAAATATTTTTTGAAAACAGAGGCAGAGTTTAAGGATCATACCCGGGAGGCGCAGTATAAGACGGCCTCTTTTTCAGCGGCGTATCCCATGGCCACAGAGTCCTATTGTTTTGGAAATCATGAATGGTCTTCAGAGTATACGGTGGATGTGGAAGCTACCTGCAGCAGCTACGGGATTCAATCCATTCACTGCCTGCGGTGTGACGCGGTGAAGGAAGGTTCCCTTCGCCAGATTAAGAAAAAGTCTCATACTTACGGTTCCTGGAAGGTTGTGAAAAAGGCCACGATTTTTGAGGAAGGAGAAAAGCAGAAAACCTGCAAGGTCTGCGGGGCAAAGAGGACTTCTTCGATAAAGAAGCTGACGGCAAAGGTAACGCTGAACGCTTCCTCCGTCCGCATGAAGGTGGGACAGATTTCCACAGGACTGGCGATTAAGTCTCAAAATTCGCAGGACTCTGTAAAACGCTGGAGTTCCTCCAACTCGTCGGTGGTTTCAGTGGGACGAAAGACCGGAAAGCTGAAGGCAAAGAAAAAGGGCACCGCGGTGATCACGGTGACCATGGCCAGCGGGGCGAAGGCGACCTGCAAGGTGACGGTTTCCACGAAGACCATAAAAGCCACGGCCATCTCCTTCCCGAAAAAGAAAACAACGATGCGGGTGGGAGAGACGATGGAATTAAATCTTACGGTAAAGCCGGTTACGGCTTCGGATAAGATCACGTATGTAGTTTCAAAAAACGGCGTGCTGTCCCTGACTAAGGACGGAAAGATCAAGGCAAAGAAAACAGGTGTGGCCTATGTGAAGGCCACCACAAAGAGCGGGCTTACGGCAAAGTGCAGGATTACCGTAAAAAGCGCGCAAAAAAGCTCATGAGGGGGCTTTATGAGACTCTCAGAGAATATGCTTCTCTGGGAGTCTATCCCTTTCATATGCCGGGCCATAAGCGCCGGGATCTGGAATTTGGCGATCCGTTTTCCATTGATATTACGGAGATTGAGGGATTCGACAATCTGCATCACGCGGAGGGGATTTTAAAGGAAGCCCAGGAGCGGGCGGCCGCCCTTGCGGGAAGCCGGGAGAGCTGGTTTCTGGTAAACGGCAGTACAGCCGGTATTTTAAGCGCTGTCTCGGCCTGCGTTAAGCCGGGAGGAAAAATCCTCATGGCGCGAAATTGCCATAAAGCGGTTTATCACGCGGTTTATTTAAGACAGCTTGAGCCGGTTTATCTCTATCCGTGTCAGGAGCCGGAATACGGACTGAACGGAGGCATCGACCCGGAAGAGGCCCACAGGCTTCTGCGGGAGCATCCGGAAACCCAGGCGGTGATCGTGACCTCGCCCACCTACGACGGCGTTGTGTCGGATATTCAGAAGCTTGCCGGGATCGCCCACAGGTTCGGGATACCGCTGATTGTAGACGAAGCCCATGGAGCCCATTTCGGGTTCCATGGGTATTTTCCGGCCAGCGCCGTGGGACTGGGAGCGGATCTGGTGATTCAGAGCTGGCATAAGACGCTGCCTTCTCTGACTCAGACGGCAATGCTGCACCGCTGCAATGATTTTGCGGACCGGGAGCGGGTTTCGCGGTTCCTTGGAATTTATCAGACAAGCAGCCCCTCCTATGTATTTATGGCGGCTTTGGACCGCTGCACGGAGCTGCTTTCCAAGAGCGCGGAGGAGTTATTTTCGAGTTACGCGGATTTACTGGAGGAATTTCGCCAAAAAGCGGAACAGCTTTCCGTATTTCGGATTCCGGGGCGGGAGCTGCGGGGAGAAAATGGAATTTTTGACTATGACCGGTCGAAGCTTGTGCTGCACGGCGGCGGCCGGATTTGCGGCCGGGAGCTGAGCGAACGGCTGCGGAAGAGGTACCGGATCGAGTTGGAGATGGAGGCTGGCGGCTACGGGCTGGCGCTGACCTCCCTTTGCGATACAAAAGAGGGCTTTGAACGGCTCTTTAGGGCTTTAAAGGAGATCGATTCGGAAATCGCGGGACGGTTGGCAAAACCGGAGTTTACCGCGGATTTTGTGACGGAAAACGAGACGGCCTGCCCGCTTTTTCGCGCCTGGGACGGAAAAAAACAGCGGGTACGCCTTGCGGACAGCGCAGGCGAAGTTTCCGGGGAATTTTTATATCTGTATCCGCCGGGAATTCCGCTGCTTACGCCGGGAGAGGTGATAAGCCCCTCGCTTCTTGAGAAGGTTTTGGAATATAAGGCGCAGGGACTCAGCCTTCAGGGCCTGGAGGATTACGGCGCGGAATGGATACAGGTGCTTATTTCATAGGCAAATGGGAGAATAGTATGGGAAAACTGTTTTATGTTATGGGAAAAAGCGCGTCCGGGAAGGACACCATTTATCAGGAGCTTCTGCGCATCCCGGAGCTTCGTTTGACCAGCATGGTGCTGTATACCACGCGGCCAAGGAGAGCAAAGGAGACGGAAGGGGTGGAATACCATTTTGTGACGGAGGAGGAGCTGGCGCGGCTTGAAAAGGAGGGGCGCGTGATCGAGCTTCGGGAGTATCACACGATTCAAGGAATCTGGAAATATTTTACGGTGGACGATACGGATCTGGACAGCAGGGATTATCTGGCAATCGGCACACTGGTCTCCTATGAAAAGCTGAAAAACTGGTATGGGAAGGAACGCGTGGTTCCCATTTATATTCAGACGGAGGACAGCATCCGCCTGGAGCGGGCGATCCAAAGAGAGCGGAAGCAGGAAAAGCCAAATTATGAGGAAGTCTGCAGACGCTTTCTGGCGGACAGCAGGGACTTTTCGGAGGAAAATCTGGAGAAAGCAGGAATATCCACACGTTTTGACAACAATGAGGAGCTTTCCGCCTGCCTGGAACAGACAGCAGGATTTATTAAAGGCATTATCACAAAGAATTCAATAGTGCAATAGGGGAAATTGTGTTATAATAGTAAGAGTTCAGACTAAGTCTGCGTTAAAGCTGCGTCTGCGATTCGCGGCAGCCGAAAACAGCGGGTAACTGCTGTAAGTGAGTTATGAGTCGAACAGTTTTTACGGAAGGAAACATATATGTCGGGATTTGATAAAATAATTGGTCATTCGCAGGCGATTGCCCATTTGAAAAATGCGGTTAAGCAAAATAAGGTATCCCATGCCTATATTTTTAACGGAGAAAAAGGAAGCGGAAAGAAAACCCTGGCGCTGGAGTTCGCGAAAATGCTGGAGTGCCGGGAGGCGGATCCGCCCTGCGGGAAATGCCGTTCCTGCCTTCAGGCGGAAAGCGGGAATCATCCGGATATTATTAAGGTACTGCATGAGAAGCCGGGAAGCGTCGGAGTGGAGGATATTCGGGAGCAGCTCATCGGCGATGTGCAGATTAAGCCCTACAGCGGCCCCTATAAAATTTATATTGTGCCGGACGCGGAGCGCATGACGGTACAGGCTCAGAACGCTCTTTTGAAAACCATCGAGGAGCCGCCGGCTTACGCGGTGATTCTTCTTCTGACCACCAACGCTTCCGCGTTTCTTCCGACGATTCTTTCCCGATGTGTGATGATTACCATGCGTCCTGTGCCGGATGAGCAGGTTCGTCAGTATTTGATGGAGCATGTGCAGATTCCGGATTACCAGGCGGATATCTGTGTGGCCTTTGCCCAGGGAAACATCGGAAAAGCCGTACAGCTCGCCTCCTCCGATACATTTCAGGAGATTAAGACGGCAGCTCTTCATCTGGCGAAGCATATTCCGGATATGGAGATCAGCGAGATCAATCAGAACGTAAAGGATGTTTCGGTCTTTAAGGTGGAAATTCAGGATTATCTGGATCTGCTGGCGATCTGGTACCGGGACGCCCTTTACTTCAAGGCCACCAACGATGGAAACGGCATGGTTTTCAAGGATCATCTGGATACCATTGTAAGCCAGACCAGAAAGGCGTCCTATGAGGGAATCAGCCGTATTCTGGACGCGCTCCAAAAGGCAAAGCAGCGGCTGGACGCCAATGTAAATTTTGACTTGACCATGGAGCTTTTGTTTTTGACAATAAAGGAGAATTTGGCATAATGACAAAGATTGTAGGAGTACGCTTCCGCACAGCCGGGAAGATCTACTATTTTGATCCGAAAAAAATGCCGATCCGCAAGGGAGACCATGTGATTGTGGAGACGGCCAGAGGGATCGAATACGGAAATGTGGTGGCGGGCGTCCATGAAGTGCCGGATGAGAAGGTCATCCAGCCCTTAAAGGCCGTTATCCGTATAGCTACGCCGGAGGACGACGCGCGGGAAGCGCGGAACAGGGAAAAAGAAAAAGAGGCTATGCGCATCTGCCTAGAGAAAATCCGGAAGCATAATCTTGAGATGAAGCTTATCGACGCGGAATATACCTTCGATAATAATAAGGTTCTTTTCTACTTTACCGCCGATGGCCGGATCGATTTCCGGGAGCTGGTAAAGGATCTGGCGTCTGTGTTTAAGACAAGGATTGAGCTGCGGCAGATCGGCGTGCGGGATGAGACAAAAATCATCGGAGGAATCGGCATCTGCGGCCGTCCGCTGTGCTGCCACACCTTTTTATCGGAGTTTGCCCCGGTGTCGATCCGCATGGCGAAGGAGCAGAACCTCTCTCTGAATCCGGCGAAGATTTCCGGAGTCTGCGGCCGTCTGATGTGCTGTCTGAAGAACGAGCAGGAAACCTACGAGTACCTGAACAGCCGTCTTCCCGGAAATGGAGATACGGTTCAGACGGACGATGGGTTTAAGGGAATCGTGCAGAGCGTAAACGTGCTGCGCCAGCTTGTGAAGGTCGTTGTTGAGAATAACGACGAAAAGGAAATCCGGGAGTATCCAGCGGACAGGCTGAAATTCAAGCCCAGAAAGAAAAAGGAAAAGGTTCATGTAAATGACAAAGAACTGAAAGAGCTGGAAGCCATGGAAAAAAAGGAAGGAAAGTCGAAGCTGAATGGAAATTAAGCTGCTTCCCGGGGAGCGTCTGGATGATCTTCATCGGAACGGGTTTCAGATTATCCAGAATAAGGAAAAATTTTGCTTTGGAATGGACGCGGTGCTGCTTTCCGGATTTGCCAGGGTGAAGCCGGGGGAAATGGCGCTGGATCTTGGAACGGGAACGGGAATCATCCCGATTCTGCTGGCGGCTAAGACCCGGGGAAGGCATTTTACGGGCCTGGAGATCCAGCCGGAAAGCGCGGATATGGCCAGGCGAAGCGTTCTGCTCAACGGCCTGGAAGAGCGGATTTCCATTGTGGAGGGGGACATCAGAGAAGCCGCGGAGCGTTTTGACGCGGCTTCTTTTGATGTAATTACCAGCAATCCTCCGTATATGACGGGAAACCACGGACTTGTGAACCCGAATCTGCCCAAGGCAATCGCGAGACACGAAATCTGCTGTACTCTGCGGGAGCTGGTAGCGGCAACGGAGAAGCTTCTGCGGCCAGGAGGTCGTTTTTATCTGGTCCACCGGCCCTTCCGGCTGGCGGAGATCATGACGGAGCTGACGGCGCATCACCTGGAGCCAAAAAGGATGCGTCTGGTCTATCCGTTTGTGGACAAGGAGCCGAACATGGTGCTCATTGAGGCCATGCGGGGCGGACGGCCCAGGATTACCGTGGAAAAGCCGCTGATCGTCTATAAGGAGCCGGGGGTTTATCAGGACGAGATTTATGATATTTACGGTTACTAATTCGCGTACCGCCCCAAAGGGCGGGGAGAGGAGTGCGTATGGCGGGAAAGCTGTATCTTTGCGCGACGCCGATCGGGAACCTGGAGGACATTACGCTGCGGGTTCTTCGGATTCTGCGGGAGGTGGATCTGATCGCGGCGGAGGATACCAGGAACAGTCTGCGTCTGCTGAATCATTTTGAAATCAAAACACCGCTGACCAGCTATCATGAGTACAACCGGATTGAGAAGGCGCGCACGCTGATTGGAAAGCTTCAGGAAGGAAAAAATATCGCGCTGATTACAGATGCCGGAACGCCGGGAATTTCAGATCCGGGGGAGGATCTGGTGCGCATGTGCTGCGAGGCTGGTATTGAGGTTACGTCCCTTCCGGGAGCCTGCGCCTGTATTACGGCGCTGACCATCTCCGGCCTGGAGACCAGGCGGTTTGCCTTTGAGGCATTTCTTCCCGCGGAGAAAAAGGAACGGCAGGCTGTATTCGGGGAGCTGAAAAACGAGACAAGAACGATTCTTCTTTACGAGGCCCCTCACAGGCTTGTAAAGACTCTCAAAGAGCTTTTGGAGGAGCTTGGGGACCGGAAAATCGCGGTCTGCCGGGAGCTTACCAAGGTGCATGAAACAGCCCTTCGAACAACGATTGCGGAGGCTCTGGCCTATTATGAGACCCATGAGCCAAAGGGCGAGTGCGTTCTGGTGATTCAGGGAAAAAGCAGGCGCGAGATTTGCCAGGAGCAGCAGGCGGCGTGGAGGGAGCTGACGGTTTGGGAGCACATGGACCGATACCTTTCTCAGGGAATCGACCGGAAGGAGGCCATGAAGCTGGTGGCTAAGGACCGCGGAGTCGGAAAGAGGGAGATTTATCAGGCGCTGCTGGACGGTCAGGAGCCATAAGAGCCGCGTAGACCAAAAGCCCTACAGGGCAAAATGCACAAAAATATGCTGCTTGTATGCTAGAAATACTAACAAAAATTGTGCAAAAAGCGAAAAACAATTAGAAAAGCTCTCTTTTTTCTGATAAAATAAGAACAGATCTTGTGTTGTTTTTGACTGAGAAAAGAGGTTGAGAGATGTTTGAAACGGGTGAACTGGTAATGCTTGGAGCTTCCGGGGTATGCGAAGTGTTGGGGACGACCCATATGGATATGCCGGGAGTGGATAAAGACCGTTTGTATTATGTGATGAAGCCGAAATATTCTTCAGGATCCAAGGTATATACGCCGGTGGACAGCAAAAAGACGGTGATCCGTAAGATTCTGACCCGCCGGCAGGCCAAGGCCCTGGTTGAAAAAATACCGGAGATCGAGACGCTGTGGATTGAAAACGAAAAGCAGAGAGAGCTCTGCTACAAGGAGGCCATCCGTAAACACGACTGCGAGGAATGGGTGAAAATCATCAAAACCCTGTATCAGCGCAAACAGGACCGGATGGTCCGCGGAAAGAAAATCACTAGTGTGGACGAGAAATACTGGCATATCGCGGAGGACTATCTTTACGGAGAGCTGGCTGCCGCTCTGGAAATCGACAGGGCAGAGGTGGAGGCTTATATTGAGGACGCGCTGAAGGAAAAGGTGTGACAGACAGGTTTTGGAAGCAGAGCGTACAGATTCGCCGGGGAGGATGAAGGATGCTTTATACAGAGAGAGCAGAGCTGATTCTGCAGCAGCTTCAGCTTCAGGCGGTGGTTAAGATCACGGATCTGACAGAGCTGCTGCAGGTCTCAGTGGATACCGTGCGCAGAGACTTAAAAATGATGGAACAAAACGGTCTGATTAAATGCGTCAGAGGCGGCGCCTGTTTGCCGGAATCTCTGGTATCCCTGTCAAATTTTGCGGGCAGAGAAATTATAAATATTGAAAAGAAACGGGAGGCTGCCAAGAAAGCGCTGCGGTATGTGAAAACAGGATCGATCATCGCCCTGAATTCCGGCACGACTAATACGATCCTTGCCCAGGAGCTTGCCGCCCGCAGCGATTCCTTTACTGTGGTGACAAATAACCTGGCAGCGATTACGATTTTAATGCAGAACCCTTCGATCCATCTGATCGCTGTGGGAGGAAACGTGGATGGGGTAGAGCGGTCCTCCTACGGCACTGAGTGCGAAAAGGCTATGGAGCGGTATTATCCGGACGTCGCCTTTCTTTCGATTAATGCCATAAACTATCGGGACGGATTTACGGATTTTCGGTTTTCGGAGATCGGGATTATCCAGATTCTGGCAGAAAAGGCAAAAGAAGTGATCGCGGTGATGGATTCCAGCAAAATCGGAAAGCGGTCCAGGGCAAAGGCGCTGTCGCTGCAGCAGGTGGACCGGATAATTTCAGACGACGCGGTTTCAGATGCGGTGAAGGAACAGTACCGGAAATACGGATTGCTTATTGAATAGCGGAAAGCCATGGAACATCAGGTTGTGTTTCACAGAGAATTTCATCCTTACGTATACTGAGAGCAGCGCAGAAGAAGGAAGGAGTGACAGGCTTGAATTACGGGCATTTGATACAAAAGCGGGACAGATATCAGGCGAATCGAGACCGGATTCCGGAATATACCCTGCAAACCTTTGAACAGGCTTTTGAGATAGAATATACCCACAACTCTACGGCGATTGAAGGAAATACCCTGACTCTGATTGAGACAAAAGTTCTCCTTGAGGATGGGATTTCGATTGGAGGGAAGCGCCTCCGGGAGCTATATGAAGCCGTGAATCATCGGAACGCGTACCGCTATGTGAAAGAATGCATTGAGAAAAAAGAGCCCCTAAGCGAGAAGATTGTAAAGGATATTCATGCAATCCTGATGGATCATATCTTTACGGGAGGGATCTATCGCAATGTGGACGTATACATTTCCGGTGCGCAGCATACACCGCCCTCCCCCAATGAAATGTACCGCCAGATAAAAAATTTTTATGCAGATTTAGCATGGAAGGGAAGAGACTTAAATCTGATTGAGCTTGCGGCCTGGACACATGCGGAGTTTGTCCGCATCCATCCATTCCCGGACGGTAACGGCCGTACCTCGCGGCTGATTATGAACTATCAGCTTTTAGCGAATGGCTTTCCGGCAGTGTCCATTGCAAAAGAAGATCGGCTGGAATATTTTAATGCGCTGGAATCCTACGCAGTAGAAGGAAACTTAAATCCATTTGCAGAAATGATAGCCGGTTTGGTGGATAAACAGCTGGATCGCTATCTGGAGCTGGAACAGCCTACCCACATTTAAAAAAGAGCCTGCGGGTACAAATCAGTACTTGGCAGGCTCATTATCATATTGGAAAAACGAAAGTCTGGACAACGGTGTCACGGAGATCCTTTAATCAACGATGCCCTCACAGCAAGCCTCATCAGCCTGCCGTGAGGGCGTTTTGTTTCATTTCAGTAATTTCCATGGAGGAAGTTTTTACTGACATGAATTTTACAGAGAGTTTACGGGATGTTGATTGAAAATGCAAGATGCAAGGGATATTATGTTATCAGAAACAGCAAAAAACAGCAAAAATATAAAAATAAACAGCAAAAGAAAGCAAAATAGGAGGGAATATGAGCAGCGAGGGTAAACTCAGACTGGCAGTGTTTGACTGGGCGGGAACAACGGTGGATTATGGCTCATCGGCGCCTATGCGGGTTTTTGAACAGGTTTTTCAGGAAGCGGGAATCCATTTGACGAGGGAGGAGATCAACGGGCCGATGGGGATGGAGAAAAAGGCGCATATCCGCATGCTTCTCTCACTGGAAAGCGCGTCGGAGCAATGGAAGGAACGCTGCGGGAGAAGCTGGAATGAGGAAGATGTGGAGACGCTTTACAAAACCTTTGAAGGAAAGCTTTCTGAGGTTGTGGCGAAATACAGCACGCCGATAGACGGAGTGGTAGAGACCGTTTCCAAGCTTCGGAATATGGGGCTGAAGATCGGTTCCACGACAGGCTATACCTCGGAAATGATGAAAGAGGTGATTCCTCAGGCGGCTGCCCTGGGCTACAGTCCGGACTGCGTGGTCACTCCGGATGTGACGGGAATCGGAAGGCCGTCTCCGTTCATGATTTTTGAGTGTATGCGGAGACTTTCAGTGTATCCGCCCTATGCGGTCATCAAAGTGGGAGATACCGTAACGGACATTCTGGAAGGGAAAAACGCGGGGGCATGGAGCGTCGGTATTCTGGAAGGATCAAACCTTTTAGGCCTTACAGAGGAGGAATACGAGGCGGCTGACGCCGGAAAGCTGGAAGCGCTCAAAAAGGCGGCCACAGAAAAATACCTGGAGGCCGGAGCGGATCTGGTGCTGGATTCCATCCGGGATCTGCCGGAGGCGGTGCTTCGGATCGAGGAACATCTGAGGGGAGGAAAAGAACTTGAACCACTATTATAATCCGGTACATACCATCCAGGGAAAAGGATGCGCCGGGGAGCTTCCAAAGCTTCTGGACGGCCTTTATCCCCAGGGATGCCAGGTGCTGCTTCTGGCCTGGGACGACTCGGTGTTCGGTCTGCCGGCGATCCGGGAGATGGAAAAAAATCCGGCTGTGCATGTGAAGCACTGCTGTTTTCAGGAATCCAATCCTACGGTAGAGCAGCTGTTTTCTCTGTACAGCCAGACCGCGGATTTCAACCCCCAGGTGGTGCTGGCGGTGGGAGGCGGAAGCGTTATGGATGTGGGAAAATCTCTGTGCTGCCTTTACGGGAAGCGCATTGAGTCCCCGGACAGCCTGCGCAGCATCATTCAGGAGAAACGCTACGGGACGCCCCAGGCGAAATGGATCGGGGTTCCCACTACGGCGGGAACCGGAAGCGAAGTGACCTGCTGGGCCACGATCTGGGACCCCGCAAAGGACATGAAGCGGTCGGTAGAGCTTCAGGAAAACTACGCCTACGCCGCGTTGGCGGATTCTTCCCTGATTCAGGGAATGCCCATGGGACTGGCGGTTTCCTCCGCTTTAGACGCGGTGGCCCATGCGGTGGAAAGCTACTGGGCAAGGCATTCAAACATGACCTCGAAAAAGCTGGCCCTTGGAGCCATAAAGACGATTCTGTCCCATATGGACAGCCTGCTGGCCGGGGAGGAAAGCGCGTATGACTATATGTCCCAGGGAAGCATGCTTGCGGGGCTGGCGTTCAGCAATACAAAGACCACGGCGTGCCATTCCATTTCGTATCCCCTGACCATGCGCTGCAAAATTCCCCACGGAACAGCGGTAAGCCTTTTGCTGGCTCCGGTGATGGAAAGAAATTTTGGCGCCATTGAAAACAGAGAGATGCTGCTGGAGGCCCTGGGCGTTCAGGGACCGAAGGAGCTTGGAGACAAGATTCGCGGCATCCTGCGAAAAGCGTCTGTTCCGGCTTCTTTAAAAGAGTGGGGAATCCGGCGGGAGGACTTAAAAGAGCTTGCGGCCCTTGGCATTACGAAGGGAAGGGCGGACAACAATCCGGTGGAGCTTACGCCGGTTCAGATAGAGGAGATACTGAAAGACATTTATGAAGCATAGCGGCAGACGTACGCAGCCGCAAACACTTGCTGTTTGCGGTGTAAGAGGATGATTCACACAGACAAAAAAGGAGAAGAAAGATGAAAAAAAGAGTATTGAAAATGATGATGGCAGCTGCAATGGGACTTTTCGCGATTTCCGCCAGCGCGGAGGAAGGGGCAAACCCCGGCGGCGAGGACGGCGTGTTTACAATCGCTTACGCGCCCAATGAGTCCACGGAACAGAGTACAGACGCCAGGAACGGGCTGGCGGAGGATCTGAGCGAAGTTCTCGGATGCGAGGTGGAGGAAATTCAGGCCAGCGATTACAACGCGATCATCGAGGCTCTGCGCACCGACAAAGCGGACATGGCTTATATGGGGCCTCTGGCGCTGGCGTTGGGTGTGGACAGAGCGGGCATTGAACCCATTGTGATGAAGGCGGAGGATGGAGATCCGGAAAAGGCCATTTACCATTCTGTGCTGATCACAAGCGCGGCCAACGAGGACATTAACTCCATCGAGGACATCAAAGGAAAGACCATGGCTTTTGTGGACCCGGATTCCACATCGGGAAATCTGGTTCCCACAGCGGAGATTATGAAAGCGTTTCCGGACGAGGAGTTAAATTCCGAGCGCCTTCATACGAACGGGGACTTTTTTGAGGCGGTGAGCTTTTCCGGTTCCCATCAGGCAGGCCTTCAGGCGGTGATTAAGGGAGACATTGACATCGCTCCGATTTCCGATCAGATCCTTGCCTCTGAAATCGCCAACGGAAACGCTAACGAGGAGGATGTGAAAATCATCCATGAATCCGGAGCCATTCCCGCGGAGGCTATGGTTGTGGCGGAGTCCGTGGACGACGAAACACGTCAGATTCTGAAAGATTTCCTGACTTCTTACGACAACGAGGAGTATTTTACCCAGGTAATCAAGAAAGAGGGCGCCCGTTTTGTGGAGTGCGACATGACGGATTACGAGCCGATTATTGAACTGAACAACATTATCAACGGAGAAGAGTAGTAACCGTTCCGCCCAGGTCTGCGCGTATGCCGCGCAGACCGTAAGAATATAATTCAGGAGCGCAAACATGACGCCTATTCGGCGGCAAATTTTCAGAGTAAACGAGAAGAGGGCAGGAGGAGATTTATGGACCCCATATTAAAATTTGACAGGGTGAGCAAGCATTATCCAAACGGCGTTCACGCCTTAAAGGAAGTGTCCTTTGAGGTGCGGGAGGGGGAATTTCTCTCGATTATCGGGCCGTCCGGATCGGGAAAATCCACGGTTCTGCGGTCCATTAACCGGCTGATTCCGATTTCCGGAGGCAGCGTTTATCTGGACGGCGAGCCGGTTTCCGAGAAGAAGGGAAAGGAGCTGCGCTGTCTTCGCCGGAAGGTGGGAATGATTTTCCAAAATTATAATCTGGTGTACAGCCTTTCCGTTCTGCAGAATGTCCTGCACGGCTGCCTTGGCTATATGAGCGGGTTAAAAGGAATCCTTGGCTGCTACAGCGAAGAGGACAAGCTGCGCGCCATCGGGCTTTTGGAGGAGCTTGGCATGAAGCAGTTCTGCTACAACCGCGCCGCGGATCTCTCTGGCGGACAGAAGCAGCGGGTGGGAATCGCGAGAGCCATTATGCAGCAGCCAAAGCTGCTTCTGTGCGACGAGCCCATCGCGTCTCTGGACCCGTCCAGCGCCAAGACGATTATGGATCTTTTAAAAGAGATGACCCATAAACGGAATATTGCCTGTATTGTGAATCTGCATCAGCTGGACGTGGCGCTGAAGTATTCTACGCGGATTATCGGCCTCTCTAAGGGAGAAGTGGTATTCGACGGGCCGCCGGAGTGCCTGACGGACGAAATGATTGAGCGGATTTACGGAACTTCAAGGGAGAACCTGATGCTTGGAGGCGGAAATGAAAAAAAAGATATCGTTGATTGCGCGTGAGCAAAAAAGACTGTATACGGGTTTTCTGATCGCGGCTGTGGCGCTGTTCGCGCTGACGACCCTTTATACGAATTTTAATCCCATGGTTCTGGTCCGGAATGGAGACGCTTTCTGGTCCTTTATAACGGAGGATTTCCTGCCGCCCGCTCTTCCCAAGGCAAGCAGCATCCCAGGGGTGTTCTCAAGCGTTCTGGTGACGCTGGCCCTTGCCATGTCTTCAACGACCATTGCGGCGATTCTGGCCTTCTTCGTCTCCCTTTTCGGAAGCGAAAAGGTTTCCCCCTTTCCCAGAGGAGCGAAGTATGTGAGAGGATTCGCCACCTTTCTGCGGAATATTCCGGCTCTTGTGTGGGCGTTTATCCTGTTTTCCTCGCTGGGAATCGGAACGGGCGTGGGATTCGTGGCGCTGTGTATTACCAGCTTTGCCTTTATGATCCGGGCCTTTGTGGAGACCATGGAGGACGTGTCTCAGGACTGCGTGGAGAGCCTGCAGGCGGTTGGCGCCAGCTTTCCCCAGCGGGTGGCCCAGGCGATTCTGCCTTCCTGCCTGAACGGCTTTTTATCCTGGTTTCTTTACTGCATCGAGGTAAATATCCGGGCCTCAACCATTGTGGGAATGGTAGGGGGCGGCGGCGTGGGGCTGACGCTTTTTTCCTACATTAAAGGCTTCCGGTATGACATTGCTTTGAGCATTATTCTTCTGGTGGCGGCCATGGTCATTGTGGTGGACCGGATTACAGCAAAACTGCGGGAGGAGATTCTGAAATGATGAGCAATACAAGGGTAATGGAACAGCCGGTTGTCAGAAGCCGGAAGGGAAAGATCTCCGTAGCCTGCAGCTACCGGAATCGGTTTATTCCCGGATTTCTCGCGGCGGTGGTCGTTTTGACCGTGCTCAGCCTGCTTTATCTGGATATTGACTGGCTGAAGCTGGCGTCCAGAGTCCCGGAGATCGGAGAGGTGTTCTGGGAACTGGTACACTTTGATTTCTCGAACATGGATGTGATTTTCAGCTCTATGCTGGAGACCGTTTCCATCGCGGTGCTTTCTCTGCTTTACAGTCTGATTCTGGGGGTATTGTTCGGAATGTTCGCGGCCAGAAACATTTTCCGGGTTACGTGGCTTTCAGTTCTGACGCAGTCCTTTTTTACCTTTCTGCGGGCGGTTCCCACGCCGGTATGGGTACTCCTGATGCTGGTATGCCTCGGCATGGGGCCGGAGGCCGGTGTCGCGGGACTGTGCGTTCATACCACCGCGTTTTTTACAAAATCTTTTGCCCAGAGCTTTGAAAGCATTTCGGAAGAAACCCTGGAAGCTCTTGAGGTCACGGGAACCGGAAGACTGAGCATCTTTACGAACGCGGTGCTCCCGGCGGCCTTTTCCCAGATTGTAGCCTGGACCGGAATGCGTCTGGAAACGAACTTTTCCGAGTGCGCGATTCTGGGCATGGTGGGCGCAGGCGGCGTAGGGTTTGTAATTTCCAGAAATCTGCAGGGATATGAGTATGGAACGGCCGGGCTGGCGATTTTTCTGGTGTTTCTGGTGGCGTATGGAATTGAGAGGGTGTTTGTGAGAATAAAGAAAAAGCTGTGACGAACTGTTACACAGATATCCAGATAATTCGAAACAAGTATTGGCAAAAGTGCCGGCTTGTGTTAGAAGCAGGGGTATCAATCATTATCACCGCAAGTTAATTTTAACATAAAAGAAGGACCTTGGGCATATTTTGCCCCGTGGTCCTTCTTTGTTTTTATGGTTTTTCACAGCTCCTTTTGTATGGCTGCCATGAGCAGGACGCGGAATGGATTGTGAACATCCGCTTGATCGGGATAGAACGAAGCAAAACTGCATATGCGCGCGAATCAGGCATACCACCGCCCAGGAAAGATCTGGAGGGCGTACTTGGCATCCCGGAATGCATGCTGCTTTCAATGACAGACTTTTAGATAAAAAATACATTTTGTATTTATTTTTCTCTCTGAATGTGATACACTGTAACTGTAAAGAGCTTTCTTTAACGCAGATGAATACTTGAGGTTACTATTCAAAGCAGCCGCAAACATTTGCTGTTTGCGGCGTAAGAAGATGATTCAGCCGTGAGCGGATTCCATTCGCGAAGCGAATTTTCAATGAATCCGCGATGTTACTATTCACGGACCGGAGGGCCGTGAATAGTAACACGGGATATTGCGAGACTGCTGGCTCAATACGCTTCTACTTCAAAAACAAATCGGTCCAAAGTGATTTATTGCTTTGACTGTGATGACTATGACAGCAAACCGGACGATTTGAATTTCTTGAATCAGGCAAAACGGTACTGTGCTAATCGGGGGGCTGATTTTGCCTGGTTCTGCAAAGATATTGAACGTGTTTATCTGGGTAAAAAGGTTGATGGAAGTCAAAAAAAAGCGGAGGCCGCGATGTTTAAATCAAAACAATCCATTAATCATGTCGATGCCGCAAAATTATCGGCTGTACATTATCAGACAAATACAAGTAATATTCTCTGTGTTCTTGATCAGTATCTTGAGCGGAAATAAGAGAATCTGTAATAGTTAAGCCCTGCTGAACCGTTACGAGAATCTGCAATAAGCTTACATAATTGCAGCAGTATAAAAACGAATACATTGCAGAAGGATTCCAGGAAAGTTCCCTGTTTTTGCTGCGCAGAGCAGCAGGCAGGGAACTTTCCTGTCGTGGAAGAGATGCAAGACCTTTCAGGGAAACGGTGAAGCGGCTATATGATCCGCTTTGTTTTATCCATAAATTTACAAAACAGAATGGCCAGCACCGTATTCAGCGCCGTAGCCACAATCGCCGGCCCTACCACCGCCGTGGGACTGGCGCTGCCGTACTGGCTGCGGTAGGCGATGATGGTGACCGGGATCAGCTGCAGGGAAGAGATGTTCAGAATCAGGAAATTGCACATTTCGTTGCTGGCGGTTCCGCGGGGGACGGCTGGAACGTCCGCCGGTCCCGCTCTGCGCGTTTCCTCAAGCTCTTCCAGGGCTTCCATGGCTTTTAACCCCGCCGGGGTGGCGGCCCAGCCAAGGCCCAGAAAATTGGCAAGGCAGTTGGCGGTGATGTGTTCCTCGGCGGGATGACCCTGGGGAATCCTGGGAAAGAGGAAACGGATCAGCGGTCGCATGGCTTTGGCGAGCTTTTCCATCAGGCCGCTGTCTTTGGCGATTTCCATAATTCCCACCCACACCGCCATGACGCCGGCCATGGTGATGCACAGGGTAATGGCTTCCTTGGAGGAGCTGATGACGGCGTCGGTGATTTCAGGCATGGTGCCGGCAAAGGCTCCGTAGATAATGCCGGTCAGAAGCATGCCTCCCCATAAAATGTCCATGTGAAGGAGCCTCCGTTTTTTTTATGAATATATGTCCCAAAGCAGAAAAAAATGTAACATTCAGCCCTGCTGAATCTTTTTTTCCCGGTCCGGCAGTATATGCATGGACGGATCCGCGCTGTCACAAAAATCCCCCGCCTGATTCCCGTGAGCAACGAGCCAAGCGGACATGCTTGCATGTCCGCTTGACTTCGGTGCCGCAATAAGGCAGAGGATTGGATTTACAAAAATTTTCCGCAGCGGTTCCGCATGGCTGAATTGCTGCAAATTTCCGGTCGAGGTCAAGCATTCAGAATGGACATGAACTCCTCACCGGTAATGGTTTCTTTGTCGTACAGATAGCGGGCGATTTCATCCAGCTTCTCACGGTTTTCCAGAAGAATCTGAATTGCCTTTTCATGCTGTTTCTTAACCAGCTCAACCACCTTTTTATCGATTTCCGCCTGGGTCTGGGCGGAGCAGGCCAGGGAGGTGTCCCCGCCGAGATACTGGTTGTTGACGGTTTCCATGGCAACCATATCGAAATCGTCACTCATGCCATAGCGGGTAATCATGGAGCGGGCAAGCTTAGTGGCCTGCTCGATGTCGTTGGAGGCACCGGTGGTGACAGAGCCGAAGATGACTTCCTCGGCCGCGCGGCCGCCGGTAAGCGTGGCGATCTTGTTTTCAATCTCCTCTTTGGACATCAGATAATGGTTTCCTTCATCCACCTGCATGGTGTAGCCCAGGGCTCCGGAGGTACGGGGCACAATCGTAATTTTCTGAACCGGGGCGGAATTTGACTGCTTGGCGGCTACCAGGGCATGACCAACTTCGTGATAGGAAACGATCATCTTTTCCTTGTCTGTGAGGATGGCGTTTTTCTTCTGGTATCCGGCGATAACCACTTCGATGCTCTCCTCAAGGTCCGCCTGGGTGGCGTATTTGCGGCCGTCCCGGACAGCTCTCAGGGCCGCCTCGTTTACGATATTTGCCAGCTCGGCTCCGGAAGCGCCGGAAGCCATACGGGCAATCTTGGAAAAGTCCACATCATCGGCCACTTTGATTTTCTTCGCGTGTACCTTCAGGATTTCTTCGCGGCCCTTCAGGTCCGGAAGCTCTACGGGAACACGGCGATCGAAACGGCCGGGCCGGGTGAGGGCCGGGTCAAGGGACTCCGGACGGTTTGTGGCGGCCAGGATAATCACGCCGCTGTTTCCCTCAAATCCGTCCATCTCCGTCAGGAGCTGGTTCAGGGTCTGCTCCTGCTCATCGTTTCCGCCGACGCGGCCGTCACGTTTTTTGCCGATGGCGTCGATCTCGTCAATGAAGACGATACAGGGCGCTTTTTCCTTTGCCTGCTTAAACAAATCCCGGACTTTCGAGGCTCCAAGGCCCACGAACATCTCTACAAATTCCGAACCGGACATGGAGAAGAACGGAACGTTCGCCTCGCCTGCCACGGCCTTCGCCAGCATGGTTTTACCGGTTCCGGGAGGACCCACAAGAAGGACGCCTTTTGGCATGGAGGCTCCGATTTCCTTATATTTTCCGGGATTGTGAAGATAGTCCACGATTTCCGTCAGATTTTCTTTTGCTTCGTCTTCCCCTGCCACATCGGAAAAATGAATGCCGTCAGAGGATTTCACATAGATTTTCGCGTTGCTTTTGCCAAAGGACATGGCGTTTGGACCGCCGGCCCTCTGCATAAGCTTTTTCGTCATATACTGCCCCAGACCGATAAAGATCACGATGGGAAGCACCCAGGAGACCAGGAAGGTTACAAGGGGAGAAGCCTGCTCGATGATTTCACCGGAAAACTTAGCACCGGATTCATAAAGCCGTTCGGTCAGAAGCGGGTCGTCCATCATACCGGTTTTATAAATGGCGGTGTTGTCTTTGTTGGTAAACAAAATCTGATTTTCCTGTTCCTGCACTTCCACCTGACCGATTTGCTTTTCGTTCGTCATGGTGATGAAGGTGCCGTAATCCACCTCCAGGATTTCCCTCTGCGCCAGCCAGGGAACCAGAAGGAAATTAATGAGCAGCAAAACCAGCATGGCAATGACATAATAGTAAATCAAAGGTTTTTTTGGGGTTTTTACTTCATTCATAACCTTTTATCCTTTCTTTTAAAATTCGTGTAACCATTCAGTCCTGCTGAACCGTTACAAACTCTTCACTGTTCAGTACCATCACAGTGACTGAAATTATCTGTAAATGACCGTTCAACGCTGGGGTATTCATCCGCTCCAACTGAGTTAAGTTTAGCAAAAAAGGAGACTAGAGACTACTTTCACATTTCTTCCTTTGTATGGACAAAAGGGGGGATGTGTAAAAAAAATAGACAAATCTTTAAAAATGACAGAAATTGGAATGCGAAAAACATTGGTTGCTGAAAAAGTGGGAGATTGATAAAATAATAGAGATGATAAAGCTTCAACGAGTACCTCACCGGCTACCGGATTGAGCGCGCCTGCGAGCTGTTCCGGGAGAATCCGGATCTTTTCGTGAAGGATGTGGCGGGCATGGTGGGGATACCGGATCAGTTTTATTTCAGTCGGCTGTTTCGAAGCCGGGTGGGGAAGACGCCTAGCCAGTACTGCAGGGAGGTGCAGGGGGAACGGGGAGGTGGATAATTATCTCTCCGGGCGTATCTGCGGGAAATTGGATTGGATGCAACATTGCAAAATCCATTTAAAATCGCCTGCGGCGATGGAATTTTGCACTCCTGAAGCATATTTGAGAGGTACAAAATAAAAACAGCGATTTTGCAGGAAAAATGCAAAATAAAAACAGCGATTCTGAAGGAAAACGGCTTGATAAAAACAGCGATTTTGCGTATACTGTAAAAAAAGGAGGGATGCGGATTTGTTCAGAAGAAAAATTTATGATCGCCTGCTTCAGTGGAAGGAGGAATCTCAGGGGAGAACCGCATTGCTGATTGAAGGCGCCAGACGCGTGGGAAAATCAACGGTAGTGGAAGAGTTTGGAAAAAGAGAATATGAAAGCTATATTTTAATTGATTTTTCCACGGCGTCCAGGACGGTAAAAGAGCTTTTCCAGGATCTTTCAGATCTGAACTTTTTTTTCCTGCAGCTTCAGCTCCAATACCGGGTGGATCTTACGGAGCGCAGATCGCTGATTATTTTTGATGAAGTACAGCTGTTTCCTCTGGCAAGGCAGGCTGTCAAAGCTTTGGTAAAAGATGGAAGATATGACTATATAGAAACAGGATCTCTTATTTCAATCAAAAAAAATATCAAAGATATACTGATACCCAGCGAGGAACGGAAAATCAGCATGTATCCTATGGATTACGAAGAGTTTCTCTGGGCTTTGGGAGACAAAACCACGGCAAATTTACTGAGAGGCCTTTTTGAGCGCCGGAAATCCGTGGGCGAGTCAATGAATCGAAAGTTAATGAGGGATTTCAGGCTGTATATGCTGATTGGCGGAATGCCGCAGGCGGTAGACGAATATTTACGGACAAATAATTTTAAAATGGTGGATGCGGTAAAAAGAGATATTTTGAATCTGTATGAGGACGACTTCAGGAAAATAGACGCTACGGGGAAAATCTCCCTACTGTTTGACTCAATTCCGGCGGAACTGAATAAAAATGCCTCAAGGTATCAGGTTTCCAGCGTACTGGCAAATGAAAGGGCTGACAGTATCCTGGAATTGATTGCGGAAATGAAGGATTCAAAAACGGTGATCGCGGCTTATCATGCCAATGATCCGAATGCGGGAATGTCAAGTCAGAAGGATCTGGGAAGATTTAAGCTTTTTCTGGCGGATACCGGCTTGTTTACGACGCTTGTGTTTAAAGATAAAGATTTCACGGAAAATATCATATACGAGAAGCTGCTGAATGACAGACTGTCCGTGAATTTAGGATATTTGTATGAAAATGTGGTTGCGCAGATGCTTACCGCAAACGGTTATGAACTTTTTTATTATACTTTTCAAAACGAAAAGACAAGGCGTAATTATGAAATTGATTTCTTGCTGTCCAAAAAAAATAAAATCTGTCCGATTGAGGTGAAGTCGTCGGGCTACAAGACCCATGCGTCTCTGGATAAGTTTTCGGAAAAATATTCCGATCGGATTTTAGACAAGTATCTTATTTACACCAAGGATTTGCAAAAGGACAAAGATATTTTGATGCTTCCGGTATATATGGTCCCGTTTTTGTAGAAATGGTTCAGCGAGGGTGAACCAGGAAAGGGGAGAATGTTTATGGACATAAAAACCTTGCAATGGTTCCAGGAAATCTGCCGCTGCGGCAGCATTACGAAAGCCGCGTCGAATCTGTTTATCACGCCCCAGGGTCTGAGCCGGGGGATAAAGGCCCTGGAAGGGGAGCTTGGAGTGCCGCTTCTGGAACGGACGCCGAACGGGGTTTTGCTGACGCCCTACGGAGAATGCCTTCTGCGCCACGCGAAGCCGCTACTGGAGGAAAACCGGGAGCTTTGCGCGGAGATCAAAAAGATGCGGCAGCAGGAGCGGGGACTTCTGCGGGTGTGCAGCGCCTACGGGGTTTTCCGGATTATGGGGCCGGATTTTGTGCTGAACTTTGAACGGGAAAATCCGGGGATGAGCCTGGATTACATGGAGTATCCGGACGCCTATGTGGAGAAGGAAATCCTTGCGGGAAATTATGATATCGGCTTTGGAATCGGACCGATAAACAGCCGGGAGCTGGAGCTTACGCCGCTTTTCTCTTCCCAGGTAAGTCTGCTGGTGTATGAGGGACATCCCCTGGCCGACAGGGAAACGGCGTCCTTCTCCGATCTGGCGGGAGAGCCGCTGATTCTGGAATCCCACATGTTTAAGATTCACGATCTGGTGAAAGAAAGCTGCCGGCGCGCGGGCTTTGAGGCGAATGTTATTTACTGCACCAGCGGCTTCAGCCTCTGTCATAAGCTTACGGCGCAGAAGCGGGGAATTTCCGTGATTGTGAACCGGATCAGCGAGGACATGTCCAAGCAGGGCTTAAAGGTGATTCCCCTGGAGGATTCCTTTTCCTGGGAGGTTTTTCTGATCTGCCGGATTACGCCGAAGGCGCCCAGAGGAATCTGCGGCTGCGACGCTCACGGAATCGCGGGAAGGAATTTCCTGCGCTTTACGGCAGGCGGAGCCGCCACCCATTCCGATCACGGACGGGAAATCTGCCGTACCCTGCATACGGTCGCGCCGGACGGAAATTATAAGGTGAAAGATCCGGAGAAGCTTCTGCGCATCGCGAAAGAATGGGGCGTGGAGACAGAGGGAAAGGATATTTACGATCTGGCTCACGAAATGTCGGAGCTGGCCCTTTTAGAGTACGGAAAGCCCTTCGGCGTGCAGCGGTGGCTGAAAAGGGCGCCGGAGCATACCCAGAAGCTTTGGCATGACGCGGAGATCGAGCCCAGGGCCATTGACCGGGAGGTTTCCACGGCCATGCATATGACCCATATGGGAAACTCCTGCAAGCCGGAGGCCCTGGTGCGTCAGGCCCTGCGCTCAGGCATGTCCGACGGGTGGGGCGGTTCCATGTGCGGAACAGAATTTTCTGACGTCATGTTCGGAACGCCCAAGCCGGTGGACACGGAAGCCAACCTGGGCGTTATGAAAGAGGATATGGTCAATATCATTGTTCACGGACACGATCCGTCTCTTTCCGAGATGATCTGCGATTACTCGGAGGACCCGGAGATGATCGAGTTGGCGAAGTCCATGGGAGCCAAGGGCATCAATGTGGCGGGTGTGTGCTGTACATCCAATGAGGTGGCTATGCGCCGGGGGATTCCCATGGCCGGAAATTTCCTGCAGCAGGAGAACGTGGTGCTTACGGGAGCCTGCGAGGCCATTGTGGTGGATGTGCAGTGTATTTTCCCGGCGCTTGGGCCTTTGAGCAAATGTTTCCACACCAAATTTATCACCACGTCTCCCATCGCGCAGATGCCGGATTCGGAGTTTATCCGCTTCCGCTCAGAAAACGCGGGGGAAAACGCGAAGAAAATTGTCCGCACCGCTGTGGAGAATTTCGTAAACCGGAAGCCGGAGCTGGTCTATATCCCGAAAACAAAACAGAAAGCCACGGTGGGCTTTTCCGTGGAGGCCATTATAAAGGCTTTGGACCGTGTATCCGACGCGGACACCGCGGGAACGACAAAGCCGCTGATCGATTGCATTACTTCCGGCGCGATCCGGGGTGTGGCGGCGATGGTGGGCTGCAACAATCCCCGCGTGCGCGCGGACCAGGCGCATATCGAGCTGATGAAAAAGATGATCGCCAACGATGTGCTTGTGATTCTGTCCGGATGTTCCGCCCAGGCGGCCGCCAGAGCGGGACTGATGGACAAGGAGGCCAGAAATCTCTGCGGTGCGGGCTTAAAAAGAGTCTGTGAGCTTCTGGATATTCCGCCGGTTTTACATATGGGTTCCTGCGTGGATATTTCCAGAATGGTTGTGCTGGCGTCCCGCCTCGCGAAGGACTCCGGGCTGAACATCTCTCAGCTTCCCCTGGTGGGCTGCGCGCCGGAGTGGATGTCGGAAAAGGCGGTATCCATTGGAAACTACGTGGTGGCCACGGGAATCGATACGTTTCTGGGAGTGGAACCCCAGGTAACCGGCTCAGATCAAATGGTATGGTGGCTCACCGAGGGCATCCGGGACTGGGTGGAAGCCGCGTATACCATTGAGACAGACATTGAGAAGCTGGGCGACGCGATGCTTGCGCGGATCGATGAGAAGAGAGCGGCGTTGGGGATCTGAAAGGAGAAGGCGTAACGGAATTTAAACCTGGAGACAGGGTCGGGTTTTCCTATGCCTACTGCGGACATTGCGACTGCTGCCGCCAGGGTATGCCCTATGCCTGCGACGAATTTAACCCGATTAACTTTGGCGGCGTAATGCCGGATCACACCACCCGCATCTCTCAGAACGGAGAGCCTATTTCCAACTTTTTCGGCCAGTCGTCCTTTGCCACCTATGCCGTTGTCCACGAGAGCAATGTGGTAAAGGTTCCGTACGACGACATAGACCTTGCCCTGGTGGGCCCTCTGGGCTGCGGAATCCAGACCGGCGCGGGTACAGTGCTGAATTATCTGAAGCCGAAATTCGGCTCCTCTATCGCCGTGTTCGGCTGCGGAACCGTGGGAATGAGCGCGATTATGGCGGCAAAGATTGCCAACTGCGCGAAAATCATCGCCGTAGGCGGGAATCCCAAATCCCTTGAGCTGGCGAAGGAGCTTGGCGCCACCCATACCATAAACCGGAAGGAATCCGCGATGTTGCTGTTCACGGACCGGAGGGCCGTGAATAGTAACAATGCGCGGACATTCCGGGGGAAATCAAGAAAATCACCGGCGGCGGGGCAAACTACTCGGTGGAAACCTCCGGCACGGAAAACTTCATCCTGGCGGGACTGCGCTGTCTGAGATTCAAGGGCATCGAGTGTATCCTGGGCGTTGGCGGCGAAATCAAGATGCAGGCCTATGGGGATCTGATGGCAGAGGCCAAGACAATGACCGGCGTGATCGAGGGAGAAGCGGTTTCAAAGATTTCCATAACGGAGGGTGTATAAAGGCGATTCTGCGGATGGAATAAGGAAGGGCTCCTCCGGTGTCTGCATCCGGTTTTGATTGACAACGTAAACCATAACGATTATAATACGATTAGAAGGTGGTGATCATATGGCAACAGCGCCTACTCAGATCAGAATCGATGCAGATATAAAAAAACAGGCCACAGATCTTTTTGACGAGCTCGGCCTGGATATGTCGGGTGCAGTAAATCTGTTCCTTCATCAGTGCGTTTTAAGAGGAGGACTTCCTTTTAAGGTGGAACTTCCGCGTTACAGCCAGAGCGCGCTGGATGCTATGGAGGAAGCCCGACGCATTTCCCGTGATCCTGACGTCAGGGGATACGACAGTATGGATGAATTACGGAAGGCACTCGAAGAATAAGTGTATATCGTAAAGTTCACGACTGCTTATAAGAAAAGCTATAAGCTTATGAAAAAACGTGGACTGGATCTTTCACTTCTGGATGATGTTGTCGATACACTTCGTCAGGGAAGACAACTGGAAGAGAAGTACCGAGATCACGAATTAAGCGGTAAGTTTAAGGGCTTCCGTGAATGTCACATTAAACCGGATTGGCTGTTGATATATCTGATTGAAAATGATGTTCTGACGCTTACCCTCGTTGACACTGGAACACACTCGGATATATTTAAACTTTAGCTATGTGGCGGAATATCCTAAGAAGGATGTTCCGTCTTATTTACCGGCGGCGAAATCAAGATGCAGGCCTGTGGGAATCTGATAGCAGTTCCCCTTTGATAAGCTGGTGAAATTCTATCCGTTTGAAAAAATTAACGAGGCCATTGCGGACTCCCATAACGGAGGGTGCATAAAGGCGATTCTGCGGATGGAGTAAGGAAGACTGATTAATCGAACGATTAGGAAAAAGGATTGTTCGATTTTTTTTGCGCGATAAGCCCGGCGGGTGGACGCGCCGTATAGATCAGAGAGGGGAACGCTTCTCTATCCGACGCGATAATAAGCCAGGGCTGAACAGCCCATTGCATAGCGGAACAGATTGTAAATGATTTCAAAATAGGTTACAATAGCACCATGCAGGGCACTACGGAATCATTTTCTCACGGTCTGAGCGGTACACGCGCAGACCGGGCCGAATGATTACGGAATAAATTTTGATCTTTAGAAGGGGAACCTTATATGCAAGTGGGGACCTGGCCTGAAAGACGGGCTGCTTTGGAGAAATTTCAGGGGGCTCTTCAGGAGAAATTTCCGGAAATGGATTATAATGTTTTTGTTTTTGGAAGCTTTGTGCGGGATGATTTTCAGGATGGAAAAAGCGATATTGATATGATCGTTTACTGCGAAGACATGCTGAAGCGAATGGAAATTGCGGAATTCTGTTCTGAGTATTTTAAACGCAGACAGCTTGAAGCCGATGTCCTGGAATACTATTATATGGAGGACGCCTATACCTATGCTGTCGGTATTTTAAATTCTATTCAAATGACAGAATATTATCCGAAAAAACTCAGGAATGAGTTGTACGTAATAACAAGACGCTATGCCCGATACCTGGAGGGACAGAGACGAAAACTGAAATATATGCGATGGGACTATACAATGTGGAAGCGCAGAAAGGAGGAGAATAACCATGGTGGAGATGCCGGAAGAACTATGAAAAATCAGGCATTAAAGCTTTTAGAATCCTATGATCGCTATATAAAATGTGATGATGAAAGAATGAAAGATGATTTGCTTGAGGCGATGTCCAGCAGAATTAATCATATAGCGCAGGCCTTCTGCGATATAATGGCGTTTATTGAAATTAGTGAGAGGAACTCCGCATATGAAGAATCTTGGGGGTATTATGCAAGGCAGTATTTAAAACGGGAAATACCGAAAACAGAAGAGTCGAAGCAAGCTGCGGATTTTCTCAGAAGACGAAATGATATTGTACATGATTATTTTAACATTGACAGACTGAATCGCGATGTATTAAAAGCGGTAGCAAATTTTGGACAGGGATTTCTGGAAATGACAGAGGACTTAAAAGAATACTGTTATGAAAAATTTCCGGAATTTCAAATGGAGCAGAATATAAGTAAAATGAAAAAAACAGCGCGCAGATAACTGCGAAAGGGAAGAAGAGAGAGGAGAAGGATTATGTCGGAACAAACGAATAAATGGTGGAAAAGCGCGGTGATTTACCAGATTTATCCCAAAAGTTTCCAGGACAGCAACGGAGACGGAATCGGGGATTTGAACGGAATTATACAGAGACTGGACTATTTGGAAAATCTTGGAATCGATGCCATATGGCTGTCGCCGGTTTACCGGTCGCCCCAGGATGACAATGGCTATGACATATCGGATTACCAGGACATTGACCCGATGTTCGGAACCCTGGCGGATATGGAGCGGCTGATTGAGGAGGCCGGAAAGCATAAGATCCGGATTATTATGGACCTGGTGCTGAATCATTCTTCGGATGAGCATTTCTGGTTTCAGGAGGCCAGGAAGAGCAGAGAGAATCCTTACCACGATTATTATGTATGGCGGGATGGAGAGGAAGGAACGCCTCCAAACGATATGAAGGCAAATTTCGGCGGCTCAGCATGGGAATGGGTGCCGGAGGTAAAGCAGTATTATTTTCATCAGTTTTCCGTGAAACAGCCGGATTTGAACTGGGAGAATCCAAAGGTGCGCAAGGAAATTTACCGGATGATACAGTGGTGGATTGACAAGGGTGTCGGCGGTTTCCGCCTGGATGTGATCGATCAGATCGCCAAGGAGCCTGATAAAAAAATTACCGCCAATGGGCCAAGGCTTCATGAGTTTATTCAGGAAATGAGCAGAGAGGTCTTTCAAAAGGGAGATCTGATCACCGTGGGGGAGGCCTGGGGAGCGAATCCTAAGAACGCGAAGCTGTACAGCAATCCGGACGGCAGCGAATTTTCCATGGTATTCCAGTTTGAGCACATTTGCCTTGATCAGCAGCCGGGAAAAGAAAAGTGGGATTTGGCGCCGCTGCCCTTTTTAAAGCTCAAGGAAACCCTGAGCCGCTGGCAGACCGCGCTGGACGGCTGCGGATGGAACAGCCTGTTCTGGAACAATCATGATCTGCCGCGCATCGTGTCCCGCTGGGGAAACGACAAAGAATACCGGGTGGAGTCCGCGAAAATGCTGGCGGTACTGCTTCACGGGATGCAGGGAACGCCTTATATTTATCAAGGCGAAGAGCTCGGCATGACCAATGTGAAATATTCCATCGGCGAGTATCGCGACATCGAGATACGGAACATGTACGAGGAAAGAAAAAGACAGGGATATTCGGAGGAATCCGTGATGCGTTCCATCTATGCCAAGGGCCGGGACAACGCGCGCACGCCCATGCAGTGGGACGATTCTGCGAACGCCGGTTTTTCCGCAGGCGAGCCGTGGATAAAGGTGAATCCCAATTACCCGGAAATCAACGCAAAGGCGGAGCTTCGCGATCCGGATTCGGTATTCATGTGCTATAAAAAGATGGTTGCCCTGAGAAAACAATATCCGGTGTTTGTGGACGGGCATTTTGAACTTCTGCTTCCGGAAGATGACACCTTTTTCGCCTACGCGAGACGAAACGAAGGGGAAGAGCTGTATGTGATCTGCAATTTCTTCGGCAGGGAGACGGCGCTGCCCCTTGAGGAAAACTGGGAAGAGATGGAGCTGCTTTATTCGAATTACGAACCGGGAAAGGACGCAGCCGTTTACCGGCCGTATGAGGCAAGGATGTATTACCGGAAAAGGTAATGGATTTTTTGCGCACGGCCCGGACAGGCACCCCGGCGGGCGCGGAGAATACCTTAAAAGAAAAAGGGTTTTTATGGATTATCAGAATCTTGTACCCGTCACCGGGGTCATTCAAAGCATCACCAGGGGAGACAATTGCTGCAGCCAGACCCTGATGCTGAGAACCCAGGATGGGATCGTAAACTTCGTGCTCTCAAACGCCACGGCGGTCATCGACAACCGGCCACTGCGCCGGGGAATGAAGATTACGGCGTTTTATGACGGCAGTCGGCCGGTTCCCCTGATTTACCCGCCCAGGTACCAGGCTGAGCTCATCGCGGCGCCTGACCGGAACGGGCAGGTAATGCTGAACTTTTTCGACCGCACGCTGACGGCGGCGGACGGCTCTCTGAAGCTCAATGTAGGACCCAGGACGCAGGTGCAGACCATAAACGGCCAGCGCTTTCTCTGCAGTCCGGGGAACCGTACGCTCCTTGTGTATTACACAGCGACTACCAGAAGCGTTCCGCCCCAGACGACACCTCAGAAAATCGTGGTGCTGTGCGGGGAAGGATGACAGGACGCGGGAACAACAAATTTTTGTAACGGTTCAGTTCCGCTGAACCGTTACATGCAAAATCCAATGAAAATCGCCTGCGGCGATGGGATTTTGCACTCCTGAATCACGATTTTACGGTCTGCGCAGCATGTGCGCAGACCTGGGAGGATGTTACAAATTTTTCCATGGAGGTTTTCAAAATCTTCCATGTCATTTTAAAAGTGATCTCCTTATAATGAAGTACAGCAGGAAAACACAGCGGGTACTTTTCCAGGCGGCGCGGATCGCGCGCGTACCGGAAACCGCTGCAGAAGTGTACGAAAGATAAGGAGGTCATTTTTTATGAAAAAGAAACAGTTTGCGGCATGGATGACGGCGGCAGCCCTCGTAACGGGTACCTGGGCAGGCACTATGGGAGTTTATGCGGAGGAAGGGGAGCCTTATTATGAGGATACCGTTACCCTGAGCCTTTTGGTGGATCAGAACTGGCTGGATCAGTACGGAGAAGCGCTGACAGCCCTTTCCGACGCAGCTTTGGAAAAGTATAACATTCAAATTGAGCTGGAAAACAAAACAAATGGATCTGATGGAGACAATCTGGTCAAGACAAGGTTGGCCGCGGGAGAGATGACGGATCTTTTGATTTTCAATTCCGGAGCTCAGCTCACCTCCCTGAATCCGGCAGAGTATTTTGTGGATCTGACGGAGTACGATTTTATGGACCGGGTTCAGGATATTTTCAAAGAGGCGGTGACCATAGACGGAAAGGTATACGGCACGCCGGTATCCAGCAGCAATGTGGGAGGTATCATTTATAATAAAGAAGTATATGAGGAGCTGGGCCTTTCGATTCCAAAAACCTGGGACCAGTTTCTTGAAAATATGGCGGCCTGCGAGGAAGCAGGCTATGTGGGGATACTGGGAACCTGCGCAGACGCCTGGTCGGCCCAGTACACACTCCTTGCGGATTACTATAATGTAGCGGCACAGGAACCGGACTTTGCGAAGAATTTTGAGGCGGGTACGGCGAAATTCGCTACGACTCCAGCGGCTCTGCGTTCCTGGGAGAAGCTCGGCGATCTTTCCGGCCACATGAACAGCGACTATATGGCGGCCACGGTGACAGATGGCTTTGATCTGCTTTTGGAGGAAAACGCGCCGGTTCACTGGCCTATGACCAGTCAGTTTTTTGCGAATATGGAATCGTTAAGTTCCCACGAGGACGCCGACAAATTCGGAATCTTCCCGGTTCCCGGAGACGATGAGAACGATAACGGCTTTACCGTGTGGATGCCGAACGGACTGTATATCAATAAGGAGAGCGAAAATACAGAAGCTGCGCTGACCTTTATGGAATTTTGGGTGTCCGATGAGGGCATGGAAATTTTCATGGAAAACGCCATGGCAGACGGCCCCTATCTCATTGACGGAGCAGAGCTTCCGGAGGACTCCTATCAGGGTGTTCTGGATCTTCAGACGTATTTCGACGAGGGAAAAACCTGTCTGGCCCTGGAATTTCTGACGGCCTTAAAGGGCGCCAGCTGCGATCAGATCTGTGTGGAGTGCATCAGCGGCGCGATGACACCGGAGGAAGCGGCTCAGGTTTATGACGAGGACTGCCAGAAAATGGCACAGCAGCTTGGACTGGAGGGTTGGGAATAATGATGAAAGGCAGGAGTGTGAAGAAGCAGAAATCCATTTATTCCGGGTGGTTTCTGGCTCCGGTGATAATTATTTTCGGAGGACTCTTCCTCCTGCCTACGGTCATATCCTTTTTCTTCAGTATGACCGTATGGGACCTGACGAGCTGGACTTGGGCCGGATTGGACAACTTTATCCAGTTTTTCTCCGAGTATTCCCTGCGAATCGGCATAAAAAATACGTTTATCTACGCGATTCTAACCTGTGTGCTGAAGGTTGTGTTCGGCTTGCTTCTGGCGGTGATCCTCACCTCGAAAATCCGGACAAAGAACCTGGTGCGTTCCATTGTCTTTTTCCCGAATCTGATCAGCACCGTGGCGGTGGGCATTATCTTCAGCGCCCTGATGCATCCGTCAAAGGGACTGTTTAATGAAATCCTGGGGCTTGCAGGGCTTCCGGCCATTGACTGGCTGGGAAACCGGGACATTGCCCTGTACTCGGTGATCCTGACGGATGTGTGGAAGGGCGTTGGCGTGGCCACGGTCATATACATAGCCGGCATTACGGCGATTCCCAGGGATTACTACGAGGCGGCGTCCCTGGACGGCGCGACCACGATCCAGCAGTTTTTCCGGATTACGATTCCCCTGTGCCGTTCTTCCATGAACTCCGTGATTATCCTTTCCTTTATCGGCGGAATGCGGACCTTTGACCTGATCTGGTCCATGACGGGCGGCGGGCCGGGCTTTGCCACGGATACCCTGGCGTCGGTGATTTACAAGCAGTACGCGGCGGGATTTTACGGGCTGTCCACGGCGGGAAACGTTATCATGTTTGTTTTGATTGCTGTGATCGCGTTCCCATTGTTTAACTATCTTACCAGCAAGGAGGTGGAGGTCTGATGCGCGGAAAAAAGCTTCGTCTGCTTTTGGCGGATATTGTGGTTTTGGGAGCGGCGCTGCTGATTTTCGGCGTACCTCTTTACTTCCTGGTTATCAATTCCTTTAAAGACCAGAAAGCGGCCAGGCAGCTCTCCATTTCCTGGCCGGAGAGTTTTCATATCGCGGAGAATTACTTTGAAGCCTTTTCCAACCAGCATTATATGATTGTACGGGCCTTTTTCAACAGTGTGGTGATTACGCTGTTTTCCGTGGCGGGACTTCTGCTGGTTTGCTCTATGGCGGGGTACGTGATTCAGCGGCGGAAGGATCGGCTGACGAAGGTGGTAAATACCCTGATTCTGACGGGACTTATGATCCCTCCGGCGATTCTCCCGACTATCTGGGTGATGCAGAATATCGGCCTTTATAAAACCATACCGGGGATGGTGCTGGTGGAAATCGCCCTGGGGATTCCCTTTACCACCATGCTGTTCCGGGGGTATATGGGCGCCATTCCAAGGGAAATCGAGGAGGCGGCCAGAATCGACGGCTGCGGCAGACTGCGCATTTTTACCTCCGTCATCGCGCCCCTGCTGACGCCGATTGCCTCTACGGTTACGATCCTGCAGTCTGTGACGATTTTCAATGATTTCACAAATCCATTGTATTTCCTGCCGGGAAACGACAATGTGACGATTCAGCTTACGCTGTATAACTTCATGGGAAAATTCGCCAGTAAATACAACCTGCTGTTCGCGGATATTGTGCTGGTGACGATACCTATGCTGCTTCTGTTTTTGTTCTTTAATAAAAAGATTATTGAAGGAATGGCGGCAGGAGCCGTCAAAGGGTAGGAGGAAACGATGTACCGGATCAATCAGATTCATGAAAATACCTGGATTATCGGAGAAGATATACGAAAAGATTTTACGGATTCCATGGCGCTGGTGGCAGGGAGCAAACGGGCGGCGCTTATCGATACCGGATGCGGCATCGGGGATTTAAAAGAGGTCGTTTCCGGGCTGACAAAGCTGCCGGTGACCGTCCTTACCACCCATGTTCATCTGGATCATGTGGGCGGGCATCCTCTATTTGACACCGATGGACAGGAAAGTGAAATTTACGCGTCCCCGCTGGAAATGCGGGAATGGAAGGAGAGCGGTATGGAGGCCGCGTCTTTGAAACAGCGTATGGATTTTCTGCGTGCGGCTGTGGAGGGCGATGAGGAGCGCTATCAGAAATTCGCAAAGAGCATTGTCCGGGAGGGCTATTTTGCCTATCGTCCTCTGACGGACGGAATGACCCTTGACCTGGGCGGAGTGAGCCTGACGGCCTGCATGGTTCCGGGGCATACAAAGGAATCTTTCGTGTTTGTGGACATGGAGAGAGGGGACGCTTTCGCGGGGGATTCCATCAATCCTACGCCCTGGATTTTCCCGGAGTCGGGAACGAGTGTGGAAGAATACGGACGTGCGGTGGAACGGTTCCGGAGGAAATTTCCGGAAGTACGCCATCTGTACAGCGGACACTGTATGGAGGATATCGGCGTCGGGATCATAGAGGATACCCTGCGGTGCGTGAAGGAAATCCTTGCGGGAGCGAAGGATCCGCTGGTAAAATACTTCCGGGGAGAGGCTTTGGAGCATCGAACCGGAGGCGTGGCGATGCTGTATCGGAAGAAAGGAGCTTGATCTATGTATTGGGAAGAATTGACGGCACAGGATTTTCAGAAGGCGGCAAAGGAGACGCAGGTGTGCGTAATCCCCATGGGCGTTGTGGAAAAGCACGGAGATCATCTGCCTTTGGGGACGGATATGATTATCGGAAGAACCATTGCCGGGATGGCGGCAGAAATTGAGCCGTTCGTGATTTTTCCGTATTATTTTTTCGGGCAGATTAACGAGGCAAGGCATGTGCCGGGAACCATTGCTGTGTCTCCGAAGATGCAGATGGAGCTTTTGGAGGAAGTGGCGGAGGAAATTTACCGAAACGGTTTTAAGAAAATCGTTCTTCTGGAATCCCATGGAGGAAATATCAATTTCCTGAACTATTTCCTGCAGGCGCAGCTTCACAGAAAACGGGACTATACAGTCTATAAAATCGGGATTTTTGATATTATAAATCAGTGTAATGAGACGTACCCATCGCCATCAGAGGATGGCCACGCCGCGAAAACGGAGACGGAGCTGGTGATGGCTTACCGTCCGGAGTTGGTGCATATGGACCGGGTTAATCCGGTGGGTGCCGTCAATCAGCACCGTCTGGATCATATGCAGGGAATCCAGACGCCGGTGAGCTGGTACGCGGACCATCCCACTCACCAGGACGGCGATCCGATGCCGGCTTCCGGGGAGATCGGACGGAAGAAGTATGAGATCGCGGCAAAGTATGTGGCGGGACTGATCCGGACGATTAAGGAGGATGAGAAGACGGGAGAGATTATGCGGGAATATTATGGGCAGTGGTAGGAAAGACACTGCCGTCGGACTGGGAAGAGACGCGGGTTCATGGAGCATGGCTGAGTTATAACCGACCAGATGGTTGATTAAGCGGATTCACTTGCGAAATTTTACCATGGATACTATAATACAGAGAGGCCCGGACGGGCACAGAGAGACGAGTTTCTCTGAGAGAATGATTTTTAGACAAGCCGCCATACGCGGCACAGGAGGTAAACATGAGCATAAGAATCGGAATTATGGGATACGGAAATCTGGGACGGGGTGTTGAATGTGCCGTGCGCCAGAATCCGGATATGGAACTTGCGGCTGTATTCACCAGAAGAGCTCCGGAAACAGTGAACATTCTCACAAAAACAGCCGCCGTATGCAGAGCGGAGGACGCGGCTTCGTGGAAGGACAAAATCGATGTGCTGATTCTCTGCGGCGGAAGCGCCACGGATCTGCCGAAGCAGACGCCGGAGTACGCGAAGCTTTTCAACGTAGTGGACAGCTTTGACACCCATGCCAGAATCCCGGAGCATTTCGCGAATGTAGATGCCGCCGCCAGAGAATCCGGTAAGGTTGCCGTGATTTCCGTGGGCTGGGATCCGGGTATGTTTTCTCTGAACAGGATGTACGCCAACGCGATTCTCCCGGAAGGAAAGGATTATACCTTCTGGGGCAGGGGCGTAAGCCAGGGGCATTCCGATGCCATTCGGCGGATTCCGGGCGTAAAGAACGCGAAACAGTATACGATTCCCGTGGAAAGTGCCCTTGAGGCCGCGCGTTCCGGCAAAAATCCGGAGCTGACCACCAGGGAAAAGCATACCAGAGAATGCTTTGTGGTTCTCGAAGAGGGAGCCGACGCCGCGAAGGTGGAGCAGGAAATTAAAACCATGCCCAACTATTTCGCGGATTATGATACCACGGTTCATTTCATCAGCCAGGAAGAGCTTGACAAAAATCACAGCGGGATCCCCCACGGCGGTTTTGTGCTGCGCAGCGGCGTGACCGGCTGGGAGAAAGAGCATCATCATCTGATCGAGTACAGCCTGAAGCTGGACTCAAACCCGGAATTTACTTCCAGCGTGATCGTGGCCTATGCCAGAGCGGCCTGCCGCATGGCAAAGGAGGGACAGACCGGATGCAAGACAGTCTTTGACATCCCGCCGGCATATTTGAGCGCGAAGAGCGGGGAAGAACTGCGGGCATCCATGCTGTAAAACAGGTAACGGTTCGGCATGGCCGAACCGCTGATGAAAATAGAGAAATCAGAAGAAAAACAGGGCGCTTCCTGCTGGCGAAAGGCAGGAAGCGCCTTACTTTTACTGAAAAAGTCCGCCGCCGGACAGGCGGCATCCGATTATTATTCTTTTCCACTCCAGCAGTAGGTACACAGCTTGCAGGGAGAAATCCCAATGGATTCAACCAGATCATCCAGTCTGTGATAATGCAGAGTCGTAAAGTTTAACTGCTTCCGGATTTCCTCCACCATCTCTTTATAGTTCTCGCTGTCCGGATCGGTGTAGCTGGGAAGCATCTCATCCGCGTGGGGGCCTTCCCGCTTCAGAATCACCCGGCGGGTGATCAGGTCCAGATCAGAGGAGGAACGGGAGAAATTCAAAAATTTACAGCCGTACACAAGCGGGGGGCAGGCGGGACGGATATGCACCTCCTTCGCGCCGCTGCGGTACAGGAACTCCGTGGTTTCACGAAGCTGGGTTCCCCGGACAATGGAATCGTCGATGAGGAGAAGCTTTTTGTCCCGAATCAGGCTGTCCACCGGAATCAGCTTCATGTGCGCGATCAGATCCCGCTGCTTCTGGGCCGTGGGCATGAAGGAACGGGGCCAGGTAGGAGTATATTTAATAAAAGGTCTGGAAAACGGAATGCCAGATTCGTTGGCGTAGCCTACCGCGTGGGCGATACCGGAGTCCGGGACGCCTGCCACGCTGTCCGGCGATACCTTGTCTTTGTCGCGCCTGGCAAGAATCTGACCGCAGCGATAACGCATTTCCTCCACGTTTACCCCTTCATAAGTAGCGGTGGGATAGCCGTAGTATACCCACAGGAACGAGCATATCTTCATTTCATTTCCCGGCGGGATCACAGTCTGTACGCCCTCCGGCGTCATAAAGACGATCTCGCCCGGACCAAGCTCCCGGTCATAGACATAGTCAAGATTTAAATAGGAGAAGCTCTCAAAAGCGGCGCAGCAGGCTCCCGGCTTCTTCCCAAGGACAACCGGCGTCCTTCCAAGAAGATCCCTGGCCGCGTAGACTCCTTCGCTTGTGAGCACCAGCACGGTGAGAGAACCGCGCACACGGCTCTGGAGATACTGGATTCCTTCCGGTATCGAAGCCTGGCGGTTAATCAGCGCCGCGGCAATTTCGGTGGGATTGATATTTCCTTCGCTCATTTCCAGAAAGTGGCTGAAACCATTTTCAAAAAGTTCGCTCATCAGCTCTTTCGCGTTGTTAATCCGGCCTACGGTGGTGATGGCGTAGCTTCCGAGATGGGAATGCACAATCAGAGGCTGAGGTTCAAAATCGGAAATACATCCGATGCCGAGATTCCCGTCCAGCTCATTGACATCGGTTTCGAATTTTGTGCGGAACGGCGAATTTTGAATGTTGTGAATAGAACGCTGGAATCCGGCTTTGCCGTGAACCGCCATACCTGCTCTGCGCGTTCCGAGATGTGAATGATAGTCTGTGCCGTAAAAAAGGTCCAGGACACAGTTTTCTTTCGATGCAACTGCGAAAAAACCGCCCATGAAATTGTTCTCCTTTTCTGTGATGATAACATTTTGTTGTGCTCCTGTCCGCAGTGAAATCACGTTTCTGCCTCAGACAATCGACGCCTGAGGATGCAGCGGACAGTACGTTCCTCTCTATTCTAGCACAGAAAGCAGGGAAATGCTATCCAGATAAAGTATTTTCAAAACCGTTTTTTTGCAGTATAATGTTTTCATGAAAATCAGGAAATGCAGGAGGAAAATATGGAACCAATCGCAAAAAATCACATAACCATTACGCCAAAACTGTTCCAGGAAGGGCGGCTTGCTTCCAGGGGCTACGCCTATAAAAGAGGTATACGGAATCTTATTCTGATTCTGGCGCTGGTCTTTGTGGTTACGGGAGCATGGATGCTGCGCACCAGCGGCAGTGTAATATACCTGGCAGGAGAATTGATTTTTGTGTGCGCCATTCTGGCATGGATTGTCTTTGTGCAGCCAAGATCCGGAAACAAAAAGAAGTTTCAAGCCATGGCCAACGGCTCGGGCAGGAACCCGGAACGAGATACGGTATTTTACAAAGATCACTTTGTAGTAACCGCGGAAACGGGGAAAACGATGACTGTTTATTATAAAGACATTTTGGGAATTTTTGAAAGCAGAAACCTCTGGGTTATTAACTGCCAGGATAAGGTCAGCGTTCTTTTGAAAAAGGACGGGTTCTCAATGGGGGACATGAATACCATAAAAGAATATATGGGTGAATGCATGTAAAGGGACGAAAATAAAAATTCGAAAAGAATTTCATTAAATTTTTATTTGACTACCGGAAAAGTTGGCCGTATACTGAAACTATCAGAGTTTAAAACCCCTGTTATATTATTTTTTTATGTTTTGGAGGAAGCAAATTATGAAGTACAAGAAAATAATTGCGCTGCTTGCCGTTACCTCTTTATGCGCGGTGGCAGCTACATCCTGCAGCACTAGTACGGAAGAGACAGAAACTACCGAGGCGTCTACTACGGAAGCAGAAACGACGGAAGCCGAGAGTACAGAAGAAGAAACTACCGAGGCTGAGACAACGGAAGAAGAGACCACGGAGGCTGCGACAACTGAGGAAGAGACCACGGAGGCTGCGACAATGGAAGAAGAGACCACGGAGGCTGAGTCTGCAGAGGAAGAAACAACAGAAGCAGGGTCTGAAGAAGAAACCACGGAAGCGCTTACAGATACAGAGATGCAGTCTGAGTCTGAAACCGATGCAGAAAGCGGTTCAGAAGCTGACGTTGAGGAGGTAACGGACGCAGAAAGCGAGAGTGAAACCGAGGCAGTAAGCGAGACGGAGAGCGAAACGGAAACTGAAGCGGTAAGCGAGACGGAGAGCGAAACGGAAACTGAGGCAGTAAGCGAAACCGAGACCGAGAGTGAAACCGAGGCAGTAAGCGAAACCGAGACCGAGGCGGTAAGCGAGACAGAAACCGAGGCAGTAAGCGAGACAGAAACCGAAGCGGTAAGCGAGACCGAGAGCGAAACGGAGACCGAAGCGGCAAGCGAGAGTGAAACCGAGGCAGTAAGCGAAACCGAGACCGAGGCGGTAAGCGAAACCGAGACCGAGGCGGTAAGCGAGACGGAAGAAGCCGCGGGTTACACTTATACATCGAGGGATGCCGCATATACGCTGGTTCTTCCTTCCAATGACTGGAGCATAGAGTCTGATGAAACGGATGACAGTACCTCCTTTACTACAGATGGAATTGAGATGTATGTTCTGCCGTTTGACAGTACGGCGATCGAGAACAACGATATTCAGTTCCCGATGACCCAGGAAGAACTGGAAGCGCAGCTTGACGAGTCGACTCAGGAAGCGTATGAGGTTCAGGACTTTACATACACCGAAGAAGAAAATGGTCTGCAGAGCTGCTACTATGTGCTGGTTCCGGCAGAAGGATCTGAGGATACCACCTATGGCGTCAGCTACCTGATTATGAACGCGAACAATGAGGGATACCAGATTGCCGCGCAGGTTCAGGATGAAGCGTCTGTGGATTTGGTAAAGAGCATTATGGATTCCTTTGACGCGGAGGACGCGCTTTTGTCGGCAGAAGAAGCCGAGGAGACAGAGGCCGTGACAACGGAAACGGACACTGAGACCACAGTGGATACAGAAACGGAAACATCTGAGGCGGCTCACACTGAGGAAACGGCGGCTGAGACGGAAGCGGATACCGAAAGCGTTTCTGAAGAAGAAAGCGAGACGGACGCCGACACCGAAGCTTAAAACACCAGATAAAAAGCGAGACGTGATGCAATGCAGGCCGTCTGAAGAAAAACGAAGCAATGGTTCAGCATGGTTGGCTGAACTGTCATAAACCAAAGAGCTGCGCTTATGTGCGGGAGCACAAAGCGACAGGACAGGCTGCCGTACAGGAAGTGCGGCAGCCTTGCTTTTTTGTGCGCCCGGCGGGCGCACGTTCTAAGGGGTGAAAGTCCCTGACCCGCCCGGCAGTGGGAAGGGTGCAGCTAATGGCAAGGGCGTCATCGTGAGGTGGGGTCTGAAGGAAGCCGGAGGCAAAC
>DVIQ01000045.1 GCA_018711185.1 Candidatus Limivivens intestinipullorum | reverse complement strand
AAGGGTTAGGCTATCTTATCGGGAGCCATGATATAACTCATGGCTCCCGCCATCGGACGACTGGCTCCCGATAACGGATCCTGTGGCTCTATCTCAGGAGATTAGGTGGCTCCGCCACCGCAGAATATTCATTTAGGCGTGGCGGATGTTATAAAAGAAGTAAAAGATACAAAAACAGTCTCAGAAGCTGACGCAACATCCGCATTATTGGTACGCGCAATTCATGCAGCCCTTAGCCCATTGGAAAAATGGGTTATGCAGAAAGAGTACAATATAGCAGAAACAAAAAAACTGTTGGAAGCGAAGTTACAGAATGTTCCGATAGATCATATCATTACTCCTCCGCCTTATGTTGCGGTTCCTGCCTTGCAGGCGATTTCATATTGTATGGATGATGATCAGCTGCGCGAGATGTTTGCTGAACTATTGGCTCACGCAATGAATTCTGAAACAGTCGATAATGTTCACCCTACTTATGTGGAGATTATAAAACAGATGTCGCCATATGACGCGCTGGTATTCGGAGAATTGATTAAACAGCTCATCATTCCATGTATTGCGATTAAATATGTCAGAAAAGAAAATAGAGCTTCCTATCCGATTAATGATTTAGTCGTATTCACGGATTTTAAGAAATATCCATTGATTCCGACCCAGATATGCTTAGAGAATCTTGAAAGGTTACATTTGATAGAAATCAACCGTAAGTCGAAATTAAATACGAAAGACAGATATTATATGTTGGAAGAGAGCTGTCATGAAGTCGTCGAACAATTTATAGAGGAAAATAAGAGGATACTTGATCCCGAAGCGTATGAAGTATTATATGATGAATTTATTATAGAAATACGTGGATTTGGTCAGTTCTTTGCGAGGGCATGCTTGGGGGAAAAGTTTCAAAGTATCGAATAAAAGCAGCATGGAATAAGAATCTGATCAGCTTGACTGTCCCGCAGCTTCATGATAAAGTGAAAGCATACCAGATGATTTTTGCCCTGCTGAAAGGAGCGTGGGGAAGATGAGAAAGAAACTTCCCATTGGAATCGATGGATTTGAAAAAATCAGAACGAATGATTTCTATTATGTAGATAAAACGCTGTTCATTAAAGAACTGTTGGAAAACTGGGGAGAGGTAAACCTGTTTACCCGTCCAAGACGGTTCGGCAAGTCCCTCAATATGAGCATGCTGAAATGCTTTTTTGAGATCGGGGGCGATCCGAAGCTATTTGACGGCTTAAAAATCATGGAGGAAACGGATCTGTGTGAAAAATATATGGGGATGTTTCCGGTGATTTCAATCAGCCTGAAAAGTGTAGACGGACGGAACTTTGATTCCGCTCTGGCAGCATTGAAGACAGTGATTGGAGATGAAGCAAGGCGCTTTGACTTCTTAAGAACCAGTACAAGATTATCGGAGGGTGAAAAAGAGTCCTACGCCCGCCTGATAAAGACAGGTTCCGGAGAAGACAGCTTATATGCCATGACGGAGAATGTGACGGCAGCAAGCTTAAAAATGCTTTCTCAGCTTCTTGAAAAGCATCATGGGCAGAAGGTCATTCTGCTGATTGATGAGTATGATGTTCCATTGGATAAGGCGTTCCAGGGCGAATATTACGATGAGATGGTATCTCTTATCCGCAGCATGCTGGGCAATGCACTGAAAACCAACGACAGCCTGTACTTTGCCGTACTGACGGGATGCCTGCGGATCTCCAAAGAGAGCATTTTCACAGGGCTGAATAATTTAAATGTGATGACTATATCGGACCCTTATTTCTGCGGCAGTTTTGGGTTTACGGAAGAAGAAACAGCGAAGCTTTTGGATTATTATGGGCTGGGCAGCTTCCAGGATATGGTCCGCGCCTGGTATGACGGCTATCAATTTGGCAATACATCTGTATACTGTCCGTGGGATGTCATAAAATATGCCCAGATTTTGTTGAGAGATAGAAACGCGGAGCCGGAAAACTACTGGGCCAACACCAGCGGAAACGATCTGATCCGCCGTCTGTTAAAAAAAGCGAATCAAAGCACAAAAAATGAGGTTGAGCAGCTGATTAATGGCGGAAGCATCACAAAAACCATCCGTCAGGAGCTGACTTATCGGGAGGTGGAGGACTCCATTGATCATATCTGGAGCGTTCTTTATTCTACCGGGTACCTAACCTGCCGCGGGAGGGCGCCTGGAAAGCAGATGAGACTTGCGCTGCCAAACCGGGAGGTAAGGGAACTGTTCATCGAACTGGTAAAGGATTGGTTTGAGAAAACAACCCAGGCAGACTCTGAGAAGATCCGCCGCTTCTGCGCGGCGTTTCCGGAGGGAGACGCGCCCGCGATCCAGGAGATGCTTAGCGATTATCTGTGGGATTCCATCAGCGTGCGGGATACCGCGGTCCGGACAAACATGAAAGAAAATTTCTATCACGGAATGCTGCTGGGGCTTCTGCGCGGCCAGGGAAGCTGGCTGGTTAAGTCCAACGCGGAGACCGGGGAGGGCTACAGTGATATTTCTATCCAGACCCCAAAGAGAACCGGGATTGTGATCGAACTGAAATACGCGAATGATGGGAACCTGGAAGCCGCCTGCGCGGAGGCGCTGAAACAGATTGAGGAGAAGAAATATGCGGAAGGGCTGAAACGGCAGGGGATGAAGAAAATCATAAAATATGGAATCGCGTTTCACGAGAAGGAATGTATGGTGGCGACGGCATAGCGCTGCTTTTTACAGCTGCCTGGATGTAGATTACAGGCAGAAGATAAATTGAAAGATTATGGACGAAATCCATTTGAAATCAATAAACGATTTCAAATGGATTTTTATATTGCAAAAAATGAGAGAAAACCAAAGGAGAATGAAAAAATGTCAGTATTCACAAACAAAACCCTTTTAATCACCGGCGGCACCGGCTCTTTCGGCAATGCCGTTTTAAACCGTTTCTTAAAAACGGACATCGGCGAGATCCGCATTTTCTCCCGTGATGAGAAAAAGCAGGACGACATGCGCCACGAATTTCAGGCCAGGATGCCGGAGGCGGCGGACAAGATTGCTTTCTACATCGGTGACGTCCGCGACCTGGCTTCTGTAAAGAACGCTATGCACGGCGTGGACTATATCTTCCACGCCGCGGCTCTCAAACAGGTGCCCTCCTGCGAATTCTTCCCCATCGAAGCGGTGAAAACCAATGTCCTGGGGACGGAGAATGTCCTGACGGCGGCCATCGAGGAGGGCGTGAAGTCTGTTATCTGCCTTTCCACAGACAAGGCTGCTTACCCTGTCAACGCTATGGGAACCTCCAAGGCGATGATGGAAAAGGTCATTGTGGCGAAGTCCCGCACTACGTCGAAAACAAAAATCTGCTGCACCCGCTACGGAAATGTGATGTGCAGCCGCGGCTCTGTTATCCCTCTGTGGATCGACCAGATCCGGAACGGCAACCCCATCACTGTGACGGAACCCTCAATGACGCGTTTTATCATGTCCCTGGAAGAGGCGGTGGATCTGGTGCTTTTCGCCTTCGAGCACGGCGAGCCGGGGGATATCCTGGTGCAGAAGGCGCCGGCCTGCACGATTCAGACCCAGGCGGAGGCTGTCTGCGAGCTCTTTGGCGGAAAAAAAGAGGACATTAAGGTCATCGGCATCCGGCATGGGGAGAAGATGTATGAGACGCTGCTGACAAACGAGGAGTGTGCCCATGCCATTGATTTAGGCAACTTTTATCGGGTGCCTTGCGATAAGCGGGGGCTGAATTATGATAAATACTTTACGCAGGGGAATACGGAGAGGGCGAAACTGAGTGAGTTTAACTCGAATAATACGCGGCTGCTGACAGTGGAGGAGACGAAGAAAAAAATCGCGTCTTTGGAGTATATTCAGAAAGAGCTTGCGAAAAAAGCGGATTGAGTGATTTTTGCAGTTACTTTAGAGTAAACGCAATCCTGAAAAGAAAGGAAGTGAAAGTCGAGAAGCCTTCCTCGACGCCAATCTATGAACATTCTAGTAACCGGAGCCAAGGGCATGGTGGGAACCGCCCTTTGCGCCAATCTGAAAAATATAAAGGAAAACAAAAACCGTACCCGCCCCGCCATCCAAATCGGGGAGATTTACGAGTATGACATTGATTCCACCCCGGAAGAGCTGGACGCTTACTGCCGGTCAGCGGACTTCGTCTTCAACCTGGCAGGCGTGAACCGTCCGGAGAATCCGGAGGATTTCATGAAGGGAAACTTCGGCTTTGCCAGCACGCTTCTGGATACGTTGAAAAAGCATAACAACAAAGCGACAATTATGCTTTCCAGTTCCATCCAGGCCACTTTGGCCGGCCGCTTCGGCGACTCGGAGTACGGGCGCTCTAAGAAAGCAGGGGAGGAGCTGTTCTTCTCCTATGCAGAGGAAACCGGAGCAAAGGTCGCGGTTTACCGCTTCCCGAACCTGATGGGCCATTCCAGGCCGAAGTACAACAGCGCTGTCAGCACCTTCTGCTGGGCTGTGGCTAATGATGAAGCGTTCCATGTAAATGACCGGAGCACCGAACTGGAGCTTCTCTATATTGACGACCTGGTGGAAGGGATGTTCGATCTTCTGGAAGGAAAAGAAGTCCATTGTGAGTTTGACGGCGTGGATACGGTCATAGATCCAAAGGGACGCTACTGCTGTGTTCCGATTACCCATAAAGTAACGCTGGGCGAGATCGTAGACCTGCTGGAGCAGTTCAAACAGCAGCCGTCTACTCTGATGATGCCGAAGATGCCGGATGGCTCTTTCGCGAAGAAGCTGTACAGCCTGTATCTGACGTACCTTCCGGCGGAGAAGTTTAAATATCCGCTGAAGATGAACGTGGACGACAGGGGCTCTTTCACGGAGCTGGTACACACCGCCGACTGCGGCCAGGTCAGCATCAACATCAGCAAACCGGGCATTACCAAAGGCCAGCACTGGCATAATTCCAAGTGGGAGCTGTTTATTGTGGTGGCCGGGCACGGGCTGATTCAGGAGCGGAATATCCACACTGGCGAGACGGTAGAGTTTGAAGTGTCCGGCGATAAGATTGAAGCTGTCCACATGATACCGGGCTGGACCCATAATATCATCAACCTGAGTAAGACGGAAAACCTGGTGACGGTGATGACCTGCAATGAGATTTTCAACCCGGAGCGGCCGGATACTTTTTTTGAGCCGGTGTGATAACGATTTAGGCAGAGACAGATACCGGCGTACCGGTTTGCGGGATTCGAAGACACAGAATGGAGCGTAAGAAACAATGAGCGAAATCAGAACAGACTATTCAAACATACATTTTAAAGACAACGGGAAGCTGAAGCTTCTCATCATCGTCGGCACTCGACCGGAGATCATCCGGCTGGCGGCGGTGATCAACAAGTGCCGGAAATATTTCGATGTAGTGCTTGCCCATACGGGACAGAATTATGATTATACCTTGAATGGAATCTTTTTTGAAAACCTGAAAATTGACAATCCGGAGGTCTATATGGATGCGGTAGGAGACGACCTCGGCGCCACTGTGGGGAATATCATCAACTGTTCTTATAAGCTGATGGTTCAGATCAAGCCGGACGCGCTGCTGATCCTGGGGGATACCAACAGCTGTCTGTCTGCCATCGCGGCAAAGCGCCTGCATATCCCCATCTTCCATATGGAAGCGGGGAACCGCTGCAAGGACGAGTGTTTGCCGGAGGAGACGAACCGGCGGATTGTGGATATCATTTCCGACGTGAACCTGGCGTATTCCGAGCATGCCAGAAAATATCTCCATGAGTGCGGCCTGCCCAAGGAAAGAGTGTACGTAACGGGCAGCCCTATGGCAGAGGTGCTGCGCCAGAACCTGGCCGAGATTGAAAAGTCGGATATTCTGGAAAAACTGGGACTGGAACCGCAAAAATATATTCTGCTTTCCGCTCATCGGGAAGAAAACATTGACACGGAAAAGAATTTCCTGAGCCTGTTCACAGCAATCAATAAGATGGCGGAAAAGTACGATATGCCGATTCTGTATTCCTGCCATCCCAGAAGCCGGAAC
>DVIQ01000044.1 GCA_018711185.1 Candidatus Limivivens intestinipullorum | reverse complement strand
GGCGTCTGTCCAGTCATGGCCTAAAGCCTCTCCCTGTGTCGCTCCGCATCTCGTACACGTCTGCGGCTCCGTGCAGGTGGCATCTGCCCAGTCATGGCCTAAAGCCTCTCCCTGTGTCGCTCCGCATCTCGTACACGTCTGCGGCTCCGTGCAGGTGGCGTCTGTCCAGTCATGGCCCAAAGCCTCTCCCTGCGTCGCTCCGCAGATGCTGCAGGTCTGGGGAGCCGTACATGTAGCTTCTGTCCAGACATGGGTGCATACCGCTGTCGATGAAGCGCTTCCGATATACTGTCCATTCAGAAGCGATACCTGGATCGTAAAGGCGCCTTCCTTTAAGACCGTCATCAATCCGTTCGCATCTACCGTAACGCAGTCGCCGCCAGACAGAATCGTATAAGTCGCTGTCGTTCCCTCCGGTACGCTTGCTCCCTCAGGCAGAGAATAGGAAAGCTGATAAGACTGACCTACCTGATAGCTCTGCGCAAGCGGCACCGTCAGCTCTGTGCTTACCGCTTCCGTTGGATTGGTCTCGGTTGTCTGCGGTTCTGTTTCCGCAGGCGTAGTCTGCGCTGTGTCCGTACTTCCTGTCTCACTTTGAGCTGCCGTTCCGTCTGTCGTGCCAGTCTCACTCTGCTGCGTTTCACTTTCCGATGTCGGCTCCTGGCCGGATGTCAATGGGTCCGTTCCAAGCAGACCATTGTTTGCCGGCGGAAGCGCTGAGGTCTCTGTCTCAGTCTCTGTTCCGTCATTAATCGGCGTCAGCGCATCGGAAGATCCCATATTCATAAATGTCTGGGATGACTCATCTACAATTAGAAATTCATCTGTTTCTGTCTGTGCTTCCGTTACCACTTCTGTCTGCGCTTCTGTCTGCGCCTCCGTTATCACTTCCGTCTGCGCTTCTGTCTGTGCTTCCGTTATCACTTCCGTCTGCGCTTCTGTCTGCGCCTCCGTTACCACTTCCGTCTGCGCTTCTGTCTGCGCCTCCGTTACCACTTCCGTCTGCGCTTCTGTCTGCGCCTCCGTTACCACTTCCGTTTGCGCTTCTGTCTGTGCCTCCGTTACCACTTCCGTCTGCGCTTCTGCCGCTGAAACTTCCAGCGCATACATTGGAAGCTCAACTCCCTCTGCAAGCTGATACGTCTCATCCAGTACAGGCCTGAAATAATAAACGCCGGGCTCAGTCGTTTCTTTGTAATCCTTCCACTCGCCCTCTTCTTCTTTGTCCACCGATTCTTTCAGGCGAACCTGCCATTTTTTCACCTTTACCGTCATCTCAGCGGTCTCCTCAGCGCTTCCGCTTTCCAAATAGCCGGACGCCTTCAACTCGGTGGGCAGTTCCAGCTCATCCGGCAGGGTTCCCTGCTCGATGCTCTGGACTTTCAGCTCTTTCAGTTCTTCAATGTCTGTTAAAATGGTTTTCTCTCCCTCTGCATAGCTCAGGCTTCCGGGCATCAGAGAAAAAATCATTATCAAAGACATTATAAAGCCCAAGAGCTTTCTGGTTTTCCAAATGCCTTTCTTCATAAAAAACACCCTTTCACTCCAATGATTTTGATTCTCCTGTTTTCAATTTTATTTTAGCATGTTTTTCCTGGGGCGGCCACTTAATAATTCCTTAATAATTCAGTCATGAAAAGCCCGGAAAATAAGGGGTTCTTAAGAATGTTTGAGTAACATGTTTGAATCTTCTTCTTTCTTTGATTCTTCCACTTTTTCTCATTTTGTAGTATGATAGATTGGAACGTCCGGACGGCCGTTCAGAAATCATAAAAACGTCCGCAGGCTTCGCCGCCGCGGAGACAAAGGAGAATCAACTTATGCTCGTTTCAATTGTTGTTCCGTGCTATAATTCAGAGCATACCATTTCGGATCTTGTGGAGCTGACCATACAGACTCTGCAAAACAGTTATCCAGACTATGGCGTAGAGTTTGTACTGGTAAACGACTACTCCAAAGATCACACCATGGACATAATCCGCAGCCTGTGTCAGAAATACTCTTTTGTGAAAGGTATCTGCCTTGCGAAAAATTTTGGACAGCATAACGCCATTATGGCAGGTCTTCAGTATGCCCAGGGGGATCTGATTGTGGGAATGGATGACGATATGCAGACACATCCCTCCCAGCTTCCAATTCTTCTGGCAAAAATACAGGAAGGCTATGATCTGGTTTACGGACAATATCCGGTCCGCAAAAATTCTTTTTTTAAAAATATTACCAGTAAGTTTAACGCCGTTACCTCCAGGATTCTTCTTGGGCGGCCCAAGACCATTGTATCCAGCAATTACTGGGTCATCAACCGCATGGTCAGGGACGAAGTTATTAAATACAGAAGCTTCAATCCCTACGTTGACGCCATTTTTTACCGCGTCACCCATAACATCGCAGATGTCCCCATTGAACATTTCAAGCGGGAATACGGATCTTCAAACTATACTTTTCGAAAGCTTGTAAAGCTATGGTTCGCTTATTTCAGCTTTTCCGCCGTCCCTCTGCGGATTTCTTCACTGATGGGGATTCTTCTTTCAAGTATCGGATTCCTTGCCGCGCTGGCTGTGCTGATTCGCCAGCTTATCGCTCCCAGTTCTCAATTAGGCTGGGCGTCGATTATGTGCGCCATGTTTCTGTTCTTTGGCTTTGTACTTATGGCTCTGGGCATCATCGGGGAATATCTGGGAAAAATTATTCTGACGCTGAACGCCACCCCTCAATATGTTATTCGTGAAACCCTGAATGCAAAAAAAGAGGAGGCGTCATGAAAAAAAAGATTATGATTCTGGGCGCCGGCATTTACCAGGTGCCTTTGATACGCAAGGCCATTGAATACGGTCTTTCCCCTGTGGTAGTCAGTATTCCAGGCGATTATCCGGGATTTGCCCTGGCAGATACCTGCTGTTACCTGGACACCAGAGACTTCGAGCAGGTTCTTGAGGCTGCCCGCCGCGAGCGCATAGCCGGGATCTGCACCTCCGGAACCGATGTAGCCGTCCGGACAATCGGTTACGTCTGCGAGGCGCTGAATCTTCCCGGTCTCTCCAGAGCCGCCGCCTGTACCGTTACAGACAAATATCTGATGAAAACGGCATTTGCCTCGCATCAGGTGCGTACAGCGCCGTTTCAGAAAGCCGCTTCTCTGGAAGATGCGCTGGCTGCGGCCAAAGCCATCGGTTACCCGGTTATGATTAAGGCTGTGGACAGCTCCGGAAATCGCGGAATCAGCCGGGCTGATTTCCCTTCCCAGGCCGCCGGCGCCTATGAGTCCGCCAGAAAGGTTACGCGCCGTCCCTATGTTCTTGTCGAAAAATATCTTTCAGGTATAGAGATTGGCGTGGATGGTTTTATCGAAAATGGAAAAATCAGACTTCTTCTTCCTCATGAAAAATTTGTACTCCAGCGCAAAAACGCAACGGTAACCGCCGGGCACGCGTTTCCATATCATGCCGGCAAAGAGGTTCAGGAAGATCTGACTCTGCAAATTCATAAAGCGGTTATTGCCGCCGGGTTAGATCACTGCGCTTTTAACGCCGACGTACTGGTTCTGGATAACCAGGCATGGGTTCTGGAAATCGGCGGACGGGCCGGAGCCACCTGTATTCCGGAACTGATTTCCCAATACTGCGGTTTTGACTATTATCGAAAAATCCTGGACTGTGCCGTTGGAAAACCCATAAACTTTTTGACGAGCTCACCCATTCCCTGTATGGCCCGTCTCCTGTTTTCTCCCGTGGACGGCGTCCTGACCGCCATAGACGCTCCTTATCTGACGCATTTAAAAAATCAGGGAATTCTGGCTCAGCTGGACTATCCTGTCGGAGCAGCAGTCCGCGGGGTACAAAACGGAACAGACCGTCTTGGGCAGCTTATCATGCAGACCGAGGATTCAAAGGTTCTGGAACAGGCACATACAGAGCTTTGCCGGCACATAAAAGTAAACGGAAAGACACTCGAAGAATTATGGGAAAATTAAAGAACTATATCCAGCTTCATCTGAATATCATGCTTTTTTCTTTCACTGGAATCTTCTCCAAAGCAGCTTCCGTCCGCTTTAATCAGTATGGCCTTCTGGACTGGCTCTTATGGGTTTTTGCCTTTTTGATGCTTTTGAACTGCTTTGTTTACGCCCTGGCATGGCAGCGGGTTATAAAAAAATTTCCTCTGTCCACTGCCTATGCGAACCGCAGCGTCTATATTATCTGGTCACAGCTTTGGGCCGTGCTGATTTTTAAAGAACATTTAAGTATCGGCAATATCCTTGGAATGCTGATTGTTTTTATCGGAGTAATGGTGGTATCGTCAGATGAGTAATCCATTTATATTAATCATGGCTGCCGGAGCGCTGTTTTCGGCAATTTCACAGCTTCTGCTTAAACAGAGCGCCAATCAGACGCACGAAAGTTTTTTGAAAGAATACCTGAATTGGCGGGTAATCACAGCCTACGGTATTTTCTGCGCCGTACTTGCGGCAAACACCTATGCCTATACCCGGGTAGATATGAAATACGGTTCAATTATTGATACGTTGACTTATGTATTTGTATTTCTTTTATCTGTTCTGATTCTGAAAGAGCCTGTAACTAAAAGAAAGCTTTTGGGGAATCTGCTGATTGTCGCCGGTATTTTCGTATACGGAATGCTGTAAGCCCCAAACCCCGCGGCAGTCGCCAAACGGACATGTTTGCATATCCGCTTGGCTCATTGCTCGCGGAAATAAAAGAGCCGCAAACGCGTTTTGCATTTGCGGCACCGCTTCGCTACTTGCTCATAACCGAATAGCCGCTTCGCAGCTTCTCAGAAGAGGCTTTCGCCTCTTCTGAGACAGGCAAGTCTTTCGACTTGCCTGATTCGGTTATATCAAAAAGTCCTTCAGGCGTTTGCTTCTGGACGGATGACGAAGCTTTCTCAGGGCTTTCGCCTCGATCTGACGGATACGCTCTCTTGTGACGTTAAATTCTTTTCCAACTTCCTCAAGAGTTCTTGCTCTGCCGTCCTCAAGTCCAAAGCGCAGCCGAACCACCTGGCGTTCCCTGTCCGTCAAGGACTCCAGCGCCGTGCCAAGCTCCGCGCGCAGCATGGAAAACGCCGCGGAATCTGCCGGGGACAGGGCGGAATCGTCCTCGATAAAGTCTCCAAGATGGCTGTCGTCCTCCTCGCCGATAGGCGTATCCAGAGACACCGGATCTTTGGAAATCTTCAGAACCTCCCGGACTCTCGCCACCGGAACACCCAGACGGTCCGCCACCTCCTCAGGGGTCGGTTCTCTCCCCAGCTCCTGGAGAAGCGTTCTCGTCATGCGCAGGGTCTTATTGATCGTCTCCACCATATGTACCGGCACCCGGATCGTACGTCCCGTATCCGCGATTCCTCTGGTAATCGCCTGACGAATCCACCAGGTCGCATAGGTACTGAACTTATACCCCTTGGAATAGTCAAACTTGTCCACTGCCTTCATCAGGCCCATATTTCCTTCCTGAATCAGATCCAGGAACGGCATACCGCGGCCCACATATTTTTTCGCAATGCTGACAACAAGGCGCAGATTCGCTTCTGTCAGCTTCTTCTTCGCCTCCTCGTCGCCTTGTTCAACCTTTTTCGCCAGTTCAATCTCTTCCTCTGTGCTCAAAAGAGGAACGTTTCCGATCTCTTTCAGATACATACGCACCGGATCTTCTGTGCTGACACCCTCCAGTACGTCTACATCGTCAATAATTTCGACCTCATCCTCGTCGTCCAGGATAATGTCATCATCGCTGTCCAAAAGCAGGTCTTCTACTTTTCCTGAAGAATCCACACTGGCGTTCACAATGTCGATATTCTGCTTTTCCAGGTACTCCAGCACCAGATCCATCTTGTCTTCGGACAGCTCCATGCCTTGGAACGCGTCATTTATCTCACTGTATTCCAGAATGTTCTTTTTGGTCTTTGCCAGGTCCACAAGCCCCAGCAGCGCCTTAGTAAACTGCTCCTGCTGTAATTCATCCATATAATTATCTCCTCAAATACATTCTCACAGATACCATACCATTTTTGACATTCCGTGTCAACTTCTGCCTTTATCCATGCAGCAGCGGTACGCCCCGCATGGTAATCAGGGGGCCTCCCTTGTGTTCAATATAGTCTCTGGTGATAACCACACGGCCGATATTTTCATCTTTTGGAATCTCATACATAATGTCAAGCATAAATTCCTCCAGAATCGCCCTCAGCGCTCTGGCGCCTGTTTTCTTTTCCAGTGCCTTAGCCGCGATGCTCTGCAGCGCGTCGTCGTCAAAATCCAGCTGCACCTCATCCATGGCAAGCAGCTTCTGATACTGCTTCAGGATCGCGTTTTTGGGCTCCTTTAAAATCTCGACCATCATATCCTGTGTAAGCCCCTGCAGGGTAAACACAATGGGAAGCCGCCCGATAAACTCCGGGATCATCCCGAATTTGCGTATATCCTCAAGGGTCACCTTTTCCAGAATGTTCGGGTCATCGTCATATTTATCCTTTAAATCTGCCTGAAAACCAATGGATGCCTGTTTGTTCAGTCTTTCCTTGATAATATCTTCCAGGCCGGGGAATGCGCCTCCGCAGATAAAAAGAATGTTCTTCGTATTCATCGTCGTCATGGGGACCATCGCGTTCTTACTGGTGGCTCCCACGGGTACCTCCACTTCGCTTCCTTCCAGAAGCTTCAGCATTCCCTGCTGAACGGACTCTCCGCTGACGTCTCTCTGGTTTGTATTCTTTTTCTTCGCGATTTTGTCGATTTCATCAATAAATACAATCCCCCTCTCTGCCTTTTCCACATCATTGTCTGCCGCGGCCAGCAGCTTGGAGAGAACACTCTCAATGTCGTCCCCGATATACCCCGCCTCCGTCAGGGAGGTGGCATCCGCGATGGCCAGCGGTACGTCAAGAAGTCTTGCGAGGATCTTCACAAGATACGTCTTGCCGCAGCCTGTGGGTCCAATCATAAGCATATTAGACTTTTCAATCTCTATGTCCCCGTCAGGATCTCCCGCCACCCTCTTATAGTGGTTATAAACCGCCACGGAAATCACTTTTTTGGCGTGCTCCTGACCGATCACATATTCGTCCAGTCCTGCTTTGATTTTATGAGGCGCCGGAATCGACTTTACGTCAAAGGCCTTTTCCGGTTCCTCTTTCGGCTTCTTTTTCTTGATTTTCTGCCGCTGCGGAACCTGATTCATTAAATCCGACAGGTTGATCATACTCACATTCGGCATATTTTGAAGCTGGGAAAGATCTCCATAGGGAAATCCTCCTTTATTCATAGCATCAAAGGCCTTCTGCATACAGTCGCTGCATACGCATATATTATTTGGCAGATGTACCATTTTTCCGGCTTTGCTCTCTGGCCTGTGGCACATAAAACACACTTCTTCAAAAGAGTCCCGGCTGCCGTCCTCGTCAGTGGAAGCCGTTTCTTCGACAGAATCCCGTGTGTCCAGCTCTTTTTCATCAGACATATATTTACCTCTTTTCACAAACTTAAACCAGCCCTCGACGGTTTCCATCACGAATCGAGAAGCCTATGGGTTGATTATAGCCTAAAAGGCTGCGTTTCTCAAGTGAATATTTTTAGAATAAACATGGAAATATTTATAAACTGAAACGTTCCAGCAGAGAAATTTTAAAGACAGAAAAGTCCGGGGCCGTCCTGGCCCCGGATAAAACCGGAATCACCGATAAATCTTTTCCGTTTATTCATTTTTCTCGCCGCCGCTCTCGGGAAACGGCACGCCTCTGGCTCTTTAAAATTCCCTGTCCGCTTTCGTGTCAGTTAAAAAGCTCCGGGAACATCTGCTCGAAGGGGCTGACATCCTGGCTGCCGTCTCCGCTGCTGTCGCTGGAGTCGCTGCTTCCCTGATCCGAGCTGGTATTCTGGGAATCCGGGCGGTTGCCAAGTGTCAGGGTAACGTCCATCTCCTCATAGCCGCCATTCTCCGTCTGGCGCTCAATCGTCAGCGTGATCTGCTCGCCTGCTTTGTAGTATTCCATCCGATTGTAAAGCTCGTCGCTGGAATTAATCGCAATGCCATCGATGCTTGTGATGATGTCGCCTCTCTGCAGACCGGCCTCATCTGCCGCAGAGCCGTCCTCAACATAGTAAACCAGCGTACCGGAAGGGATGTTGTAGAGTTCCTTAGTCTCCTCGGATATATCCTCAGGAGTGATACCCATGTAGCCCTGCTCGCTGCTGTCCGTTACTCTCTCTCTTGTGGTGATGCTGCTCAGCTCTTCCACAATGGGAGCCACAGTATTGCTGGGAAGGGCGTAACCCATGCCTTCCACACCCTCGCCGGAGGTTTTCGCGGAGTTAATACCGATTACTTCACCGTTCATGTTCAGGAGCGCGCCGCCGCTGTTTCCTCCATTGATAGCCGCGTCTGTCTGAATCATGCTGTTGGTAAGACCGTCGATGGTCACGTCACGGTTCAGGGCACTGATGTAACCGCTGGTTACGGACTGTCCATAACCCAGAGCGTTTCCGATGGCTACAACCTGTTCGCCCAGTCTGAGCTCTGAGGAATCACCGAAGCTCGCGACACGGATCTGGCTCTTAACCCAATCCGGAATGTCGGCCAGCTTCACAGCGACCACAGCCACATCATGGGTAGAATCCGTACCCTTTACCAGGGCCTCCACAACCGCTTCCTCTGCGTCGTCCTCATTCTCCGGCGTAGCGCTGAAGCATACCGTCAGACTATCCGCGTCCGCCACCACGTGGTTGTTTGTCACAATCAGCAGCTCGTCATCATTCTCACCTATGATTACGCCGCTTCCGGTGCTCTCCTCCGGCCAGCTATACTGCCGGTTATTGAAGTAGTTTATAACAGTCTGGGTGCTTTCATTGGTAATGGCAACCATGAACGGCATGGAGTTCTCAGCCACATCCGCCACCGTGTTTCCGCTTGTATCGGAAGAGCTGTCCTTTGCGGAAACCGTCTCAGCCGTCTGAACCTCACTGGAACCCGTGTCCGCCTCAGCGGTCTCATCCGTGGTGTCCTGAGATACCGCTTCTGCCTGAGCAGCCTTGCTCTCATTCACCGTACCCGCTGCGGCGATCTGGCCGCTTCCTGCTTCCGTGCTCTCCGCAGCCACCGCTCTGTCCGCCATGTTTCCGGTAATATGATAAGTAGCGCCTGCCGCCATACCAAATACCAGTGCCATGGCTGCCGCGATGCCCATGGTTCTCGCGGATGAATGCCTTCTGGATTTCCGCTTGTGATCCTGGGGCTGGTAATGTCTTCTGATCTGCTCATCCGTTTCCTTTTCATACTGGTAATGACCCGCCGTATGGGACTCGGACTCCTGGTTCTGCGATTCTTTATTTTGAAGCTGTGTATTTTCGCTTTCCTGTATTTCTGTGTTATCTTTTCTCATATCCTTATCAAACATTTCATTTACCTCCTGAAATTATTTGCTGCTTTCAAAATTCTCAAATGTATCAGTCACCTGAACATTTGAATTTATTTCTTTCTTTTTACATTTTCGAGTTTATCAGTCATTTGTGTTTAATTTGTGATAAATGTTTTAAGATTGTTTGAAAGAACTTTCTTTCCAGTATCCCGGACTCATGGTCAGTTTCCGCACCATCCATTTTGGGAGTCTGCGATACCGTTTTCCCAAAAAATAACCCAGATATTTAAAACCGCTCTGGCAAACCAGTCCGGGCAGCAGCCATGGTTTTCCCTGTCTGATCAGCCATGCGGCAGTCTGCTTCACCAGCCGGATTCCTTCGCTCTCAGACTTTGCCATGCCAAAAATGTCCATGTGATCTGCCTGAGAAACCGCCAAGTCAAAGTTCCGGTGAAGCTGCTCCATGCACCCGTAATTATGGGAATGAATTACCCGGGCCTCCGCAACATAGGCAATTTTCCCCCCTGCTTTTATCAGCTTTCCCGCGAATATCATATCCTCATTGAAAATCGTCCTTTTTTCGAAGCCTCCCAGCTCCCGGTATTTATCTGCCCGGTACATGGCGCAGACATTCGAGCAGAAAAAGGTCTTGACGCCCAGCTCGTCCAGATCTTCCATAGATTTCACCCGGCTCCCGGAAGGATAGTTAAAGCTCCTGGTGTATCTTTCCAGCTCGCCGCAGCTTTCGTCCGGAAGCTGTCTGGCGTAAGCAGCCCACACCCCCGGATCCGCGAAAGCGGCGGCAAGACTTCCCACCAGGTTTCCGTCCGCAGGGACAGCGTCCTGGGTCATAAAAAGCAAAAGCTCTCCATTGCAAAGCATGGCAGCCCTGTCTCTGGTGCCGCCATGATCAAATTCCGCTTTTTTAATATGGACAACCTCTACCCGGTCCAGTTTTTCCAGCTCCGGGAAAGGAAACAACTGTTTTTCTGTATTTATAATTAAAATCCGGGCTGCCGGCTCACGAGAGGCCAGCAGACCCTTTACAAGCCTTACCAGCCGCTGATCGGGCCGGTAAGACGGAATAATGACATCGATCTTCATATGCCCGCCTCTCCGCTTTTGTAATCATTTTCTCACGGTCTGCGCGGCATATGCGCAGACCTGGATGAAGGGTTGTCACCGGCTTACTGAATCCCCGTATAAGAGATAATATAATTGCTGATTTCCTGTACGGTAGAGGAAGGCGTATAATCTGTGCTTCCAAACAGCCACTGATGCAGCTGCTGCACATTAGCCGCCAAGTTCACCGGCACCACCACATCGGAACCGTCCACCTTTGTGGCTACCTGGCTAAATGGAAAGCCGGTACTCTCGCCGATCTGATAGGACGTAATATCCATGGCAAGATTCAAAATATCCAGCGCGTTCATATTTGTGGAAATGCTGGGGAATACATCGTCAATAATTCCGTTCAGCGTCAGAAGATCCATCGTCTTCGCTTTTTCAAAAATCTTCTGCACCACCGTGCGCTGACGCTCTGTACGCTTAAAATCATCTCCCGATGTATAACGGATTCGGCAGTAGGACAGTGTCTGGAGACCGTTCAGGGTCTGGGTACCCGCTTGAGTCACCGGCACGATTTCCTTCCCCGTAACCTGAGAGCCCTCCTCCTGATAGCCGTTGATCCACTGGATCTCTTCTTCCGTCACATCAATCTCCACACCGCCGATCCGGTCCACTACATCGGCCACCACGTTAAAATCCACCGCCACATACATGTCAATATCCAGATCCAGATTTTTATTCAGCATATCGATGGAACGCTTGGGACCGCCGAAATAGTAGCACTCGGTGGCCTTCCGGTATTCCCCATTGGTATTGTCCAGATACGTGTCCCGGTAAACCGATGCCAGTTTGATTTCCTTTGTACTGCGGTTAATGCTGGCAATGATAATCGTGTCGCTGTGGGCATCCTGGACAAGCTGCCCGGATCGGGAATCCACGCCGTACAGCGCGATATTCGTATAGCCGGAAAGCACGTTCTGTTCCGCCTCTCCGATATCCTCATTGACTACAATCTCGCTTTTTGGAATCGAAACGGTGTCAAGCTTCGCAAATTTGGACCACACAAAAAGGCCGCTCCCGAGAATTACCAGAACCAGAACCTCCAGGGCAAACATAATCGCCCGCTTCGACTTGCGCTTTTTCTTCTTCAGATGCCGTTTTCCCGGCTCATAGTCGCTCTGATCCGGCCTTCCTCCATTGGAATCATCGTATCCATTTCCGGGGCTGTAACCGTTCTGCCTGCCATACTGTCCTTGCTGATATCCCTGGCTGTAAGGGCCCGCGTTATAATCCCGGGATTTATAGCCATTCCCGGAAGGCCCCTGACCATAATATCCGTTCCCGGGGCCGCCCTGCTGGTAGTACCCGTTCCCACCGTCCTGCTGGTAGTACCCGTTCCCACCGTCCTGCCGGTAGCCGCCGTTCTCCGGGCCGCCCTGCTGGTAGTACCCATTCCCACCGTCCTGCCGGTAGCCGCCGTTCTCCGGGCCATTCTGCTGATTTCCCGATTCGTTTCCGTTCTTTTTTCCAAAAAATGTTTTTCCCATTCTTCTCCTCTTTTAATACGCGTTCTTATTCACAAATCCCTTGAAGAAGGTCAGCAGGATAATCTTAATGTCCATCCCGACTGTCCAGTTTTCGATGTAATACAAGTCGCAGTCAATGCGTTTGCGGATCGACGTATCGCCCCGGTATCCGTTTACCTGCGCCCATCCCGTCATCCCCGGACGCACCTGGTGCTTCACCATATACCGCGGGATCTCCTCCCGGAATTTTTCCACAAACTGGGGTCTCTCCGGTCTGGGACCCACAAGGCTCATGTCTCCTTTCAGGACATTAAAAATCTGCGGCAGCTCGTCTATACTTGTTCGCCGCATGAACTTGCCGATTCCCGTCACCCGCGGATCGTTTCTCACGGTCCAGCAGGCCTTTTCGTCGCATTCCTTCTGAACCTCCATAGAGCGGAACTTATACATGCAGAAGGGTTTATTGTGAAGTCCCACCCGCTCCTGCTTGAAAATCAAAGGTCCCGGCGACGTCAGCTTGATTAAAATCGCCGCAACCAGCATAATCGGAGAAAATACAATAAGCGCCATCGTGCCGCCCACCAGATCCATCGCCCGCTTAACCATCTTATTAAAAGGATTGCTCAAGGGCACATGGCGGATATTGATCACAGGAAGCCCCAGAAGATCCTCCGTGTAAGGCTTCGTCGGAATAATATTATTATAATCCGGAATAAACTTGGTATGCACCCCGGACTTTTCACAGAGCGCCACGATATGCTCGAGCTTATAATACTCGCTGAGTCCCAGCGTAATCGCGATTTCATCCACGCTTCCGAAGGGAAGTATGACGTTCAGGTTCTCAATCCTGCCAATTACCTTAACCCCTTTGTACATGGTTCCCCGCTCCACATTATCGTCCAGGATCCCTCTGACTTTCAGGCCCCATTGGGGATTCTGGTTGATCCGGTCGATGTACTCCTCCGCCGCGCGGCTGTAGCCCACCAGTACCATCTGGCGGACGTTGATGCCACGGCGCCAGTTGTTCATAAGCGCCATGCGGAACAGATTTCTGACCAGCGTTTCCAGGCAGACATCCAGTCCGAAGAAAATAAATATCATGTTTCGGGAAAAATCCGTCTCCCTCATCAGATAAATAGTCGCGAAAAATACGAGAACCGCAATGCCGTTGGCTTTTATGATATTGCCAAGCTCCAGCCTTCTGCCCTGTATCCTTTTTGAAGTATAGAGGTTGAAGGCGTAATATAAGAGCAGGATCCCCGGTATCAGGAATATCAGGGCCGACATATAGGTGGAAAAAGGGAGCTTTCCTGTGGTCTCATCCACAATCAGCTCAAACTGTATCAGCCAGGCAAGAAAATAAGACAGCGTGATTACGCAGACATCCAGAACAAGCTGCACCCTGTTTATCAGCTTTTGATTATCGTCCATAACAACTTTGTTCCCCCTGGTTTCCTGTGTTTCATTCATTCACTGTGTTCATCATACATGAAAATACCGCAAAGGGCAACTTAAAATTTTATGAAATTGCACAACTATTCAAATCTGCGGAATATATTAACCCACAGTTCCCCCTGAATCCTGCAATAATTTCCGATATTTTTCCAGCGAAATGGATATTTTTTCCCGTTTTTTGCCAATGCGACTCCCATAGAAAGCCCTTCCCGGTATTCTTTTCCAAAACCCTTTGACGTAAAAAAAACCATTTTTATCAGTGTGCCCAAAAACAGCAGGGGCGCATTCAGAATAAGCTGGGGAATCGGCATATTTTTATAAATTAAATACAGATTATTTCTGGCGGAGTACTGCACCTTAAAAGCATTATGCCGCGCGCCGGTGGTTCCGCTTCCCACATGGAGCACCTTCGCCCTGGGTTCAAACAAATTTACATAGCCCTCAATCCTGGCACGGTATCCCAGATCCACATCCTCAAGGTACGCGAAATGCGCCTCATCCAGCATTCCAAGGCGTTCCACCAGGGCACGCCGATAAATGGCGGCTCCCGCGCAGGCGGCAAAAATGCGCGCCGGCTTCTGATAGCGCTGCACCGGCTTATCCTTCCCCCTGGCATAGGCCCATCCCAGGGCAGAGAAAAAGTTCCCCGCGTCATCCGTTTTTGAGGGGTCGTGCATCTGGTACATATGGCTCGCGCAGGAAAAACAGTTCGGATGCTGATCCATGGCCTCTGTAAGATATCTGATAAAATCCGGATGTACCCTTGTGTCATTGTTCAGCAGAATCACATACTCTGCCCCGGACGCGCGGATTCCCTCGTTCACCGCCCGGCAGAAACCATAATTTCTGTCAAGGCGCAGGCTTTTCGCCTCCGGATATACGCGCGCAAGAAGCTTTAGGCTGTCATCCTGGGAGCCGTTGTCCACAAGGATCACCTCAAAATCCTGAAATGTCTGCTCCCGCAGCGCGCCCAGGCACTCCTCCAGAAACTGTCTTCCATTGTAGTTGGGTATAATTACAGATACTTTACACATTCCATCTCCTCGCGCAGCCGCGGGCATTTCCCGGTCACCCGCCAAATCGCGTGTCCGTTATCCCGCGTCTGCGCCATGCGCGGCTGCGCGTCTTAGGTTATTGTATTTTTATGGGGCTTTATGGAGTAATCGCACACCTTCAGGGAGAGATTCGGATTGTAATAAGGGTCTCCTTTTTTCAGAATGTCCAGCCAATGACTGCGCATATACTCGATTTCGCTCTGAAACCGCCGTTCCTTTTCCGGCGTATCCTCATAGCCCCGGGTTTTCGATTCGTAATGGTACATTTCCACATAGGGATTATAAACCACCAGGAAGCCCTCCCTGCGGACCTTCAGGCAGAAGTCCACATCATTAAAGGCCACCGCCAGCTTTTCCTCAAAGCCTCCCGCCGCGTCAAAGGCCTCCCGCTTTATCATCATGCAGGCCGCCGTCACGGCGCTCATATCCTGTACGATGGCCGCTTTGTGGAAATATCCGGTTCGTCTTCGATCCATCCCCACAAACATGCTTCCGGCGCAGCCGCCCATGCCAACCACGATACCGGCGTGCTGGATAGTATTGTCCGGATAATACAGCCTTGCCCCCACAATCCCGGTTCCGGGCCGCTGGCAGTAGCCCAGCATCCTCTCGATCCAATCCGGCGTAATCACGGAAATGTCGTTGTTCAGGCAGATCAGGTATTCTCCCCTTGCATGGGCAATCCCGAAGTTGTTCAGCCTGGAGTAATTAAATTCCTCTTTCCAGTAAAGAACGCGAATCCCGTCCTTCCCGTCGATTTCCCGGTAATAATCAAAGATTTCCGGGGTTTCGCTGTTGTTTTCGATAATCAGAATCTCATAATTCCGATATGTGCTCTTTTCCTTTATGGAATCCAGACACGCCTTTAAGGTATCCTTCTCATCCTTATTGGGAATGATAACAGACACCAGGGGCTCCCCCTTTACAGGATAGCTCACCCGGTAAAAACCCATATCCGCCGTCTGTTCCACCTGGCAGGCCAGTCCTAGACGCTCTAAATGCTCTTTCACAGCGCGGACGCCCGCGTCATAGGCATAGCGTTTGCTGGCAGGGTTATCCGCTGTGGAGGCCCGGTGAATCCTCCAGTGGTACAGAACCCTGGGTATATGGGCGATCCTGTCCGTCTTTTCACTGACACGAAGGAGGAAATCATGGTCCTGGGCCCCGTCAAACTCCCGGCGCATCCCGCCAAGACTTTGGGCAAGCTGGCGTCTGACCACCACCAGGTGGCAGATATAATTATTCGCGCACAAAAGATCCGGGTTAAAATCCGGCTTAAAATGCGGCTGAAAATACTCGCTTAAATCCGCCCGCACCTTATCCTCGTCCGTATAAATCAGATCCGGATTCTGTTCCTCAATGACACGGGCCGCCTCAAACAGGGCATCCTCCGCCAGAAGATCATCGTGGTCAAAAAGGGCGAGAAACTCCCCCTTTGCCATTGCCATGGCTTCGTTGGTATTGTCGGAAATCCCCAGATTTTTCTGAAGCCGGCGGTAGCGGATTCGCCCGTCCTTCCTGGAATACTCCGTCACAATCTGCTCCACGTCCTCCTCCTTGGGGCTTCCGTCCGCTATACAGAGTTCCCAGTGTGGGTACGTCTGCGCCAGCACCGAATCTATCATCTGCCGCAGATAGGCCTTTGGCGTCTTGTAGGCCGGAACAATCACACTGATCAGCACCGGATTTTTCCACTTTTTCTTTTTCTGGTTTTCCCTGGCACTCTCCGTAAGCAGCGTCTCCAGACGCCACTGGGCATACTCTACCTCATGCTCCTCAAAGCGCTCCGTCAGCCGTATCCAGAATTCCGACGGACCATAGTGTTTCAGATACAAGAATCCCTTTTTGATATTATACGGCGTCAGCCGTTTTAAAAAATGCAGTACCCGTTTAACCATAAAACTCCCTGACGGCCTCCACGACCCTTTCCCTGTTTTCCTGTGTCAAATGATAGTACAGCGGCAGCCGCAGAAGCCGCTCGCTCTCCTTTGTGGTGTACCGGTCCTCCCCGTGGAATCGGCCAAACTGGCGTCCCGCCGGCGCCGAGTGCAGGGGCACATAGTGGAACACCGCCTGGATGCCGCGGTCCCGCAGGAAACGGATCAGTTCTGCCCGCTCCGGCTGGTCCGCCGTTTTGATGTAATACATGTGGGCGTTATGCCTTGCGTACTCCGGTATGAAAGGCTGCTCGATGCATCCCCTCTCTGCCAGGGGACGAAGCTGGCGGTCATAGAAATCCCAGGTTTCCATCCGGTCGCCGGCGATTTCATCCGCCTTTTCGAGCTGCGCCCACAAATACGCGGCGTTCAGATCGCTGGGCAAATAGGACGATCCGTAATTTACCCAGGTGTATTTGTCAATCTCACCCCGGAAAAATTTGCTGCGGTTGGTTCCCTTTTCCCGGATAATCTCCGCCTCCTCAAGCGTTTCATCGCTTTGAAAGACAATGGCGCCTCCCTCTCCCATGGAGTAATTCTTCGTCTCGTGAAAGCTGTAGCAGCCAAAGTCTCCTATGGTTCCCAGGGCTCTGTCCTTATACCAGGCGCCCACTCCCTGGGCCGCGTCCTCCACCACTTTCAGATGATGCCTGCCCGCGATATCCAGAATCTCATCCATGGCGCAGGCCACTCCGGCATAATGCACCACCGCGATGGCCCGGGTGCGCTCTGTCACCGCGTCTTCGATCCGCTTCTCATCGATATTCATGGTATCCGGACGGATATCCACAAAGACCAGTCTCGCCCCTCTTTGGACAAAGGCATCCCCTGTGGACACAAAGGTATAGGACGGCAGGATCACCTCGTCCCCGGGCTGAATATCCGCCAGAACCGCAGCCATCTCCAGGGCATGGGTGCAGGATGTGGTCAGAAGGGCATGCTTTGCCCCGAACTGTTCGGACAGCCACGCGGAGCATTTTTTCGTAAACATGCCGTCCCCGCTGATTTTCCGGTTTTGAATTGCCTGCTCCATGTATTTCAGCTCATTTCCGGTAAACGGCGGTACGTTAAAGTCAATATCAATCATGGTATTTCCCCTTCTCCTTCCCGGCTTTCATTCCCAGTTACTATTCACGGCCCTTCAGTCCGTGAACAGTAACATCGCGGATTCATTGGATATTCGCTTCGCGAATGGAATCCGCTCACGCCCGAATCATCTTCTTACGCCGCAAACAGCAAGTGTTTGCGGCTGCTGTGAACGTAACTATTCCCAGTTACTATTCACGGCCCTTCGGTCCGTGAACAGTAACTTCGCGGATTCATTGGAAATTCGCTTCGCGAATGGAATCCGCTCACGCCTGGTTCATCTTCTTACGCCGCAAACAGCAAGTGTTTGCGGCTGCTGTGAAATAACTATTCCCACCCAATATATACCGGAAGATAAACGAATAGGTAGGTCCCCAGAGAAAAAACAGCGAAAAGGGCTGCGCCGCCCCGGTAAATCCATCTGCGCGCCGTCTCTCTTTTTACAAAGCGCTCCGCCAGATATTCATATCCGCGGGTAATAAAGTACATAAACGGAAGCAGCATGGGCATCAGATAGCGCCCCTGGGCCTGATAATCGCTGGCGTAAGAGTACCAGGTCAGCAAGGCGAAGGGGATCACCATAGCCACCGCCATAGAAATCTGGAACAGCCCTCTGCGATCCCAGTGCTGCCCGAAAATAAGCAGACGCACCGCCGCCTGTTCCCCCGCAAGGCTGGTCTTTGTTTTGATCTTGATCCTCGTCCGGAAATACAGCAGCCGCTTCCAGTGCAGAACTGCGGAAAGAAGTCCGCCGCCGAACAGCGCGAAGTACGTTTTGCTCAGCCAGTAGGGCATATGAATATCCATATAGCCGAACTCCCCCACAAAGCTGCAGGCCACCGTCAAAATCCAGTTATGGGGATAATTCTTTGCCACATACAGGTACATATCGAGGATTGTCTTCTTCAATTCCTGGAAGGTGGGGCGGACCGAAGGCTTATAAGGCTCGATGGCATACATCTCCATATACCAGTTTGAGGTTCTCTGCCCCAGAAAATCTCCGTCATAGATCACATAATTCCGGATAAACCACCAGCCGATCAGAGCGAATACGATTCCCGCCATGGCAAAGCCCCTGGAAAAGAAAAATTTCCAATCCCATCGCTTCTCCCTGCTCATCAGCGAGGTAGCCGCGAAAAAGAACATGCTGCACAGGGCAAAGCCATAGGCGTTGTAATAAGACAGACCGCAGACGGAAATTCCCGCAGCCAGCAGCACGCAGTTCTTCCAGGTCCATCCCTCGTCCAATGTCCGTGTCCAGGCATACACGATCCAGGCCGTGGAAAACAGGGCCAGGCCGTCGCTGTTCACATAAGAAAACAGAAATACCGCCCCCGGCAGCAGGCACACCAGCGAAACAAACAGAAGCCTCGCCTCTGTCACAAACAGCCTTTTTGAAATGCGCAGTACAAAAAAAGCAGTGGCCGTGCCCAAAAGCACATTCGCTATTCTGGCCGCCATCAGCAGGGTATTGAAATTGTCCGTAAAGAACATGGTAATCCTTACAAAGACCGCCATGAACATGTAAGCGAGAATCGGGTTAAACGCATAGGAAATACCCCAGGTTGCATTCCGAATCTCCGGATCCCCGCCGTGGGGAAGCTTTCCGTATTTTACCAGATATTCCACAATGTCATACCGCATATACTCATCCGGCGACACATTGTAGGGCTGAATCACAGCCCAAAGGAACAGATAGAGAAAAATCGCTCCCAGAAACAAAAGCTCCCTTTGATTCTCTTTTTTCTTGAAATACCGCATCTTCCTTTAAATCCTCTTCAGTGAAAAATCCTGGCTGTCCAATGTCAGATTCGGATTGTAGTAAGGATCTCCCTTCTTAAAAATTTCCGGCCATTTCTTCTCCAAAGCCGCGATTTCCCGGTGGAAGCGCTCCAGCTTCTCCGGCGTATCTTCAAGGCCTCTGGACTTGGACTCGTAATGATAAAGCTCCGCGTAAGGATTGTACACCACAAGATATCCCGCCGCACCGATCTTCAGGCACAGATCGATGTCGTTAAAGGCCACCTTCAAACTCTCGTCAAGACCGCCCACCTGGCAGAATACGCTGCGCTTCACCATCATGCAGGCCGCCGTCACAGCGCTGTAGTCCTGGGCGCAGATAATCCGGTGGCAGTAGCCGGTAAAGCCCCGTTTCTGCTGCACAAAGCAGTGACCCGCGATTCCGCCGAATCCGATCACCACTCCCGCATGCTGGATGGTATCGTCCTCATAATAAAGCCTTGCTCCCACAGCGCCCACATCCGAACGCATACAGTAGCCCAGAAGCTCCTCCAGGCAGTCCGGGTTAATCATCTCTGTGTCATTATTCAAAAGCAGCAGGTATTCTCCCCTGGCCGCCTTTTCCCCGAAATTGTTAATGGCAGAATAATTAAATTCCCCTTCCCAGCGCACCACGCGCACATTGGAGCGCCCTGTTTCCAGCTCCCGGTAAAAGGCAAAAGTCTCTTCCCGGGTGCTGTTGTTTTCCACAATCACGTATTCGTAGTTCCGGTATGTGGACTTTTCATCAATGGAATCCATACACCTCTTGAGATCAGCAATATGATCCTTGTTCGGAATAATAATCGAGATCAGCGGATCATAATCCCTGATAAACCGCGTCCGGTACAGTCCCGGATATTCTCCAAAGGATACCTCTGCGTTTACGCCGATCCGCTCATAATGGGCCTCCACGGCCCGGCGTCCCGCCTCAAAGGCATATTTTTTGCTCTCCGGGTTTTCCGCCGTAGAATCCTCATGGCTTCTCCAGTGATACAAAACCTTGGGAACATGGCAGATTTTTTCCGCCTGCTCCGTGCAGCGGAAGATAAAATCATAATCCTGGGCTCCGTCGTACTCCGACCGGAAAAAGCCGGTCTTTTCCGCCAGAGTCCGCTTTACGCCGAACAGATGGCAGATATAGTTCACCGTACAGAGAAGGTCCAGGTTAAAGTCCGGCTTCATGTGCGGCTGGAAAAACTTATGACCATCCATGCTCATCTTATCTTCATCCGAATACAGGACATCCGTCTCCGGCTCCCGGTTAACGGCCGCCGCGAATTCATACAGGGCATTGGGCGTCAGCACATCATCATGATCCGCAAATACAAAATAATCCCCCGTAGCCAGCCCAAGGGCCGCGTTGGTGTTCTCGGAAATCTGAAGCGGCTTTTCATGGCTTATCACCCGGATTCTGGCGTCCTCCTTCTGATAGCGTTCCAGAATGGGACCCAGGGTTGAATCCTTTCCGCTTCCGTCTGAAAGGCACAGCTCCCAGTTTCCATAAGTCTGGGCCTTTACTGAAGCGATCAGCTCCTCCAGATACTTCTCCGGCGTCCGGTACAAAGGCACCGCGATGCTGAATAAGGGCCGTACCGGAAAAACCGTCTTCTGCTGCTTTTCCAGCTCCCCGGGACCCGGCAGATGCTTTTTAATCCATTTCTGGTAATCCACCGGCTTTTCCTTATCCGTAAAGAACTTCCGGTATACCTTCGCTCCCAGGGCAGACACGCCGTGGGCCCGGTAGTAAGCAATTCCTTTCTCCAGGTAACGGCCTCCCTTTTTCGTCCACACGGCAGCCCGGTTCGTGTTTACGGCATAGAACGCCTTCCTCTCTTTTGACGCAAAAACCAGAACTGCTCCGCCGGCCGGGATTCCCTTCGTCTCAATATAAAACCCGCATTTCTCCTCCACCGGGCATTCCTTGTACATCTGAACCACGTCCAGCCGTCCGGTCCGCTCCATCCGGCAGGGGAGCTTCTGCTTGTTCCGGCCACAGACCGTCACCTTTACCGGACTGCGGTCCACTGTCCAGCCCCGAAGGCGGATGCAGCCTTCTTTCCGGTCCACAATCTCCTCCTCAAGGTAGAACTGGGGACGCTTCCATTTCCGCTCCAGGGCCTTGGCGGAAGTCTCAAACCAGAGCTTTCTCTGGCTCCCCGCGCAGGCGTAGACATACAGCCTGCGAAAACCTTCCAGGCTCTCCGGCAGCGTAATCCGAAGCGTCGCCTTTTCCCCGTTCAGCATTTCGGATTCCGAAAAACGTTCCAACGCGCTGGTGCTCTCCCATGGCTCCTTTTTCACCGCAAGCCTTGTTTTATCCAGAAAAACCTCCGGCTCATATTCCTTGGGCCAGTTTCCCTGCAGAAGATACACCTGGTCCTCAAGCAGGTCAAACCGGTCTCTTTTTACCTCCAACAGCTGTGGCTGCATCTTCCTTTCCTCCAAATAGCTTTCTGTAAATTTCCGGAACCTCATTGTTTTTGCGAAGGGTGCATTCCCCGTTGCACAGAGTCAGATTCGGGTTATAGTAGGGGTCTCCCTCTTCCAGAATCTCCTTCCATTTTCCGCGGAAACGGCGGATTTCCGTCTTAAAGCGCTCCACCTTTGCCTCCGTATTCTCCTGTCCCCGGGATTTCGACTCGTAATGATAAAGCTGGGCTCCGGGGTCCATAACGATCAGCTGCTTCTCCCTGCGGATTTTCAGACAGAGATCCACGTCATTCAGCGCCACCGCCAGCTCCTCGTCAAAACCCCCGACCTTTTCGAAAACCGACCGCTTTACCATCATGCAGGCCCCTGTGACGGCGCTAATATCCTGAATGGCAATGAGCCTGCCAAGATACCCGTTGTCAACCTTTGGACGGCCGTTCATCACATGTCCCGCAAACCAGCCGATTCCCACTACAACTCCCGCGTGCTGGACGGTATTGTCCGGGTAAAACAGCTTTGCGCCTGCCGCCCCCACATCCTTTCTCTGACACTGTCCAAGCATCCGGGACATCCAGTAGGGCGTAATCACTTCCACATCGTTGTTCAGGAATAAAAGATACTCCCCCTTTGCCTGGCGAACGGCAAAGTTATTGATGGCGGAATAGTTGAAGCCTTCCTTCCAGCGGATCACGCGCACATTCTCTCTCTGCTTCTGAATCCGTTCGTAGTAGGCAAAGGTCTCCGGCTTTTCACTGTTGTTTTCCACAATCAAAATCTCAAAGTTCTTATAATCCGTCTTCTCAAAGATCGAACGGACACACACATCCAGGCTGTCCACCGCGTCCTTATTGGGAATAATCACGGACACAAGAGGG
>DVIQ01000043.1 GCA_018711185.1 Candidatus Limivivens intestinipullorum | reverse complement strand
ATTTCATCAGAGAGATATAGCCGTAGTAATGCCGTGGAGAGTTTTTCCTTTTTAGACATTCATTCTCATGAGAATCGTCAGGGCTTGCAAAGATACCTGAAATAACTTTTGACAGTTACATCTTTAAATTTAGGAACCATCCGTATTCATCATACCTATATCAAAGAATTTTTAAGATTTCTGGAAGACTGTGGAAAGGTCATAACAGATATTGATCGTAATTCCATGGAAGAATATTTAAAAAGCCTGTCCATGAGGCGCATTACTGCGCAAAGTTATAATAATAAGCTGCAGGTCATTTCAACATTTTTACATTATCTGCAAGTGACAGATTATATTGGAGAGTTTTCAAATCCGATTCCGTTGTATTATAAGAAGAGTTATCCGGGTGTAAATGAAATCGATAACCTGGATCAAAAACTGGATCTGCTGATAGCACATCTTGGAGAATTTCCGGAGAAACTGCGGATTATGAGCCTCATCCTGCTTACTACAGGAATAAAAAAGGACCAACTGTTTCTTTTGAGAAATGCAGATTTTTACTATAAAGATGAGAATAGTTGGATGAAGGTACCGGATACCACCAGAAGTATACCAATTCCGGATATTTTGCATTGAGAACCTATGAGCTGATAAACATTGATGAATAAAACTGCAAAGCGAAGGGAAAATCACAAACCTGGGCACATTGAAGATTGTCCTGGGCGTCCGGAGATTTGTCCTTTATCTGGCGTATGTCATCCTGTTTTCTCTGGCGGCGGGATTTTTGGTGAATCTCGTTTAAGTACCTGTCAGGAAAACGTTTTTGTGATATCATAAAAGCAAAAAAACGTTTAACAGGAAGGAAGAGGGATGATGGAAGTCGCGGTATTAATCGAAAACAGCGCCATGGAAGGCTTTGCCTGCGAGCACGGCCTGAGCTTTTTTATCCGGTTTCGGGGAAGGGAGTATCTTCTGGATGCCGGCAGCTCCGGGGCGTTTCTGGAAAACGCCCGGCGGCTGGGGATTTGCATGGAGAACGTAGAGACATGTGTCCTGTCCCACGGGCATTACGACCATGGGGGAGGATTTGAAAAATTTTTCCGGTTGAATGAAAAGGGAAAGGTCTATGCGCAGAAAAACGCGTTTTTTCCGTACTTTTCCACCTCCGGAGGCACTCTTCATGAAATCGGGATACCGGAAGCGGTGAAGAAGCAGAGGGAACGGTTTCGTTTGACGGAAGGGCCCGCAAAGATCGGGGAGGACGTGTTTCTTTTGCCGCATACCGCTTCGGGGCTCGCGAAAACGGGAGAGCGTGCCGGCCTGTTTACAAAACGGGACGGCGTTCTTATGCCGGATGCCTTTGAACATGAGCAGAGCCTGATTTTTGATACGGAAAAGGGTCTGGTGATTTTTAACAGCTGTACCCACGCGGGGATCGGCGCGGTTTTGGAGGAGATAAAGGAAGCCTTCCCAGGCCGCGGCCTTTACGCGTTTCTGGGAGGGCTTCATATGAAAGGGAAAAAGAACGGGGAGGAAATCTGTTCTTTTTCAGAAGAGGAAGTTCAAAAAATGGCAGCCCGGATCACGGACAGCGGCCTGAAATGGCTTTATACAGGACACTGCACCGGGGAAATAGGGTTTACGCTGCTGCAAAAATATCTCGGCGGGCGGGTGCGGCGCCTGCGGGCGGGAGAGCAGATTGCCCTTGGCGTTACCTCACAGGAAACCGATCCGGCAGGTGAATGCCGCCCCGGCGGCAGATAGCCGCGGCATGTTCCTTCCCGGCGCGGATGATTTCGGCTTCGTCGATGGTCAGAAGCTTCCGGTCCTTCATCAGCCATTTTCCATCGCACATGGTGCATTCGATGTTTGTACTGTGCATGGAGGTGACCAGGTTGGCGATGGGATCGTGGACGGGAACCATATCCGGGCCGGCGTCGGGATTAATGATGATCAGATCCGCCTTTTTCCCTTCCTCAAGACTTCCGTACAGCGCCTCGTCACCTACAGCCTTCGCGCCGTTTATGGTGGCCATGGCCAGAATTTCCTGAGCCTTTACCACATCGGGCTCCAGCCGCCATCCTTTGTGAATCAGGGAAGTCACCCACATTTCATCTACCATGTTCATGCGGTTGTTTGTGGGAGCGCCGTCTGTTCCAAGCGCCACGCAGACGCCTTCCCGGAGCATCCGGGGGATCTTCGCGAAGCCCAGAACGCGCATGGCGGAGGCGGGGTTGTGGGACACCTTCACCTGATGGTCGCGGAACATCTCTACCTCCTCATTGGTAAGCCATACGGCATGGGCGGCGATGATGTTTTTATCCAGAAAGCCCAGGTTGTTCAGGTGGGTGACGGTGGTGCAGCCTCTGGTTTCCTTTGCGTATTCCACCTCGGATTTCGCCTCGGCGATGTGCATGTGGACGCCTACGCCGTATTTGTCGGCCAGCTCTTTGCTTCTTAAAATCAATTCATCGGTGGCGTTGAAGATGGTGCGGATGCCAAACCACACCTGAACGCGGCCGTCTGCGGTATTGTGGTATTTCTTCAGATCTTCCTCTTCCTTCGCCAGCTCCTCGTCGGCGGAATGCTGCCATGCGGGGGGAAGTCCTTCGCCGCAGTCCATGACGGACTTGGCGAGCTTTGCCCGGATACCTGCCTCTGTCACAGCTTTTGCCATGCCGGAGACGAACTGGCCGCCAGGCTCCGCCACAGAGGTGCAGCCGGCTTTGATCTGCTCCGCGCAGAAAAGAAGGGTGGATATGTAGGAATCCTCCTCGGTCATGTTGCTCTCATAGGGCCAGATCCGCTCCCGAAGCCAGGTGAGAAGATCCACATCATCCGCCAGACCTCTGGCAAGCTGCTGTGAGGTGTGGGTGTGAGTGTTTACAAGGCTTGGCATAATATACTTGCCGGAGCAGTCCAGAACCTCGTCGCAGTCCGCAGGGCGTTCAAAATGGCCCAGCTTCGCGATTTTGTCGTCCTGGATGAGCAGATCCCCTTCTCGGTATACTTCCCTGTTTCCGTTCATGGTGATGATCATGGCGTTTTTCAATAAAATTTTCATAGGTACCTCCTTAGAGTAACGAACACCGTTGAAATTTCATGCGTTCGCGGCAGTGATTCGCGGGTTTTGCAGAAATCTCATCGCTTTTGAATGACGTTCCCGGCCGCGGTCAGCGGATGCCCGCGGGCCGGGAAGTGTAACGGTAGGTATATTATAACACAGAGACGGAAACGCGGCGATAGAAAAATGGCTGGCGGTTTGACAGCCATGTTATAATCGTATCAGTTCAGTTCAAGGAAGTAGTTTATGAAAGTAGGAATTTTATGCGCCGGGGATACGGAATTTTTGCCTTTTCAGAAGTATCTGGAAGAGGAGACGGTCACTAAAAAGGCAATGCTTTCCTTTCACCAGGGAAAAATCGGAAGTGTTCCCGTGGTGGCGCTTTACAGCGGGGTCTGTAAAGTGAACGCGGCCATCGCCGCGCAGCTTTTGATCGATGTGTTTCAGACAGATGTGATTATCAACGCCGGAACGGCCGGAGGAATCGACGAGGGCGTGCGGCTTTTCGACACCGTTGTGGCGGATGGCATGGCCTATCATGATGTGGCGGACGATATTCTGACGGAATTTCATCCGTGGCTGCCGTCCATTTACTTTGCGCCTTCCCAAAAGCTTTTGGAGCTTATGCGGACGTACAGCAAGAGCGTGAAATACCGGATTTTGTTCGGAACCGCCGTTACCGGAGAGGCTTTTGTGGAGAACGACCGGAGGAGAGAGATTGCGGAGAAATACCATCCGCTGACAGTGGATATGGAGACGGCGGCCATTGCCCATGTGTGCTATGTCAATGAAATTCCGTTTCTCTCCGTCCGGACGGTTACGGATACGGCCCGGCATGACGGAATCGAAAATTTTGAGAAAAACTGCGAGAGAGCTTCGGATATTTCAGCGGAAATCGTGGCTTCCTTTGTCAGATGTGTTTTGCCGCGCTTCTGATGAAGGCCGCGAATATTTTTTTCTGCTCTTCGCTGTCGTACATTTTTTCCGGGTGCCACTGCAGGCCCAGCGTTCAAAAGAGAGCCAAAATTCGGTGAATATGAAAAGAAATACCTATAAAAATCAAAAAAATATCTTTATCGCTTGTGTAATCTGCACAAAACAATTATAATGTTAGCATAATACAGCAAAGGAGAGGACCTATGAAGAAAATCCTTGTAATTGACGCCTGTGTCCGCAGGGAAGCGTCCAGAACCAAAAAGCTTCTGGACCACGCGCTTGAGGTGCTTGGCGCGGCGCATACGGACTGGGAATTTCAGATTTTGAATCTGATGGATATGGATTTGAAATACTGGAATACGGAGTCTCTGAAAAGAAGAGACGCTCTTCTGGCGGCAGGCCGAAGGGATGATCCCCTCTTTGATCTGGGAAATCAGTTTCGAATGGCGGACGGGATTGTTGTGGCGGCCCCGTTTTGGGATTTAAGCGTGCCGGCGGTTCTGAAGGTGTACATCGAGAACATATCCGCGGACGGGGTTACCTTTGGCAGCGGGCCGGAGGGACTGTATGGACTGTGCCGCGGAGAATGGATGCTGTTTCTGACCACCAGAGGCGGGATCTGGGAGGGCTCTGATATGGAGCAGGGGAGTCCGTATATGGAGTCTCTCTGCAAATTTTTTGGAATTGACCGGTATGCCTGTGTTTCGGCGGACGGAATCGACATTGTGGGGCTGGATCATGAGAAAATTATGGCAAAGGCCATGGAAGATGTGGAAACGGCCTGCCGCGAACTGACCCGGCAGCCGGCCCGATGAAAAAACGGCAACGGTTCAGCAAGGCTGAACGGTAACGAAAAAAAGAAAGGATGGGAGTTTATGGTTTATTCAACAGACGGAAGAGCGTATCACATTCAGACCGCAAAGGGCGAGGTGGGAAAATATGTGATTCTCCCCGGAGATCCCAAGCGCTGCGCGGCCATCGCGAAATATTTTGACGATCCGGTGCTGATCGCGGATAACCGGGAATACATAACCTACACCGGATACCTGGACGGAGAAAAGGTCAGCGTGACTTCCACGGGAATCGGCGGGCCGTCGGCCTCCATCGCCATGGAGGAGCTGGTACAGTGCGGGGCGGACACCTTTGTGCGCGTGGGGACCTGCGGCGGAATGGAGCTGAAAGTGAAGGGCGGCGATATTATCGTGGCCACAGGCGCGGTCCGCATGGAGGGAACCAGCAAGGAATACGCGCCCATTGAATTTCCGGCGGTGGCAAACATTGAGGTGGTCAATGCCCTGGCGGCTTCCGCGAAGGAGCTGGGGGCCACATACCATACGGGAATCGTGGAGTGCAAGGATTCGTTTTACGGGCAGCATTCTCCGGAGACGAAGCCGGTGAGCTATGAACTGGAAAATAAATGGGAAGCCTGGCTACGCTTAGGCTGCCTTGGCTCAGAGATGGAATCCGCGGCTCTGTTTACGGTGGCCAGCTATCTGCGGGCGCGCTGCGGCACCGTGCTTCTGGCGGTGGGCAATCAGGAGCGGGCAAAGAAAGGACTGGACAATCCCCAGGCCCATGACACGGATATGGCAGTCCGGGTGGGGATTGGAGCTCTGCGTCGGCTGATCGCCGCGGACCGGGAGAAGGCGCGGGAAAGCGCGGAAGCCAGATAGAGCGCGGGAGGCATGGCGCCTGGGGCCGTCCGTGGGCGTCCGGGACCGTTTGTTTGGCGCCCGGGTGTCCGTTCGCGCGGCGGTCAGGCGCCGCTTTTGGATTTTTCACGCTCCGCGGAGGAAATCCGGTTGTCCCAGATGATGCCGACAGCCACCAGCGCGATGCCCAGAAGCTTCTTGGGACTGATATTGTGGAAGAAAAAGGTGTCAAAGAGGATTCCGGCGGTGAGCTGTCCAACCAGCAGAAGGATGGTGGATTCCATTACCTTCAGGCGGGTCAGCGTCACCATGGAGATCAGGAAGGCAATGATCCCGAATACGCCGCCCAGATAGAGCCACCAGGGGGCCTGGGCGTAAGCGTAGAGATCAACCTTAAAATGGGAGGACACCAGAAGAAGAATCAGGGAAAGAACCGACGCCACCACGTAGTTTACCAAGGAACCGTTGTTTGTGCCGAGAACCTTTGTGCAGCGGTAATTAATCATTTTTGAAATGACGGTGGCACAACCGTTTACAAAAGCAACCGTTAATACGAAAGCCATAAAAATTCCTCCTGCGGTAAATGAATTTACGAAAGGTTTATGATAATAAGCCCCGCGAGAATCAGGGCAAAACAGGGCAGACGCTTTGGCTGGAACGGAACCTTTGGAACGCCGAACCAGCCGAAATGGTCGATGACGGCGGAAATCACCAGCTGTCCGGTTATGGAGATACAGGTGGTGACGGATACGCCCAGGATCCCGATGGAGTAGCTGGAGCTTACCACCAGAAAAATGCCGAAAAATCCGGCGGAGTAAAGATACCAGGGCATTCCCGTGATTTTCAGCTTTTCCCGCGTGACGGTTTTCATGTAAAGGATCAGGAGGGCTCCGCCTATGGCGTGAACCATCAGGCTCATGCCAAACATCCCCACGTGGTCTGTGAGCATGCCGTTCAGGCTGGCCATGGCCGACTGACAGGCGCCGGCGATGAGAGTGAAAAATGCGTACATGATAATCTCCTTTGTGTTCTTGGGGACGGAGCGGCAGGCGTCTGCCGGGACTTCCAAGAGAGCTTGTGTGCTGATATATTATCATGGCACAGGTGCGGAGAAATTGCAAGTGTTTTACCAGGCAGCCGCACTCTTGAATTATTTCCTTGTTATTCACGGCCCTTCGGTCCGTGAATAACAACATCGCGGATTCATTGAAAATTCGCTTCGCGAATGGAATCCGCTCACGCCTGAAACATCTTCTTACGCCGCAAACAGCAGGTGTTTGCGGCTGCTGTGAATAGTAACATTTTCTTACGGCCTGCGCAGTATGTGTGCAGACCTTGGCTGAATTGTTACGCAAATAGCACAAAAAAAATTGAGAAAAATAAAAAAAACTATGGCAATTTTTATTAATATCATGTAGAATGTAACTATTAGAGACGAATTATCTGTTAAGAGACAGCGATGAAAAGCACAAAGCGCGGCGTCTGGACTAACGGCCGGGCGCTGCCGGAGAGAAAACAGGAGGAAGTCTATGCAAGCATGGGAAATGGCACAAAAGATCTTTGAGGAAGCCAGGCCGGTGATCCGAAGCGAGGAAGAGCAGACCTGGACGGATAACGTGGATGTGTCTGTCTTTTACGACAACAATCTCTCTCTGGACTGGGGAAGCAATGTTCCGGGGTCCGGGGCGCCTGAGCGGATTATGGTCGCCGCGGTGCAGGCCCTGGAGAACCGGGGATACCGGGTCAGCCAGGAAGGCTACCGCCTTTTAGACGAGGGGCTTGCGGCCTGGGAGGAAAAGGATTTCGTCCGGCTGCATCAGATATCGGCGCTGCTGCGCCGGGAGCTGGCGCAGGCCAGAAAAGAGGAGAGCGATCCTTACTGGAACTATCGTTATTATCATTCCTTTGAGGAGTACGAAAGGGAGATCCGTTTTCCGGAGCCGGTGAAGGTGGACTGCAGTACCCCGCAGTTCGAGGAAAAGATCCGGGCAGGCTGGGTGGCCCAGCTTGTGGGAGGCGCCATGGGAACCATGGTGGAGGGGTATACCTCTGAAAATCTTCAGAAAGCCTTTGGAGATGTCCGGACGTATCTCAGAGAACCAAATACCTACAATGACGATATTACCTTTGAACTGGCGTTTCTGGACGCCTTTGGAAAGAAGGGCTACCAGGTAACCTCCCTGGATGTGGCTCTGTCCTGGGTGGGACTGATCCCATGCGGATGGTCCGCGGAGGAGTTGGCGATCCGAAACATAAAGAACGGCATTTTTCCGCCGGAGAGCGGTATTTACTGCAATCCCTTTAATGAGTGGATCGGCGCGCAGATGCGCGCGGGGATCTGCGGGATGGCGGCCCCCGGGAACCCTTATCTGGCCGCGCGGCTGGCATGGACGGACGGAGAGGTATCCCATGCCAATAACGGCATCCTCGGAGAAGTTTTTAATGCCGTAATGACCTCTCTGGCATTTGTGGACCCGGATGTTTCATCGATAGTGAGCCGCGCCATGGATATGATCCCAAAAGACAGCGAGTATTACTCGGTGATCCGCTTCGCCTGGGACTGCTGCCAGAGCCTTCCTACCTGGCAGGAGGCGCTTTCCAAATGCCGGGAAAAATATAAAAAATACAACTGGATCCACGCGTATCCAAACGCGTGCTGCGAGATCATCGCGCTGCTTTACGGGAAAGGAGATTTCCGGGAGACCCTTCACATTATTACCATGTGCGGGATTGACGTGGACTGTAACGCAGGGATGATTATGCCGATCCTGGCGATCCAAGGGGGAATGCGCGTCATTCCAGAGAACCTGATCCACCCGTCATTTTCCGGACTGGACACCTATATGCGGGGCCGTTTCCGGAAAATTACTATGGACGATCTGGTTCTGGAGACCATAACAAGTATAAAAAAAGCTGAACAAGCAAAATAAAAAGGAGGAAATGAAAATGAAGAAAAAAACTCTGGCAGTATTACTTACTGCGGCCATGACCCTTCCCATGTGTATGGCGGCTATCCCGGCAGCGGCGGAAGAAGACGGCGAACCCTACAAGGCAGCCCTTCTTTTAAACGGTACTCTGGGTGACAAGTCCTTTTATGATTCCGCGAATGCCGGTCTGACCGCGCTCCAGGAGGAACTGGGCGAGGACAAGTTCCAGTTCAAAGTAGAGCAGATGGGCGCTACCTCCGCGGATGAAGCGAAATGGGAGCCCACCATGTACGACTACTGCGACGACGGAAGCTACGATGTGATTATCTGCGGTACCTTCCAGATGCTGGACGCTCTGACAAACGCGGCAAACGATTATCCGGATCAGAAGTTCATCTATTTCGACGAGGCTTTTGATTACAGCGCCGGCGGCGAAGAGAACGTTTACAACGTTATGTACAAGCAGAACGAGGCTTCCTATCTGGTAGGAGCAGCCGCTGCGATGATGACCACGGACGAGAGCCTGGATATGATCGATCCGTCCAATAAGATCATCGGCTTCCTGGGCGGCATGGAAAACTCCATTATCAAGGACTTCCTGGTAGGCTACATCCAGGGCGCGAAGGACATCGACCCGGAGATTCAGGTGGCCATCGCCTATGTAGGAAACTTCTATGATTCCGCATCCGGAAAGGATATGGCTCTGGCACAGTACCAGAACGGCGCGGACGTAGGATTTAACGTAGCGGGAAGTGCGGGACTCGGACAGATAGAGGCTGCTGTGGATTCAGGCAGATACGCCTTTGGCGTGGATTCCGACCAGGCTGCCCTGCTTCCGGACTACGCGGCTAATATCCCCACCTCCGCTCTGAAGAACGTAGGAAACTCCCTGATCCGCGCCATTAAGCTGGATATGGAAGGCGAGCTTCCTTACGGAACCCTGGAATATCTGGGATTCGCCGAGGGCGGCGTTGAGCTGGTGATGGATGAGCATTACGAGGAGATTTTACCGGAAAATATCCGCACAACGATTGCTGATCTCCAGGAACAGATCACAAACGGCGACATTGTCGTTCCCACAGCGGTAGGCGAGAACGCGATGTCTAACGATGAAATCGAGGAACTGATCAGTTCAGTACAGGTTCAGTAAGTAATCTGCGGGCAATGGAAAGCCAGCTTCCGGGTGGTTCACCCGGAGCTGGCTTTTCGAACGATTGCAGCAAAGAAGTGAGGTGAGCAGATTTGGATAGACAGATTGTATTGCAGATGAACCACATCATGAAGATTTACGGAAACGGTGTGGTTGCCAACGAGGACGTATCCCTGGAGCTGCGAAAAGGAGAAATTCACGCGCTGCTGGGAGAGAACGGAGCGGGCAAAAGTACGCTGATGAAGGTTCTTTTCGGCATCGAGGCCCCAGATCAGGGAGAGATTGTGCTGAATGGAAAGGCTACGGTTATCAAATCACCCCAGGATGCCATAAGCAAAGGAATCGGTATGGTGCATCAGCACTTTATGCTGGTGCCTTCCCTGACGGTGGCGGAGAACATTATTCTGGGAGTCGCTCCGAAAAAAGGACTCTTCATCGATATGGACAAGGCCATAGAGGCCGCTGCGAATATCGCCAAGGAATATAATTTTGAAGTGGACGTCCGCCAGAGGGTTGAGGAAATTCCAGTGGGAATTAAGCAGAAGGTGGAAATTCTGAAGGCGCTCTACCGGGGCGCGCAGATTCTGATTCTGGACGAGCCCACGGCTGTGCTTACGCCCCAGGAGACGGACGAGCTTTTCGTGCAGCTTATGAAGCTTCGGGAAAAGGGACATACGATTATCTTCATTTCCCATAAGCTGGATGAGATCAAAAAAATCTGCGACCGGGCCACGATTATGCGGAACGGACGCAGCATGGGAACCTATGAAGTGGCGGATATTTCCACACAGGAAATGTCAAAGCTGATGGTGGGAAGGGAAATTTCCCTGCAGTTTGACAAAAAGCCCCAGCATCTGACCAGCAAGACACTGTTGAAGGTCCGCAACCTGACGGTATACAATACCCAGGGCGTGCTGAAGGTGGACAATCTCTCTTTTGACATCAAGGGCGGGGAGATCCTGGGAATCGCCGGCGTGGAAGGAAACGGCCAGACGGAGCTCATCGACACCCTTACCGGCCTGAACAAAAAATATAAGGGTCAGATTCAGATCAAGGGGAAAGAGATTGCCGGCTCCTCCATCGCGGACATCCGCGGCATGAAGGTGGCTCATATTCCGGAGGACCGCATGACCACAGGCTGCGCCTCCACCCTGAGCATCCAGGAAAATCTGTTTTCCTATCAGTTCCGGGATCCGGCTTATTCCGGGAAAGTGCTTTTAAAGCAGAAAGAGATTGAGAAGCGCAGCGACAGCCTGATAAAAGAATTTTTGGTTAAATGTAAATCCAGAAAACAGAACGTGGGGATGCTTTCCGGAGGAAATATCCAGAAGGTAATCGTAGCCAGAGAGTTTTCCACAGCTCCGGATATTATCATTGCCAATCAGCCCACGCGAGGCATCGATGTGGGAGCCGCGGCGTTTATCCGCCAGAGGCTTCTGGACTTCCGGGACGCGGGCTGCGCGGTGATCCTGGTTTCCGCCGATCTGACGGAGGTTTTTTCGCTGAGCGACCGGCTGGCCGTCATGTACAAAGGAAAATTCGCGGGCTTCTTTACGGATGTCGGCTCCGTGACGGAGGAGGAGCTTGGACAGCACATGCTGGGTATTAAACAGGATGAGAGATTGGAGGGTGTGTTGTATGAATAGTGCAAAGAAGTTTGACGTTCTGCGGACCATTCTGTCAGTGCTTATCGCCCTTGCCATTTCGTTTGTGATTATCTTCCTGGTAAGCGAGCAGCCCTTTGAGGCGATCAAGAATCTGCTGATCGGTCCCCTTACCAGCAAGCGGAACATGGGAAATGTGGTGGAATCCATGATTCCACTGATTTTCACAGGCACGGGCGTATGTATTATGTTCTCGGCCAACCAGATCAACCTGGGCGGCGAGGGCGCGTTCCATATGGGCGGCCTGGTGGCTTCCATTATTGCCATCTGGGTGACGGGAAAATTCGTCTCCCCGGTGCTGGCGCTGATCTGCGCGGGCCTGGTGGGAGCGCTGTTTACGGCGATTCCGGCGATTATGAAGATTACCACTTCCGCGTCGGAGATGGTTTCCTCCCTGATGATTAACTATGTGGCCCTTTATTTCGGCAACTATATGCTGAACAATGTGATCGGAGATCCGGCGGCCAGCGCGGCTTCCTACAAGCTCTCCGAGGCCTCTGAGCTCCCGGTCCTGGTGGACGGCACCAGAGTGCATCTGGGTATCATTATCGCCCTTGCCGTGGCGGTTCTGGGCTACGTGTTCCTGTACCGGACGAAGATGGGCTATCAGCTCCGCATTACCGGTGAGAACGAGGAGTTTGCCAGATATTCCGGAATCAATATCGTAAAGGTGATTCTGGTTTCCCAGCTTTTGGGCGGTTTTGTGATTGGCCTTGGCGGCGGCGTGGAAATGTTAAGCCCCATCTACAGCCGGTTTACCTGGACTTCCCTCCTGGGATACGGCTGGGACGCCATTATTATCTGTACCCTTGCCAAGAAAAACCCGCTTTATACGCCTTTCGCGGCGCTGTTTCTGGCGTATCTGCGGACCGGGGCCTCGATTATGGCCAGAAGAACGGACGTTACCCTGGAGATCGTCCAGATTACCCAGGGAATCATCATCCTTCTGGTGGTGGCCGAGCAGTTCCTGAGCAAATATAAGCATAAGATGATCGCCAGGGAAGCGAAAGCTGCCCTGAAAGACGAGGAGGTGGCATAAGTATGTGGAGTTCGATTTTATCACCTGATTTTTTCAGCGCGATTTTAAGAGCCGCCACCCCGATTCTCTTTGCCGCTCTGGCGTCCAGTATCGCGTCAAAGGCCGGCATCACGAATATGGCCCTGGAAGGCATCATGCTGTTTTCCGCGCTGTTTGGAGTTATCTTTTCCTCCCTTACCCAGAGTGCCTGGCTTGGAATGCTGATTACCATGGTTCTTGGCGGACTCATTGGTCTGGCCCTGGCGTTCTTCGTGCTGAATCTGAAGACGGACGAAATCCTGGCGGCCATCGCCATTAACCTGACGGCCACCGGCGGTACGGTGCTGCTGATGGTGGCTTTCTCCGGCGACCGCGGCGTTTCCTCCTCCATCCGCAGCGTGTCCGCGCCCAGCGTGGTGATCCCTCTGGTGGATCAGATTCCGTTTATCGGGCAGATCCTTTCCGGCCAGAATGTCATGGTATGGATGTCTCTGCTGGCGGTGGTGATCCTGCATCTGTTTCTGTACAAGACGCCAATGGGACTGGCGATCCGGGCAGTGGGCGAGAACAAAAACGCGGCGGAGTCCGTGGGAATCAGCTCCCGGAAGGTGCAGTACATCGCCCTGATTATCAGCGGCGCCCTGGCGGCCCTGGGCGGCTTCTATCTGTCCGGCGGCTATATGAATATGTTCACAAAGGATATGACCAGCGGCCGGGGCTACATTGGTCTGGCGGCGGCCAGCATGGGAGGCAATACCCCGGTGGGAGGCTTTCTGGTATCCCTCCTCTTTGGTATGGCCCAGGCGCTGGCGAATATCATGCAGCTTACTTCCGTGATGCCCTATGAAATTATTCTGATGATTCCTTATCTGACCACTCTGGTGGGCCTTGGCGTGTATTACTACGCGCAGAAGAGGAAGAAGGAGCGTTTAAGTGGAAAATAGAAGAAATATTCTGATGGACTGTGATCCCGGCATCGATGACGCGGCGGCCCTGTGCGTGGCGGCCGCCCATCCGGAAGCGTTCCGGATTCTTGGAATCTCCACGGTGGCCGGAAATCAGACCATTGAGACAGTGACGGAAAATGCCCTGCGTCTTACGCAGTTTTTCGGCCTGGACGTGCCGGTGGCCCAGGGGGCAAAGGTTCCCCTGACCCGCCCGGCAAAGACGGCCGCGGATATCCATGGAAAAAACGGGCTTGGCGATGTGGAGATTCCAAAGACGGACAGAAAGGCCGTTTCTGACAACGCGGTGGTCTTTCTGCGGGATCAGATCATGGGACTTCCAAAGGGGGAACGGGTTACCCTGGTCCCCACAGGACCTTTGACGAACATTGCCCTGCTTTTGAAGGTGTTTCCCGAAGTGCGGGAGCGCGTCGAAGAGATTGTGCTGATGGGCGGCGGAGCCTGCAAGGGCAACGTGACGCCGGTCAGCGAGTTTAATATTTTCGCGGACCCGGAGGCCGCCTCCATTGTGTTTGAAAGCGGCCTGCCGGTGGTTATGTGCGGACTGGACGTGACCGGGAAATGCGGAGTGGACCGGGAGACGGCGAAAGAACTGGCCGGGTCCGGAAAGAAGATCGCGCGGGCCGTCGGAAGCATGATTCAGTTTTATCTGAACAGCCCGGCGTACCGGAACCGTCCCGCGGCTTATGTCCATGACGCGGCGACGTTTCTGTACCTGCTGCACCCGGAGATTTTCAGAGGAGAGCGGATGCCGGTGTCGGTGGACTGTTCAGACGGGATCACGCGGGGCATGACGATCTGCGACGCCAGGCCGACCCGGCCGGAAGGCGAATACCATACCCTGGTGCTTTTGGACGCCGACGAAAAGAAGTTTCTGGAATACCTGGTGGAAGCGGTGCATATGCTGGACGCGCGCCTGGACGGTTAAAAAAGGTGAAGCTGCGCGAAGCGTTCGTCGGAGAGAAGGGCCCCGGAGGTTTCCACCACGGCGGAGGATACCCGGTTGGCCTTTGCCAGGGCGTCTGGAAGGGAATCCCCTCGTTTTAAGCAGGCAATGACGGAGCCGATATGGGAGTCCCCGGCTCCGATGGTATCGGCCTGGACGGCGTGTACTGGCGGGACCTTCCTGGTCTGCTGCCCGTCAAAGTAGCAGCAGCCTTTTTCCCCAAGGGTGATGATGACGGTGTTTCCGGTTTTTTCGTAGAGGCGGGACGCGGCCTCCGAGACGGAGGAGGCCCCGGAGACGGCCAGGGCTTCGGTCTCATTCAGATGAAGGATGGGATGAAGCCGGAAAAGCCGTTCGGTCAGGGCGGGATCGATGACTGTCAGCCTGGGGCCCGGGGCGAAAAAGACCGCAAGGTACGGGTGTTCTTCCAAAAAGGACACGATGACGCTTCCGGTGGTTTCCTCGATTTCGAGACCGCAGATGTAGACGGTGTCGATTTCATCCAGGGGAACCAGACGAAACCATTCTTTCTGAAAGCGATATTCCGCGCCGTGGTGGCATACAAAGGTGCGCTCGCCCGTGCTTTCCACGAAGCAGTAGCAGCAGCCGTTGTCCATGGAGGGCGTGGGAATGGGAGTGGAAATCCCCCGGTTCGCCAGCTCCTGGCGGACAAAGCTTCCGTAGACGCCGGTGCCGATGGGAGAAAACAGAATATAGGGAACCTGAAAATGGCGGATCGAATCCGACACATTGTAGGCGCAGCCTCCCAGGGACATGCGCTGGGAAAGCACATGGACGTCCTCCCCGGTTTTGGGGAGACGGTCCTCAAGCTGAACGATAATATCAACAACGGTTGAACCGATTACAAGAACTTTTTTCATGGGATGCTCCTTAGTGGCTTCGCCGCAGACAGCAGGTGTCTGCGGCTGCTGTGAATAGTAACGGCGTCCTACATTTTAGCAGTTTTTTCGCGGTATGGCAAGATCTCATTGCCGGAGACGATTTTCAATGAAGGTTGTATGTAACGGTTCAGCAGAGCTGAACTGTTGGAAAAGAAAGGGGGATATTGTGGACAAAACGATTTTGCTGAAAAACGCGTCTCTGCTCACAGAGGACGCGAAGTGCGTGCAGAATCAAAATCTGTACGTGCGTGACGGGAAGATTTTGAAGATACTGGATGCCTCCAAAGACAGCGGGGAAATCCCGGCGGAGGAGACCATTGATTGCAGCCGCTACTATGTGAGTCCGGGCATTGCCAACCTTCACGCCCATACGGCCATGAATATTTTTAAAGGTATTGCGGAGGACGTGACGGCGGACGCCTGGTTTAACGAGATGATCTGGCCTTACGAGAGCAAGATGACTGACGAGGATATTTATACGGGTACCCTCCTTGGAATCGCGGAGATGCTGAACAACGGCGTGACGGTTTTCGCGGACCACTATTTCGGTGAGGAGCAGGTGCTGCGGGCCGTGAAGGAGACGGGAATCCGCGGGGACCTGGCGCCGACGCTGTTCGGGGCGTCCTCGGATTTCCCGGAGCGGATGGCAAAGGTTCGGGAATTTATCACGGAGCACCGGGAGGATTCCGACCGGGTAGCCTTCCATATGGGCCCTCACGCCAATTACACCTGCCCGGGGGACACCTTAGGACAGATCGTGGACGCTGCCAGGGATATGAAGCTTCCGATTCATCTTCACGTATCCGAGGAGGATGTGCAGGTGGAGAAGGCCAGAGAGGAGACCGGTCTTACGCCTTTCGGCATCCTTGACCGGGCCGGCGGCTTTGACTGCCCGGTGCTGGTGGGGCATGGCCTCTGGATCGAGGAGGAGGATTTGAAGTTCTTAAAGGAGGATACCTGGTTTGCCTTCTGCCCGAAAACCTATCTCAAGCTTGCCTCCGGAAAGGGCGGCTTTTTTGACTATTACAAGAGTTTGAATTTCGGTTTTGGAACGGACGGGGCAGCCAGCTCCAATACCTTAAATCCGGTGGAACAGGCCAGACTGTTTGCCCTGCTTGGAAAATATCAGGACCGGGATTCCTCAAAGTACGCGGCGGAGGAGATCTGGAAGCATCTGATGAGCGGACATAGGGCCTTCCCCTTCGGAACCGGAAGGATTGCCGAGGGCGCGCCCGCGGATCTGGTGATCTGGGATCTGTATCAGCCGGATACCTTTCCGGTGTACAGCCCGATTTCCGCCATTCTCTACAGCAGCAGCAGCCGGAACGTGCGTTACACCATGGTAGGCGGCGATTTCCTGAAGTATGACGGAAAACTCGGAATCGATGAGAGAGAACTCATGGAAAGGGCCGTTTCGCTGCAGAAAGCCCTCCTTGCCAGAGGAAAGGGCAAAGCGGAAATTTTTTATTAAAGCGAGACTTGGAGGTGTTTGCTTGAAAGCAAAAAGAGTGTTTATCATTGTACTGGACAGCTACGGGATCGGCGCGGAGCCGGACGCGGATAAATTCGGGGATGTGGGGGCCAATACACTGGCGTCCATCGTGAAATCCGAAAAGTACAGTACGCCGAACATGAGAAATCTGGGACTTTTTAACATTGAGGGCGTGACCTGCGCCCCGGGAGTGGAGAAGCCTCTGGCCTCTTACGCCAGGATGCAGGAGACGTCCATGGGAAAAGACACCACCATCGGCCACTGGGAGATCGCCGGGGTGATTTCTCCAAATCCCCTTCCCACATATCCGGACGGGTTTCCGGAGGAGGTTCTGGCGCCCTTCCGGGAGGCTACGAAGCGGGGCGTTCTGTGCAACAAGCCATATTCCGGGACAGAGGTAATCAAGGACTACGGCCGGGAGCATGTAAAGACCGGAGACTTGATTGTATATACCTCGGCGGACAGCGTGTTCCAGATTGCCGCCCATGAGGACGTGGTTCCCCTGGAAACGCTCTATGAATACTGCCGGCAGGCCAGAAAGATCCTGACCGGAAAGCACGGCGTGGGCCGGGTCATCGCAAGGCCCTTCGTGGGAGAGTATCCGAATTACCAGAGGACGCCGCACCGCCACGATTTTTCTCTGGAGCCCCCTGGAACCACCATGCTGGATGTTCTCAAGGAGAAGGGACTGGATACCATCGGCGTCGGGAAGATTTATGATATTTTCGCGGGAAGAGGAATTCAGAAGACCACCACCATCGAGAACAATACCGACGGAATGAACAAGACCCTGAACATCATGGACGAGGATTTCACAGGCCTGTGCTTCGTGAATCTGGTGGATTTTGACATGGTATACGGCCACCGGAACAATGTGGACGGCTATGCCAACGCGGCCACAGAGTTTGACGCGCAGCTGGGAGAATTTATGGGAAAGATGCGGGATGAGGATGTGCTGATTATTACGGCGGATCACGGCTGTGATCCCGGTTTTACCTGCAGCACGGATCATTCCAGAGAGTACGTTCCCATGCTGATCTACGGAAAGCCAGTCAAGAGCGGCGTGGATCTGAAGACCCGGCCCACCTTCGCGGATATCGCGGCCACGGTGCTGGATATTTTTGATATTGAGGGAGGAACGGCGGGAACCAGTTTCCTGTCCGAGATTTTGAAAAGTTGAAAAACGCCCTTTGGGCGAAAACAGGAGGTAAAGATATGAGTATTCCGACACCACACAACACTGCGAAAAAAGGCGACATCGCGAAAAAGGTTCTGATGCCCGGTGATCCCCTGCGGGCGAAGTACATCGCGGAGACGTATCTGGAAAATCCCGTATGCTTTAACACTGTCCGCAATATGCTGGGCTACACGGGAACCTATAAGGGCCGTGAGGTCTCTGTGATGGGAGGGGGCATGGGAATTCCTTCCGTGGGAATTTATACCTATGAGCTGTACAACTTCTACGATGTGGACGCGATTATCCGCATTGGTTCCGCGGGGGCTCTGCAGGACGATATCAACGTTATGGATGTGGTAATCGCTATGGGGGCCTGCACGGATTCCAATTTCGCGAGTCAGTTCAAGCTTCCGGGGACCTTCGCTCCTACAGCCAGCTATGAGCTGCTGGCCAGGGCCGTGGAGGTCGCGAAGGAGCAGGGGACTCCGGTGCGGGTAGGAAACGTGGTTTCCTCCGATGTATTCTACAGCGATGATCCCGGCTCCTCGGACGCCTGGAGAAAGATGGGTGTGCTCTGCGCCGAGATGGAATGCGCGGGCCTCTACATGAACGCTGCCCGGGCCGGAAAGCAGGCATTGGGAATTTTAACCATTTCGGATCATATGTACCGGGAGGAGGCCATCTCCGCAGAGGCAAGACAGACATCCTTTAATAAGATGATGGAAATCGCTCTGGGCGTTTGAGAAAAACCATATTGACAAAGGACCCGGCGAATGCTATATTCAGGTAAACCGCTGGCGGTCATGGTGTGACCGCAGCGCAGGAGGAGAATTGTGAGAAAAGGACACAGGATATTCCGGGGATTGGCCGCGGTGGTTGCTCTGTTATGCATACTCCTTCCCTGTTTTTCAGCCGGAATGAGCCGGGCAGACGGCCTTGAGCAGGAAGACGGGAGGACGCGAAAAAGCGTCCTCCGTCTTTGCGCTCACCCCTTAGAAAATACAATCGAAAAACACAGCGACAGGAGCTTTGCCTGGGCCGCCGCAAAACGGACCAACGGCAGAAGCTTTTTTCTGTTGCAAAGACAAACGGCGCTGGTATTCTTTCGTTTTGCCGACGTCGCAGGCCTTTTACTCAGCATCTGGGAGCGTTTTTTTGTCTATTTGACAAGCAGCTGCCTTGTCATGAGGAGGTATCTGCGGGAGTGGAGAATACGCCAGAGAAAAGATGGGAAGAGACGGGCTGCAAAGGAAAAGCGCGGCTGCGAAAGTATTGAACAGCTGCGGGAATACGATATTTTGCGTGCCAGGACGGCATAAGGTTAAGAACAGGAGGAAATCATCAACGGAGATGGAACGTATATATCGTTTTTTCAGAAGGCAGCCTGCGGGCCGTCTGATCGCGATGGGGTTTGCGGGAGTCATTCTGCTGGGGACGCTGATTTTGCTGCTCCCTATATCGGTCAGAAAGGACGCTACGGTGACGTTTGTGGACGCGCTGTTTACATCCACCAGCGCGGTGTGCGTCACCGGTTTGATCGCCATTGATACAGCGGATCATTTTACGCCCTTTGGCCAGGGCGTTGTGGCGGCGCTGATTCAGATCGGCGGCCTGGGCGTCAGCTCAGTGGGCATCGGTCTGATTCTGGCTGCCGGGAAAAGAGTCGGAATGAAGGGGAGAACGCTGGCAAGAGAAGCGCTGAATGTGGACAGCTATAAGGGAATCATTCGCCTGGTGCGTTCTGTGCTTTTTATGACTCTTGGCTTTGAGATCGTGGGAGCGGTTTTGAGCTTCCTGGTTTTCAGCCGGGATTACCCCTTCGTCCATGCCCTTGGGATCAGTATTTTCCATTCCATAGCGGCGTTTAACAACTCAGGCTTTGATATTCTGGGAGGACTTCGAAACCTGATTCCTTACCAGGACAGTGTGCTTTTAAATCTGACCACCTGCGGACTCATTATTTTCGGAGGATTGGGCTTTCTGGTTATGCTGGATGTGGTGCATAAGCGAAACTTCCGAAAACTGACGCTGCACTCCAAGGTCGTGATTGTAACTACGGTATTTTTGCTTCTTATCGGAACCCTGCTTTTGAAGGCGACGGAGGATATATCCTGGATGGGAGCGTTTTTCCACAGCGTTTCCGCCAGAACGGCAGGCTTTTCTACTTACCCCATCGGGGAGTTTACCCAGGCGGGATTGTTTGTGCTCTGTATCCTGATGTTCATTGGAGCGTCTCCCGGATCCACGGGAGGAGGTATTAAGACCAGTACCTTCTTCACTTTGATGATGGCCATTAAGCACGTGTTTACCAAGAGCCCTCTGGGGGCCTTCCGGCGGAATCTTCCAAATGCGACGGTGAACAAGGCGTACATGATTACGCTGCTTTCGGCCTGCGTGGTCTGCATCGGAAGCTTTTTGATGTGTATTCTTGAGCCGGAGTATAATTTTATTCAGCTTTTGTTTGAAGTGATTTCCGCCTTCGGCACGGTAGGTCTGTCCACAGGAATCACCCCTGACTTAAGCGACGCCAGCAAGCTGCTGATTACAGCGATTATGTTCATTGGCCGTCTGGGCGCCTTTACGATCTTTTCCATATGGATCGAGCGGCCGGAGGCAAACGCGCGATATACGGAAGAAACCATTACCATCGGGTAGGAGGATAAGGATATGAAAAAGAGTAAAGAAGCGGAATCTTTTGGAGTAATCGGCCTGGGGCGGTTTGGAATGGCCCTTGCCACGACGCTGGCAGAGGCCGGTAAGGACGTCATTGTCATTGACAAGGACGAGTGCAAGGTAAAGGAGATGCGCCAGTATACGGAGTTTGCCTATGTGGCGGATAATCTCAACGCGGAGACTTTGGAGGAGATCGGTATTCAGAACTGCGACGTGGTTGTGGTCTGCATTGGAGAGAAAATCGATACCAGTATTCTGACAACCATGCATGTGGTGAGCCTTGGGGTGCCGCACGTGATTGCCAAAGCCACCAGCTATGATCAGGGCGCCGTGCTGAAGAAAATCGGCGCTGAGGTGGTGTATCCGGAGAGAGATGTGGCGGTGCGGCTTGGAAAACGCCTGATTTCCAGCAGCTTTCTGGACTTTATCGCGCTGGATGACAGCGTGGAGATCCGCCAGATCAAGGTGAGCCAGAGGATGGTGGGGGAGAGCATTCAGGAATTGGATCTGCGCAGAAGATTCGGCCTGAATATTATCGCCATCTGCCACGGAAGCAAGACGGATATCGAGGTACAGCCCAGTTACCGTCTGAGTGAGGAAGACGCCATTGTAGTGGTGGGAAAGGTAAAGAATATCGACCGCTTTACAGAGCATATGTAACGCCTTGGGCGGGAAGCGGGCAGCGCTGTCCGGAATACACAGGCTACATGACAAGAAAGGAAATCATCTATGACAAAAGAAGAACTTGCGCTGGAAATTATTGAAAGACTGAAGGAGGAGTACCCCGACGCCGGGTGTACTCTGGACTATGACCAGGCGTGGAAACTGCTGGTAAGCGTGCGGCTGGCAGCCCAGTGCACGGACGCCAGAGTCAATGTGGTGGTGGAAAAGCTGTATGAAAAATATCCTGATGTGAAAGCTCTGGCAAAGGCAGAGCCGGAGGAGATCGAAGAGATCGTCCGCCCCTGCGGCCTTGGAAAAAGCAAGGCGAGGGACATCAGCGCCTGTATGCGTATTCTTAACGAGCAGTACGGCGGAAAGGTGCCGGACGACTTTGACGCCCTTCTGAAGCTTCCGGGGGTAGGGCGCAAGAGCGCGAACCTGATTATGGGGGACGTGTTCGGAAAGCCCGCCATTGTAACAGATACCCACTGTATCCGTCTGGTGAACCGGATGGGCCTTGTGGACGGGATTAAGGATCCAAAGAAGGTGGAAATGGCCCTCTGGAAGCTGATTCCGCCCCAGGAGGGCAGCGATTTCTGCCATCGTCTTGTGTATCACGGAAGAGACGTCTGTACCGCCAGGACGAAGCCTCACTGCGAGGCCTGCTGTCTGGCCGATATCTGCAAAAAGGCCGGCGTGTAAAAAGCCGCGGCGCCTGAGAAAAACTCAGACGCCGCGGCCTTTTTTATGGATTTTGCATGTAACGGTTCAGCAAGGCTGAACCGTTACGTTTATTCAAGCTCAAAGGCTCCCGTATAGAGCTGATAGTAGGTACCCTTTTCTTCGATCAGCTTGTCGTGGGTACCGCGCTCAATAATTCTTCCGTGATCGAGGACCATGATAACGTCGGAATTGCGCACAGTGGAAAGTCTGTGGGCGATTACGAAAACAGTACGGCCTTTCATCAGGGCATCCATACCTTTCTGTACAATGGCCTCGGTACGGGTATCGATGGAGGAGGTGGCCTCATCCATGATCATAACGGGCGGATCCGCTACAGCCGCGCGGGCAATGGAGAGAAGCTGGCGCTGGCCCTGGGAGAGGTTGCTGCCGTTTCCGGAAAGCTGGGTGTCGTAGCCCTGGGGCAGACGGGTGATAAAGTCGTCCGCACCCGCGAGTTTCGCGGCGGCGATGCACTCCTCATCCGTGGCATCCAGCTTGCCGTAGCGGATATTGTCCATAACCGTTCCCGTAAAGAGGTTTGTATCCTGCAGGATCATACCAAGGGAGGCCCGCAGATCCGCTTTCTTGATTTTATTGATATTGATTCCATCATAGCGGATCTTTCCGTCCGCAATGTCGTAGAACCGGTTAATCAGGTTCGTGATGGTGGTTTTTCCGGCTCCGGTAGCGCCTACGAAGGCTACCTTCTGGCCGGGCTCCGCGTAGAGCGTGATGTTGTGAAGCACGATCTTCTGGTCCGTATAGCCGAAATCCACGTCAAACATACGCACGTCGCCCTCAAGCTTTGTATAGGTAACGGTGCCGTCCGCGCTGTGGGGATGCTTCCAGGCCCACATGCCGGTGCGCTCCTGGCTCTCCACGATCTTGCCGTTTACTTCCTTGGCGTTTACCAGGGTAACGTAGCCTTCGTCCGGCTCCGGCTCCTCGTCGATGAGGCTGAAGATACGCTGGGCGCCCGCAAGACCCATTACCACGGAGTTTACCTGGTTGGATACCTGGCTGACGTTTCCGGAGAACTGCTTCGTCATATTCAGGAAGGGCACCACGATGCTGATTCCAAGTCCCAGGCCGGAGATGCTTAAATTCGGCGCGTTTGTCAGCAGAAGAATACCGCCCACCATGGCGACAACGCTGTACAGGATGTTTCCGATATTGCCGAGAATCGGCATCAGCATGTTCGCGTACTTGTTCGCGTTTTTCGCGTCCTCAAAGAGGGCGTCATTTACCTTGTCAAAATCAGCCTTGGCTTCTTCCTCATGGCAGAATACCTTGACAACCTTCTGGCCGTTCATCATTTCTTCCACAAAGCCCTCGGTTTTACCAATGGCAATCTGCTGGCGCACGAAGTACTTGGCGGAGTTTCCGCCCACAACGCGGGTGACCCAGATCATAACCGCCACGCCCAGAACAACCACCAGAGTCATCCATACGCTGTAGTACAGCATAACAAAGAGTACGGTAAGAACCGTCACGATGGAGATGGTGAGCTGGGGAAGACTCTGGGAGATCATCTGACGCAGGGTGTCGATGTCATTGGTATAGTAGCTCATGATATCGCCGTGACTGTGGGTATCAAAGTAGCGGATCGGCAGGGACTCCATCCCGTTGAACATTTTTTCACGGAACTTTTTCAGGGAACCCTGGGTGATGAAAGCCATCATCTGGTTATACACAATGGATGCCGCCAGGGAGAGAACGTAAAACAGGATCAGCAGCCCTACCAGAGGAACAATCCGTCCGGAAGCAGAGACCCAGTCGCCTGCCTGCCAGCTCTCTTCGACAATGGAAATGATGTTCTGCATGAAAACTGACGGGATCGAGGAAATGATTGCGTTGAAAACAATGCAGATCAACACCACGGGCATAAGCACCGGATAAAATTCAAACAATGTCTTTATGATACGGAACAGAACATTTTGTCTGCCGGAAGCTTTATTTTTCATCTTCGCCGCCTCCTTTGTTCTGGGATTCGTAAGTTTCGCGATAAATCTCGTTGGTCTTCAGCAGCTCCTCATGGGTGCCGATGGCCTGGATGCGTCCGCTCTCCATGACAATAATCCGGTCGCTGTCCTGGACAGAGGAAATACGCTGGGCAATGATGATCTTCGTGGTTTCCGGAATGAACTGCCGGAAGCCCTGGCGAATCAGGGAGTCCGTCTTGGTATCCACAGCGCTGGTGGAATCGTCCAGAATCAGGATCTTCGGCTTTTTCAGAAGAGCCCGGGCAATACAAAGCCGCTGCTTCTGTCCGCCGGATACGTTAGAGCCGCCCTGCTCGATGTATGTATCGTAGCCGTCCGGGAACTGGGTGATAAACTCATCCGCCTGGGCAAGCTTGCAGGCCTCGATCATCTCTTCGTCCGTGGCGTTTTTGTTACCCCAGCGGAGATTGTCCTTGATGGTTCCGGAAAACAGCACGTTCTTCTGGAGCACTACGGATACCTGATCACGCAGGGTATTCAGATCGTAGTCGCGCACATCCAGCCCGCCTACCTTTACGGTTCCCTCTGTGGCGTCGTAAAGACGGGAGATAAGCTGAATCAAAGAGGTCTTGGAGGTACCGGTGCCTCCGATAATGCCGATGGTCTCTCCGGACCGGATATGAAGGTTGATGTCCGCAAGGGCCATTTTCTTGGCGTTCGCCCGGTACTTGAAGCTTACGTCATCGAAATCGATGGAGCCGTCTTTTACTTCGTATACCGGATTTTCCGGGTTGGAGAGGGTGCTTTCCTCAGTAAGCACTTCAACGATACGTTCCGCGGATTCCTGCGCCATGGTAATCATAACAAATACCATGGAGAGCATCATAAGGCTGGAAAGTATCTGGAAGTTGTAGGTTAGCAGCGCGGAAAACTGGCCTACGTCCAGGGATACGCCTTTCGTGAGAATAATCGTTCTGGAACCGAAATACAGCACGAAAATCATCACCATGTACATACAAAGCTGCATCATGGGGCCGTTCAGAGCCAGGATACGCTCTGCCTTTGTGAAATCCCGGCAGACGTCTTCCGCGGCTGTGTGGAATTTTTTCTTTTCATAGTCCTCGCGGACAAAGGATTTTACCACGCGGATGCCTTTGATATTCTCCTGGATAGAGCTGTTCAGGGCGTCGTATTTTTTAAACACGCGCCGGAACAGAGGCATGGTTGTGCGGATAACCAGGATCAGACCGATGCCCAGCAGCGGCACCACGATAACGAAAATAACGCCCATTTTTCCTCCCATAACAAATGCCATAACGAAGGAAAAAATCAGCATCAGCGGACAGCGGATCGCCACTCGAATAATCATCATGTAGGCAAGCTGAACGTTGGAGATATCCGTGGTCAGACGCGTTACCAGGGATGAGGTTGAAAATTTGTCGATATTCTGAAAGGAATACGACTGAATGCGGTAAAACATATCTTTCCGGACGTTTTTCGCGAATCCGCAGGAAGCGGTGGCGCAGGCGGAACCGGCTGAGGCCCCGAAAAACAGAGAAAGACCGGACATAAGCACAAGGGCGATTCCGTACTGAAGGATGACGGAAAAAGCGCAGCCGGCTTTGATCTCGTTTACCAGGTTCGCGATGACAAAGGGAATGATACATTCCATCACGACCTCCAGGGAAACCATAATGGGAGCCTTGAGGGAATCCCGCTTATATTCCCTGATACATTTGGCAAGTTCTTTTATCATGTTATCCTCCTTCTTAATTATTTATGGGGTGTTCGTCTTTTGAACGCGCGGCAGACATTCCCCCGATTCCGGAGGGAATGCCGGACGGTGGGAGAGGGAACGGCTGCTGCGCGGTCCCGGTGTGAGAATGGGATTTCCAGAAACGGTGCTGTCATGCCGTCGAAAACCGCTTCCCTGAATGTGCGGGATATCAGCAGAGAATGCTGAGATAAAGAAAGAATGGATATATGCAAAAAGCAATCCATTCTGTGTTTATGAGCTGCTCTGCGCAAGAACACCTCTTCTCTGTGATTATAACATCATTTTATTTTGTATGCAACGGAAAAAGGTTCAGAATCCTTGCTTGTAATCCCTGGCATTGACTGATATAATATAAGAAGATTCTGCGTATTTGAGGAATCCCCATCGACGTAAGACCATTTCGAAGGGGGTTGGTAAGGAGGGGTGTATATGATGGACGAGAAGAAAAAGCGCAGGAGGAGAAGAGGTATTGCCATAGCGTCCGCTGCTTTGGTGATTTCGTTGGTCGGGTTTATGCTTTGGTGCGTGATCACGGAGCGCTATGAGGCCTATCTGTATCATTCCGCTCTGGGAATCTTTGTACTGCTTTACTGTTTCCTGCTGGACTATCTGGAGCCAAAGCTCTGCGGGGAATTTGACGGCATCAGCGCCGAGCAGAAAAGGGCGTATCAGAAATTCGCGGTGTTGGATGCGGCGGGATATCTGGGCCTTGCGTTTTTTCTGGTGACACTGGGAAATTGGAACAACCTGGGACTTATAGGCCTGGCGGTGTATCTCCTTGGACTTAAGCCGAAAAAGGATGCCAGAAATTTCTTTTATGGCCTGGATGCCGAGGAAGACAAGGAAGTCAAAAAGAGCGTTTTGACTGAGGATGATCCAGCCTGGCTGCGTGCCTTTGAGGAGGAGCCTTCCGGGAAAAAAGCGGAAAAGAAAGACCGGCATTTTTTCAGAAAAAGCGAAGGACATCCGGACAAGGGAACGGCGGATACGGAAAAGGAAGAGCCGGCTTTGACGGAAACGAGCCACAGCTGCAAAATTATTCAGATGCCTGTCCGCAGAGCGGAGAAGCCGGACGGAACAGGGAAAAAATAACGGCGTGAAAAGACAGAAGGAGGCCGGAGAATGGCAGTAATCACATTAAGGGAACAGGGACAGGAACGCGTCCTGTCCTGCAAAGAGGGGCAGAGCATTTTGGATACGCTGCTGGAAAATGAAATTTACGCAAGCGCCGCCTGCGGCGGCCGGGGCAGGTGCGGTAAATGCCGGATACGTCTGCTTAAAGGGGAGCTTCCCGTTACCGCCGGGGACCGGAAGCTTTTAAAGGAGGAGGAACTGGAACAGGGGATACGGCTTTCCTGTCTGGCGTATCCAAAGGAGGACTGTGTCATCCGCCTTCTTGTACAGAAGGATGAGGAGTTTGACATTCTTTCGGAGGCAGCGGCCTCCAAGGAGCTGCCAGAGGAAAAAGAATACGGAATCGCCGTGGACATTGGCACGACGACGCTGGCCATGGTTTTAGTGGGTCTGGAAAGCGGAAGCACCCATCGCTCCTATTCCGCGGTAAACCGCCAGAGAGCCTACGGCGCGGATGTGATCTCCCGGATACAGGCGTCCAACGAGGGAAAAGGACCAGAGCTTACGGCGTCCATACGCCAGGATCTGAAAAAAGGGATCGAGGAGTTGATCCGTGAGGAAGGGATTTGGCCGGAAGCGGTAAAGAAAATCACGATTGCGGGGAATACCACCATGGGCCATCTGCTGATGGGTTATTCCTGCGAAAATCTGGGCGTCTATCCTTTTCGGCCGGTAAATATCGATGTGATTACCGGAAGTTTTGAAGAAATTTTAGGAGCCGGGGAGGGCTGCCCGGACTGTCCGGTGACGCTTCTGCCGGGGATTTCCACTTATGTGGGCGGAGATATTCTCTCCGGACTGCTCTCCTGCGGCTTTGACGACTCACCGGAGTTTTGCGTGCTGGTGGATCTTGGAACCAACGGGGAGATGGCCGCCGGGAACCGGGACCGGATTCTCGTGACCTCCACAGCCGCGGGACCGGCCTTTGAGGGCGGAAATATATCCTGGGGAATGGGCAGCGTGGCGGGAGCCATCTGCAATGTGGAGATCACTCAGGGAATGGCCTCCGTAAAAACCATCGGCGGCAAGCCGCCTATGGGGCTGTGCGGAACGGGTGTGATTGAGACGGCGGCAGAGCTGGTCCGCTGCGGCTGTGTGGACGAGACGGGGCGGCTTGACGAGGCGTATTTTAAGGAAGGTTTTCCGCTGGCTAAGGCGCCTGACGGCAAAGACATTGTGTTTACCCAGAAGGATGTGAGGGAAATTCAGCTTGCCAAGTCCGCGGTGCGGGCGGGGCTGGAAACTTTGCTCAAGCGCCTGGACGTCCCGGCGGAGCAGATTGGCAAAGTCTATCTGGCCGGCGGCTTTGGATTCCATATGAATCAGGAAAAGGCGGTGGAGATCGGCCTTTTGCCAAAGCGCTTTGCCGACAGGCTTAAGACGGTGGGAAACAGCTCCCTGGCCGGAGCAATCCGGTACCTTTTGGATCCGGACGCTCCCGAAAAGGCTGAGAGGATCCGAAAGGCTGCGAGAGAGGTAGAGCTGTCATCGGACAGTGATTTTAATGAATTTTATATGGAGTATATGTATTTCGAGCCGGACATATAATGAAGGGATGAAATGGGGCCGTTTTGCGCCGCCGCGGGGCGGGAATGGTCCAAGGGGGCGGCAGCATGGGATCGGATACCACGGATATCGGAGTGATTGCCGGGATTGGTATTTTTTTGGCTGTGATTCTGTGGATGGCCACAGACGCCGGGCTTGACGGACGGCTTACGCAAGCCGCTGTCCGGGACAGCGCGCAATCCGCGCGGGAGGAAACAGCGAAAGAGGAGATCGCGCCCAGGGTGGCTCTGACGTTTGATGACGGACCTCATCCGACCTATACGCCGGCGCTTCTGGACGGGCTGAAGGAGCGGGGAATCCGGGCCACTTTTTTCGTGATCGGGAAAAACATTCCCGGAAGAGAAGAAATCCTCAGACGGATGGACGAGGAAGGGCATCTGATTGGGAATCATACCTATGACCATGTGGAGATCGCGAAGCTGTCCTTAGAGGAAGCTTGTTCCCAAATCATGAAAACCAACAAGCTCATCCGGAGAATTACGGGAAAGAACGCAGGATATGTCCGGCCCCCTTTCGGCGAGTGGAACAGGGAGATCGAGTGCGGAATCGATCTGCTTCCGGTGGGGTGGAGCGTGGATACCCTGGACTGGACCACCTCCAACACGGCGGAAATCGTGGAACGGGGGACGAAGAACATAGAGGACGGGGATATTATCCTCATGCATGATTACTACGCCTCTTCTGTGGAGGCGGCCCTGGAAATCGCGGATATTCTCGCGGAACAGGGCTTTCGTTTTGTAACGGCAGATGAGTTAATACTTGAATAAGAAACGTATGCATTGCGCAACAGTTCGGCAAGGTCTGCGCACAGGCCGCGCGGGCTGTGAAAACTTTGCTGCGGCAGGAGCAGAAAAAATGGATTTGTTTGATTATATGAGAAGCACCACAATGGAAAAGGAGTCGCCGCTGGCCTCCCGGCTCAGGCCCAGAACCCTGGATGAAGTGGTGGGGCAGCAGCACATCATTGGAAAGGATAAGATGCTCTACCGGGCGATCCGGGCGGATAAGCTTCGATCAGTGATTTTTTACGGGCCGCCGGGAACCGGAAAGACCACTCTGGCCAGGGTGATCGCCAATACCACGAAAGGTGAATTCACTCAGATAAACGCCACGGCGGCAGGGAAAAAGGACATGGAAGAGGTGGTTGCGAAGGCCAAGGATTCCCTGGGAATGTACGGGAAGCGTACGATCCTTTTTGTGGATGAGATCCACCGGTTCAATAAGGGGCAGCAGGACTATCTCCTTCCCTTTGTGGAGGACGGGACGCTGATCCTTATTGGGGCAACCACGGAGAATCCGTATTTTGAGGTGAACGGGGCGCTGCTTTCCAGATCGGTGATCTTTGAGCTGAAACCTCTTTCGCCGGAGGATATAAAAACGCTGATTCACAGGGCAGTGTACGACCAGGAGCGGGGGATGGGAAGCTACGGGGCGGTGATCGACGAGGACGCCGCAGAGTTTCTGGCTGATGTGGCCGGCGGGGACGCCAGATCCGCCTTAAACGCCGTGGAGCTGGCGGTTCTGACCACGGACCGGAGCGAAGACGGCAAGATTCACATTACCAGGGAAGTGGCCTCGGAGTGCATCCAGAAGCGGGTAGTCCGCTATGACAAGACAGGGGACAACCACTATGACACTATTTCCGCTTTTATCAAGAGTATGCGGGGATCGGACCCGGACGCGGCGGTTTACTACCTTGCCAGGATGCTCTACGCGGGAGAAAGCGTGACCTTTATTGCCAGGAGAATCATGATCTGCGCCTCGGAGGATGTGGGAAACGCCGATCCCGCGGCGCTTCAGGTGGCTGTGGCGGCGGCCCAGGCTGTGGAGCGGGTGGGAATGCCGGAATCCCAGCTTATTCTGGCCCAGGCGGCCCTTTACGTGGCCTGCGCGCCGAAAAGCAATTCCGCCACAAATGCCATTTACGAGGCCATGGAATCCGTGAAAAACGAAAAGGCTACGATTCCCTCTTACCTCCAGGATGCCCATTATCCGGGTTCCCAGAAGCTGGGAAGGGGAATCGGGTATGAGTACGCCCACGATTGCCCCAAGCATTTTTCAAAGCAGCGCTATCTGCCTGTGGAGCTGGGCGATACGAAGTTTTATCGTCCCAGCGGGAACGGGTATGAAAAGGAGATTGAGAACTATCTGAAGTGGCTGCGGTAACAGTTCAGACCGTAAGACCGTGATTTGGGAGTGCGAAAATCCCATCGCCGAAGGCGATTTCAAATGGATTTTTGCAGTTACGGTTCAGCACGGCTGAACTGTAACTGGCTGCACGAAGAATAAGGGAGGCCGCTCAGAGGAAAAAACGGAGATTCCGGTAGGAGCATTTTAAGACGGAGCCGTCCTTTAGTACAAGCTCCCGCTCCTTTTTCCGGACCGAGACCACCTGCTTTTTGTTTACAAGACAGGAGCGGTGGCAGCGGGCGAAATCTTCCCCAAGCTCTTTTTCCAGGCCATCCAGGGTGGCGTAATACCCTGTGATTTCGCCGGGAAGGCAGATCTCCACCTGATGAGGGACCGTGGAGGTCCGGATGAAAAGGATGGAGGCGGCGGGAATGTTTTCCGTGCCGTTTCCCCGGCGCAGGGTGAGGTAGTCCTGAGAGTTTCCGCAGAAGGCCTCATAGCGGGCGTAGGCGTCGTCGATGCATTCAACGATGCGGCCCCGGACAGAGGAGGGGCGGTCCTTGGAGATAAAGTCCATGGCTTCCAGGCGGTAGCGGAAGGTCAGGGGAGCCAGATCCGCATGAGCGGTGATGAAGACCAGAAAAGCTCTGGGATCGGCGGCGCGGATTTTCTGGGCCAGGGCAAAGCCGTCCATGGTTTCCTGAAAATCAATATCCAGGAAGTACAGCCCCGTATCCCCGGCCTCTGGCAGCGCGGCCAGAAGCTCCTGGGGAGTGGAATACGCTCCGGCAAAGGAGACGTCCCACTCAGTTTTTAATAAAATAGCCTTTTTTCCGTAATCCGAAAAAGCGGAAAGCCAGGCAGGGTTGTCGTCGCAGAAATACAGTTTTAACATAACTCCTCCAGAATCATTTCGTCATGACCCGCGCAAGATGCGCGGGAGTGGGATTAAAAATTGTCCAGCTGCTGGATAAAATAACCGTCTTTTAAGAGCGTCCTTTTGTATACATAAGGATGCTTTTTCAATATCTCCGCCGCCGTGGCAAGACCCATGCCGTGGCCGCTTCCCTTTGTGGTGAAGCTCTCCTGGCCGATGCGGTCCAGAGGAAGGGAAGGAGAATTGCAGGAATTGATAATGACCAGGGAATGGCCCTCTGCCGTGTCGTCCAGGCTGATCTGCAGCTCCTTTTTTTCCGATTCCAGAGCGCCGTCCAGGGCGTTGTCCAGATAAATCCCGAGAACCCGGCAGAAATCGCCGGTATCCATGACCATCCAGGAGATGGGGGAGGCGATTTGTATTTTTACCTTCAGGCTTTTGGCCCGTTCGGACAGAATCTTGCTGATCAGAAGACTTTTGACCTCTGGAATCTGCATGGACGACAGGGCGGAGGCATCGAAGGAGGAGAGCTGCATCTGGCTGCTCATGGGAAGAATCTGATCCTGAAAATAGCTTTTAAGTCCGAGAAGGTTCCCCTGCTCCATGTAGTCGGACATGGTGGAGAGGATGTTGGTATAATCGTGTTTAAAACGGCGAAGCTGCAGGTTTGCCTGCTCCAGATTTTCCGTATAAGCCTCTAGGGTACGCAAAGATCGGCTCTCCGAGGCGTTTTTCTGCTCCTGGATCACAAGCCGCGCAAGGCGGAAGAGAAGCAGGAAGGAGAGGACTGCTAGAACGGCCATAGAGGCTGCGGACACTGCCAGAACCGAAGGGTACAAAAGCATGGCCTCCAGACTGAGGAAAAAAAGAAAAACTTCCGCGGCCAGGACACCGGGGATGTCCGGGGTCTTTCCGGGAAAAAGGGCGCCAAGCCGGTATCCCGCCGCTTTGAGCAGAGGGGCCGTTATAAGCAGAATGGCCGCCGCAGGCAGTGGGGTGAAAAGAGAAACCGGTCGGAAAAAGGATAAAAAAGAAAAGCAGCAGCGTCCCACAACCAGCGCAAGGAAAAAACCGGCCTGGGCGCAGCAGAGGCTGATGCCTCGAAGCCGCGTCCGAAAAAAGACGAAGAGCAGTCCGTAGAGGAGAAGCACCGGTATCGCCGTGGGTCCGGACAGGCGCGTCAGCACAAGGTAAATCCAGGAAGAAAAAAGAAGGATGGCCCGGTTTTTCCATCCCAGGGGATCGGGCAGAAATTCCGCGGCAGCCAGAGAAAACAGAATGCCGTAGAGCAGCCCGGAAATAATATCCGATATCATAAACGCTCCAATCCGAACGCCCAGGACAAAAAAATGGACGTTCAAGACAAAAATTACAAAAAAGTTACAAAAGATAGTATAATTCTAACATCAGAAAGGGGGAATGTAAATAAAAAAACGAGAAATCGTAAAAAGTTAGTAACAGTTTGACAAGACGAAACTGTTGCCAAAAAAGGGTCAGCTTATTTTCATGGAAATGTAAAGGATGCCGGCTGTGATCCATAAAAGAAAAGCCTGTAAAATCTGTATCCTTCTCATGACGAGCTGTTCCGGATTTCCCTGGCTTCGGCCGCCGGGGGATGGCCGGATCAGAAAGTTGTTTTACGAATCCCAAGCTGCGTAGCAGGACCGCAGGGCTTTGGAAGATACCGGGGCAAACGGACGGGGGGAAATGTCCAATGGAGTGTAGCCAGTCCCGCTATTTGGAAGTCCGGGAAGGTCTTGAATGTTGGGGTTCCTGCTTCAGGCGGTTTCTTTGCGGAAAAGAGCAGACACGGGGGATATCCTCCCCGGCAGCGCGGGACGCGGATCAGGGTCTTCCAGACTCTGACTGGGGAGTATCGCGTTCCTGCTCCATACGGATTTCCAAAGGCGGACAGCGTGCCAAATCCGCCGGCGGAATGCTTGTGACAGTTCAGCTTCGCTGAATCGCTGCGAAAGTTTCATGAAAAATTCCCCGCCGCACCAGCGAGGGGCGGGGGAAGTGGGAGCATCCGGGACCGGAACCGGACGCTCCCGTTTTTCGTCACAAAAAAATCACAGTTTTGCTCTTGCATTAAACATGGGTTTAAGTTGTAAAGTATATTGTGTAAAAGAAAACGATCCGGCAGGGTCCTTTGGGCGCGCCGGAACCTACTGTTTAACGGTGGCGAGGAAAATGGAAAAAGGGACAGGAAAAGATGCCGGTATTCGGCTGAACCGGGAAAATCATACGGTGATGATCGGCGGAGAAGAGATTCAGCTGAATGCCATGGAATACAAGGTGCTGGAATGTCTCGTAAAAAACAGCGGAGTGGTTTTATCCAGAGAGAGGATCCTGCATCTGGTCTGGGAATACGACTACTACGGGTCGAGCAGGCTTGTGGACGTTTATATAAAAAGACTTCGGAAATGTTTCGGGGAATACCGGGACAGGCTGGTAACGGTCCGTAAGGTCGGGTATATGTATTGTCCGGCGTAAAAGCCGGGGATGCCGCCGCTTTCTTATCAGAATTGATAGGAAGGCGGCGTTTTGTTTCTCCCAAAGTGTGCCGTCGCGGGCAGCAGCGATTTCATAAAAAAGTACAAAAAAATAACCCCCCCACAGGCTTGTGAAAAAAAAGACGTTCACATATAATGGGTGCATACAAAACCCGCCGGCCGGAACATCGCATGCCCGGTGCCTGCGGAGCGAAAAGGAGTTTAAGAATGAAATTAAGAAAATTTGCAAGTCTGCTGTGCGCCCTGGCGATGTCCGCCGCGGCGTTTTCGGGCCAGGCATTTGCCTCCGAAACAGATACTTCACAGGAAGTTGTGGTGACCATGCCGGTGAGCTCGGAGCCGGCCTCCGGATTTGACCCGGTCTACGGCTGGGGAGCGGGGGAGCACGTACATGAGCCGTTGATTCAGAGCACTTTGGTGCGGACCACTACGGATCTTGGCATTGAGAATGATCTGGCTGTGTCGTATTCCTGCAGCGAGGACGGCTTAACCTGGACGGTTCAGATCCGGGACGACGTAAAGTTTACCGACGGGGAGCCGCTGACGGCATCAGATGTGGCCTTTACCTATAACAACTGCCGGGACAACAGCTCTGTAAATGATTTTACGATGCTGAAAGAGGCTGTGGCCGTGGACGATACCACCGTGGAGTTTCATATGAACGAGCCGTATTCGATCTGGCCCTATACCATGGCGGTTGTGGGGATTGTCCCGGAACACGCTTACGATGAGAATTACGGACAGAACCCCATCGGCTCCGGCCGTTATATCATGAAGCAGTGGGATCAGGGGCAGCAGGTGATTTTTGAGGCGAATCCTGATTATTACGGAGAGACGCCGAAAATCCAGAAGCTGACGGTGCTCTTTATGGAGGAAGACGCGGCTCTGGCGGCGGCCATGGCCGGACAGGTGGATGTGGCGCACACAGCGGCCGCCTACAGCGAGGTGACCATTGACGGCTACAGCCTTATGAGCGTGGACACCGTGGACAACCGGGGCTTTAACCTTCCGTGCACCGAGCCCCAGGAAATCGACGGCATTGTCTATGGAAATTCCTTTACCAGCGACGTAAACGTAAGGCGGGCCATTAACCTGGCCATTGACCGGGAGGCCATGATCGACCAGGTACTGAACGGTTACGGAAGCGTGGCCTACAGCGTATGCGATAAGATGCCCTGGTACAATGAGGAGGCGGAAACCGCTTATGACCTGGAGGCGGCCAAGGCTTTGATGGACGAGGCCGGCTGGGTGGAAGGCGAAGATGGTATCCGGGAGAAGGATGGAGAAAAGGCGGCCTTTACCCTGATGTTCGCCAGCGGCGATTCTGTCCGCCAGGCACTGGCGGAGAACACGGCCAACCAGCTTCGGGAGCTTGGCATTGAAGCGACCACTGAGAGCGTGGGATGGGACACGGCTTATGACCGGGCCCAGTCCGACGCGCTGATGTGGGGCTGGGGAGCCCATACGCCTATGGAACTCTACAACCTGTATCACACGATGGAGGATACCGGACTTGCCCAGTACTCCCCCTACGCCAACGAAACCGTGGATGCCTACATGGATCAGGCGCTCCAGAGCAATGACCTGGAGGAGTCCTATGAGCTCTGGAAAAAGGCTCAGTGGGACGGGGAGACGGGAATTACCCAGGAGGGAGATATTCCCTGGATCTGGCTGTGCAACATCGATCACCTGTACTTTGTCCGGGACGGCTTAAAGGTGGCGGACCAGAAGATTCATCCCCACGGGCATGGCTGGTCCATCGTAAACAATATTGATGAATGGGAATGGGAGTAACGCGCGTTGATAAAGCATCATTTACTGTTTGCCGGGAAAAATCTCATAAGAATGGTTCTTCTTCTGTTCGCGGTGAGCGTCGTCACTTTTGCTCTGGTGTCCGCTTCCCCCATTGACCCGCTTCAGGCCAATGTAGGGCAGGCGGCCTTAGGGGCCATGAGCGAAGAACAGAAGGAAAAGCTGCGTTCCTACTGGGGGGTGGATACGCCTCCGGTGGAACGCTATCTGAACTGGATGACAGACGCTCTGCGGGGAGATCTGGGCACTTCTTTGCTCTATCGGCAGCCGGTGACCAGAGTGATTGCCGTGAAGCTGTCCAATTCCCTGTTTTTAATGGGAATCGCCTGGATTTTGTCAGGGGTTCTGGGTTTTCTGCTGGGAATCATAGCCGGCGTCTTTAAAGGAAGGCTGGCTGACCGGGCAATCAGAGGCTATTCGCTTTTGATCGCTAGTACACCTGCCTTCTGGCTGGCCCTGCTTCTGCTGATGGTGTTTACCGTGTGGCTGAAGGTTTTGCCAATCGGGCTCAGTGTGCCCATCGGCGTGGAGGCAAGCGGCGTCACCTTCCTGGACCGGGTGCGCCACGCAATCCTTCCGGCGGCGACTCTAAGCATCACCGGGGTTTCCAATATCGCCCTTCATACCAGGGAGAAGATGATTGATATTATGGCCAGCGATTACGTGCTCTTTGCCAGGGCAAGAGGAGAGAGTACCTGGAAAATCGTGCTTCGTCACGGGCTGAGAAACGTGCTTCTGCCGGCCATCACTTTGCAGTTCGCCTCCATCAGCGAAATTATCGGAGGTTCGGTGCTGGTGGAGCAGGTCTTTTCCTATCCGGGGCTTGGACAGGCGGCGGTGGCCGCCGGGACGGGAAGCGACGTGCCTCTTTTGATGGGGATTACTCTGATTACGGCCGCCATCGTATTTCTGGGAAATTTCGCGGCAAATCTGCTCTATGGCGCGGTGGATCCCCGGATCCGGAAAGGGGGACGGCCAAAATGAGATGGAATCAGAGAAAGAGGGCAAAGCTTTTGTTCGGCTTTTCCGTGGTTTTTCTGGCGGCGGTAGCCATAAGCGGCGTCCTGTGCCGGGAAGCCGCTATGACCACGGACTTTACCAGAACGAATCTGGCTCCCTGCCTGGAATACCCCTTTGGAACGGACTGGCTTGGAAGAAATATGTTTTACCGTACTCTTACCGGACTGTCCATCAGTATTCTCATCGGCGTCTGCGCGGCTGGAGTGAGCGCCGTCATGGCCCTTCTTCTGGGGCTGGCCGCCGCGGTGTTCGGGAAAAGGACAGATTCCGTCATTTCCTTTTTGATTGACCTGGTTATGGGCATTCCGCACATCCTGCTTTTGCTTTTGATTTCCTACGCTTTGGGGAGGGGGCTTCGGGGCGTGATCATCGGGGTGGCCCTGACTCATTGGACTTCACTTGCAAGGCTGATCCGGGGAGAAGTGCTGCAGCTGAAAGAGAGCGAGTACATTCAGATCGCGGAGAAGCTCGGGCACAGCAAAATGAAGATTGCCTGGAAGCATATGTTTCCGCATCTTCTGCCCCAGTTCCTGGTGGGGCTGGTGCTGATGTTTCCTCACGCGATTCTTCATGAGTCCAGCATCACCTTTCTGGGCTTTGGCCTTTCCGCGGAACAGCCGGCTATCGGGGTGATTCTGTCGGAGAGCATGACGTACCTGATTATGGGAAACTGGTGGCTGGCCCTATTCCCGGGGCTGATGCTGGTGCTTACTGTAGTGCTGTTCGACCTGGGCGGAAATGCGCTTCGCAGCATTCTGGACCCCAGCAGCGTACACGAATAGGAGGAGGCGTCTATGAACAGTTTGCAGAAAAAAAAGATACTTGAAATCCGGGAGCTCTCCGTGTCATTTCGGCAGTACGCGGACAAAAGAGGAAGCCGCCAGACAAGTCTGCCGGTGATTTCAAAGCTCTCCGTTTCCGTGGGGGAGGGGGAGATCGTGGCGGTGGTGGGATCCAGCGGCTCCGGAAAAAGTCTTCTGGCCCACGCGATTTTAGATTTGCTGCCCTATAACGCCAGCGTATCCGGTTCCATGTATTTTCAGGGGGAGCCGCTGGATAAGGCGCGGATTCGGGCGCTTCGGGGGAATCAGATCGCCTTTGTGCCCCAGAGCACCACGTATCTGGACCCGCTGATGCCGGTGGGAGGGCAGGTGAGCCGTACCCGCAAAGACAAGGAAAAGAAAGAAAAGCAGCGGAAGATTTTCCAAAGATACGGGCTGGGGCCGGAGGTGGACGGCAGGTATCCCTTTGAGTGCTCAGGGGGCATGACCAGGCGCGTCCTCCTGGCTACGGCGCTGATGGGAGATCCGAAGCTGATCATTGCCGATGAGCCCACGCCGGGGATGGATCTGGCTCTGGCAAAGAAATCCATGGAGGACTTCCGGGCCTTCGCGGATGAGGGAAACGGCGTGCTGCTGATCACCCACGATATTGAGCTTGCCCTGGAGACGGCGGACCGGATCGCCGTTTTTTACGCGGGGATGACGGTGGAGGAGGCGCCGGTGGCGGATTTCGCCTCCGAGGAAACCCTGCGCCATCCTTACACAAAGGCCCTGTGGCGTGCCATGCCTCAGAACGGCTTTCAGCCCCTGCCGGGTTTTCAGCCCTATGTGAAGGATATGCCCAAGGGATGCCCCTTCGGGCCCCGGTGCTCCGGGTATTCGAAAGGGTGCCAGGGAGAGATATCCATGAGAAGAGTCGGAAACGGAAGCGTGCGGTGTGCCGCGTACAGAGATGGTATGTCCGGGTCCGCGGCGGGCCAGGCGGATGAGAGCGCCAACCCGCGTGCGTGGGCCGAGGCGGAGGCACCGGGAGCGTGAAAGCGCGCGGCCGGCGAGGCAGAAGCGTGGAATGTGAATGGGAACAGGAAGGATAAGGATATGATACTGGAAGGAAAGAATCTGTCGTTTGCCTACGATGAAAAAGCAGGAAAGATATTTTCCGGGGTAAACCTTAGGGTGGACAGCAGGGAGCATGCGGCTATTATGGGGCCCAGCGGCTTTGGAAAGACCACTTTGTGCAAGATATTGGCCGGCTATCTGGAGCCGGATACGGGCGAAGTGCTTCTGGACGGCGCGCCGCTGCCCAAAAAGGGATACTGTCCGGTTCAGATGATCTGGCAGCATCCGGAGCGGGCGGTGAATCCCAGACTTCGCATGAAAGATACCCTGGCGGACGGACAGGAGATGGAGGAGCGGATTATTCAGGCCCTTGGAATCGAGGAGGACTGGATGAACCGCTATCCCCAGGAGCTCTCCGGCGGAGAACTCCAGCGGTTCTGCATTGCCAGGGCCCTGGGAAAACCTACGAAATTTTTGATCGCGGATGAAATCAGCACCATGCTGGATATGATAACCCAAAGCCAGATCTGGAACTTTTTATTAGAAGAGACAAAGAAAAGAGGAATCGGACTGGTGGTGGTGTCCCACAGCGAGGCGCTGCTGGAACGGATTGGGGTGAGGCGGATTTTCCTGTAACTGTGTCAACGGGTCAGCTTATCTAATCTGTTCTGGTCTCCCCATTCACACATACCATCTAAAATAGGAATCAAAGATTTTCCGCGCTCAGTCAGACTGTATTCTACTTTGGGTGGAATCTGCGGATATTCTTCCCGATGAACGAGCTGGTCTGCTTCCAGCTCTTTCAGCGTGGAGCTTAAAGTTTTGTAAGAGATTTCGCCAATGTACTTTTTCATTTCATTGAATCGGACCACCCCGAATTCCATCAAGGTATACAATATCGTCATTTTATATTTCCCATTAATCAATGACAGCGTGTAGCTGAATCCGGTTGAACTAAGGCATTCGTTCGCTATACATCTTTTGCTCATTCTACACTCTCCTTTTGGTAAGTATTTAACTTATTTGTAAGTATCGCACTTTGATGTGCGTACTTGTCTTTTGTTTTATTCTTGCTATGATTATAATATCAGCAGCGGGAGGAGTCAATCCCGGTGGAAAAGGAGGAACTCTATATGAGCAAGAAAATTGTTGTTATTACAGGCAGTCCGCGCAAAAACGGCAACAGCTTTGCTATGACGGACGCGTTTATCAAAGCAGCGGAGGAAAAAGGCCACAGCGTCATAAGGTTTGACACCGCCAAAATGAATGTGGGAGGCTGCCATGCCTGCGAAAGCTGTTACAAGACAGGAAAAGCATGTTCCTTTGACGATGATTTTAATTTGATTGCGCCTGCTGTTCTGGAAGCGGATGTGGTTGTCTTTTCTATGCCGGTATATTGGTATTCGATTCCGGCGCAGATCAAGGCAGTGATTGATAAACTGTATTCTTTCTGTGTCGCCGGAAAAGACATTGCCGAAAAGGAATGTATGCTGATTGCCTGCTGTGAGGAAGACGACATGACTGTGCTGGATGGCGTACGGATTCCCGTGGAGCGTTCCGCGGCGCTTATAAAATGGCATGTGGCAGGAGAAGTCCTGATCCCCGGTGTTCTGAACGCAGGTGATATTGAGAAAACGGGCGGCTGTAAACAGGCGGCCGCTCTGGCAGAAAAAATTTGAGAGAAATGGGTAACAGTTCAGCTCAGGCCTGCGCACACGCTGCGCAGACCGTAAGAACGTGATTCAGGAGTGCGAAAATCCCATCGCCGAAGGCGATTTCAAATGGATTTTTGCAGTTACGGTTCAGCAAGGCTGAACTGTAACAGAAATGGAGCGCATGGAATGAGTAAAAAAATTGTGGTACTAAATGGAAGCCCCCGAAAGAAAGGCAATACATCTATGCTTGTAAAGGCATTTACGAAAGGAGCAGAAAGCGCAGGGAATACCGTAACAGAATTTTTCCTTTCCGATATGGATATCCATGGCTGCAGAAGGAAAAGGATTTGATGACGTACTTCTTTACTATGATCATCTGATGGAACATCTGCGGTGGAAAAATCTTGGCCATGTCCTCGCCGGCGGGAATATGAAGGTTGGTGACATCAAAGGAAAACCGGAAATCCAGGCCGCCTATGACCTGGGAAAATCCATTCAGTAATTTTCATAGAGGAAATCAGAAAACATGAAAAAGATGAACTTACCCCAGGCTTCACGCCTGACTTCACCCAATCCGGTAACGGTGGTTTGTACTGAAAAATCGGATGGTTTCCAGCTCTGCTGAGCTACAAGTTTGATGCACCGTAGCTTGCTGCAGGGTTTTTGACTTGACTGTAATTTAGCTGAATAAGGAAAATCCCCGCGGGGCTGTTGCAGAATAGATGAATCATCATCTAGGGAGCAATAGCTCCCTAACCGCGCCTTCTCAGGACAATTCCTCCATGATCGTCTGATACAGCTTTTGACATTTCTTTTCCCACCGGCTGCACATGGTGTCCGCCTGCTTCTTGTCCGGGACGCTGATGGTGAGACTGATCAGGTCAAAGTCTTTTTCCTTCACCACGCAGTGTACGGTGTACTCCCCTCCGGTATTTTTAAAATATTCCGCCGTCACGGCCACTTCGTTTCGCAGCGTGATGCGGTTTTTGCGCAGATACGCGGTAATATCCCCCTGGATTGCCTTGGGGATTTTATTTTTGAAATAATCCAGTGTGCTGCGGCCGGAATCCGTGATCTGGTAGCGGGAAGAATTGCGGATGGTTTCCACGCTGATGAGCTCGGCTTCCACAAGCTCGCTGATGGCCTGCTGAAGGATAAAATACGTGGTGTAGCCCTGATTCAGGATAAAATCCGCAAGCTGGCCGTTGGTCAGCGGGAAATCCACTTTTTCCAGCATGTAGAGAATGATGAGTTTGTACAGAGTAAGGGGTTCAGCCATCAGGATACCTCCTTTTTGCAAAGCCGGCCCTGCCAGGCCGGACGGACTTTCATTTCGTGGTGCAGATGATTTAAAACGGCGGTTTTCCGGCAGCTCCAAAGGGGAGCGATCAGAAGGGCTTTCGGCCCGTCGCCGGTGACCCGGTGAACGGTAATCTCCGAAGAGAGATGCTCCAGGCAGGCGATGACCGTATCCACGTACTGATCCTCGGACATGATGGGAAAACCGGTTTTACGGTAGTAATCTGCCAGGTCCGTTCCTTCAAGAACGTGGAGAAGCTGAAGCTTTATGCCTTGAATATCCGCGTGATTCAAATATTCGATGGTTTCCAGCATCGCTTCCAGATTTTCACCCGGAAGCCCAAGAATTGTATGGACCACTACCTCGATTTGGCGCTCCCTGAGACGCCGGACGCTGTCATCGAACACAGACAGAGGATAGCCCCGCCGGATAAAGGCCGCGGTGGAAGGGTGAATGGTCTGAAGCCCCAGCTCTACAGAGACGGGCTTTTTTTGATTGAGCTCATCCAGAAGGGAAAGGACGTCCTCCGGCAGACAGTCCGGTCTGGTTCCCACAGAGAGCCCGGCAATATCCGGGTGGGATAAGGCGTCCTCGAAGAGTGGCCTAAGATAGGAGACCGGTGCGTAGGTGTTGGTGTACGCCTGAAAGTAGGCCAGAAAACGCCTGGCCGGAAACTTGCGCAGAAGCTGCCGCTTCTGTGCTTCGATCTGCTCATGAATCCCAAGGGAAGGATCTCCGGCGAAATCCCCGGAGCCGCCCTGGCTGCAGAAAATACAGCCCCGGCTGCCTAAGGTGCCGTCCCGATTGGGGCAGGTCATGCCGCCGTTTAAGGATACTTTATATATTTTTTCTCCGAATTTTTCCCGGAGGGTATAGTCAAGAGAACGGTAAGGTTTGCCGTTCCAGGAAGGAATTTGTCCCATAAAAACTCCTTAGCGTTTATTCCCGCGAGCAGCGAGCCAAGCGGACATGTCTGAACGCGGCAAACTTATTTTATCATTGATGAATGGCAAATTCAAGAAGGGGAGGGTTTCCTTTTGGCCGGAGGGATGTTATAATGTTAGCAGTCCAGACAGGTCCTCGCAGAAAAATCTGCCGTCCGAACTGCGCGGAAACGCGCGGCCAGGGGTGGGCAGCCTTCTGCGCGGAAGAAAAGGAGCGTTCTATGGTATTAAATCACAGTCAGCAGGAGAAGCTGACTCTGGCGATTCAGTCGGGGATTTTGCTGGCGGCCCTGGCCTGTACGGCGAGGGCGGCGGCAAAGACTCCGGACTTGAAGAAAATGAAGAAGGCGGCGGCCTACGCGAAGAAGATAAAAAAGCTGAACAGTGATGCGGCGAAAGCCGAAAAAAGGCGGGAAAACGCAGCAGTTCGGCGGGCTGAACTGCTGAGGAAAAAAATGGAAAGGGCAGGGGCGTGACCGCGCCCTGAAAGGGAAAACGTATGAGTATTCTGATTAAGAATGGCCGGGTTCTGGACCCGGATACCGGAAAGGACGGCATTTATGACGTCCTGATCGAGGACGGGCTGATCCAAAAGGTGGAGCCCAAGCTGGACGAAAGGGCGGATACGGAAATCGATGCCGAGGGGTGCTTCGTGATGCCGGGTCTTATCGATCTGCACGTTCACCTGCGTGATCCGGGGCTTACCTATAAAGAGACTGTGGAGAGCGGAGCCTCGGCGGCGGCCAGAGGCGGTTTTACCACCATCGTGGCCATGCCAAACACAAAGCCGGTGATCGATGACGGCCATAAGGTTTCTTATGTCCACAATAAAGCAAAGGGCTGCACCAGGGTTCACGTACTCCAGGCCGGAGCGGTGACGAAGGGCCAGGAGGGAAAAGAGCTGGCGGATATCGAGGGAATGGTTCTGGCCGGGGCACCTGCCATCAGCGAGGACGGAAAGTCTGTGATGGATTCCGGGCTGTACCGGAAGGCCATGAAGCTCGCGGCCAAATGCGATATTCCCGTGCTGGCCCACTGTGAGGATATCAACCTGGTGGAAAAAGGCGTGGCGAATGCCGATGAGCATATGAAGAAGCTGGGATTAAAAGGCATCAGCAACGCGGTGGAGGATGTGATCATTGCCAGAGATATTATGCTGGCAAAGGAGACCGGAGCCAGGCTGCACCTGTGCCACTGTTCCACGGCAGGCAGCGTGAAGATGGTGGCCGCGGCGAAAAAGGCGGGGCTTCCGGTTACAGGGGAGGTTTGCCCGCATCACTTTACCCTGTGTACGGAGGATATCCCCGAAGCGGATCCCAACTATAAAATGAATCCGCCCCTGCGCACCAGGGCGGATGTGGAGGCTCTGCGCAAAGGCCTTTCCGAGGGGATTATGGATGTGATTTCCACGGATCACGCGCCCCACAGCGCCGAGGAAAAGAGAAAGCCCTTCCAGGACGCGCCTTTTGGAATCGTTGGCCTGGAGACCAGCGCGGCTTTGACGTACACGGAGCTTGTGGAGACGGGCCTTTTAACGCCCCTTCAGATGGCGGAGAAGATGAGCAGCAACCCGGCCAGGGTACTGGGAATCGACAAGGGCTCCCTGGCGGAGGGGAAGGCGGCGGATGTAACCGTGTTCGATCCCCTGGCGGAATACGTCATCGATCCGGCAACTTTCCGGTCCATGGGAAAGAATACGCCCTTTGGCGGGAGGACTGTCCGGGGTCTTGTAAAGGCCACGATCTGCGACGGAGAGATCGCTTACCTGGAAAGCGCGGACAGACACAGATATCACGTTACGAGGAGGAAACCAGAAAATGATTCAGAAGCTGATTGAGAAAATACAGAAGACGAAGGCCCCGATTGTGGTGGGCTTAGACCCGATGCTGAACTATATCCCGGAGCACATTCAGAAAAAAGCTTTCGCCGAGTACGGCGAAACCCTTGAGGGAGCGGCGGAAGCCATCTGGCAGTTTAATAAGGAAATCATCGACAAGACCTGGGATCTGATCCCGGCGGTGAAGCCGCAGATCGCCATGTACGAGCAGTTCGGCATCGAGGGCCTGAAGGCCTTTCAGAAGACCGTGGATTACTGCCATGAAAAAGATCTGGTGGTGATCGGCGACATTAAAAGAGGAGACATCGGCTCCACCTCCGCGGCCTACGCGGCGGGCCATCTGGGAAGCGTCCAGGTGGGAAGCGCGGTATGCAGAGGATTCGACGAGGATTTTGTTACGGTGAACCCGTATCTTGGAACCGACGGGGTGAAGCCCTTTGTGGATGTGTGCAAAAAAGAGAAAAAGGGCCTTTTTATCCTGGTGAAGACTTCCAATCCTTCCAGCGGGGAGTTCCAGGACCGTCTGGTGGACGGCAGACCCCTCTATGAGCTGGTAGGCGAGAAAGTGGCCCAGTGGGGCGACGAGTGCATGGGCTGCTCCTACAGCTACGTGGGTGCCGTGGTGGGCGCCACCTATCCGGAGATGGGAAAGGTTCTCCGGAAGATCATGCCCAAGGCCTATATCCTGGTGCCAGGCTATGGAGCTCAGGGAGGAAAGGGCGCGGATCTTGTCCATTTCTTTAACGAGGACGGTCTGGGAGCCATTGTAAATTCCTCAAGAGGCATTATCGCGGCCTATAAACAGGAGCAGTACGCGAAGTTCGGCCCGGAACGCTTCGGGGAAGCGTCCAGAGCGGCTGTGGAGGATATGATCGCGGACATTCAGGGTGCCCTGGAGAACCGCTGAGAAATGGAGATCCGCGCCATACTGCGCGGATCTGGGAAAAGTATTTCATAATTCAGGAGAAACGCGTAAGATGAAGAAAACAACGGCAGCTATCATAAGCCAGGAGCGCATCGGAGAAGGCATTTACAGCCTGTGGCTTGGGGCAGAGGAAATCGCGGAAGCGGCGGCGCCGGGACAGTTTGTTTCTTTGTACTGTCACGACCACAGCCGTCTTTTGCCAAGACCCATCAGTATCTGCGAGATCGACCGGGAGAAGGGAGCCATCAGGTTGGTCTACCGGGTCGCGGGAAAGGGAACGGCGGAGTTTTCCGGCCTTTCGGCCGGCGGCTCCATTGAAGTTTTGGGCCCCCTGGGGAACGGTTTTCCCCTGGAACGCGGAGGCGAGGAGAAGAAGCTCCTTCTGATCGGCGGCGGAATCGGCGTTCCGCCTATTGTAGAGCTGGCGAAACAGATCCAAGGGAAGAAGCAGATCGTGGCCGGATACCGGGACGCGCTGTTTCTGGATCAGGAGCTTCGCGCGGCAGGGAAACTGTATGTGGCCACAGAGGACGGAAGCATCGGCACAAAGGGAACGGTGCTGGACGCCATCCGGGAGCAGAACCTGGAGGCGGATGTGATTTTTGCCTGCGGCCCCACCCCCATGCTTCGGGCTTTAAAGGAGTATGCCCTGGAAAAGGGAATCGAGTGCTGGATTTCCATGGAGGAGCGCATGGCCTGCGGTGTCGGCGCCTGCCTGGGATGCGTCTGCAAATCGGCGGAGACGGATGACCATTCTCATGTGAAAAATAAGCGCATCTGCAAAGACGGACCGGTCTTTTTGGCCACGGAAGTGGAAGTTTAGGATGTTGCTGTTCACGGACCGAAGGGCCGTGAATAGAATCTGGAAGACGCCGCGGGCGCGTTAAGAGGAGGAAACAATGATCAGTACGAAAGTGACAATCGCGGGAGTCGAGCTGAAAAATCCCGTTATGACCGCTTCCGGGACCTTTGGCTCCGGTATGGAATACGCCGAACTGGTGGATTTAAACCGTCTGGGCGCGGTGGTGACCAAGGGCGTGGCGAATGTGCCCTGGCCGGGCAATCCGGTGCCAAGGGTGGCAGAGACAGCCTCCGGCATGCTCAATGCCATCGGCCTTCAGAATCCGGGAATCGAGGTGTTCCGGAGAAGGGACCTTCCGTTTCTGGCAGGTTTTGATACGAAGGTGGTAGTCAATGTCTGCGGCAAAAGCAAGGAGGATTACTGCCAGGTTGTGGAGGCGCTGGGGGATGAACCGGTGGATCTTCTGGAAATCAATATCTCCTGCCCGAATGTAAAGGAGGGTGGCATTGCCTTCGGACAGAACCCTAAGGCGGTGGAGGAGATTACCAGAGCGGTGAAGGCCGTGGCAAAGCAGCCGGTTATCATGAAATTAAGTCCGAATGTGACGGATATTACGGAGACGGCCAGGGCGGCCCAGGCGGGCGGCGCGGACGCCATCTCCCTGATCAATACCCTGACCGGCATGAAGATCGACGTCCATAAAAGAATGTTCGCCCTGTCAAACCGCACCGGCGGCCTGTCCGGCCCGGCAATCCGGCCGGTGGCTGTGCGTATGGTTTACCAGGCGGCCCAGGCGGTCTCGATTCCCATTATCGGTATGGGCGGCATCGAGACGGCGGAGGACGCGCTGGAGTTTATCCTGGCAGGGGCCACGGCGGTTTCCGTGGGAACGGCGAACTTCTATAATCCCTCCGCTACGGTTCAGATCGCGGAAGGAATCGAGACGTATATGGAGCGGTACGGAATCGCGGACATACGGGAGCTGATCGGAGCCGTGAAAGACCAGCCGGGACGGGAAGTTTCTTATCTGTAACCGGTGGGCGGCCAGGGCGAAAGATCCGGAAAGGTTTTGAAAGGAGCGTGCGCATAAAATGGGCGTTTATTTAAACAGCAAAGCCCCATACGGTTTGTTTGCGGAAGAAGCCGCCGCCATGTATTTTGTGGACAAATCCGAAATGCTTCTGGAGCTGCTTCCTCTGGTGGAGAGCAGGATGGCCAGTATGATTGCCTCTTTTTTCGGCAAAGGAAAGGACAGCAGCCGTCTGTTTGCGCAGCTGAAGTTTCAGGGAAGGCTGGGAGAACCGCCAAAGTGTACCGGACGAATTCTGGCGGTAGGGATTTCGTATAACAGAAAAACAAAAAAGCATACATGTATGGTGGAAGTTTTATGAATGTATGCTGACAAATCCGAAGCACCTGTGGTAGAATGGGAAAGAAAAGTGCGAAAATCCCATCGCGGAGGCGATTTCAAATGGATTTTTGCAAACAAACGCGCAGAAAGGATTGGGAATATGGAACAATACAAACGGGAATTTATCGAGTTTATGGTGGACTGTCAGGTTTTGAAATTCGGAGATTTCGTGACAAAGAGCGGGCGGAAGACACCGTTTTTCGTGAACACCGGCTTTTACCGCACAGGCACCCAGCTTCGCCGTCTGGGAGAATACTACGCGAAAGCCATCAGCGACAAGTTCGGACTGGACTTTGACGTTCTGTTCGGCCCGGCGTACAAGGGGATTCCTCTGTCTGTGGCCACGACGATGGCGATCAGCGAGTTCTATGACCGGGATATCCGGTACTGCTCGAACCGTAAGGAGATTAAGGATCACGGCGATAAAGGGATTCTTCTGGGAAGCCCCATTCAGGATGGGGACCGGGTGGTTATTATCGAAGACGTTACCACGGCCGGCACTTCCATTCAGGAGACCATGCCGATTCTCAAGGCCCAGGGAAAAATCGATTTGCTTGGTCTTGTGGTATCCGTTGACCGCATGGAGAGAGGGCAGGGGACGAAAAGCGCTCTGGCGGAAATTACGGAGAAATACGGCATTGAGACCACGGCGATTGTTACCATGGAGGAGGTAGTGGAGCACCTCTACAATAAGCCTTACCGGGGAAAAATTATTATCAATGACGAGATCAAGGCTGCCATGGACGCATACTACCGGCAGTATGGGGCAGAATAGCTGAAAATCGGTAACGGTTCAGCAAGGCTGAACTGTTACAGAAAATCATAAAGGAGGAGTTGCCTGTGAATGAAGGACTGTACAAAACTATGAAAAGCGCGGGGACAGCCAGCCTTGTTACAGGGATCGTTATAGCGGCGGCAGGACTTGCCTGCGGCATTCTGATGATCGTTTACGGGGGAAAGCTCTTAAAGGGAAAAAACAATGTTCTTATATAACTGCCGCCTGCCGCGGCGCCAAACGCCGGAAGGTCAGACGAATTTATGGAATTAAAAACGAAGAAAAAAATCAGGGTCATGAGTACGGTGCTTTTTCTGCTGTATCTTTTGGCCCTTGGATACTTTCTGTTCTTTGCAGAGGGATTTGGCAGGGCCATCGAAGACCGGGGCTACCGTTATAATCTGGAACCCATGAAAGAAATTATGCGCTTCTGGAATAACCGTGAAACGCTGGGAACTTCCGCGGTTCTCTTGAACCTGGCCGGGAATGTCCTGGCCTTTGTGCCTTTCGGGGCGATTCTGCCGGTGCTTAACCGGCACACCAGAGGATTTTTCCGAATCGGGCTTCTGAGCCTGGAATTCAGCTTTCTGATGGAGTGCTTCCAGCTTATGTTCCGGGTTGGGAGCTTCGATGTGGACGATATGATCCTGAACACCCTGGGAGGGATCACAGGGTTTTTGCTGTTTGCCATATGCAATGGAGTCAGAAGGAGGCTTTATGAGTAAGAAAAAAACCTATACATTTTCGGAAAACCGCCAGGCCCAGGGCGGCATCACCTCCACTGTGCTGGGAATTCTGTCCCTGCTGATTCTGCTGGTGATGGGCTGGCTGGCATGGTATGAGAAGGGAAACGGAGGACTGTATCTTGGTTCCTTTGGATTTACCTCGGCGGTGCTCTCTGTATGCGGCCTGGTGACAGGCCTTTTAAGCTTTCGGGATAAGCACCTTCTCCATTCCTTTTCCAAGGCGGGATCGATCCTGAACGCTTTTTTGCTGGTTATCTGGATCTTTATTATCCTGATCGGGGTGTCTTGACTTCAATGGATTTACCAAAGAGGCGCCGCCGTCCGCAGGAGGGAGGGAAAACGATATGAACGAGCGTTTGGAACAGCAGATGCGCTTCCTTCTGGAAGCGGATAAAAGCAAGGAGATTGTCCGGCAGACCTATCTGGCGGACGGAAGCCGGAAGGAAAACGACGCGGAGCATTCCTGGCATCTGGCGTTGATGTGCGCCATTCTGTCGGAGTACGCAAATGAGAAGATTGATGTAGGGCGCACCATGGCCATGGTGCTAGTTCATGATCTGGTGGAGATCGACGCGGGAGACACCTATGCCTACGATGAGGCCGGGAACGCCGATAAACGACAGCGGGAGCTTGCGGCAGCAGAGCGGATTTTCCGACTTCTGCCGGAGGATCAGGCCGTGTGGATGCGGGGCCTCTGGGATGAATTTGAGGGGGGCACAACGCCGGAAGCGAAATTTGCCAATACCCTGGATAAAATTCAGCCGGTGCTTTTAAACGATGCCTCCGGCGGGCGCTCCTGGAGAGAGCATCAGGTGGAGGAAGCGCGTATTCTGGCCAGAAACGTTCATACGCCGGAGGGCTCCAAGATCCTTTGGGAATACGCCAGAGGGCGGATCCAAAAAAATGTGGAAAACGGGAACATCCGCGGCTGTCAGGAAAAGGCCGATGATCCGTTTGACAAAAAGGAGTGACAAAAAATGCAGGAATACGAAGAACTGATTCAGGAGCGGTACGGGCTTGCCATGGACCGTATCCGGGAGATCGGCGCCGAGGAAAAGGTCCGGGAGCCTTTCCGGGAATATTTTGCAAAGATGGCAGCGTTTATCGGGATGATGGATGAGACGGCAAAGGCCCTTGCCTCGGGGGAGACCGCTGCTTATACATTAGAGCAGTGGCAGGAGCAGAACCGGCGTTTGTATGAGGACATTCTGCCGGAGCATTATGAGACCAGCTACGGAAATCCGGAGTACGCGGTGAAAACGCTGGGAGAAGTCCACGGCAGGATTTTGAGCTTTTTGTACACAGAGCTTCGGGGAATGATCGTCTTTGCCTTTGAGCAGAGGATGGAGGACATGACGATCCTGGCGGAGACCTTTATCGAGGTTTACAATGCCTTTGAGGAGGAGATTCCTTCCTATAAACAGATCCAGCAGATCCTTTACTGGTTTATCAGCGACAACAGTGATCTGACCGTGACGTACCGGACCCGTGAGGTTCTGGATCCGTCCCTCGACTTCGCGAAGAAGATTATCTGCGGGGAGGATCTGACGGATCTGCGGTATCTTTACAAATACGGAGAGTATGTGTCGGAAAACGAGCTGGAAACCGCCCGTTTCCTCAACAGTCTTCCCCAGGAGACCATAAATCTCATGGCGGATACTTATACCGAGGGCTTTCGCATTGGTTTTGAGGTGGCGGGAAAGGATCTCTCGAAGAAAAAGACGGTGAATATCCGCTATGTGCTGGGGTTTGAGCGGATGATCCGCAGAGCCGTGGAGAATTTTGAAAAGATGGGCTTGGCGCCGGTTATTTACCGGGCGGCGGCCAACAGCATCAATAAGTGCCTTCCGTCCAGAAACGGCTATTACGGCGGAAATCCCAACAAACAGTATGATTACGACCACCGGGCGGATAACGCGGTTTATCTGGACGGCGCCTTCGCGGAGCGCAAGCTCGGCGTACTGCGCACAGCCTATGAGCAGTATAAGGATTTGGCCCGGGTACACGCGGGCCCGGCGGTGCTGGAAATTTTCGGGGAAAAGCCCTTTTCGCCCCAGGTGAAGGAAGCGGCCTACCATCTGTCGGAAAAACAGCAGAAACTGTCCGTATCCTATGACAACGAGGCAGGGGCGATTACGAAAAAGTACATTCTGCCCCAGGAGCGCAGCTTTACGATTATCGCTTTTCCCATACCGGAAATCGGCCCGGAGTTTCCGGAGATTTTCCGGGAGATTATCCGGATCAATACCCTGGATTACCGGCTCTACCAGAGAGTTCAGCAAACCATCATCGATGCCCTGGATCAGGGATACGCGGTGCATATAAAAGGAAGCAAAGAGAACCGCACGGATCTGACGGTGCGGCTTTGGCGGCTGCAGAATCCGGAAAAGGAGACGATTTTTGAAAACTGCGTGGCGGACGTAAATATCCCCGTAGGGGAAGTGTTTACCTCCCCGGTTCTTGCAGGAACCGCGGGCATTCTCCATGTGACCCAGGTTTATCTGGGGCAGCTTGACTACAAAAACCTGGAGCTGACCTTTGAGGATGGGATGATTCGGGATTATACCTGTACCAATTTTTCGAATGAAAAAGAAAATAAGGACTATATTCGGGAAAATATTCTGGCGCATCACGATACCCTTCCTATGGGAGAATTTGCCATCGGAACGAACACCACAGCCTACGCGGCTGCCAGAAAGTACGGGATCGGCGACAAGCTGCCCATTCTCATCGCGGAGAAGATGGGTCCCCATTTCGCGGTGGGCGATACCTGCTACAGCTGGGACGAGGATACGGTACTCCACAATCCCGACGGAAAGGAGATCGTGGCAAAGGACAACGAGGTATCCAGGCTCAGGGATGAGGATACCGCGAAGGCATACTTTAACTGCCATACGGACATTACGATCCCGTACAGCGAGCTGGATCATATCCGGGTTCTCTGCGAGGACGGAAGGGAAATCTCCATTATCGAAAATGGCCGATTCGTTCTTCCCGGCACGGAGCTGCTGAACGAACCGCTGTAACGGTTCAGCTCTGCTGAACCGTTCCATGCAAAATCTATTTAAAATCGCCTGCGGCGATGGGATTTTGCACTCCTGAATCACGTTCTTACGGCCCGCGCAGCATGTGCGCAGACCTGGGCTGAACGGTTACAGAATAACCGCAGGAAAAAAACTGAATGGTTTGACAATGGAAGGGTTCCTTAGTATAATGAAACCGTCGTTAGGTTATGAAAAAAGAAACAATGGAGGAAAAAAAGAATGGCAAAAGTAGGAATTGTAATGGGCAGCGATTCGGATATGCCTGTGATGGCCAAGGCGGCCGATATTTTGGAAGAGCTGGGAGTAGATTATGAGATGACGATTATCTCCGCTCACCGGGAACCGGATGTGTTTTTTGAATACGCGAAGTCCGCGGAGTCCAAGGGCTTTAAGGTGATTATCGCCGGAGCGGGCATGGCTGCGCATCTGCCGGGTATGTGTGCCGCGATTTTCCCCATGCCGGTAATCGGAATCCCCATGCACACCACCTCTCTGGGAGGCCGGGATTCACTCTACTCCATTGTTCAGATGCCTTCCGGGATTCCCGTTGCCACGGTTGCCATAAACGGCGGAGCCAACGCCGGTCTTCTGGCGGCCAAGATTCTGGCCACCTCAGATCCCGCGCTTCTGGACCGTCTGAAGGCGTATTCGGAAAAACTGAAAAAGCAGGTGGAGGCAAAGGCGGAGCGTCTTGCCCAGGTAGGCTATAAGGAATACATGAACAAGTAAGGCGGTCCGGCTTCGCGAAGCGGACTCGGAATGCCGGATTGCCCGTTGCCGGCCAGAGAGTGACCGGTATCAGAGAAAGCGGGTTCGAAAAGGCTGCAAAGGTTTAGGAGGAGAGCATGGATTACAAAAAAGCAGGCGTTGATATTGAAGCGGGCTATAAGTCCGTTGAGCTCATGAAGGAGCATATTAAAAAGACCATGAGGCCGGAGGTGCTGACGAACATCGGCGGATTTTCCGGCGCCTTTTCCATGGACGCGTTTAAGAATATGGAGCATCCCACGCTGGTTTCCGGTACGGACGGAGTCGGCACAAAGCTGAAGCTGGCGTTCCTGATGGACCGGCATGACACGGTGGGAATCGACTGCGTGGCTATGTGCGTAAACGATATAGCCTGCGCGGGAGGGGAGCCCTTGTTTTTCCTGGATTATATCGCATGCGGGAAAAATATACCCGAAAAAATCGCGTTGATCGTAAAGGGAGTCGCCGAGGGCTGCGCCCAATCCGGTGCCGCTCTCATCGGCGGCGAGACGGCGGAGATGCCGGGCTTTTACCCGGAGGACGAGTATGACCTGGCAGGCTTTGCCGTGGGCGTTGTGGATCAGAAGGATCTGATTACCGGAGCGGACATCCGGCCCGGCGACGCGCTCATCGGCATTGCCTCCTCAGGGGTGCACAGCAACGGCTTCTCCCTGGTGAGAAAGGTGTTCTCCATGGATAAGGAGACGCTGGATACCTACCACGAGGAGTTGGGGAGAACCCTGGGAGAGGCTCTTTTGGAGCCCACGAAGATTTACGTGAAGACCATGCGGATGTTAAAGGAAGCCGGAGTGCGGGTAAAGGGCTGCAGCCATATTACCGGCGGCGGTTTCTATGAGAATGTCCCCAGAATGCTTCCGGAGGGAGTCCGGGCAGTGATTAAAAAGGACAGCTACGAGGTTCCCGCGATTTTCCGGATGCTGGCGGAAAAAGGCGAGATCGAGGAAAAGATCATGTACAATACCTTCAACATGGGTATCGGTCTGGTGATTGCCGTGGATGAGCAGGATGTGGAGAAAGCTTTCCAGGCAGTGCGCGCCGCCGGCGAGACGCCGTACCGCATCGGCGCTGTTTGGGCAGGAGAAAAGGGAGTGGACGTATGCTGAGGCTGGCGGTCCTTGTCTCCGGCGGAGGCACGAATCTTCAGGCCATCATCGACCAGATCCGTCAGGGCGGGATTACAAACGCCGAAATCGCGGCGGTGATCAGCAACAACCGCGGCGCCTACGCGCTGGAACGGGCCAGGGAGAACGGCATTCCCGGGCTTTGCGTTTCGCCTAAGGATTATGAGACCAGAGAGGCCTTTAACCAGGCGCTTTTGGAGGCGGTCCGTTCCGTAAACCCGGATCTGGTGGTTCTGGCGGGCTGTCTGGTGGTGATTCCAAAGATCATGGTGGACGCGTATCCAAACCGGATCATCAATATCCATCCGGCCCTGATTCCCTCCTTTTGCGGGACAGGCTATTACGGGCTGAAGGTGCATGAGGCGGTGCTGAAAAGAGGCGTAAAGGTGACCGGCGCCACGGTTCATTTTGTGGATGACGGCACGGATACCGGTCCCATTCTCCTCCAGAAGGCGGTGGAAGTCCGGGAGGGCGACACCCCCAAGGTTTTGCAGCAGCGGGTGATGGAAGAAGCAGAGTGGAAGATTCTTCCGAAAGCCATTGATCTGATCGCCAATGGGCGGGTGCAGATCAGAGACGGCATTGTACATATCGTCTGACGGCGCGTGGCGCGCCTTTTGGCGCGGCCTGGCCGGGACGGCATACCATACAGGGAAGACGCCCGACGGACCTCCGGGAAAAGAGGGAGGCCCGCGGGGCGTTTACGGAGAAGGGAGGCCCTGAAAATGAAGATACTGATTGTAGGCAGCGGCGGGCGGGAGCACGCCATTGCGTGGAAGATTGCCCAGAGTCCTCTGGCGGAGAAGATTTACTGCGCGCCGGGAAACGCGGGGATAGAAGAGTATGCCCAGTGTGTGGACATCGGCGCCATGGAATTTGAAAAGCTGGCGGATTTCGCCCAGGAGCATTCCATCGACCTGACGGTGATCGGCATGGACGATCCTCTGGTGGGCGGAATCGTGGACGTATTTGAGGAGAGAGGACTGCGGGTATTTGGCCCCAGAAAGAACGCGGCGATCCTGGAAGGCTCAAAGGCCTTTTCCAAGGAGCTGATGAAAAAATACGGGATTCCCACGGCCGCCTATGAGACCTTTGAGGATTCCGGGAAAGCGCTGGAATATCTGGAAACCGCCAGAATGCCCATTGTGCTGAAGGCGGACGGCCTGGCCCTTGGAAAGGGCGTTCTGATCTGCCGGACCCTCCAAGAGGCAAGAGACGGCGTAAAAGAGATCATGGAAGACAAGAAATTCGGCAGCGCCGGAAATAAGCTGGTCATTGAGGAATTTATGACCGGAAGAGAGGTTTCCGTTCTGTCCTTTGTGGACGGGAAAACCATTCAGATTATGACCTCCGCGCAGGATCATAAGCGTGCGGGAGACGGGGACACCGGACTGAACACCGGCGGCATGGGAACCTTTTCCCCAAGCCCCTTCTACACTCCCCAGGTGGACGCGTTCTGCAGAAAATATATTTACCAGCCCACAGTGGACGCCATGGCCGCAGAGGGCAGAGAGTTCAAGGGCATTATTTTCTTCGGACTGATGCTGACGGAGGAAGGGCCGAAGGTTCTGGAATACAATGCGAGGTTTGGGGATCCGGAAACCCAGGTGGTGCTTCCGCGGATGAAAAACGACATTGTGGAAGTATTCGAGGCCTGCATTGACGGCACGCTGGACCAGATCAGCCTTGCGTTTGAGGACAATGCCGCGGTATGCGTTGTCCTTGCAAGCGAGGGCTACCCGGTGAAGTACGAAAAAGGCTTTGTCATTCACGGGTTGGAAAACTTTAAAGACAAAGACGGTTACTACGTATTTCACGCCGGCACAAAGAGAACGGAAGAAGGCATCGTCACGAACGGCGGCCGGGTTCTCGGCGTAACGGCAAAAGGGAGCGATCTAAAAGCGGCCCGGGCCAATGCCTATGAAGCGGTAAAATGGATTGACTTTGACAATAAATACTACCGCACAGACATCGGGAAGGCGATTGACGAGGCATAAGCAGTAAAAATGGATTTTGCATGTAACAGTTCGGCAGGGCTGAACGGTTGCAAAGTATGAGAGGTACATTATGAAAAAACAAAGAAAATTCTGGAGAGTGGGCTTGCTCCTGGGGCTGCTCCTTATGTGGCTGGTGGGAGCTCAGGCGTTTGCCGCGGAGCTGTCCAGTGACAATTCCCTTTCCTCCCTGGGACTGGAAAACGGAACCATGAACGAGGAATTCGGACCTTCTTCCTGGGAATCGACGGTATATGTGGCGCCGGGTACCACGGAGCTGATTTTAAATCCCGTGTGTTCCAACGCCGCCGCGCAGATCGTAAGCGTCACCGGGACGACCCTGGAAAACGGACAGGGGACGGTGCTGATTACGGTGGAAGCGGAAAACGGCAGTCAGTTTACTTATACGGTGCATGTGGAGACGGATGAGACTCTGGCGCCTGCGGAAACCGAAGCGCCGGAGACAGAGGCGCCCACGGAGGCGCCCACGGAAGCGCAGACAGAGCCGCCTACGGAGGCGCAGACGGAGCCTCAGACAGAGGACTCCACGATCACTTTCCTGAACAGTCAGATCGATCAGTTCCGGGAAAGGCTGGATTTCTCCATGCGAGTGATCTACGGCCTGATCGCCCTGGCGGTTGTCCTGATGTTCTTAACCATCAATCTTCTTCTGAAGAACCGGGATCTGAAGGCGGATCTGCGGGACGCGGAAGACAATCTGGACTTTCAGACCAACGAGTTTGCGAGAAAAGAAAAGATAATGGACACGGATAATTATTATGCGCCCGTTCAGCAGCAGAAAGCCGCTGAGCCGGAGAAGCTGTCGAAAAAAGAGAAGCGCGCCAAGGTGAAGGAGGAGCGCAGGGCTGCCAGAGAGCAGTCCGAAGAAGGCGATTCCTCGAAGGACGCTTCCAAAAAGGAGACAGATAAGGAAGAGCCGCGGCAGAAGACCCCGGAAAAGAAGGAGCCTCAGCCGGAAAAAGAACCGGAAGCGGAGCCTGTAAAGGCAGAAGAGCCGGAAGAACCAAAGGACGCGGCTGCGCCTGGGGAATCGGCGAAGGACGGCCAGGACGAGCAGGATGATGTGGACGTGACGATGGTGGAGCTGTAGAAGGCGGTTTGGTCTTGGAAGGCTGCCGCGGCTGCGGACAGCAAAGAGAGGATGCGTCTTGAAAAGGGTTTCAAACTCTGATTCAAGGCGCATTTTTTATTCCCGCGGGCAACAAGCCAAGCGGATATATCTGCGTGCCATTTGGCGTAATGGTTCGGCAGAACGGAACGGCTGCTATTTGGCGTAACAGTTCAGCCCTGCTGAACCGTTACTATTTGGCGACTGCCGCGAGGGGAAAAGGTTGACAAATGAAAGTATCTGTTATAATATACATATAACAAAAACAGGCCAGGCCTGTTTGAGGAACAGAAGTAACAGTTCAGCAGGGCTGATCTGTTACGAACAGAAGGTGAACATATGATAATAAAGATTGATTTCCAGAGCGACGAGGCTCTGTACATGCAGCTTCGGAATCAGATTATTCTGGGAATTGCCACATCTGTGATCCAGGAGGGAGATGCGCTTCCGTCCGTTCGCCAGCTGGCGGATGATATCGGCATTAATATGCACACGGTAAATAAAGCCTACGCGCTCCTGCGCCAGGAGGGCATCCTTACCATCGACAGAAGAAAAGGGGCGATCATTGCCCTTGACCGGGATAAGATGCAGGCTATGCAGGAGATGAAGAGCCAGCTTAAAGTTGTGCTGGCAAAAGCCTGCTGCAAGAATATCTCCTGCCAGGAAGTCCACGATATGGTGGACGAGATCTATCAGGAATATAAATAAACGGAGGATTTTGCATGCAACAGCATTTTACGAAAAATGCGGCCAAAGCCCTGGATCTGGCCGGAAAAGCGGCCAGGCGTCTGGGGCACAGCTATATCGGTTCTGAGCATCTGCTTCTGGGGCTGCTTGAAGAAGGACAAGGAACGGCCGCCACGGTGCTGGCGGGTGCCGGAATCAAGGAGGAACAGCTTTTGAAGCTGATTTCTCAGCTGATCGCGCCGGAGGAGGGCGTACTTACCGCATCCAAAGAGGGCTATACCCCCAGAGCCCAGGAGATTCTAGAGGATAGTCTGCGGGAAGCGGGAGACTTTCACATGGAGGAAGCCGGGACGGAGCATATTCTGCTGACCATCCTGAAGGATACGGAGTGTGTGGCCACCAGACTGCTTCACACCATGGGGGTCAATATCCAGAAGCTTTATATGAATATTCTGGACACCATGGGAATCCAGGAGGATATGTATCGGGAGCTGGCGAACCGCGCCAGAGCCGGCCGGGGACAGGGGGGCGCCACAGCGGTCCTTGACCAGTACAGCCGGGATCTGACGGCCCTTGCCCAGGAAGGAGGCCTGGATCCCGTAGTCGGCAGGGAGCAGGAGATCGAGAGGCTGATTCAGATTCTGAGCCGAAGGACGAAAAACAATCCCTGCCTGATCGGGGAACCCGGAGTCGGAAAGACGGCCATTGTGGAAGGACTGGCCCAGCGGATTGTCCTTGGCGCCGTACCGGAGCCGATGCAGGGAAAACGGGTTGTGACACTGGATCTGGCGAGTATGGTGGCGGGTTCCAAATACCGGGGTGAGTTCGAGGAGCGGATTAAACGGGTAATCGCGGAGGTTATGGAAAGCCGGGACGTTCTGCTCTTTATCGACGAGCTTCACACCATCATCGGCGCAGGAGGAGCGGAAGGGGCCATGGACGCCTCAAATATCCTGAAGCCTTCCCTTGCCAGGGGAGAGATTCAGCTTATCGGCGCCACCACCATCGAGGAGTACCGCAAGTACATCGAAAAGGATCCGGCCCTGGAGCGGCGTTTCCAGCCCATTATGGTGGAGGAGCCAACCCAGGAAGAGGCGGTGGAGATTCTGAAGGGACTGCGTCCCCGCTATGAGAAGCACCACGGCGTCGCCATTTCCGACGAGGCCTTGGAGGCTGCGGTGAAGCTGTCCGAGCGCTACATCAATGACCGGTATCTGCCGGACAAGGCCATTGACCTGATCGACGAGGCGGCTTCCAGAAGGCAGCTTCTGGGCTATCAGATGCCGAAAAATCTGGAGGAACTGAACCGGGAGGTGGAGCGGCTGGCCCAGGAGAAGGAGGAGGCCGTACTGGCCGGGGATTTTGAGGCTGCCGCCAAGATCAAGGGAGAGCAGGACACGGCTGAGAAGAAGTTCATGGAGCTTCAGAACCGCCTGAAAAAGAAAAAGAGCGTCGTGCGGCAGTCGGTGGAGGAAAAGGACATTGCGGCGGTGGTTTCCGCCTGGACAAAAATCCCCGTTCAGCGCCTGGAGGAGAAGGAGGCACAGCGTCTTCTTCGTCTGGAGCAGACCCTTCACAAGCGCGTGGTGGGCCAGGACGAGGCGGTCAGCGCCGTGGCCAAGGCCATAAAGCGCGGCCGGGTAGGACTGAAGGATCCCAGAAGGCCCATCGGTTCCTTCCTGTTTCTGGGGCCCACTGGCGTGGGAAAGACGGAGCTGTCAAAGGCTCTGGCGGAAGTGGTCTTTGGAAGCGAGCAGGCCATGATCCGAGTGGACATGTCCGAGTATATGGAGAAGCACAGTGTCTCCAAGCTGGTAGGTTCCCCGCCGGGATACGTAGGCTATGAGGAGGGCGGACAGCTCAGTGAGAAGGTTCGGAGAAATCCTTACTCGGTGATTCTTTTCGATGAGATTGAAAAGGCCCATCCCGATGTGTTCAATATCCTTCTGCAGGTATTGGATGACGGTCATATTACGGACGCTCAGGGACGAAAGGTGGACTTTAAGAACACGATCCTGATTATGACCTCCAATGCCGGCGCGCAGTCGATTATGACGCCCAAGAAGCTGGGATTCGCGGCTTTGGAGGATGAAAAGCAGAATTACGAGCGCATGAAGGAAGGGGTTATGGAGGAGGTCCGCAGGATCTTTAAGCCGGAGTTTTTGAACCGGATCGATGAGATTATGGTATTCCATTCCCTGAATAAGGAAAATGTAAAGAAGATCGCGGGCATTCTCCTGAAGGACTTCGCGAAGCGCTGCAGCGAGCAGATGAACCTGACCCTGGAAGTGAGGGACAACGCCCGCTCTCTGATTGCCGAGGCGGGATTTGATCAGAAATACGGGGCCAGACCCTTAAAGCGCGCGATTCAGAATCAGATTGAGGACGCTCTGGCAGAGGAAATTCTGGAAGGACGTATCAAACCCGGAGATAAGGTCACTGTAGGCGTTGCCAAAGGGAAAATCCGTTTTACGGCCGCGTCGCTGGTGGCCGCGCCCTCACCGGTTCAGCAGGGCTGAACCGCTACAAGTTCGCGTCGGGAAACCAGATAAAAAACTGGAAAACCAAAGTGATTTATGATAGAATAAACGTATCCTTTTCCGGAAGCCTGAAAAAGCGGAGCGCTGGTTCCGGGACTTTTGGGGAGGATTGTTACGAGAACACAAACGATAACCAGGAGGGCACTTTACAATGTCAGTTGTCAGTGAATTAATCCGTACAGAGGCGGATGGCACGATCAGCTTTGGAAATTATGAGCTTGCGCAGAAAACAAAGAAATCAGATTTCGAATACGAAGGCGACCTGTACAAGGTAAAAACCTTTAAAGAAATTACCAAGCTTGAAAAGAATGGGAGATTTGTCTATGAGTCTGTACCGGGAACCACGGTGAATCATATGCGGGTTACGGAAAACGGCATGGAGTTCGACGTGGAAGGCTTCGCGGACGCGCAGATTACCGTGGAGCTGGAAGAGGATACGGATTATGTGATTGCCGTTGACGGAAGCCAGGCGGGGGAGATGAAAACAAACCTGGGAGGCAAGCTGGTGATTGGCGTGGAGCTTGACAGCACACGGAAGACTTCGGTCAGAATCGAAAAGAAATAATAAGCGATGTTATGAAGAATGTCCCGTATTCACGGGGCATTCTTTTCTGGGATAATCGTAACTGTGAAGGACTGAACAGTTACGTATAATCACCGAAAAACAGGCGGCATGCGTCCAGGAACGCGGGTCTGCCGTAGAAATCCGACGCCGGGAGAGGAGAGAACGCGTATGGCGAAGGGAAAGAGCAGTGTGTTTTTCTGCCAGAACTGCGGGTATGAGTCCGCGAAATGGATGGGCCAGTGTCCCGGCTGCCGGGAGTGGAATACCTTTGTGGAGGAACCGGTACAGCGGGACGCGGCCGGAGGCAAGACGTCCGTAAAGCGGCAGGAGGCCCCAAAGGCGGTGAAGCTTTCCGGCATAGAATCCGGAGAGACTGCCAGGACGGGCTCCGGCATGAAGGAGCTGGATCGGGTTCTGGGCGGCGGAATCGTCCGGGGTTCCCTTGTCTTAGTGGGAGGAGACCCGGGTATTGGAAAATCTACCCTGCTTCTGCAGGTGTGCAGGAAGCTGACGGATCAGGGGAAAAAAGTCCTCTATATTTCCGGTGAGGAATCCCTGCAGCAGATTAAGCTCAGGGCCGGCCGGATGGGGAGCTTTGGGGACGGGCTGCTGCTCCTGTGTGAGACGGATCTTGCCGGTATCCGGGAGAGCATTCAGGAAATCCGGCCGGAATTTGTGGTAATCGATTCCATCCAGACTATGTACAGCCAGGAGATCGGGGCCGCCCCGGGAAGCGTTTCCCAGGTGCGGGAGGCCACTTCCGTTTTTATGCAGATCGCCAAGGGAATGGATATTACAGTGTTCCTGGTGGGGCATGTTACGAAGGAGGGTGTGGTAGCCGGTCCCCGCGTCCTGGAGCATATGGTGGACACGGTGCTGTACTTCGAGGGAGACCGGTACGCCTCCTACCGGATTTTGCGGGCAGTGAAAAATCGCTTCGGCTCTACAAACGAAATCGGTGTGTTTGAGATGCGGGACACCGGGCTTACGGAGGTGCCAAACCCCTCGGAGTATATGCTCAGCGGCAGGCCCCAGGGAGCCTCCGGCTCCATTGTGGCCTGCTCCATGGAAGGCACCCGCCCGATTCTCATTGAAATCCAGGCCCTGGTGTGCCAGAGTTTCCTGGCCGTTCCCAGGAGAACGGCAGCCGGCACGGATTACAACCGGGTGAACCTGCTGATGGCGGTCCTGGAAAAAAGACTGGGGATGCATCTGTCCAACTGTGACGCCTATGTGAATATCGCCGGAGGCATTCGCATGAATGAGCCGGCCATCGACCTGGGAATCGTCCTGGCCCTGGTATCCAGCTACCGGGATATCCCCGTGGGGGAGAAAACCCTGGCTTTCGGGGAAGTGGGCCTGAGCGGAGAAGTCCGCGCGGTGAGCATGGCGCCTCAGCGTGTGGCCGAGGCGAAAAAGCTGGGATTCGACACCGTGATTCTTCCGGCAGCCAGTATGAGGGGGCTGGATAAGATTTCCGGGATTCGGCTGGTGGGCGTGCGCACGCTGAAGGAGGCGGTATCCGCCATTCGCGCCTGAGAACCGATAACTGGTTTAGAGAATTTTAATGAAAAAATGATTGCGAAATTCTGGTTTAAGTGATGTAATATTTACAGGCGGATCGGATGCGCCGCGCCTGAAATCCGAAAGCGGCACCGCTGAAAATTCAGTATCCGCAAGACGATACAGGAAAATAGCAGTTCAGCAAGGCTGAACGATAACGAGTCAACTGCCCGGCCGCATTCACCAAAGGAATCGATCCTCTGGTCTGCTGTCGGCGGAAAGAAAGAAGGAGGATGACAACGGATGAAAATGAGGAGAATGAAACGCTTCTGCCCGGCGGCGCTGGCGGCAGCCCTGGTTATGACTGCCGGGACTACGGCCAGTGCGCAGTGCGCGAATCCGTATTGCGGGGATTACGCGAGGTCAGGCGGACACGGCTGCACAGAGTGGGGACAGAACGGCGGCTGGTACGAAGAAATGCCTTATGACGGTTGGTATGGATTCGGAGAGATGCCTTACGGCGGCTGGTACGAAGAGAGTCCGGACGGCAGTGAAAGCGAATCCAGTTCCCAGGAGTATTCGGTCAGCCTCCAGGATATAGTGGACGCGAATACCGGGGTCGAGAACCTGCTGGGAGATCATTCTATGTATGGCTGGACGGTGATTTCTTATGATGAAAACGGGGAAGAAACCGGACGTGAGAGCTATGGCGTCACCAGGGAGGAGGACGGCTATACACTGGCAGTTCAAAGCGAGGACGGCACCATCACGACTTACCGGAACGGAAGTATCTGGATCCAGTCTTCCGACGGCTCAAGCCAGGTCCGTGAGATGGAGGCCGAGGAAGTACAGGCGCTGGAACAGCAGCTTGCGAGCCTGAGTTTTGTGGGTTATTCCGAAACGGAAACGTTTACGGCAGAAACCGTTCAGAACGGGCAGCTCTGCATTCAGAGCGCGGATCCTCAGGGGACCTATTCTGACGCGGAACATATGACGTGCTATTATTATGCCATGGATGAGGATACCCTGGAGCTTAGCCGTCTGATCGAAACCGTTATGGACGCGGATGGAAACGAGACGAAGCGTACCGAGGTAATCGTTACCACCCAGGACTGACGAAGAAGGAAAGCGGGCTGTCGGTTAATACCCATATTTAACTCCTGACATGCCAAGAAGAGACAATCCCAAAGGATTCGGGCAAGCTCTGAATTCCCTGTGGGACGGTCTCTTCTTTCTTTACACTGAAATTCCGCCGCCGAACAGGCGGCATGTATGCAGGCTTACTTTTTATTCCCGCGAACAACGAGCCAAGCGGACATGCTTGCATGTCCATTTGGCGGTGCTGTGTGCCGGTGGCACACGTTTAGCGCCCACTGAAGCGAAGCGTAGACCAAATACCCCGCAGCTCTGCTGCGCCGCAAGTTTGATGCCTTGTAACTTGCTGCGGGGTTTTTGACTTCATTGCGTAAAGGGCAGGGCCTCTGGTCTTTCGCAGGTGGATTCTAACCGGATTTCCCTGTGCTCATCGCTGCTGGTATGTATTTTTTCCATGATCTCCAGGACATGGAGAGCTAATTCTCCGCTGGCACGGTGATCACTCCGTCCTGAAAGCAGGGCGTCAGCCAGATCGGAGAGACCGATTCCGCGGCTGTTTTCACTGTGTTCGGTGATAAGCGGGCAGGATTTGAATTCGGTATCAAAATACTGCCGGATTTTGACCTCTCCTCCGAAGCCATTGGGGTCAGGGACAAGCATGCTGCCGCGGGTACCGTAGATCTCGATTCGCGGAAGGACGGAATCCCAGACGTCAAAGGATGTGATGATATTTCCGATCGCGCCGTTGCGGAAACGGAGAAGGCCGTTGACGTGGGTGGGCACTTCCACCTGGATCTCCTCGCCGTACTTTGGCTGGCTGGTAATTTTCCGAGTGGGGAAGCTGATGGCTGTCATACCGGCAACGCTTGTTACAGGACCGACCAGATTCACAAGGGCGGTCAGGTAGTACGGCCCCATATCAAACATGGGGCCGCCGCCCTTCTTATAATAAAACTCCGGGCCGGGATGCCAGCTTTCATGGCCATGGCAAACCATGAAAGCAGTTGCGCCGATAATATCCCCGATTACGCCCCCGTCGATGATATGCCGGCAGGTCTGGATTCCGGCGCCCAGAAAGGTATCCGGCGCGCATCCGAGAAGAAGCCCTTTTCCTTTCGCGAGGGCAACCAATTCTTTTCCCTCGTCATAATTCAGAGACAGCGGTTTTTCTACATAGACATTTTTTCCGGCTTCCAGCGCCTGTTTGCTCAATTCATAGTGAAGGGGCGGCGTGGTCAGGTTCAGGACGATCTGTACATTCGGATCTTTGATGATCTCCTGGAAGGTCATGATCTTTTGGATACCGAATTGTTCAGATTTTGTCCGTGTATTTTCTTCAATCAAATCGGAAATGGCATACACTTCAATATTGCGAAAACGCTTTGTCAGGTTTTCCAGATAAATACCGCTGATATTACCGCAGCCAACTACAGCAACATTTACTTTTTTCATGGTCTTATCCTCCTTTCGTTTCACTCAGGATACAGACAAGTCAGTCCAGTCTGCTTGCCCAAAGGAATCCGCGGCGCATGATCTCCTTCGCGGCAGGAATGGTTTCAAAGATCTGGTAGGTATGGCCGAGAGAGCAGTAGAAGACTTTTCCCTTTCCCCACAGTTTGGTATATACAACGGGGATATTTACCTTGCCATTGGAGCTGTGAGGCCCGTCTACAACGGGAAAGCATGTGGTGGCATATACGGTAACAGCGGGATCTACATGTACATAATACTGTTCTGAATGGATGGAGAAGTCTTCGAGGCCTTCTGTAAAAGGCGTTCCAGGCTTTAAATTTACCGTATAATCTACCTCGCCGCCGGGGTGCGCCACCCATTGAGAACCGGTCATAAACTGCCAGTCAGTGCTTTCACGGAAACTGTCGCACATACCGCCGTGACAGCCCGCAATGCCGGCGCCTTCCTCCACAGCGCGGGAGATATTGCGGCACTGGTCGGCAGAGATGCTTCCCATGGTCCACACGGGAATAAATAAGTCATATTTTGTGATTTCTTCATAGTTGTCAAGAACTGATAACGTGTCTGCAACCGCAACCTCATACTGCTCTGCTTCCAGCAAGTTCTTGAAGAGATATGCGGTTTCTTTTGGCGTATGTCCGTCCCATCCGCCGTAGAAAATCAGCGCTTTTTTCATATTGCTCCGTCCTTTCAAAGCGAAATTTTCAGGCAGTGCCTGTGATGATTTGATTTTATAAAAAAGCACAGGGGAATGCAAGGACAAAACACTTGAAATGATAGTCAATAATTGATATGATGTCAACGATGATTCGAAGAGGAGGAAACGAGGGATATGCTGTATTATGAAAACAGAGTCAGTGATTTTCAGGTGAATCTGGTGTCTAACTGGGAATTCTTTCCCCATGCCCATCATAATATTGAAATTCTTGTGTGTACTTCCGGTATATTCGGTGTGAGCTGCCGTGATACAGACTGCAGCCTGGCTCCGGGCGATATGATGATCGCTTTTTCACATGATATTCATTCTTATAGAAAGACGGGAGAAGGAACCGGGATACTCATGATCATGAATCCACAGGAGCTTCCTCTGTTTCAGACCCGTTTTCAGGAAAGGAAATATGAAAATTTTCTGATGGGAGGCGGCAAGTTTTATATCTCTGTGGCGGAGGCGCTCTTCCATGAATATTTGACAGATCGGAAAAGAGAGGTTTTGATCGGCTATCTGTATGTCCTCCTTGGCTCCGCATTCAAAAAGCTTTCTTATACCGAAGCCGGACCGGGCATCAGCGAGGACTTGTTTTCCAGCGTGATGAAATACCTGTCTGAGCACTACAGCGAACCATTTCCCTGAAAACCGTGGCAAAAACCTTTGGCGTGGATCCTTGCCATTTGTCCAGAACTTTTACAAATCGCCTGTCTTATGGCTTTTTAAAATATCTGCATATGCTTCGGGTAGAGCACGCAAAGGGGTTAATTAAGAACAGTGATATGAAAATGAGTGAGATCATGATGAAAAGCGGTTTCGCGGATCAGAAAACCTTTAACCGCGTTTTCCGAGAGCTGGTGCATATGACTCCCAGCGAATACCGCCGCTGCGAGTATGCTGCGGGTCAGTGAACAAGGCTTTCAGGATCAAGATACGAGAAAAAGAGATGAAAAAGGATCTGCCGGGAAATAGAAATCGCTGTTTCCCGACAGACCCTTTTTGCACTGGCCGCGCCCATGCCTGTATGAGTATTTGACCCCGGCTCAAATCACAGCCGGAATTTTTTGTGCATTTCTCTCCGAACTTCGCCGGGGCGGAATATCATAAGAGCCATGAAAAACAGAAAGCTGACTCCTCCGCAGAGAACAGAGGGAGCCGGAACCTTTATAATGCCCGCGATAAAAAGAAGAAGAGGCAGGATTCCAAAGGCACAGCCCTGAATCAGATAAAAGAGGTACTCGGAGGGCTCAAGCTGGAGTACTTTTGTGATGAGTCCCATGGAGAACAGGACAACCAGGCAGGCGATGGGAAATACAAAATCCACGGACCAGCCATGCCAGCCGGTAAAATAATCAAGAAGAGCGCAGGATCCGGAAAACAAAATCAGCAGCCACGAGATGCCCTTCAGGGGATTTCGCCGTTTTCGGTAGGTCACGGATACCAGAACCCAGGTTATCAGGCAGATTCCGGCAGCGAAGGCGGACCAGGTGATTTCATGGCTGATTAAAAAATCCGTCATGCCGCAGATGACTGCCGCCGCGAGGCATAAGAAGGAAAAGATCCGGTACAGCTGCCGCCATCTGGCCGGCCGCCCGGCAGGGACGCCCGGATAATCCTGGGAAAGCTCCTGGCAGCCGATGCCCATATCCCGGGCAAGCTTGAGAAAGTTCCGCTGGATATTCCCGTCGGGAATTTTCGAGGTAAATCCAAGAACCAGGCTGTCCTTGTAAGAGCAGCTGCAAAGCTGCAGCCGGTCTGTGCTGGCAAAAAAGCCGAAGCGCTGGATGTAAGCCTCGTATTCCGCGGGCATCCGCACCACACCGATATTGGAGTAGACGGAAGTGATGCTGCGCCCGCCAAGGGTAGTGCCGGCCATCAGGAAAAGCTGCTTGATTTCCAGGGGAACCGCCCGCAGAAGGGGGTTTTTCTCAAGCTTTACCAGCTCATTAAAATGGGCTCCCAGCCTTTCCTTTACAAGCTCCCGCTCAAAAAGCCGGCGGACCTTTAGCAGCACATCCGCAAAGGTGGTGCTCTCCTCGAAGGTATACCCCACCTCAATCCATCCGAAGAAATTCGTCATGGAGTGGGAGGGAAAATAATTGCGCAGGTTCACCGGAACCATGAGGGTGATGGGACGCCTGGCCTGAAGCCTGGGAACTTCCTCATGTATGGCCCAGAGAAACATGGCGGTGATCAGAACCGTGACGGAGACATGACACTCATGGGCTTTTGCCAGCACCTCATGAACCGGCAGAACCGCCTCCAGGATTTCCATTTCGTCCTGTTCCAGGACAGCTCCTGAAAGCCTGCAGGCCTTGCGCTTTTTTTCTTTTTTTTCGCCGGACTTTCCGGAATAATACCGGGAAAAGCTGTCCTGCTCCTGGTCGGTCTGGGTGACGGCGTCTTCCTCCAAAAGATCGGGAAGAACAGCATCCGGGTGTACTGTCCGGAGATAATTTTTCACCAGCTCCTTTAAAAAGCGCATGGCCCCGGTACCGTCGGTGAGCCCGTGAAAAACTTCGAAATTTATGCGGTTTTTATGGTAAGACACTTCAAAGAGAAGGGTCTTTCGGTCCGGAATATAAAGCTTGCTGCAGGGAGGACGTCTCTCAGCCAGGGCCAGAGGGCGGATATCCCGGTGCTCCAGATAGAACCAGAAGAGCCCTTTGCGCAGGACGGCCTGATACAGAGGGTATTTTTCCATGGTCTGCTCCAAGGCTCTCTGGAGAGGCTCCTGTCGGACCTGCTCATTCAAAAGGCAGTAAAAGCGGAAAACCCGGCTGTCCTTTTTTCCCGTGGCAGCGGGAAAAGCCAGGGCCGCATTGTCCAGCTTCCGCCATTTTCCCCTCAAACGCTCCATAAGCAAAGCCCCCTTTCAGATTTTCTTTCTTTTATTATACTCCAAGGAGAAAAGGATGTAAAATAATAGAAAAAGAAATTTTTTTGGTGTAACATTTTTCCAGGAAGATTGTTTTATTAATGAGAGGGGAGGTGAGCGGGTGGAACAGGATGTGATTCAGGCACTTTACGAAGCCTACGGACAGGAGCTGTATCTTTATCTGTATTCTCTGTGCGGGCAGAAAGCGGCCGCGGAGGATCTGCTTCAGGACACGTTTTTAAAAGCGATGCTGTCCCTTCCCAGGGGACATGGGAATGTCCGGGCCTGGCTGTACACGGTCGCCCGCAACCTCTTCTTCAACTACCGAAAGAGGGAGGAAAGGGAGAGCCCCCGGGAGGAGCTGCCGGAGGGGTTCTCCCCGGATGACGGCATGGAAAGCGTGCTGCGTACCGAGCGGAACCGTCTTTTGTACCAGGGACTTTGCTCCCTGGACATCCGAAAAAGAGAGATCCTGGAAATGCAGTACTTCGGCGGACTTTCCCTGAAGGAGATCGCCAGGGTGCTGGGACTTTCCCAGGAAAATGTCAGAGTACAGAGCCATCGGGGAAGAAAACAGCTGAAAAGTTTTATGGAGGGGCATGGATATGACGTATCGGGAAATGATTGAGCGGTATAAAAAGGGAGAGCTGAATCCGGAGGAGACGGAACGACTGGAACGGGCCATCGAGCGCCAGGAGGCAATCGGAGAGTATCTGGTTGACCGGGAGGAAAAAGAGGCGGAGCTGTTCTGGAAGGAAGAAGGGGAGACGCCTAAGGCAGGGGATGGACAAAAGGTCATGACAGACGCCATCCGCCGGGCTATCCGCCGGGCGTTTCTGAAGCTGGGCATCTTTGTGGGTGTGGCGGTTTTTGCCGTTGTCATGCTTCTGATTTTTGTGGTGCCAAAGACGGTGGATCTGTTCTTTTATGATCCGGGAAAGCAGCTGGGAGAGTTTCAGAACCAGATGCAGACAGATCTGGCGGTGTACTCGGAGTTGGCGCTGCCGGGTCAGATCCGGGACAATGTCCTGGTCAGGGACCGGGGCTACGGGTGCTATGATATCCGCGTCACGCAGAGCTACAGCCTTACGGGGCGCATATACGATGTGATCGGGCGCGTGGAGAGAGGAGCGCTTACGCTTTATGATCCGAATATTCTGACAAGGCCTACAGGGAATGTTTTTGGATGGTTTCAGGCAGAGGGGACGGGAAGCGAGAGCCTTAGAGAGCTTTACGCGAAAGAGGACAATATGCTCCACGGTATAGCCGGAGGACCCCAGTCCAGCCGGGAGGCGCTGGAAGGCCTGGACGACGATACCCTGTATCTGGCGTATGTGACGCTGGATGAGATGCTGCCCTATGAGGAATTCGTAAAGTACCTGTCTTCTCTGGACGAGGACGGGCTGTACGCCTGGTGCGCCGTAAAAACCTCGGATGGCTACCAGCTGTATGAAGCCGGGGAGAGCAGGCGGTTTTACCCGGAAAACCTTGGATTTTTCTGGGGCGTTCCTTCCGGCATCGTAAAAGACGGCTGGAACTGGGATAAGGAGCGGTATCCGGAGCTGTTTCCGTCCTGGAACGAGGACACGGAAGAAAATCTGGCTTCCGAGGAGTTCATGTCCAGGCATTTTACCAGTCTGCTGCGCTACACGGCGGATCAAAAGGATTTCCTTTCCATGATGGAGGACGCCCCGGACGCGGAAACGCTGGATCTGGCCGCGGACTATGTGGAAGAAAACGGTCTTATGGTTTACGGGTTTGCGGTTGCGGCCAAGAAGGAGCTTCTCCTTACTATTTTGGAGGACCCGCAGGTATATGAGATTTACTGCACAGAAGATCATAAATGAGGTATAAGAAAGACTTGACTTGACGGCGGATAAGCGTATATCATTAATATAAAACGAAAGATGGAGGCTGTATATTATGAAGTACCGCAGTTTTGGAAAAACAGGGATCCGTGTGTCTGCCCTGGGTTTTGGCTGCATGCGTTTTCCGACCGTTGAGAAGGATGAGAAGCGCGTAATCGACCGGCAGCGGGCGATTACCATGCTGCGAAACGCCATTGACAACGGAGTGAACTATGTGGATACCGCTTATCCCTACCACGGCGGAGAAAGCGAAGAAGTCGTGGGCATCGCCCTTGAGGACGGATACCGGGATAAGGTATATCTGGCGGACAAATGTCCGGTTTGGCTGCTGAAAAAAGAGGAGGATTTTGACAGAATTCTGGATGAACAGCTGGCGAAGCTGAAAACGGATCACATCGATTTTTATCTTCTTCACGCCCTGGATGGGAACCGGTTTGAAAATACGGTAAAGAAGTTTCATCTGATTTCCCATATGGAAAAGGCAAAAGAAGAGGGGAAAATCCGTCATCTGGGTTTTTCTTTCCATGATAATCTGGATTCCTTTAAGAAGATTATCGACGCTTACGATGGATGGGAGTTCTGCCAGATTCAGTATAACTATGTGGATGTCTGTCATCAGGCCGGAACGGAAGGGCTGCGCTACGCGGCCGGGAAAGGTCTGGGCGTGGTGATTATGGAGCCTCTGCGGGGCGGAAAGCTGGCGGACGTTTCCCTGCATCTGGCGGAAACGTTCCCGGCCGGAAAAACGCCGGTAGAGTGGGCTCTGGACTTTATCTGGGATCAGCCGGAGGTGAGTCTTCTGCTCTCAGGTATGAGCGCGGAGAAGCAGGTGGAGGACAACCTGCTCTATGCGGACCGGTCCGGCGCCGGGATGCTGACGGAGGAAGAGCGGGCAGTCTTTGGAAAGGCAAAGGAAATTTTCGACACCATGGCTCTGGTAAAGTGTACAAAGTGCCGTTACTGTATGCCCTGCCCCTCCGGTCTGGATATTCCGGGGATCTTTTCCATCTATAACCGGGTTCCGGTAGATGGAAAGGAGGCGGCCGCGAAGGATTACGCGGTCCTTGACGTAAAGGCGGATGCCTGTGTTGCCTGCAAACGATGCGAAAAGGCCTGCCCGCAGCATATTAATATAAGCGGCGAGATGCAGGTGATCCGGGAAACCTTCGAGGAATCCGGAAATTGACCGTAAAAAAACAGGCGGCGGGAAGAAAAGAGACCGGAGACCAGAATGATTTTTCCACAGGCAGCGTCTCCGGCCACATTCTCTCCCTTGCCGTTCCTATGACGGTGGCCCAGCTTGTCCAGGTTTTGTACAATATCGTGGACAGGATTTATATCGGCCACCTGCCGGGCGCGTCTGCCCTGGCTCTGACGGGGCTGGGACTGACGTTCCCGATTATCACGATTATTTCGGCATTTACCAACCTTTTTGGGATGGGAGGCGCTCCGCTGTGTTCCATCGCCAGAGGACGCCACGACGAAAACAGGGCAGAGCACATCATGGGGAATACTTTTCTGATGCTTCTGTGCTTTTCTGCTCTTCTGATGGTTCTGGGGTATGGGTTTATGAAGCCGGTCCTGTATCTGTTCGGGGCCAGCGACGCCACATACCCGTATGCCAGGGAGTACCTGATGATCTATCTGCTGGGAACCCCCTTTGCCATGGTGGGGACGGGTATGAATGGATTTATCAATTCCCAGGGCTTTGGACGCACCGGCATGATGACGATTCTTTTGGGAGCCGCGGCGAATATTGTCCTGGACCCGATCTTCATTTTTGTATTTGACATGGGCGTTTCCGGCGCGGCTCTGGCCACGATCATTTCCCAGTGCTTATCCGCGGCATGGGTTATGCTTTTCCTGAACGGAAAGAAAACCCTGCTCAGGATACGGAAGAGCAATCTGCGGCCGGAGGGAAAGATTATCCGGGAAATTACCGGTCTTGGGACTGCCGGCTTTATTATGTCGGCCACCAACGGCATTGTCCAGATCGCCTGCAACTCCACCCTGCGCGCCCAGGGAGGAGACCTCTATGTGGGAATTATGACGGTGCTCAACTCGGTGCGGGATGTGATTTCTCTGCCTATCCAAGGGGTGACAAACGCCTCCCAGCCGGTTCTGGGGTATAATTTCGGCGCGAGAAAGTTCGACCGGATAAAAAGAGGGATCGCTTTCACCAGTGCTGTGTGCATTATTTATACCTTCCTGGCATGGCTGCTGGCATTCCTGTTTCCGGAGCCGCTGATCCATATTTTTAATTCCGACCCGGAGCTTCTGGCAAAGGGAGCGCCGGCCATGCGGATTTATTTCTTCGGGTTCTTTATGATGGCTTTGCAGTTCGCGGGGCAGTCTACCTTTGTGGGACTGGGGCAGTCGAAGCAGGCTGTGTTCTTCTCCCTTCTGCGAAAGGTCATTATTGTAGTGCCCCTGACGCTGATTCTGCCCCATGTGGCGGGACTTGGCGTAAACGGCGTATTCGTTGCCGAGCCCATTTCCAATTTTCTGGGAGGGACGGCAAGCTTTGTGACGATGCTCTTTACTGTGCGCAAACTGTGCAGGGAGCCGGGAAAGGCGTAAGAAAGGCTGGCGATTATGAAAAGAAATACAAGTTTGCTCCGGCTGTCCAGTATTTTCATGTTTTTGACCGGGCTTGCCTATCTGGCGCAGCTCGCTGCGACGCTGATTCTGCATGAAAGCCAGATGTTTCTGGAAAACCAGGCCATTATGCTGGCGTCCTGGCTTTTGATTGTCCAGGCTGTTCTTGAGATTCTCTGCGCGGTGGGCGGATTTCACGCAGCCGCCGGGCGGCGGTGTATCCACCGGTATGTATACCTGGGGACGGCGGTTCTTGCCATGGCAATTCTCTCCGGCGTCCTGGGGCTGGCTCTGCGCGCCGTGCACTGGACGGCAGCCACGGGCGTTATACTGGAGGTCTGCGTGCCGGCGTTTTATCTTGCGACGGCTGTGGTGAACGATTGTACGGGCGGGAAGTGGTTCTTAAGCGTCCGTAAGCGCCACAGAAAAGAACTTTTTAAAAAGAAACCTCGATAAAAAACGGAAAATATGCGATACTAGAGGTATGCGATACCAGAGGTGAAAACAAAAAGAAAGGACCGGATGACGTATGACGTTTATGAATCTTTTCATTATCGCGGCGGCAGCCGCAGGCATTGCCGCCGTAATATGGGGAATTTGGCTGTTCAGTATGATACCGAGCCTCAGAAAAAGACCGGAGATGAAGGAACTGCGGAAATTCGATTACGCGCACAGAGGGCTTCACGACCGGGCAAACGGCATACCGGAAAATTCTCTGGCCGCATTCGCCAGGGCCGCGGACATGGGATATGGGATGGAGCTGGATCTCCACCGTACCCTGGACGGAAAACTTGTAGTGATGCATGACGACAGTCTGAAGCGTACCTGTGGGGCGGATGTGATGGTCCATGAAAAGACGCTGGAAGAGCTGAAAGAGTACCGGCTGGAGGAAACCAGGGAGCGGATTCCCACATTTGGGGAGGTGTTGGCGCTGGTAAACGGGCGCACGCCTCTGGTGATCGAACTGAAAACGGTGAAAGGAGATTACCGGGAGCTGTGCGCGGCTGTGTGCCGCGAGCTGGAAGGGTATCAGGGGTGCTACTGTATCGAGTCCTTTGATCCCAGAGTGCTCTGGTGGCTGCGCAGGAACCGTCCGGATATGGTCCGGGGACAGCTTACCGAGCATTTCCGCCGCCACGGGACCATGGTGAATCCCATCGGGGATTTTCTGATGCACAATCTGTTTGTCAATGTGCTTTCGCGGCCGGATTTTATCGCGTACCAGCACCTGGACAGAAAGTCTTTGAGCCTCAGGCTCTGCCGCAAGCTCTACGGAGTGGCGGAATTTAACTGGACGGTGAGAGATCGGCTGACCCATAAAAAAATACGGGAGGATGGGGGGATTGTGATTTTTGAAAATTATCTTCCCAAATTTGACTCAAATAAGCAGGAACAGAAAGAAAAGCGCGCCGGATGAACCGAAGGAGGCGGCGGCCGGAAAGCGGCGCCGCGTCTGCGCGCAGAGGTGAAGGATGATGAAAAAGATTGCGATTATGACGGACAGCAACAGCGGAATCACCCAGAAGCAGGCAGAGGAACTGGGTATTACCGTACTGCCCATGCCGTTTTTTATTAACGGAAAAATGTACCTTGAGGATATCGATCTGACCCAGGAGGATTTTTACCGGCAGCTCACGGAGGATGAGGAGATCAGCACTTCCCAGCCTTCTCCGGCGGATCTGACGGGTACCTGGAAACGGCTTTTGAAGGACTATGATGAGGTTGTGCATATTCCCATGTCCAGTGGACTGAGCGCTTCCTGCGAGACGGCCACGGCCCTGGCGGCGGATTTTGACGGCCGGGTTCAGGTGGTGAACAACCAGCGGATCTCCGTTACCCAGAAGCAGTCAGTGCGTGACGCCATAGAGCTGGCCGCGGGCGGGATGGACGCCGCGGGCATTAAGGAGCTGCTGGAAAGGGAGAGCCTGGAAGCCAGCATTTATCTGGTTGTGGAGACCCTCAAGTACCTGAAAAAGGGCGGAAGGGTGACGCCCGCAGCCGCTGCCCTTGGAACGATTCTGAATCTGAAGCCGGTTTTGCAGATTCAGGGAGAAAAGCTGGACGCCTTCGCCAAGGCCAGGGGCAAGATCAAGGCCAAGAAAATCATGCTGGACGCCATGAAAAAGGATTTAGAGACCCGCTTCGCGAAGCCTTTGGCGGATGGGCAGATGCGCCTCCACGCGGCTTATGCCGGGAATCCCCAGGAAGCGAAGGAGTGGGAGCGGGAAATCGCCGCGGCTTTCCCCGGCATGGAATTTGAATGCGATCCGCTGTCACTGAGCGTAGCCTGCCATGTGGGTCCCGGAGTTCTGGCAGTAGCCTGCAGCAAACGGGCCGGGACCTTAAGGTAAGCCGGCATGCCGCCTATCGGCGGCGGACTTTTAAAGTAAACCTGCATACGCCCGCGGGACAGGCGTAGCGCCGTCCCGAAAAAATCCGGCGGGCGTATTTGGTATCCCTGAATGTATGCCGCCTATTCGGCGGCGGACTTTTAAAGTAACCATAGATGAAAGATTAGGAACAGACACACAGAAAGGGGGAAACGTGAAGAAACGTTTTTTTAAGGGAATTTTGTATGTGCTTTTTATCTGTCTGATTCTGGCTCTTCCCCAGGACGAGGCCCAGGCGGCGAAAAAGTCGGGTTCGAAAAAGCAGAGTTTGAAATACGTCACCCAGGCGCCTAAGGCGAAGGGAAAATGGATCCGGAAAAACGGAAAAAGGATGTTCCGCAAGAAGGACGGAAGCTATGCCAAGGGGGAATGGCTGAATATCAAGGGAAATATTTATCTGTTCAGCACCAAGGGCTTCGTCCGCAGCGGAATGATTGAGTGGAATGGCGAGAAATACTATCTGCGAAAGGAAGAGGGCCTGAAAACAGGATGGGCCTATTTCGGCGGCAGCAAATATTACTTTAAATGGAACGGCGTCATGGTGCGCGGCCGGTTTATGGAAAAAGGCGGAAAGACCTATTACATGTACTCTTCCGGGAAAATGGCCAGGGGCTGGGTGCGTGTGAAGGGAAAGAAATACTACATGGACCGCAGCGGGGTCATGCAGAAGGGCATGCGTACCGTAGACGGAAAGCAATACTATTTTGGCAAAAACGGAGTTATGACATCTTCGAAGTGGATTACATATAACGGTGAAAAATATTATTTTCTGAAGAGCGGTAAGATGGCAAAAGGCTGGCTTACTCTCAAGGGAAAGAAATACTATATGGGATCGGACGGGGCCATGCGCACCGGAGAGCAGTGGATCAACGGAGAGGGCTGCTATTTCGGAAAAGACGGTGTGTACGACCCGAAAAAAGAGGTTTCCAGGGTAGACCCGGACAAGCCGATGGTTGCTCTGACCTTTGACGACGGGCCGGGGCCGTACACGGACCGGCTGCTGCGCTGCCTGGAGGAAAACGACGCGCTGGCGACCTTTTTCCTGGTGGGGAGCAGCGTTTCCAACTACCGGAGCACGGTGGCCAGGGCGGCCGATATGGGCTGCGAGATCGGAAACCATACCTGGAGCCATCCAAGCCTCACCGGCCTTTCCGCGGACGGAATACGCAGCCAGATGAGCAGCACCAACGACGCCATCCGGCAGGCAACAGGCAAAAACGCCACTCTGATGCGGCCGCCCTACGGCGCGTATAACAGTTCGGTGCTTTCCTGCGTAGGGGTTCCGGCTATCCTTTGGAGCATTGACACCAGGGACTGGGAACACCGGAACGCGGACAGAACCGTCAGCAATGTGCTGACCCAGGTGAAGGACGGAGACATTATCCTGATGCACGACATCCACAAAGCCACCGTGGACGCGGCCGAGCGGCTGATTCCGGAGCTGAAAAGGTGGGGTTACCAGTTGGTAACGGTCAGCGAGCTGGCAAAGTATAAACAGAAAAGCCTGTCGGCAGGGAATGTGTATACGGCGATTCGGTAGCTGAACTATATTTCCTTTTTAACGTAAAGCCAGCAAAAGGGGCTGTGAAAAATGATTCTTTATTTTTCACAGCCCCCTTTTGCTTTCCTTCCCGCCAACAGCGAGCCAGGCGGACATGCCTGCATGTCCATTTGGCTGCTGCTGGGTTTTGACCGCGCTGTGGCGCGCGTTCAATGCCGGCCGGTACGGTCCACGGCGCGGCCGCAGAGATAGATTCCCTGAATGTTCAGTTCTTTATCCAGAAGCACCAGGTTGGCGACTTTGCCGGGGGTGATGGAGCCGTAGCGGTCATAGAGGCCCACGGCCTTGGCAGAGTTGACGGCCGCGCATTTTACGGCTTTCTCCAGAGGAATGTCCATCTTCTTTACCGCGGTGCGCATGCAGTCCATCAGGTTCGTCACGGAGCCCGCGATGGTGCCGTCGGCCAAGGTGGCCAGGTTCCCCTTTACCTTTACGGGCTGTCCGCCCAGAGAGTAATCTCCGTCGTCCAGACCGGCGGCCATCATGCTGTCGCTGACCAGGACAATCCGATCGTCCCCGAACATCTTAAAGGTCGTGCGGACGGTGGCGGGATGCAGGTGGATTCCGTCGCAGATCAGCTCTACCCGAACGTGGGGGCTGTCGCAGGCGGCTCCGATTACGCCGGGAGCCCGGTGGGAGAAGGGCGGCATGGCGTTGTAGAGATGGGTGGCGTGGCTGGCTCCCCGGTCGTAGGCTTCCTTTGCCGTGTCATAGTCCGCCACCGTATGGGCGATGGAGATGGTCACCTGATCCTTCATGGCGTCGATAAATTCCATGGCGCCCTCTTCCTCAGGAGCCAGATCCACCATGCGGAAGAGCCCGCCGGCCAGCTCCTGAAGACGCTGGAACATGGCTACGTCCGGCTTGTGGATGTATTCCGGGTTCTGAGCGCCCTTCTTTGCCATGGAGACAAAGGGGCCTTCCATATTGATGCCTTCCAGAATCGCGCCCTTTCCAAGCTCCGGGCGCTGGGCAGCCTTATAGGCCGCAGCGGCTTTGCAGATTCCGGAAAGAATCTCCTCGCTGAAAGTCATGGTAGCGGGTACAATGGTGGTAACACCGCACTGAAGCTCATAGGCGGCAATGGCCTCGATGGCCTCCTGGGTGCCGTCGCAGAAATCATGACCTACGCAGCCATGAAAATGAATGTCCGTAAGGCCGGGAATCGCGTACAGTCCGGAGGCGTCCAGAACCTCTCCGGTGTCGGAGGCTTCCGATACAAAGACGCCGTTTTCCATGGCGATGTCGCCGGTGGAAAAGGTGCCGTCCTCACGGTAAACAGATGCATTTTTGATAACCATATCAAGGGCTCCTTTCTTTTCGCCGCGCGAAACGCGGCGCATCCTCAGATGCTTCCGGGGACCGCATGGATCTGCGGCGGAAACGGCGGTTTCACGGCGCGGATCCAAAGCGGCCGCTTTTTGTCAGCATTTTCTTATCAGCACGTTACCGCGGAAAGCGCGGCTTCGTCGGCAACCACGGTCACATCGGGATGAAGCTGAAGAATGGAGGCGGGAACCTGAGGCGTGATGGGGCCGTTGATGACTTTGTTCAGGATTTCGGCTTTGTCGGCGCCGCTGACGATGATCAGGATTTTCTTCGCGCTCATGATGGTTCCGATGCCCATGGTATATGCCTGGCGGGGAACGTCGTCGATGCTTGCGAAGAAACGCTTGTTGGCCTCAATGGTGCTTTCGGTCAGATCCACGCAGTGGGTTTCTTTGGGGAAGGAATCGGCGGGCTCATTAAAGCCGATGTGGCCGTTATGGCCAAGGCCCAGAAGCTGCAGATCCACGCCGCCGGATTTGCGGATGATCTCCTCGTAGGCTGCGCAGGCCTTCTGAGGATCCGGCTCAAGACCGTCGGGCACATACGTACACTCCTTGCGGATGTTTACGTGATCGAAAAGGTTATGATTCATGAAATACCGATAGCTCTGGTCGTTGTCGCCGGGAAGTCCGCGGTACTCGTCCAGGTTAATGCTGGTTACCCTGGAAAAATCCAGGTCGCCCTTTTTGTACCACTCGATCAGCTGCTGATAGGTACCTACAGGAGAAGAACCTGTGGCAAGACCAAGAACGCAGTCCGGCTTCAGGATCACCTGTGCGGAAATGATGTTTGCCGCTTTCCGGCTCATGTCCTGATAATCTTTTGCTTTGTAAATCTGCATAATCTTATACTCCTTTTCTTTACTTTTTTCTCTTAGCTGTTCGGCTTTTTCTGTCTGACCGCTGCTGTTAAGAATAGTGTACCGCAATTTTGCTAAAAAGCAAAGAAGAAATTTTACGTAAGCGTTTACTTTCCGTGTTCTTCCAGAGCCGACTGGATGAAGCCCTTGAACAGCGGATGCGGACGGTTTGGTCTGGACTTGAATTCCGGGTGCCCCTGGGTTCCGATAAAGAACGGGTGGTCCGGCAGCTCGATCATCTCCACGATCCGCCCGTCAGGGGAAAGACCGGAGAGAATCATGCCATTTTCCGTCAGTGCCTTCCGGTAGTCGTTGTTTACCTCATAGCGGTGGCGGTGGCGCTCATGGATGGTCTCTGAACCGTAAAGCTCATAGGCCTTTGTGTTTTTCGCGAGAACACAGGGATAGGAGCCCAGACGAAGTGTGCCTCCGATATCCTCCACGCCGTTTTGATCCGGCATCAGAGCGATAACCGGATGGATCGTCTGGGGGTTTAGCTCCACGCTGTGAGCGCCGGTCAGTCCGGCCACATGGCGGGCGAACTCCACAATGGCCATCTGCATGCCAAGGCACAGGCCAAGGAAGGGCTTTTTATGAGTGCGGGCGTAGTGGATCGCCGTGATCTTTCCCTCTACGCCCCGGTCTCCAAAGCCGCCGGGAACGAGAATGCCGTCCTGATCTCCCAGGATGGAATCCACGTTGTCCTCTGTGAGCAGCTCGGAGTCCACCCATTTGATGTTTACGGTGGCGCTGTTGGCGATGCCGCCGTGCTTTAAGGCTTCCACAACACTCAAATAGGCGTCATGGAGCTGAATGTATTTGCCCACCAGGGCGATGTTCACTTCCCGGGTGGGGTGGCGCAGGGAATTTACCATCGCTTCCCAGTCACTTAAATCCGGCTCCGGACAGGGCAGGTGCAGGCATTCGCAGGCAGCCTGGGCCAGATGCTCCTGCTCCATGGCAAGGGGCGCCTCATAGAGATATTCCACGTCCAGGTTCTGGAGTACCCGGCTGCTGGGTACGTTGCAGAACAGAGCGATTTTGTCCTTGATACCCTGGCCTAAGGGAAGCTCTGAGCGGCAGACAATAATATCCGGCTGAATACCCATGCCCTGGAGCTCCTTTACGCTGGCCTGGGTGGGCTTTGTTTTCATTTCCCCGGAAGCCTTCAGATAGGGGATCAGAGTAACGTGGATGAGGATGGCGTTTTCATGGCCGATGTCGTGCTGGAACTGGCGGATGGCCTCTAAAAAAGGCTGGCTTTCGATGTCGCCTACGGTGCCTCCCACCTCGATAATGGCGATATGGGTGTCGTCCTCTGTAAAGTTCCGGTAAAAACGGCCCTTTATTTCGTTCGTGATATGGGGAATCACCTGCACGGTGCCGCCGCCGTAATCTCCCCGGCGTTCCTTCTGGAGAACGGACCAGTAAATTTTTCCGGTGGTCACATTGGAATTTTTGTTCAGACTCTCATCGATGAAGCGCTCATAATGCCCAAGATCCAGGTCTGTTTCCACGCCGTCGTCCGTAACAAAGACCTCGCCGTGCTGAATGGGATTCATGGTGCCGGGATCGATGTTGATATAGGGATCGAATTTCTGCATGGTGACCTTATAGCCCCTGGATTTTAACAGACGGCCCAGAGAAGCGGCAGTAATTCCTTTGCCGAGTCCGGACACAACGCCTCCGGTTACAAATACGTACTTTACGGACATGTAAGTGGTTCCTCCTTCTTCCTGCATGGATGGCGGACGGGCCCTTATGGCCGGTCCTGTTGTCAGAGTAAAGTAAACATTAAAAATGTATTATAGCGCAGTTTTCGCAAAATGAACAGAGGGAAATTGCCAGGAAAATATGTAAAGATAAATTTGAAATAAACCAATGAAACAACAAAATATGTATTGACAAATTTCTTCTTTCGTAATAATCTGTAAGTGGTTATCAGACAGCAGTTTCGCGCGCACTGTGAGAAATGGATTCACGTGATGAGGAGGATTTATACATGGAAGCAAAGGGAACGAATTATGAGCGTTTTCCGGTGATTGCCGTGGAAATGCCAGAGGAGGAAAGGAGCGGGTCACAGGCCGCGGTTGAAGGGTATCCGGAAATCTGCCGCGGGCTGTTGGACGCCTGTGCCGGCCGGAAAAAGACGATTCTGACGGTGGAGTGCTATCCGGGAACCGGCCTGTCGGAGCTCCTGGAAGGCCTTCGGGGCCTGGCTCCGGCAAAGGTGATCGTAAGCGACGACCTGGCCTTTGAACCGGAGAAGATGGACGCTCTTTTGGAGAAGGACCTGACGGACGATCCGGTATTCGGCATTATGACGGTGCGCCGGATGGAGGATTTATTTATCCGGAGAAGCTTGCGAAAGCCAGGGAAGAGGCGGAGCGCGTACCGGAGGGAATCGTGCTGATCTGCGGCACCGGGGCTTCGCTGGTTCATCCGGGAGACATCCTGGTATACGCGGACATTACCCGCTGGGAAATCCAGCTTCGCTACCGCCGGGGAATGAAGAACTGGCGGACCGCGAAGGAGGACGTTCCCAGGCTGGAAAAATATAAAAGAGGCTATTTCGCCGAATGGCGCTGGGCCGATCGGATCAAGGACGGGCTTCTGGACCGTTTTGACTATTATCTGGACATGGCGGAGGAAGGAAGAGCGGCCATGGTGGGAGGAAACGCTTACCGCCGGGCCCTTTGCCACACGGCCAGACGGCCCTTCCGCATGGTGCCGTATTTTGATCCGGGCGTATGGGGAGGCGACTGGATGAAAAACCACTTCGGCCTGCCGGAGAACGGAAGCAATTACGCCTGGAGCTTTGACGGGGTGCCGGAGGAGAACAGCCTGCTCTTTGATTTCGGCGGCGTGAAGATTCAAAGTCCGGCTTTAAATCTGGTGTACGCCCAGGCAAGGCCCCTTCTGGGAGAGCGGGTACACGCCCGTTTCGGAAAGGAATTTCCCATCCGCTTTGACCTGCTGGATACCATCCATGGCCAGAACCTCTCCCTCCAGGTGCATCCTCTGACGGAATACATCCAGAGGAATTTTAACATGCACTATACCCAGGACGAGAGCTATTACATCCTGGACGCCGAAGGAGAGGACACCTGCGTATATCTGGGCGTGAAAGAGAGGATCGATCCCGCGGATATGGCAGAGGACCTGGAAGCTGCCCAGAGAGGGGAAAAGCTGTTCCCGGCGGAGAATTACGTGAACCGGATTCCCGTAAAGAAACACGACCACCTGCTGATTCCGGCGGGAACGGTACACTGTTCCGGAGCGAACACCATGGTTCTGGAGATCAGCGCCACGCCGTATATCTTTACCTTTAAGATGTGGGACTGGGGCCGTCTGGACCTGAACGGAAAGCCAAGACCCGTGCATTTAAAGCACGGCCTGGCAAATGTTCAGTGGGACCGGGATACCTCCTGAGTGAAAAAGAACCTGGTAAATCAGGTGACCACGGTTTATGAGCAGGACGGAAACCTGGTGGAGCGCACGGGCCTTCATGAGCGGGAGTTCATCGATACATTCCGGGTTTCCACAAAGAGCCGCGTGTCCATTCAGAGAAACGGCAGTGTTCACGTGCTGAACTTGGTGGACGGAAAAGAGGCTATGCTGGTGAGCGAGAACGGTTCCTTTGAACCCTTTGCGCTGCACTACGCGGAGACCTGCATTGTGCCGGAGGCGGCGGGACCCTATGCCCTGGTGAGCCCGGACGGGGAGCCGGTTAAGATTATTCTGGCCTGCGTGCGGCCATAGCTGTCTCGGAACAGAGCGGCCAGCGGCGGTGAAAGGAGTATTTATGGAAAATCAGATTAAAACCATGTATGTGGTGCATCATTCCCATACGGATATCGGATATACGGATCTCCAGGAACGGGTCATCGATACCCAGGCGGGCTATATCCGCGGAGTGCTCTCCATGATGAAGCGGCCGGAATACGCGGATTTCCGCTGGAACTGCGAGACCCTGTTCTGCGTGGAAGAGTTTTTTAAAGAGGCAGATGAGGAAGAGAAGGAGGAATTCTGCCGTCTGGCCAGGGAGGGAAAGCTTGGTGTCTCCGCCAATTACCTGAATTTTACCGACCTTTTGGACTGTGAAATTTATAAGGAACGGCTGGGATGGTGGCAGGAATACTTTGGCAAATCCGGCTTTGCCATGAAGACGGCTATGTGCGCGGACATTAACGGTATTTCCATGGGCTGCCGGGATGCCATGCTGGACAACGGCGTGGAATTTCTGTTTACGAATATCCACTGCCATCACGGCATGTATCCCCTGTACCAGAACCAGAATGCCTACTGGTGGGAAAATCAGAAAGGCCAGCGGCTTCTGGTGTGGAACGGGGAGCATTACAACCTGGGCAATGTCCTGGGCCTGAAATCCAACAGGGTCAGCAACTTCATGATGGAAAACCATCTGGGAAAGATCGGAATCAGCGAGGACGCCATTGAAGCCCTTCACGAGAACGTGAAAAATTATGTGGAGCTGTGTCAGGACAACGGCTATAACTATGATTTCATCCTGGCCGCCGTCTCCGGCGTATTCAGCGACAACGCGCCGCCTGAACCGGAAATCCTGCAGAATATCCAGGCGTACAACGAGAAATACGGTCAGGAGTGCCGCCTTGAGATGGTTTCTCTCCAGGAGCTGTATGAGGCGATTCGGGAAAAACTTGCGGACGCGCCGGTATACCGCGGAGATCTCACGGACTGGTGGGCCAACGGCGTGGGCAGCACGCCCTATGCCCTGAAGCATTATAAAGACGCGGTTTACCGGTATGAGCTGGCCAAAAGGCTGGATCCGGAAGCAGAGGCCCATTATCCGGCGCTTGCGCGGACGGCCCAGGACAATCTGATGCTCTATGCGGAGCATACCTGGGGCCATTCCGGAACGATTTCCGACCCTTACGAATCCATGGTGCTGAACCTGGACATGCGCAAGAACAGCTACGCCTCCAAGGCCCATGAGGCGGCCTCCAGGATGCTGAACGCCATTGCCGTGAAAAAAGGCGACATTCTGCGCTACTACAATTCCCAGGGAACCATCCGGGTGTGCAGCGCGGGCAGCGCCAAAGGACCGCAGAAGGTAGAGTTTTACCTGGAAACGTTAAGCTTTGAAAACGCCCTGATTCAGGACGAGACGGGCCGCGTGATTCCAAGCCAGGTTTCCGGCCATCCCAGGGGACGCAGAATCAGCTTCGTGGATACCTTTGAACCCTTTGAAGAGAAGGTCTATACCTACCGGGAGCTTCCAAAGGAGCCCCAGACCCTAAACAGCCGGAAGTGCTACGTGGGCGCCGAGCGGGTGCGGGATATTGTCAACGACTACGACCCCGTCACCTACCGCCTGCCCTATGCGTTTGAAAACCGCTGGTTTTCCCTGTCCTACATTCCCCATGAGGGAATAACGGCCTTTGTGGACAAGCGCACCGGGAGAAATCTTCTGGGAGAGGGGGCAGCGCCCTTCTTTACCCCGCTTTACGAGCAGACAGAAATCCTGCCGGAGCATTCGGAAGGGGGAGAGCGCAGCATTCTTGGACGGAATATCCGGGGCGAGCACGCGCGGCTTTTCGCCGGAGAACTGCAGAAAATCGACCGCCTGGAGCGGGGAGAGGTTTATACGGTGCTGCGTCTGCGCTACCGCCTGCCGGGAACCATAAAGGCGGATGTTTATCTGAAGTTTTATGAAGCCATGCCCAGGGTGGACTTTAAGCTGCTGCTGGGGAAGACCCTCTCAACGGACATCGAGAGCGTGTATCTGCCCATGACCCTTTCCTGGCCGGACAGGACTGTGGCTATGCGAAAGGGAAGCGAGGCGTTCCGGCCAGGCGTCGACCAGATACCCGGAACCTGCATGGAATACTACATGTCAGACTGGGGAATCGCCCAGCTCTCCAAAGAGGGCAGCGCCCTGATCGGCGCCAGGGATACGGCCCTGTGGTACATGGGCGAGATGAAGCATCATCCCATCCTTTTGTGCGACGGAAAAGAGGAAAACAATCAGAGGCCGATTTACTCCTGGATTATGAACAACACCTGGGAGACGAATTTCAAAATGGATCTTTCCGGACTTACGGAATACGCCTATACCCTGTGGCTCTGGGACGGTCAGGACATGGAGGAAGCCATGGATGAGCTGCGCGAGCGCTCTTTTGATCCTTACGTGCTGATTATCGGCTGAGATTTGCGGGTTTCTTTTCCTGCGGATTCATTTTATAATAGACACAGCAGACCGGCCGGCAGATTTTCGGATCTGTCCGGCCGGTTTTCATCTTCCAGTATTTTGAGAGAGGTAGTATGCGTATGGAAAAGCAAATCAAAACCATGTATGTGGTCCACCACGCTCACACGGATATCGGCTACACGGATCTCCAGGAGCGGGTGGCGGACACCCAGGCGGCCTATATCCGGGAAGTGGTCGCTATGATGGGGAAACCGGAGTATGAAGCGTTCCGCTGGAACTGCGAGACCTTGTTCTGCGTGGAGGAATTTTTTAAGCGGGCTGCCCCAAAAGAGAAGGAGGCCTTCTGCCGCCTGGCTAGGGAGGGAAAGCTTGGGGTCTCCGCCAATTACCTGAACTTTACGGATCTTCTGGACTGGGAGGTATACCGGAAACGGCTGGCCAAGTGGAAGGAGCGCTTCCGGGAAGCGGGCTTTGACCTGAAAACGGCCATGTGCGCGGATATTAACGGAATCTCCATGGGCTGCCGGGACGCCATGCTGGACAACGGAATCGAATTCCTTCTGATGAATATAAACTACAGCCACGGCATGTATCCCCTGTACCAGAACCAGAACGCCTGGTGGTGGGAGAACGCCAGGGGGCAGAGGCTTCTGGTGTGGAACGGGGAGCACTATAATCTTGGAAATGTTCTGGGAATCAAGCCGAATCCGGCGGAGAATTTTCTGATGGAAAACCATCTGGGAAAGGGAAGCATTCTTGCGGACCCGGTGGAAACGCTTCATGAGAATCTCCGGTATTATCGGAAGCTGTGTCAGGACAACGGCTATCCTTACGATTTTATCCTGGCCTCCGTCTCCGGCGTATTCAGCGACAACGCGCCGCCTGAGCCGGAGATTCTGAAAAATATTCAGGCATATAACGAGAAATACGGCGGCGAGTGCCGCCTTCAGATGGTCTCCCTCCAGGAGCTGTACGAAGCGATTCGGGAAAAGCTTGCGGACGCCCCGGTGTACCATGGGGACCTGACGGACTGGTGGGCCAACGGCGTGGGAAGCGCGCCCTATGCCCTGAAGCATTATAAGGACGCCGTTTACCGGTACGAGCTGGCCCGGAGGCTGGACGGCCGGGCGGAGGAACATTATCCGGAGCTTGCCCGGACGGTTCAGGACAATCTTATGCTCTACGCGGAGCACACAGGGGGTCATTCCGCAACGGTCACGGACCCTTACGATACCATGGTGATGAATCTTGACATACGAAAGAACAGCTACGCTTCCAAGGCCCATGAGGCGGCTTCCAGGATGCTGGACGCCATCGCGATGGAAAAAGGGGACATTCTGCGCTACTATGCCTCCCAGGGAACCATTAAGGTCTGCAGCCCAAGCCGGATCGGCGGCCCCAAAAAGGTGGAGTTCTACCTGGAAACCATTGCCTTTGAGGAGGCGGTGATAACGGACGGGACGGGCCGCGTGATTCCAAGCCAGGTGTCCGCCCACCCCAGGGGCCGCAGGATTACCTTTGTGGATACCTTCGCGCCCTTTGAGGAAAAGATCTACACCTACCGGGAGAAAAAGGCAGGACCCCGGCGTTTTAACAGCCGCAGATGCTATGTGGGCGGAGAAGGGGTGCGGGACATCGAGAACACGTATGACCCGGTCTCCTTCCGTCTGCCCGGCGCTTTTGAAAACCGCTGGTTTTCCCTTTCCTACGCGCCGCATGAGGGGATAACATCGTTTGTGGACAAGCGCGCCGGGAGAAATCTTCTGGGAGAGGGTACGGCGCCTTTCTTCACCCCGCTGTATGAACAGACCGAAATCCGTCCGGGCTTCTCCGAACGGGATGAGCGTCACCTGCGGGGACGAAACATCCGGGGAGCGCACGCGAAGCTGTTCGCGGGAGATCTGGAACAAATCGACTGTCTGGAACGGGGAGACGTCTTCACCGTGCTCTGCCTGCGCTGGCGGCTGCCGGGAACCATCCGGGCGGACGTGGTCCTGAAGTTTTATGAGGAGATCCCCAGAATCGACTTTAAGCTGATGCTTGGAAAGACCCTTTCTCTGGATATGGAGAGCGTTTATCTTCCCATGAGCCTGTCCTTTCCGGACCGGACTCTGGCGCTGCGAAAAGGGACGGAAGCTTTCCGGCCGGGAATCGACCAGGTGCCGGGAACCTGCATGGACTATTACATATCGGACTTTGGCCTTGCCTGTCTCTCCAAAGAGGGCGGGGCGCTGATTGCTGCCAGTGATACGGCTTTGTGGTATATGGGAGAGATGAAGCATCACACTATCCGCCTGTGCGACGGGAAAAAGGAAAATAATCAGAGACCTGTGTACTCCTGGGTCATGAACAATACCTGGAAGACGAATTTCAAAATCGACCTGTCGGGGCTTGGGGAATACTGCTATACGCTCTGGCTCTGGAATGGAGAAGACATGGAGGAGGCAATGGACGCGGTAAAAGAGCTGTCCTTTGATCCTTACGTGCTGATTATCGGCTGAGCATAAGTATTGCTTGTTTCGCAGTGTGGACTGTGGTAAAATGACAGCATAAGAACCAGAGCGGACGTACCGGTACGGACGGCTGCGAGGAAAGGAGATACCATGAAAGCAAGAGAGGTTTATGAGTTTTGGCTGAATGATCCGTATTTTGACCAGGAGACGAAAAAGGAGCTTCTGGCCATAAAGGACGACGAAGGAGAGATCGAGGAGCGCTTCTACCGGGATCTGGAGTTCGGAACCGGAGGCCTTCGGGGGATTATCGGCGCGGGAACGAACCGCATGAATATCTATACGGTCCGCAAGGCCACCCAGGGCCTGGCAAACTACATTATAAAAGAGGGCGCACAGAAAAAGGGCGTTGCCATTGCCTTTGATTCCAGACATATGTCCCCGGAGTTCGCCCAGGAGACGGCGCTGTGCATGGCGGCCAACGGGATTAAGGCGTATATTTTCCCGTCCCTTCGTCCCACGCCCATGCTGTCCTTTGCCCTTCGGGAGCTTGGCTGCACGGCGGGCGTTGTGGTGACGGCCAGCCATAATCCGCCGGAATACAACGGCTACAAGGTTTACTGGGAGGACGGCGCCCAGATTACCGCTCCAAAGGATAAGGAGATTATCGGGGAGGTAAACGCCATCGCCGACTACAGCCAGGTGAAGACCATGGCGAAGGAGGACGCCGAGAAAGCGGGACTTTATGAGGTGATCGGGCCTGAGATGGATGACAAATACATAGCGGCCCTGAAAACCCAGGTGCTTCGTCCGGAAATGGTGAAAAAGGAAGCGCCGGGTCTGAAGATCGTTTACACGCCCCTTCACGGCACGGGAAATCTGCCGGTACGCCGGATTCTGTCGGAGCTTGGCTTTGAGAATGTGTACGTGGTGAAGGAGCAGGAGCTTCCGGACGGGAATTTCCCCACGGTTTCCTATCCGAACCCGGAGGATAAGAACGCCTTTGCCCTGGCCTTAAAGCTTGCGAAGGAAGTGGACGCGGATGTGGTTCTGGCCACGGACCCGGACGCGGACCGTCTTGGTATCTACGCGAAAGACGCGGCCACCGGAGATTATATGAGCTTTACGGGAAATATGTCCGGTACACTGATTCTGGAATACATCCTGTCCACGAAGAAGGAGCTTGGCATGCTTCCGGAAAACGGCGCGGTGGTGACCACCATTGTATCCGGAAAAATGGCGCACCGGATTGCCGAGGCATATCATGTGGATCTCATCGAGACCCTGACAGGCTTCAAGTACATCGGAGAGCAGATCAAGTTCTTTGAGCAGAATCACAGCCATACCTATCTGTTCGGCTACGAGGAGAGCTACGGCTGCCTGGTGGGCACCCATGCCAGAGATAAGGATGCCGTGGTGGCCGTTATGGCCCTGTGCGAGACGGCTGCCTGGTGCAGGAGCCAGGGCATTACCCTCTGCGATCAGATGCGGAAGCTCTTTGAAACCTACGGCTATTTCAAGGAAGGCCTGTCCACGGTGACTTTAAAGGGACAGGACGGGGCGAAGCAGATCGCCGCCATGATGGAAAAAATCCGCGGGGAAGTTCCGGAGTCCATCGGCCCGCTGAAGGTTACCCAGTTTCGGGATTACCGGGAGGATGTACTGTTAAACTGCCTGACCGGGGAGAAGACCGCCACAGGGCTTCCTACCTCCAACGTGCTGTACTTTGAGCTGGAGGGCGGCGCCTGGTGCTGTATTCGTCCGTCGGGAACCGAGCCGAAGATCAAGTTTTACATGGGCGTGCGCGGCGAAAGCCCTGAGGACGCGGACGCGAAGCTGGCGGAGCTGACGGAGGCTGTGGAGGGGCTGGCCCGGTAAACAAGGCCGCCCTGCCGCGCGCGGAGCGCGGCGAAGACCAGCATGCTGTGAATGGTTCGGAAGATTGCATCGGCTTGAGGAAGAAGACCTTCCTCTGTCCGGTCGTGTATAAAAAGGCATCAGGGAATCCGTGAAAGGCTTCCACGAGCGCTCGAAGCGGCAGCCATTCGCGGATTCCGCGGATATTTAGGAGGAGAAAGATGAGCATTCTGAAATTAAAGCCAAGCTGCAAGGATTACCTGTGGGGAGGCCATCGTCTGGTTGACGAGTACGGAAAAGAATACGACGGAGACGTTCTGGCGGAGACCTGGGAGCTGTCCTGCCATCCCGACGGACCGTCCACCATTGTAAACGGCCCCTGGGCCGGAAAAACACTGCCCCAGTACATTGAGGAGGCAGGAAGCCAGGTGCTGGGCACCAACTGCAGAAGGTTCCGGGATTTCCCGATTCTGATTAAATTTATCGACGCGAAGCAGAGCCTTTCCATCCAGGTCCACCCGGACAACCGCTATGCCCTGAAAAACGAGGGCCAGTACGGAAAGACGGAAATGTGGTATGTGGTGGACGCCGGGAAGGACGCCTTCCTGTACTTCGGTTTTGAGAAGGAGATCAGCAAAGAGGAGTTTGAACAGCGGATCAAGGAGGACACCCTTCTTGAAGTACTTCACAAGACGCCGGTTCAGAAGGGCGATGTGCTCTTTATCAAATCCGGAACCATCCATGCCATCGGAAGCGATATCCTCATCGCGGAGATCCAGCAGAACTCCAACGTGACCTACCGTGTGTATGATTACGGAAGAGTGGGGAAAGACGGAAAGAAGAGGGAGCTTCATGTGGATAAGGCCCTGGCCGTTACCAGACGGGAGCCGGTGAAGAGAGAATCCGCGGCGTATCCCCATGTGGCGGACTGCGACTACTTTACGGTGGACAAGCTGAACCTGGACGGCGCTGTGATGAAGCAGATAAGCGGAACCGTCACCGAGGCTTCTTTTGCCAGCATTCTCTTCCTGGACGGCTGCGGAACCATCTCCTGCCAGGGAGAGACACTGTCCTTTAAGAAGGGCGAGAGCTTCTTCCTGCCCGCCGGCAGCGGCAGCTACACGGTGGAGGGGACCTGTGACGCTCTGGTGACCACCATCCGTCCCAAGAAGAACCCCATCCGCATTGGAATCGACATCGGCGGCACGGACACGAAGATCGGCCTGGTGGATGAGCAGAATCAGCTGATCGCTACGGATGTGATGCCCACCGGAGCGGACCGTCCGGCGGGGGAGGTCATCGCGGACATCGCCAGAAGAACCCTGGATTTCCTTGAGACCCAGAACATCGATCTGGACCAGTGTCTGGGAGCCGGCATCGGCGTACCCGGAACCGTGGATTCCCAGAACGGCGTGGTGCTGTATTCCAACAACATCCGCTGGGATCATGTGGAGATCGTAAAAGAAATGGAGCGCGTTCTTCCGATTCCCGTGCGCATTGCCAATGACGCGGACTGCGCCGCTTTGGGCGAGGCTGTAGCAGGGGCCGCCAAGGGCAGCTCGGATATGCTGATGCTGACCCTGGGAACCGGCGTCGGCGGCGGCATCATCCGGGACGGAAAGATTTTCTGCGGTGACCGGATTGGCGGCTGTGAAGTGGGCCATCTGGTGGTAGCAGAGGGCGGAGAACTCTGCACCTGCGGACGCCGGGGCTGCCTGGAGGCTTACGCTTCCGCCACGGCCCTGATCCGCGACGCGAAGAAGGCCACCGGGAAAGACCTGAATCCAAAGGAAATTTTCGAAGGCGCGAAAGCTGGAGACGCGGTCCTGAAGGAGATCGTGGATCGCTACATTCACTATCTGGGCTCCGGTATGGTAAGCCTGGTGAATATCTTCCGGCCGGATATGGTGCTTCTGGGAGGCGGCGTTTCCGCCCAGGGAGAGACCCTGCTGGCGCCCATCCGGGAGATGCTCAAGACCGAATGCTTCGGCGGAGAACTTGGCAAGCTTCCGACCCTGGCCATCGCGACACTCGGCAACAAGGCCGGTATGATCGGCGCGGCAAGCCTGGTATAAAACCAAGCAGAAAAGGCTGCGCGCTGGCCGGCGGAGACAGGAATTAAGAAAAAAATAAGAATGCACAAAAGTGTGCGAAAAAGCTTCTGTTAGAAAGCAAAACTGGTGAACATTCCGTGTTGAAATCCCGGAAACAGCGTGCTATTATGTAGGAACGCTGTGCACTTGAAGCAGGTACGCGCATAGGCTGCGCGTACCGTAAGAAAGTGATTCGGGTGTGCGAAAATCCCATCGCGAAGCGATTTAAAATGGATTTTCGCAGAAAACTGCGAAGGAACGGAGCAGTTTTGCGGAACGCTGTGCACTTGAAGCAGGTACGCGCACGGGCTGCGCGTACCGTAAGAAAGTGATTCAGGAACGCAGTTTTGCGGAAGTGGGGCAGCGGACGTAAAGCATATACGCCGCTGCCTGAATTAATGAAAGGGGGATAAGCTGATGTACTTATTGCCGGAAGTAAAGAAGAAAGAAGAGAGAGCGGGCCGTTACTGCCTGCCGTTTAACGGCGAGATCGCCGTGGATCTTTCTGTGAAGGAGGAGAGCAGGGACGCGGTTTCTCTGTTGAAAAAGTATGTTCAGGATATCTGCGGGATTTCCCTGTCTCTGAACGGGGCTGTGACGGAGCTGACTGCCGTTCGCTTCGAGAAGAAGGAGACAGGCCATGCGGAGGGTTATGAGCTGGAGATCGGCAGCGAAGGGATCGCGCTTCGCGCCGGAAACAGCAGAGGATGGATTTACGCGGTGCAGACGCTGCGCCAGATCCTTTCTCAGGAGGGATTAAGCCTTCCCTGCCTGCTGATCGAGGACTATCCGTCCCTGGAGATCAGAGGCTTTATGCACGATGTGACCAGAAGCCGCGTGCCGAGCATGGAATCCATGAAAGCCCTGGCGGACTGGTGCAGCCGGTATAAGCTGAACCATCTGGAGCTTTATGTGGAGCATACATACCTGTTTCCGCAGTTTTCCGAAATGTGGAGAGACGATACGCCCCTTACGGCAGAAGACATCCTGGAGCTTGATGATTACTGCGCCAGCCGGGGAGTGGAGCTTGTGCCCTGCATCGCCAGCTTCGGACATCTGTTCAAGCTGCTCCGCACCAAGGGCTACCGCCGTCTCAGCGAGTTTGAAGACGAAGACGGAAGGACCTTCTCCTTTGTGGAGCGTATGCAGCATCACACCCTGAATCCCCTGGACCCGGACGGCATCGCTCTGGTGCGCGACATGATTCACAGCTATGCCCCCCTGTTCAAATCCGGCCTGTTCAACATCTGCTGCGACGAGACCTTTGACCTGGGCAAAGGAAAGAGCGTCGCTGAGGCGGAAAAGTCCGGCGTGGGCAAGCTCTATACGGATTTCCTGAATCAGGTGTGCGACGCGGTCCGTGAGACGGGCAAGCGCCCGATGTACTGGGGCGATGTGCTTCTGGCCCATCCCGAGTGGATCGAAAAGCTCCCCAAGGACGGCCTGTTCCTGAACTGGGACTACGGCCCCAACGCTCCGGAGGAGCGCATCAAGGCCATGAAGGATATGGGCGTAACCCAGGTTCTCTGCCCCGGCGTTCACGGCTGGAACCACCTGATGAACCTTCTGGACGACGCCTACGCGAATGTTACCAGGATGTGCGGCTTTGCCCATAAGTACGGCGCTGTGGGGACCCTGAACACAGACTGGGGCGATTTCGGACATATCAATCATCCGGAGTTTTCTCTTCCGGGACTGATCTGCGGAGGCGCCGCTTCCTGGAGTGAGAACCCGGTTGAGCGAGAAGCGCTTGACAAGGCCATCTCCGCTGTAGAGTACGGAGATGCCTCCGGAGAGCTTGTGAAGATTCTGGCCCAGGCGTCCAGAAGCGAGAGCTGCTCCTGGCGCGACATGATCCACTATATGGAAGTCATCCGCTTTGGCGTATTCGGCCAGACGGAGGAGGAGATCTACGCGAACCTCCATTTCGAGAATACCCTCCAGGCAAACGAGGATCTGGAGAACGCGAAGGAAGCGCTCTGTCGGGTAAGCGCTGGTATGGCGCCCTGTCAGAGAAAACGTCTGGCGGCGTACCTTACGGCTATCGAGGGACAGAAGATCTTCAACGAGATCGGCGCGGACATCGACCAGTACCGCTTCCATAAAGAAAATCCGGCCGCGGTGGATCCCTGGGAGCTTGCCGCGAAGCTGGAGCGCTGGTTCTATGATTATAAGAAGCTGTGGCGCTCTGTGAGCCGGGAAGCCGAGCTCTGGGAGCTGCAGCAGGCGGTGAACTGGTACGCGGATTTCCTGCGGGATCTGAAAACGGCGTAAGCGGGAGGAAAAGAGAATGATAGGTTTAATCGGTTATGTAGGAACAAAGGATCTGGGGTCTGTCCGCGAGGCGGACGCCCTGAGCCTGAATGTGATCAACATTGCCTTCGCCCTTGTGGAGAATGGGGATGTGGTCTGGGAACATCCGGAGTGTAAGGACGCGCTGGCGAGACTGCGCAGCCTGAATCCGGATCTGAAAATCCTGGTTTCCGTGGGCGGCTGGGGCGCCGGCGGCTTCTCTGAGGCTGCCTTTACCGAAGAGGGACGTCAGCGCTTCGCGGATACGGCCATGGGAATCGTTAAGGAATACGGCCTGGACGGCGTGGACATCGACTGGGAATACCCCTGCTTTTCCGTGGCGGAGATCCAGGGACGGCCGGAGGATAAGGAGAATTTTACACTGCTTCTGAAGAAGCTGAGAGAGACGCTGGATCAGGAAGAGGCAGGCCGCTATCTTCTCTCCGCCGCTGTGGGAGGAGATGACTACTTTATCCGAAATACCCACATGGATCAGGTGGGAGAGATCCTGGATTACGTGCAGATCATGTCCTATGATTTAAGAGGCGGTTTCCAGGTGCTCACCGGGCATCACACCAATCTCTTCTCTTATCAGACAGACCTGTCGGACCAGAGCGCCGACAAGGCGGTAAAGCAGTACCACGCGGCGGGCGTTCCCCTGGAAAAACTGGTGCTGGGCGCGGCGTTCTACTGCCGCGAATGGCAGGGCGTTATGAACAAGGACAACAACGGCCTCTGCCAGATGGCATCCACCACAGGCTCCATTACCCATCACTATGGAGAACTGCTGGAAAGCTATATCAACAAAAACGGCTATGTCCGTTACTGGGACGATGAGGCTAAGGCGCCTTATCTGTTCAACGGCGAGAACTTTATCAGCTACGACGACGAAGAGTCTATCGCCTGGAAAATCCGCTACCTGAAGGAAAAGGGGCTGGGCGGAATCATGTACTGGGAGTACTGCTGCGACGGCTCCCATACGCTGACAGAATTTATGAGAAAAGAGCTGGATAAATAAATCCAGCCGGGAAAGGAAGGTTACATCATGGAAGATATGGAAATGCAGGAAAATGTGCCTCCGGCGGCTGAGCAGGAGCAGCCGGAGGAGATGGTGAATCAGGGGGTTCACAACTACAGCACAAAGGACCGCTACGTGTGGCCAACGGACCCCGCTGTATTGCAAAAACTTGAGTGGTTTCAGGATCAGAAGCTCGGCCTGATGATGCACTGGGGCGCTTACAGCCAGCTTGGCATCGTGGAGTCCTGGGCCCTGAGCGATCAGGACGCCGACTGGTCCCGGAAATGCATTGACTGGGAAGTGACGGGAGAAGACTTTAAAAAGCAGTACTTTGACCTGAACAAGACCTTTAACCCCATTCGCTTCGAACCGGAGAAATGGGCGGATATCGCAAAGAACGCGGGTGTGAAGTACCTGCTGTTTACCACGAAGCACCATGACGGATTCTGCATGTGGGACACAAAATATTCAGACTATAAGATTACGGCAGAGGACTGCCCCTTCCATACAAACCATTACGCGGATATCTGCGCTCATCTTTTTGAGGCGTTCCGCAAGAAGGATATGGGCGTGATCGCCTACTTCTCAAAGGCGGACTGGCATATTGACAGCTACTGGAGCGATAACTATGAGCGCGGGAGCTTCCAGTACAGGGGGCCTTCTTACGATCCTAAGGAGAACCCCGAAGAGTGGGAGCGCTTTGTAACCTTTACACAGAACCAGATCATGGAGCTGGCTACCCATTACGGCCGGCTGGAAGGCATGTGGTTTGATGCCGGCTGGGTCTGCGCCCATAACGGCCAGGATATCCGTCTGGGCGAAGTGATTGAGCGTGCCAGAAAGTATCAGCCGGGCATGCTCTGCGCGGACCGGACCATCGGCGGCCCCTACGAAAACTACGTGACGCCGGAGCAGTGCGTGCCGGACGAGCCTCTGGGCATTCCGTGGGAGAGCTGCATCACCCTGGGTACTTCCTTCTCCTTTGTGTATGAGGATAAGTATAAGAGCCCCAGAGAGGTGATCTGCCTGCTCATCGATATCGTTGTAAAGGGAGGAAATCTCGCCATCAACGTGGGTCCCCAGCCCAACGGCTGTCTGCCCAGAGGCGCGGTGGAGTCTCTGACCGGAATGGGAGAGTGGCTGTCCGTTTACGGAGAGGCAATCTACGGAACCAGAGTCTGCGCGCCTTATAAGAAGGATGGTATCGGCTTCACGAAAAAGGGCGATACCGTGTACGCGATTCAACCGTTCCCGGACGAGAACACGGTGCCGGAGACGGAAGTCTGGATTCCCTACGAGGGACCGGTGGGACGTGTGCTCAGCCTGGATACAAAAGAAGAGCTTGCCTGGGAGGCAAAGGAAGGCGGCCTGGTGGTAAAGACGGAGCCCCTTTCCCAGACGCCCATTGCCAGAGTGTTTGTTCTGGAAGCGCCGGAGCGGTAAGCGGCTGAAAAGCTGCGGATGAATCCACGCGGCCTGTGGGGAAGAAAAGGAGCTGACTGCTTTTTCGGCAGTCAGCTCCTTTTGCGCGGCCTGTTTCCCGTACGGCATGGGAATTTCGCGAAAATAGAAATTCCGATGAAAATGTACATGAAAAGTTCACAAAATAGACACAAATATAAAGTAAAATGTATCCGTTACATATATATTGACATGCTGACGGACCTACTGGAAAAGATGAATACCACCTTCAAGCGAATGTGCTTGTCCGCAGGTGGTATTTTTTTGCGTTTACGGGCATGTTTGACAGGCAGTTCTCCTTTTATCTCCGGCAGAATTTCTGTAAAATAAATTTTCCTTGGAAAATTAATGAGAAATTTCTTTTCATTGTGTTTCATAAACTGAAAAAACGACAAAAAAACGCAGATTACACATATAAACGACAGGAAAACCAAAAGTGCAAGAATAAACCTGTACAAAATGTAAAGGAAAAATATATAAAAAATGTACAAATTATGGAAAGAAATTGACAAGCGGGCGCTTTGGTGTTATGCTAAAACTATTAAAAATGCTCTCGCTTACAGGGTGTTTTTACAGCAGTTTCACGACTGTAAGAAATAAAGGAAAAGGAGAAAGGCTATGAAGAAAAAGATTTTGTCACTTTTGTTGGCCGGCGCTATGGTGTTTTCTACATCTGCTGTGACGGCACTGGCAGAGGAAGCTTCATCGGATTCGGATTTTGTGATTGCCATTGAGGGAACTGTGCAGTCTATGGATCCTCAGAATATTTCCGATACGAACTCCATTTCTGCTACTCGCGGCGTTTACGAGACCCTGGTTACTCTGGATGAGAATCAGGAGATCGTAGGACAGCTGGCGGATTCCTGGGAGGTCTCCGAGGATGGCCTGACCTACACCTTCCATCTGAAGGAAGGCGTGAAGTTCCATGACGGGACGGATTTTAACTCTGAGGCGGTGTTGGCGAACTTTGAGAGAGTGCTGGATGTGGCGAATCCCATCCGGAGTACATCCACCTACTACACCACCGATGAGGATGGGAACCAGGTTCCCCGTATCGAGAGCATTGACAATCCGGACGACTATACGGTAGTCATGACCCTGGTTCAGCCCTGGGGCATTCTTCTGAACCGCCTGACCCAGATGTGCTTCATCAGCCCGGCGGCCATTGAAGAGTACGGAAATGACGTTATGTATCATCCCTGCGGAACCGGTCCCTTCATCTGCGAAGAAGGCGGCTGGGTGGAAGGCGACCACGTGACCATGGTACGCAACGAGGACTACTGGGGAGAGAAGCCCGGCATTACCTCTGTGACGATTACCGAGGTTCCTGAGGCCGGCACCCGCACCGCGATGCTCCAGACAGGGGAAGCGGATATGGTTTACCCGGTTACTTCTGATCAGATTCCTGCGGTAGAGGGGATCGAGGGCGTGACCCTGACCAGCGGCGAGTCCAATATCATGAGATACGTTACCCTGAATACAAACATCGCTGGACTGGACGACGTAAACGTTCGCCAGGCTCTGAATTATGCTATCGACAAGGATGCTTATGTGGAGGTTATGTACGGCGGATACGGCGAGGCGGCCACCTCTGTGGTACCTAAGGTTATCCAGTACTATGAGTCCCAGAAAGCATACGACTACGATCAGGACAGAGCCAGGACGATGCTCGAGGAAGCCGGATACGGCGAGGACAACCCCCTGTCTCTGACTCTCTGGGGAGACAATACCTCCCAGGAGATCAAGGCTATGACCTTTATCGAGCAGCAGCTTGAGGCGGTAGGCGTTCAGGTGGAAGTTGTTCCCATGGAGCCCGCCACGGTCAGCGAGAATATTTACGTTGACTTTGAGGACGCCCAGGTAAATATGTGGTATGTAAACTGGTCCGCTTCCGATTTCTCCACGGACAGCTCCATGAGAAACCTGCTGCACAGCAGCATGATCCCGCCCACCAGCGCCAACGCTGCTTACTACGACAACCTGAACTTTGACGAGGCTCTGGATTCCGGTCTCGCGGCCACTGACGAGGAGGAGCAGAAGGAATTCTACCAGACTGCTCAGGAAATCGCCTGGAGCGACGCTCCCTGGCTGTTCCTTGGAACGGATCAGATCGTTTACGCTGTGACCGACTCTGCTTCCGGCGCTTATGTAACGCCTGACGGAACCATTCGCTACCAGAACGTGACTGTGACAGAATAAACTGCTTTACAGGAAGAAAAATGAACGTTTGGTAAAAATCATGAAAAATCAAAAAAGTAATTGTAAAAAAAAACAAAACATGTTATACTTTGAATAATTCATGAAAGTGAATGTGTCCAATGGATTCTGGAAATCATTGTGAGTATTTGTTAAAGTGCCTTTCATGCGGCGCGCGGAGGTCTTGAAGGCCCCGCCGCCGTGCGCGCGAAGCCCCAGGAACTTCGGAAGAATCGCTGCTTCCGGCTCCTGACGGCATTCGCATTACCGGTGTTTCGAAGCCGAAAAGAAGGCTCTTTCAGAAAACACCGGAAAGGAGGCGTTCGCAGCACTTTGAGGACAGCGGATTCCTGCGGGCATGCGATGAATTTGCGAAGGGGGAAAGTTAAATTGAAAGCTGCAGTGGCAAAAAAAGTTAAGATTCAAAAAGCGCCGTTTAAAGACCGCTTTATGCGCGCGCTGAGAAAAGATACTTCCTTGTATCTGTTCTGCCTTCCCGGACTGGTGCTGACATTCATCTTCAGCTACATTCCCATGTACGGCGTACAGATCGCTTTCCGTAAGTACAACGCCAGAGACGGTATCTGGGGAAGCGAGTGGGTTGGTTTACAGTACTTTGAGAGATTCTTTAACTCACCGTACTTTGAAAGTACGATTGCAAACACCCTGATCCTGAGCTTGTACAGCTTGATCGTATCATTCCCGATTCCCATCATTCTGGCCCTGATGCTGAATTCTTTCCGGCATAACCGCTATAAGAAAGTAATCCAGACCATCACCTACGCCCCGAACTTCATCTCCACCGTTGTTATGTGCGGTATGTTGATGCTGTTCCTGTCTCCTACCGTTGGTATTATCAACCATGTGATCGAGGCATTTGGAGGCACGGCCATAAACTTCATGGGAAATAAGAATTACTGGCGGCACATATACGTGTGGTCCGGTGTATGGCAGGGAATGGGGTGGAACTCCGTTATTTACTTTGCGGCTCTGTCCGGCGTTGACCCGTCCCTTCATGAGGCGGCCAAGTGCGATGGTGCCACCAAGTTCCAGATTGTACGTCACATTGATTTCCCGTCCATCCTTCCGACGGCTACCATCCTTCTGATTATGAACTGCGGTAGCGTTCTGTCTGTAGGATTTGAGAAAGCTTACCTGCTCCAGAACAGCCTGAATACCTCCGTATCGGAAATTATTTCCACTTACGTGTACAAGGTTGGTTTGATCGATAACAACATGTCTTATTCTACGGCTATCAACATGTTCAATACGGTCGTAAACATGGTTCTGCTGCTGCTGGTAAATAAGATTTCGGACAAGCTTTCCGGAAACAGTCTGTTCTAGGGGGTGGATTAGGGATATGGCAAACGTAAAAACTGTACCAAAAAAGAGAAAAATTAAAAGATGCAAACAGGATGTGATTTACGATACCGTCTTATTCATCGTCCTGACGCTGATTCTGGTGATCGTGGCTTACCCTCTGTGGTGGGTTATCATCTCCTCCTTCAGTAATCCCACGGAAGTTTCCGCTGGTAATGTTATATGGCTTCCCATCGGTTTTAACCTGAAAGGCTACGCGGAAGTATTCAAAGACGACATGATCGTGCGCAGCTTTTTGAATTCCATCCTGTACACGGTATGCGGCGTTCTTGTAAACCTGGCGGTTACCCTTCCCACGGCTTACGCGCTGTCCAGAGATAAATTCTCCGGCAAAGGAATCATCACGATTTTCTACGTTATCACGATGTTCTTCAGCGGTGGTATGATCCCGACCTACTTGGTTGTCCGCGATCTTCATCTGCTGAATACCATGTGGTCCCTGATCCTGCCTGGATGCCTTAGTGTTTACAACATGATCGTTGCTAGGACCTTCTTTAAATCAAATATTCCGGAAGAACTCTACGAGGCGGCTGCCATCGATGGCTGCAGCCAGGGCAAGTTCTTCTTCAAGATAGCGCTTCCCCTTTCGGGTTCCATTATCGCTATCCTTGTACTGTACTACGGTGTAGGACACTGGAATTCCTACTTCTCCGCCTTGCTTTACATGACGGATCAGGATACCTGGCCCCTGCAGCTGGTTCTGAGACGTATCCTTATCACAAATGAGACGGCTCTGGCCCAGACGGCTACCACGGCTGCCGCGAGAGCGGCGCTCCAGGAGCAGAGACAGCTGACGGAGGTTATGAAGTACTCTCTGATTATCATCAGTAGTATCCCGGTTCTGGTTCTGTACCCGTTCATCCAGAAGCACTTTGTAAAGGGCGTTATGATCGGTTCCGTAAAGGGCTGATTTCCAGCAGTTTGTATCAAATTCGGCTCCCAGCCGTTTGATAAATAAAGAAAAGGAGAAATGAGAATGAAGAGAAAGTTAGTTTCAAGAATCTTGGCAGCTTCCCTCTGCGGCGCTATGGTATTTAGCAGCTTCGCTTTTGCGGAAGAGACAGAAGCTACCACCGAAGCTCCTGCAGAGACCGAAGCTCCTGCAGAAACGGAAGCTCCCGCAGAGACGGAAGCCGCTGCAGAAACTGAGGCTGCGGCAGAGGATACCACGGAGACAGAGAGTGAGAATGTCAGTGTTGAGGTACCTCTGGTTGACAATCTGGGTGACTACAGCTTCTCTATCTTTGTAGACGATTCCAGCGCGACTGGCGAATTCTATATGATGGATGTGTTCGAGGAGCAGACGAATGTGGAAGTTCAGCTGAACATCTTCCCGTACGAGACCGCTACCGAGAGACTGAACCTGGATCTGAACTCCGGCGACTACTCTGACGTAATCGGCGGCTGGACCCTGAGTGATAACATGATTCTGACCTACGGCGTTGACCAGGGCGTATTTATTCCTCTCGAGGAGATCTTCGAGGAGTATTGCCCGAGAATCACCTCCATCCTGAATCTGCCGGGCGTTAGAGAGCAGATGACGGCTCCGGATGGTCATATTTACTCCATTCCGTATGTAACAGGCGATACCACCGTTGGTTACAGCCCGTACATCAACGGCAGATGGCTGGAGAACGTTGGCATGGAAATGCCCACCACCACCGATGAGTTTGTAGAGGTTCTGAGAGCATTCCGCGATCAGGATGCTAATGGCAACGGCGACGCTACCGATGAAATCCCGTTCTCCGCTGACCCGAACAACAAGCATCTGGAAGCTATGACCGGATGGTTTGGCGTTCCCATGAACGAGGAAGGCCTGAGCATTACGGAAGACGGCGAGACCGTTTATGCCGGCACCAGCTCCGCTTACAGAGAGTTCCTTAGCTGGTTCAACAGCCTGTATGAGGAAGGCCTGATTGACGTTGAGCTCTTCACGCAGGACAGCGCTACCTGGGAAGGCAAAGGCTCTCAGGATATGTACGGCGTATCCATCGCTTACGGCAGCAGCGAGTTCTCCGGAATCGCACAGAGCCCGGAAAAGAGCGAGTTTGATGTTCTTCCGGTTCTGAATACTGACAATGGCGGAACCTGGCTGCGTGACACCACCGGATTCTCCGTATACAGAACCCAGGCCGTTATCACGGACAATGCAGAGCAGCCCGAGCTGATTGCTCAGTGGTTTGACAACGCATTTAGTCTGGAAAATGGTATCGGCATCAACATTGGGCCGATCGGCGTAGTAGTATTTGAGGAAGACGGCGGTTACCGCGCAATCGATACCTCTACTCTGGACGAAGCTACTCAGGAGAAGGTAGCATGGGGCAATCTGTATCCCCAGGCTCTGCCGAAGTACCTGCCGGCTGACTTCGAAGTAATCGAGGACAATCCTGTTTATGATGAGAAGGCAGTTGTTGAGGAGACCTATGAGCCGTACCTGACCGAGGGTATCATTGAAGATCCGTGGATTTCTCTGGATGATGTTGATATGTACTCCGAGTACGCAACCGCTGTAACGGATTTCTTCGAGTCTCAGCAGGCTCTGTTCATCTCCGGTGAGCAGGACATTGATGACGACGCTACCTGGCAGGCATATGTAGACGGCCTTGAGAGCCTTGGACTTTCCGAGTATCTCAGAATGAAGGGCGTTGAAACCGTTCTTGAGTAATTTTATCTCAATAAGGGTGTAGTCCTCTGCGCAGAAGGTGGCAGCGAGGATGAAAACAGGCGCTTGTGCGCGAAAGAGGCAGCTTGCGGCACTTGCCGCAGGCTGCTTTTGTATAAAAAGAGAGAGGCCGTCTGCTTCGGGGCAGAACGGCTGCCGGCAAAGAGGCCGGGCCGCAGTGAAAAAGCAGGAAGCGCCGATTGAGGAATTTGCAGATAAAAGGAAACGTCTTTTCTGTACGGACAATGTGCGTATAAAACGGAAATGCGCCAGGAATCCTCTGCTTTTTTGTGCAAATGGCATAAAAAATAGTTTCAGACAGGGGACAGGATGGGCGGTTGGCTGAAATGAATCTGTGAGGTCCTGAGTCGTTGCAAAAAACGATAAATATGTTATAATTTGGCGGTACGCAGTTTTGAACATTCAGGCGGCATAGCCAAATATAACGGCAATCTAGGAAAAGGAGATGATAGGTATGAGCAAGATTATTGGAAAGGCCCTTCCGAACATGCCCTGGCAGGACAAGCCGGAAGGAGAAAAGATGCCGGTATGGAGGTATACGGAGAACCCCATCATCGGAAGACATGCCACAAAACGCTCAAACAGTGTGTTCAACAGCGCGGTTGTTCCCTTTGGAGACGGATACGCTGGAATTTTCCGCTGTGACAGCCGGTCGATTAGTATGGACATTTTCCCTGGCTTCAGCAAGGACGGAATTCACTGGGATATTTCTGACACGCCCGTACAGTTTGAGGGGGCGGATCCGGAGATCCTGAAGAGGGAATACCGTTACGATCCCAGAGTGTGCTTTATCGAGGACCGCTATTATATTACCTGGTGCAACGGCTACCACGGTCCGACCATCGGCGTTGCCTATACCTATGACTTTAAGAAGTTTGTGCAGCTTGAGAACGCTTTTCTTCCATATAACAGAAATGGCGTGCTCTTCCCCAGAAAGATCGGCGACTATTATATGATGATGAGCCGTCCCAGCGATACCGGCCATACGCCCTTCGGCGATATCTATGTGAGCCAGACAAAGGACTTTGAGTTCTGGGGAAGACACCGCTACATGATGGGCGCGGTAAAGGGAGACGCTTCCGCATGGCAGAGCACCAAGATCGGCCCGGGCCCCATTCCCATTGAGACGGACGAGGGCTGGCTTTTGATTTACCACGGCGTAATCACCACCTGCAATGGCTACGTTTACCGGGTGGGCTGCGCGCTTCTGGATCTGGACGAGCCCTGGAAGGTAAAAGAGAGAAGCAGCGATTACATTCTCGCTCCCTATGAGCCCTATGAGTGCAACGGCGATGTTCCCAACGTGACATTCCCCTGCGCGACGCTGGCGGATGCCGATACCGGAAGAATCGCCATGTACTACGGATGCGCGGATACTGTGACAGGCCTGGCCTTCACCACGGTGGACGAGCTGATTACTTATATGAAAGAGAATCCCCTGAAATAATAGAAAAACCATAGAAGGTTCGCCGGGCGGACTTTCTATGGTTTTGTGCGATAAGCCCGGCATAAGTAAAATGAAATCTGGCAGTTTTCCCCGGCTGTCCGGCAGGCGGCCAGCGCCGGCGAAACTGCAGGAAAAGGAGACTGAATGGAGTTCTTGGATAATATTTTAGACAAAAGAGTGCATGTGATCTGCAATGAGCTGGATAAGCTCACCGTAAAGCAGAAGCTTCCCCTTCAGAACTGGATTTATAAGAAGGGTACGTTTTTCCGCCCGGAGGAGGCGGACGCGGCCAGCGAACCCTGGGAGAACTTCGACAGCCATACCATGCACTGGTACGGACCGGACGCCCATTACTGGTTCCGGTGCCGGTTTACCGTGCCGGAGGCCATGGCTGGAAAAAGCATGTGGGTTCATGTTCAGACACAGATCGATGAGTGGGACGATGGGAAGAATCCGCAGTTCCTTCTGTTTGTAAACGGAAAGGTAACCCAGGGACTGGATATGAATCATCGGGATGTGTGCCTTTCCAAAGCTGCTGTGGCGGGAGAGGAACTGACCCTTGACCTTCAGGCGTATACGGGAACCCTGCACTCGGAATTTCACCTGATGGCGCAGCTTATGGAGGTGGATGAGGAGATCCGCGCGCTCTATTATGATCTGGATGTTCCGCTTCGGGGCTTTTCCAGAATGGAGCGGGATGACAAGGTGCGCAGAGATCTGGAGCACGTCCTTAACGAGGCGGTGAACAAGCTGGATCTGCGCACGCCTTATTCGGACGCTTTCTATGCCTCTGTGGCCGAGGCAAGGGCATATCTGGCCAAAGCCCTCTACGAGGACATGGCGGGGTATTCCGATGTGATTGCCACTTGTATCGGCCATACGCACATCGATGTGGCCTGGTGGTGGACCGTTGCCCAGACCAGAGAAAAGGTGGCCAGAAGCTTCGCTACGGTTCTGAAGCTCATGGACGAATATCCGGGCTACCGTTTTATGTCCAGCCAGCCCCAGCTTTACTGGTTCTTAAAGCAGCGCTATCCGGAAGTGTATGAGGAAGTGCGCCAGCGGATTAAAGAAAAACGCTGGGAGCCGGAAGGCGGCATGTGGGTGGAGGCAGACTGCAACCTGACCTCCGGAGAGTCCCTTGCCCGTCAGTTCCTGTACGGAAAGAAATTCTTCAAAGAGGAGTTTGGCGTTGACAATGAGATTCTGTGGCTTCCGGACGTGTTCGGTTATTCCGGCGCGCTGCCTCAGATCATGAAGAAGGCGGGCATCCGCTACTTTATGACCACAAAGCTGGCATGGAATCAGTTTAATAAAGTGCCCTACGATACGATGATGTGGAGAGGAATCGACGGAACGGAGATTCTCACCCACCTGATCACCACCCTTGGGGTGGGACAGTCCACGGATTCCTTCTTTACCACCTACAACGGCATGCTCCATCCCGATGCCATCATGGGCGGCTGGATGCGTTACCAGAATAAGGATATCAATAACGACATTCTGGTTGCCTTTGGCTACGGGGATGGAGGCGGCGGCCCCACCAGAGATATGCTGGAGACCTCCATCCGTATGGAGAAAGGGATCAAGGGGATTCCCAGGGTTCGCCAGGAGTTCGCGGGCAAGTATTTTGAGGAGTTGGAAGAGCGCGTAAAGGGCGACAAGCGGCTTCCGGTATGGGAAGGGGAGTTCTATTTCGAGTATCACCGCGGAACCTATACTTCCATGGCCAGAAACAAACGCTCCAACCGGAAATCCGAGTTTGGCCTGATGGATCTGGAGCTGTTCTCCGTACTGGCCCAGGACCAGGTGGCTTATCCGGCCCAGAAGCTGGACGAGATGTGGCATACCGTGCTTTTGAACCAGTTCCACGATATCCTTCCGGGCAGCAGCATCAAGGAGGTCTATGAGGTGACGCGCCAGGAGTACGCGGAAATCGCGAGGACCATCGATGAGCTGACAGAGGAGCGCATAGACGCCATCACCGGACCGGGCGAAGGGATTACCGTGTACAATACCACGGGATTTGAGCGGGACGATCTGGTGGTGCTGGGAGACTGCGGTGCGGATTACCTGGAGGACGAGTTTGGAAACCGCTATCCTGTGCAGAAGACCTCCAAGGGAGCCCAGGCATTTGTATACGGTATTCCATCCAAAGGAAGCCGGGTATTTGCCCCGGGCGCTTACGCGGAGGGCGAGAAGGCGGAGGAAAGCCCCTTCACCTGGAACGGAAGCGTTCTGGAAACACCCTATTACCGGGTTTCCATCGATGAGAACGGACTTTTCACCGGCATGTACGACAAGGAATTTGACCGGGAGATTCTCCAGGAGGGAAAATGCGGCAACCTCTTCCGCATGTATGAGGACAAGCCCATTTACTACGACAACTGGGATATTGATATTTACTACACGGAGAAATCCTGGGATGTAACGGACGTTCGCCGCATGGAGTGGAAGGAAATGGGCCCGGTAAGATGTACCCTGTATCTGGAGCGGGCAGTGAGCAACTCTCTGATCTGCCAGGAGATTTCCTTCTACGCGGACACCAGAAGAATCGATTTCGAGACGAAGGTAGACTGGAAGGAGCATCAGCACCTTCTGAAGGTACACTTCCCGGTGGATGTTCACACGGATGAGGCGACCTTTGATATTCAGTTTGGAAATATTACCAGAAAGACCCACACGAACACCAGCTGGGACGCCGCGCGGTTTGAGAGCTGCGGCCAGAAGTGGATCGATGTATCCGAGGGCCACTACGGTGTCAGCCTGATGAACGACTGCAAGTACGGCCATTCGGTTCGGGATTCCATTATCGGGCTGACGCTGATCAAGTCCGGTATTGAGCCGAATCCCACCACGGATCAGGAGGAGCATTTCTTCACCTATTCCCTGTATCCCCACGGCGAGACCTGGAGAGAAGCGGGAACCGTGAAGCAGTCCTACTTCCTGAATCAGCCCATGTACGTGGCGAAGGGCGGCGAGGCCGGCGAGAAGACCTGCCTGGTTTCCGTGGATCAGCCCAATGTGGTGATTGAGACAGTAAAGAGGGCAGAGGACGGAGACGGAATGATTGTCCGTCTGTACGAGTCTGATAATGCCCGTACAAAGGCAGTGCTGACTGTAGACGGAGAGATTCTTTCCGCCGAGGAGTGCAACCTCCTGGAAGAAAAAGAAGGAGATATGACGCACTCTGGCAGCCAGATGCCCTTTGTGATCAAGCCTTATGAGATCAAGACATATCGGATCAGGAGATAGCATGGAGCTTTACAAGGACAGAACGAAAAGCCCCGGACAGCGGGCAGAGGACCTGCTGGGGCGCATGACGCTGCGGGAGAAGGTGGGACAGCTGAATCAGCGGCTGTACGGCTTCCGCATTTATGAGCGCAGGGGCGACGAGATTATTCTGAGCCAGGAACTGAAGGACGAGGTGGAGCGCTATGGAGGGCTTGGAGTCCTCTATGGCCTCTTCCGGGCAGATCCCTGGTCGGGAAGAGACGAAAATACAGGGCTTCCGGGGGCGCTGGCCATCCGGGCTTACAATCAGATTCAGAAATATGTAATCGAACATTCCAGATTCGGCATTCCCATGCTGATGAGTTCCGAGTGCCCCCACGGGCATCAGGCCCTGGGCGGCTACCTTCTGCCGGTGAACCTGGCGGTGGGGGCTACCTTTGACCCGGCGCTTTTCGGGGAAGCGGCTTCTGTCTGCGCCGGACAGCTTAAGGAGATGGGGGTCAATCTGGCATTGGTGTCCCTTCTGGACATCCTTCGTGATCCCCGGTGGGGAAGAAGCGAGGAATGCTTTGGAGAAGATCCTTTCCTGGCCAGCGCCTTTGCGAAAGCGGCCGTGGAGAGCATGCAGAAAGAGGGCGTTGCCGTGGTGGCAAAGCACTTCTGCGCCCAGGGAGAGGGAACCGGAGGCATAAACGCCAGCGCGGCCAGAATCGGCGAGCGGGAGCTTCGCGAGATTCATCTGCCCATGGCGAAGGCCTGCTGCGAGGCGGGAGTACAGGGCGTTATGGCCGCCTACAATGAGATCGACGGTGTGTACTGTCATGTAAACCAAAAACTTCTGCGGGGCATTCTCCGCGGAGAATTTGGCTTTGACGGCGTGGTGATGGCCGACGGCGTAGCCCTGGACCGCTTAAAGGAGATGACCGGGGACGATGTGATTTCCGCGGCAAAGGCCTTAAAGGCCGGCGTGGACATCAGTCTCTGGGATGAGGTGTACCCGCGTCTTGAGGAGGCCGTGGAGAAAGGCCTTGTGCCGGAAAGCCTGCTGGACGAGGCGGTTCTTCGGGTGCTGACCCTGAAGTTTGCCCAGGGCCTGTTCGACCATCCGTATCTGGAAGAGCGGGGGGACGCGGGAGCGCGCAGTCTGGCGCAGTATCCCCAGACCCTGCAGCTTGCCAGAGAGTCCGCTGTCCTTTTGAAGAATGAGCGGGTATCCGGGATGCCTGACAGCGAATGCGGACGGGTGCTTCCTCTGGGAGACTGGGCAAAGCGGATCGCGGTGATCGGGCCCAACGCGGACGATATTTACCGCCAGCTTGGAGATTACACGCCGCCGGTTTTGGCAGGAGAGTACAGCACGGTTCTGGACGGAATGCGCGCCTTGGCGGCAGATCGGAGAAAAGCCGGAAAAGAGTGTGAGATTATCACATGCGCGTTTGATGAGCTGACGGAGAAGAAGCGGAGAGAAGCCCTGGCCTGCATGGAGAGCGCCGACGTGGTGGTGCTGGTGCTGGGCGGCTCCTCCAGCCGTTTTGAGGGCGCCGAGTTTGACTCCAACGGAGCGGCCATCGCAGGCGGTGAGTTCCAGATGGAATGCGGCGAGGGCTTAGATGTCAGCGGTCTGAAGCTTCCGGGAGACCAGGAAGCGTGGGCGGCTCTGGCCAGAGAGTCCGGGAAGCCTCTGGTGACGGTTGTGATCCAGGGAAGGCCTTATGCTATAAAGCCGGTGGCGGATGTTTCCGACGGCCTGATGCTGTGTTTCTATCCGGGACCTGCAGGCGGAAGAGCCGTGGCCGAGCTGCTTTTTGGAGAGGAAAGTCCTTCCGGACGGCTTCCGGTATCCGTACCGGTATCCGCCGGACAGCTTCCGGTTTACTACAATTATAAGGCATCTTACGCGGCAATGGGTTACTGCGATGGCGGCAAGGAACCTTTGTACTCCTTTGGCCAGGGCTTTGGTTACGGAGCGCTTCATTATGGAAAAATGGAGATCAGCCAGGAGGGTACAAAACCTGAAATTTCGGTTACGATAGAAGTATCAAATGACGGAGCGATGGATGACTATGCTGTGGGCCAGCTGTATATTCATGATCTCCAGTCTTCCACCGTGCGCCGGGCCAGGGAGCTGAAAGCTTTTCAGCGAAAGAAGGTCCGCGCCGGCGGCAGGGAGCTTTTGGGTTTGAAACTTGGAGAGGACGCGTTCCGGGTTTGGGATGAGAATATGGAGTTCTCTTTGGAACCCGGAGAGGTGGAGCTGATCTTCATGGATCAGGGGATTGTCTGGGACAAACAGACGATCCGGATCGGATAAAACGGAGGAAAAAGCGATGATGCAGGATTGGTTTCCAAAAGCGAAACTTGGAATTTTTATTCATTACGGAATTTACGCGGTGGGAGATGTGTCGGAATCCTGGAGCTTCCATAATGGACAGATTTCCTATGAAGACTATATGAAGCAATGCGAGGGCTTTACGGCCTCCAAGTATGACCCGAAAAAGTGGGCGGAGCTGTTTAAAAAAGCCGGCGCCCGCTACGTGGTAATGACCACAAAGCATCACGACGGCGTGGCTCTGTTTGACACGGCCTACAGCGATTTGAGCGTGGTGAAGAAAACACCTGCCGGAAGGGACCTGGTGGCTCCCTATACGGAAGCCATGCGGGAAGCCGGACTGAAAGTGGGACTTTACTATTCCCTAATCGACTGGTCGGACTACCGTTATCGCTCCGTGTACCCCGAGGGCGGGAAACCCGAGGATTTCACGAACGACGTTTTCGCCACGCCGGCAGGCGGCCCGGAAAATCCCGCGCTTTGGGAAGAATTTCTGGAGTTTAACAACAACCAGCTTCGGGAACTGATGACAAAGTACGGAACCATTGATCTTTTGTGGTTTGACGGAGACTGGGAGCGAAGCGCGGCTCAGTGGAAAATGCCGGAATTTCGGGCATACCTGCATTCTTTGAATCCGAATGTGGTTCTGAACTCCAGAATGCAGGGTTACGGCGATTATGAGACGCCAGAGCAAGGCATCCCGCTGATTGGACCGGAGGGCGTATGGGAATTCTGCACCACCATTAACGATTCCTGGGGGTATCGTCCCTCGGACAATGACTATAAGACCAGTCGTCAGATCGTGCGTATGTTCTGCGATTGCTTAACCTTGGGCGGAAATATGCTGTTGGATGTGGGGCCCAAGGAGGACGGAACCCTCGACTCCAGACAGGAACAGGTTCTTCTGGATCTGGGGGGATGGATTCATGACAACGAGGAAGCGGTATACGACACGGACAAGGGCCTGGACTACCGCCATTATCTGGGCGGAAGCACCATCTCCGCGGACAAGAAGACCCTGTATCTCTTCGTATATGACAAGCCGGTGGAAAATGTCTGCGTAAAAGGCATTAAGACGCCTGTGAAGCGGATTACCGTGCTTCATACAGGAGAGGAGCTTACCTGGTCTTATACCGGATCCCTCCCCTGGAGCGGCATCCCCGGAACTTTGTGGATACGGGCGGACCAGATGAAGCTGCATCCCATGGTCACAGTGCTGAAGGTGGAGCTGGAAGGCGAAGTCACCTACAACTTAGGCCACGGAGAAGTGATTACACAGAACTAAAATCCGCGCGGGGCGGGATAAAAGCCGCGGAAATAAGAAAGGAGAGATGAGCGATGAATTACCGTGTACCGACCCCTCATGTGCCGGTGTTTGCACCGAGGGTATATCATTGCCGCAGGGCCACGAAGCCCTTCACCCTGGACGGAAACCTGGATAAGGAATTTTGGGCGGACGCTCCCTGGACAGAGGACTTTGAGGACATTGAGGGAGATATCCGTCCGAAGCCAAGATTTCGGACACGAGCGAAAATTTTATGGGATGATGAGAACATTTATTTCGGCGCGGAGCTTATGGGCGACGAAATCTGGTCTCATGTGACGAAGAGAGACGATGTGATTTTCCGGGACAATGATTTTGAGATCTTTATTGATCCGGATTCCGATACCCAGTGCTACTGTGAGTTTGAGATGAACGCCAGGAACACGGTGTGGGATCTGCTTCTGACAAAGGCGTACCGGGACCAGGGAAAGCCCATGAACGGCTTTGACTTAAAGGGCCTTCGGACAGCCGTGAAAATCGACGGAGAGCTGAACAATCCCAATGCGGACAATACCCGCTGGTGCTGTGAGATCGTAATGCCTTTCGAAACCCTGATCGAGTGCCTGGGGCAGCAGGAGAAAAAGGCTCCGGCGGCCGGCGACTTCTGGAGGATTAATTTCTCAAGAGTGCAGTGGACCGTTGATGTGGAAAACGGCGAATATGTGAAGCGCCAAAACCCGGAAACCGGAGCGCCTCTTCCGGAGGACAACTGGGTATGGTCCCCCACGGGCATCGTGAACATGCATTATCCGGAGCTGTGGGGCTTTGTGTTCTTCTGCAGCGGCGATGAGCAGTATGCGATCCCGGAGGATGAGAAGCTGAAATGGGAGCTTCGCCGCTACTACTACGCCCAGCACGCCAATTATGACCGCTGCGGTTCCTTCTCCGAGGGACTGACGCTGCCGGACAGCCCCATCGCGCCCAAGATCCAGACTACGGATCACTGGTTTGAGATGTCCTGCCCCACAGCGGACGGCAAAGGAAAACTGGTTATTTTCGCGGACGGAAAAACGGCCCGCTATGAAAACCAGTAAGACCGCAGGCGGCAGACATTCTGAATTGATAATAGGACGGCGCGTCAAATGTAACGGTTCAGCAGGGCTGAACTGTTACCGGCGCGTAAACGCGCCAGAAGGAGAAGATCATGAAAAAGCTTTTGGGTTATGTGGGAAATACCGGCGTTGTAACGGAGGAGGACGCAAAGCGTCTGACCCATATCAATGTGGCCTTCGGGCATCTCTATACGGATGGAAGCATCCATGTGGATCATCTGAATATCCATGAGCGAATGGATCAGATCCGCGCCTGGAATCCGGACATTAAGATTCTGGTTTCCCTGGTGCCGCTGATGCCGGAGCACGCGGACGCCTTTACGGCCTGCGCGGCTTCGCCGGATCTTCGGAAAAAGGCGGCGCAGTCCTGCGTGGAGATGGTGGAAAAGTACCATTTCGACGGCGTGGACTTTGACTGGGAATATCCCTGCGTGCCTTCCAACGGCATGAGCAGCTCTCCGGCGGATAAAGAGAATTTCACCCTTTTCTGCCAGGAGGTGCGCGACGCCCTGGATGCCCTGGGGAAACATTACCTGGTAACCATCGCGGCGGGGGCTGATCTGTACTATGTGGAGAGCGTGGAGCTTCCCAAGCTTGCGAAGATTCTGGACCACATCTGCCTGATGACCTACGACTTAAAATGCGGCTTCCACGCCCTGGCGGGCCATCACACAGCCCTCTACTCCTCCACGGGAGACGTGTTCCGCAACAGCTGCGACCAGGCCCTGCGCCTTTTCCATGAGGCGGGCGTACCCAAAGAAAAGCTGCTCATGGGAGCGGGCTTCTATTCCAGAAAGTGGGAGGGAATCGCGGACCGGAACCACGGACTTCTCCAGATTTGTAAGACCGGAGGCGGCTATGGGCCGGACTACGGAGATTTGGAGAGAGACTACATTAATAAGAACGGCTTTGTCCGCTACTGGGACGACGAGGCAAAAGCCCCGTGGCTTTTCGATGGTTCCACCTTCCTCTCCTACGATGACGAGGAATCGCTTAGGGAAAAATGCGAGTATGTCAAGAGAGAAGACTATGGCGGAATTTTCTACTGGGAACATAAATGCGACCCCAGCGGGAAGCTTCTGAAGACCATGGCGGAGACGCTGAAAGCATAAAACATGCCGCCTATTCGGCGGCGGACTTTCAGCGTAAAAAGTTATCACTCAGCCCAGGCCTGCGCGGCAGATGCGCAGACCTGGGCTTTTTTGTGCGCCCGGCGGGCGCACGTTCTAAGGGGTGAAAGTCCCTGACCCGCCCGGCAGTGGGAAGGGTGCAGCTAATGGCAAGGGCGTCATCGTGAGGTGGGGTCTGAAGGAAGCCGGAGGCAAAC
>DVIQ01000042.1 GCA_018711185.1 Candidatus Limivivens intestinipullorum | reverse complement strand
GAAAAAATTTGTTTATAATAATACCCATGCAAGTTACGGACCTGACCTCAGGATAAACGACTCTGCATTTGCCCGGCGCGGCCGGAGATAAAATTGCGGAAAGTGAGGCAGGTCTGTATGTATTTAATGATCGACAATTACGATTCTTTTGTCTATAATCTGACTTCTTATTTCCGGGAGCTTGGAGAGGATATTCTCGTGAAAAAGCGGGACGAGGTTTCTTTGGAACTGATCGAAGCGCTTCGCCCTCAGGGTGTGATTCTGTCTCCCGGACCCGGACGTCCCCAGGATGCCCGGAATCTTTGCGGCATTGTCCGCCGCGTTTACCAGGAGATACCGATTTTAGGCGTATGCCTTGGCCATCAGATGCTCGGCGCGGTGTTCGGTGCCAGAGTGGAAAAAGGAAAACGCCCCATGCACGGAAAGGTGACGCCGGTGACCCACAGAGGAACCGGCCTGTTCGCGGGGCTTCCCCAGAATTTTCGTGTGACCAGATACCACTCCCTTGTGGTGAGCCGGGAGGGGCTGCCGGACTGTCTTTGGGTGGACGCTGTCGCCGGGGATGGGGCTGTCATGGGGATTTCCCATAAGGAAGCCTGCGTTTACGGCGTTCAGTTTCATCCGGAAGCGGTGCTGACAGAGTATGGCTATGAGCTTCTGGACAATTTCCGAAAAATAAGCGAAGGGTGGTGGAACGCGCATGCGGATCGTAAGAGAGCTTAAAGGGTGCCGTCCCATCCATGAGATTTTCCGGCAGTTTGCCGGGGAGGCGGACGCGGTGTTTTTGGATTCTTCCCTGAAAAATTCCCTGGGACGGTATTCCATTATCGGTCTGCATCCGTATCTGAAACTGGTGAAAGGGGAGACGTTTACCGCAAACGGCATAGAGCAGCAGGAACCCTTTGAGGTGTTTGTGCGCCGGTACCTGAAGGAAAACCAGGAGAAAAACGAGACGAATCTTCCCATTGTGTCCGGCGCGGTGGGATATTTCTCCTATGATTACGGGAGAAAGAAGGAGGGTGTCGCCACAAGGCATGGGGATGAAACCGGGATACCGGACTGCGTGCTGGTCTTTTACGACGATTTTATCCTTCAGGATCATGAGGACGGGGAGCGGCTTTTCCTGGCAGCCAACGGAAAGCTGCGCCCGGCTGCCCAGGCGGTGGAGGAATTGGAGACGCTTTGCAGAAAACCGGGTGCGGCCCCGGGGAACCCGGAAAACGTATGCGAAAGTTCGCAAGCGCCCGTGGGAAGTCCGGGAGCCGCATGCGAAAGTCCGGAAGCTTTCATGGGAAGTCCGGGAGTCCTATGCGAAAGTCCGGAAGCTTTCATGGGAAGTCCGGGAGTCCCATGCGAAAGTCCGGAAGCTTCTGTGGGAAGTTCAGGAGATGCATGTGAAAGAGCGCAAAGCGTGACCGGGAGTTCGGAAAATACTTGCGGAGGAGAAGAAGCGATTTTCGCGGTGGAGTCAAATTTTGAGAAGGAAGCTTATAAGCAGGCCGTGAGGGAAATGATCCGTTATATCACGGAGGGAGATATTTATATCGCGAATATGACAAGGCATCTGAAAATCAAAAGCCCGAAAAAACCCTGGGAGGTTTTTGAAGAGCTTCGGCAGAACAATCCGTCTCCCTTTGGAGGGTATCTGAATTACGGAGATTTTCAGGTGGTCTGCGCATCGCCGGAGCGGTTCCTGAAGATGCGAAACGGCCATATCAGTACACGGCCCATCAAAGGAACCCGGAAAAGGGGGGCGGATCCGAAAGAGGATCTGGCCATGCGGCTGGAATTGGAAAATTCGGAAAAGGACAAAAGCGAGCTTCTGATGATTGTGGATTTGGAGCGCAACGACCTGAACCGCGTATGCGTTCCAGGCAGCGTTCGTGTAACGGAACTGTTTACGGTGGAGGAATACGCCACGGTCTTTCATCTGGTGGCGAATGTGGAGGGAGATCTGGCGCCGGGCAATACGGTGATGGACCTTGTGGAAGCGGCTTTCCCGGGCGGCTCCATCACAGGGGCGCCAAAGCTGCGGGCAATGGAAATCATCGACGAGCTGGAACATGGCCGCAGAAATCTTTACACCGGTTCTATCGGCTATCTGACCCTGGACGGCTGCTGCGATTTCAATATCGTAATCCGGACGGCTCTGCACTGCCGGGACGCCTGGTATCTGGGCGTGGGCGGGGGAATCACCTGGGAGTCCGAACTGGAATTTGAATACGAGGAAACCAGGCAGAAGGCGGCAGCGATCTTAAACGCCCTGGCGCCGAAAGGAGACGGACGGCATGAAGATTTGGATGGATGAGGGATTTTTCTTTGGACTGAGCGTGTTTGAGACCATTGGGATCGAAAACGGGCAGCCTCTCTTTCTTGGAGAGCATCTGGAGCGGATGGAGGAGTCTGCGAAATTTTTCGGGATTCCCTTCGAACTTTCCGCGGAACAGGTATTGGAATGGCTGGCCGGGCAGAGGGGAGAAGAAACGGCTGATTTCAGGCGGCACGGAGCCTTGAAAATCATGCTGTCTCAAAAGAATACACTGTTTCTTCCGAGGAAAAACCCCTATACGGCCAGAACGTACGAAAAGGGATTCGCGGCCGACTACAGCGTGATCCGCAGAAACGAGACCTCGCCTTTTGTGTACCGCAAAACGGCAAATTACGGGGAGTGCATTCTGGAAAACCGGGCATGCCATCAGGCGGGGCTGGACGAGCGGATTTTTCTGAATACCAGGGGCGAACTGACGGAAGGGACGGTTTCCAATCTGTTTTTCGTCCGCGATGGCGAGGTGATCACCCCGGCGCTTTCCTGCGGCCTGCTTCCCGGCATTATCCGCCGCAGGCTCCTTGAGAAAGCGTACGCCAGGGAGACCGTGATCCGCCCGCGGGATGTGGAGGACTGCCAGGAATGCTTTGTGACGAACTCCCTGATGGGCATTATGCCGGTGCGGCGGCTGGGTGCGTTTTCGTTTCCGGGCGGCCCCAAAACAGCGGAGCTGGCGGTTAAAGCCCAAATTCTTTAAACAGCTCCCTGCGGTAAGCCGTATCCTTGACCGCGCGCTTTAAATCCTCACCGCGGTTCTGTTCCAGCAGCTTATCATAAAGCTTGTTTATGCGTTCCTCGGCTTCCTTCCAGCCTAAAGTCAGGCCCTCTTCCAGGCCTTCCTCGCGTACCTGACGCATATGCATTTCCTCGTCGTACTCAAAAATACTCATCTCAATCGCCTCCGCTCTGTTTTTCCTGAGAAAATCTTTCAGGATTCCCTCTTCGATGCATTCTTTTACTGCGCGTTCTACAGCGCTGCGAAGATCCATGACCTTTGCGTAGGTTCTTACCCGGTCCGCGTATTCTGAATAATCCGACAGCATTTGGCAGGTTTCCAAAAGACGCTGGTTTTTTCCGGGATTAATATTCAGAACCAGGACTGAGAGATCCGCTTCAGGCTCCTCTTCCTTTATCTGATAAGCATCCGAAAGCCGGAGAATTTCCCGCTCCGGGCATTCTTCTTCTCCGTTGTAGAAAACAACGAAATGGGGCGGCGGAAGGGGAAGTCATTGTGCATGGACATGTAGACCGCGTTTTCAAGTGTGTTGATTTCCAGTTCTTCCGGATTTTCGTAGCGTGTTCCATTTATGGCGTTGTATAGGCTTAGAAGATTCGGCCTGTCCTTAAAAATCATTTCAAAGATCCGGGCTTTGTAGGTACGATTTGCCGCCGGAACGTCTGCGGTGTTTGGTTTCATAAGCAGTTCCTCCTATTGAGCGGACATTTCTACTTTGACATAAGCGCCGTTTTCTGCCACGAAGGACAATTCCTGATCACAGACGGGAAACAGGTCCCGCAGCTGGTAATACTGGTTTCCGCTGGCCACCACAAAATGGCAGCCGGCGCGTTTCATACGGGCCAGAATCCGCTGAAAACGCGGAACATCATAGGTATAATCAGAGCGGACAAACGTGCCGTCGATATCGACGGCGACCAGCTTTATATCATGTTTTATAGCGCACCTCCCTGGTGTTTTGGTATGATTTTAACGCCCGCGAACAGCAGGTGTTTGGGCTTTCGTGAATCGTAACGTTTGCTTCTATCATACGGTATTTTCCGTTGAAATGGAAGCAGATGGAATTTCCCTTGACAATCCCGGAATACCTGTGTTACTCTAAACCCAGACAAACGCAATGAAAAAGAGAGTACCTTCATGGGAACACTACAGAGAATTCCCGGCGGCTGAGAGGGATGTGGGAAGATGAGGGGAAGATGGCTTTGGAGCAGCGCGCCGACCTGTAAGGGGCCGCGGCCGTTTCCGTTTCGCGGAAGACGGCTTCGGGCATTTGCAGCAGGCCGCGACAGGTCCGCCTGTTACAGCGGGACAGTGTGATTTCGCACTGGCAGAGGTCTCTTCCGTGAGGAAGGGATAAAACGAAGTGGTATCGCGGGCAGGACTCGTCTTCAGGTGAGAAGGCGGGTTTTTTTGTTTGACAGGAAACGTTACAGTTCAGCCTTGCTGAACCGTAACTGCGAAAATCCATTTGAAATCGCCTTCGGCGATGGGATTTTCGCACTCCTGAATCACGTTCTTACGGTCTGCGCAGCATGTGCGCAGACCTGGGCTGAACTGTTCTAGGAAACTTCGTCTCCTATTAAACAAAACGCTCCGCGGGATGCACGTTTGCGCGAAGCGGCTAAAAGCCCCCGGACAGGAGCGCAAAGCGAAAAGCCGCGTTCATTGCGCCACAGAAAGAGAGGATTGTAAGATGGACAAGAAAAAGTATTACATTACGACGGCCATTGCCTACACATCCGGCAAGCCGCACATCGGCAACACCTACGAGGTGGTTCTGGCGGACAGCATCGCCCGGTTTAAGAGAGCTCAGGGCTACGACGTATTTTTCCAGACGGGAACGGACGAGCATGGACAGAAAATCGAGCTCAAGGCAGAGGAAGCCGGGATTACGCCTCAGGAGTTTGTGGATAATGTGGCAGGGGAGATCCGGCGGATCTGGGATCTGATGAACACCTCCTATGACAAATTTATCCGTACCACGGACAAGGATCACGAGGCCCAGGTTCAGAAGATTTTTAAACGCCTGTATGACCAGGGCGATATCTACAAAGGGTACTATGAGGGCATGTACTGTACGCCCTGCGAGTCCTTCTTCACGGAATCCCAGCTTGTGGACGGGAAATGTCCGGACTGCGGCAGAGAGGTGCAGCCCGCCAGAGAGGAAGCGTATTTCTTTAAAATGAGCAAGTACGCGGACCGCCTGATCGAGTATATCAACGAGCATCCGGAGTTTATCCAGCCGGAATCCAGGAAAAATGAGATGATGAACAACTTCCTGCTTCCGGGGCTCCAGGATCTGTGCGTTTCAAGAACCTCCTTTACCTGGGGAGTTCCGGTGGATTTTGACCCCAAGCACGTGGTTTACGTGTGGCTGGACGCCCTTACCAACTACATCACGGGCATTGGCTACGACTGCGGCGGGGAGAGCAGCCGGCAGTTTCATGAGCTGTGGCCGGCGGATCTGCATCTGATCGGAAAGGATATCATCCGCTTCCATACGATTTACTGGCCCATTTTCCTGATGGCCCTGGATCTTCCGCTGCCAAAGCAAGTGTTCGGCCATCCCTGGCTGCTGCAGGGCGACGGAAAGATGAGCAAGTCCAAGGGAAATGTGCTGTATGCCGACGATCTGGTGGAGTGCTTCGGCGTGGACGCGGTGCGTTACTTTGTGCTTCACGAAATGCCCTTTGATAATGACGGCGTGATTTCCTGGGAGCTGGTGGTGGAACGGCTGAATTCCGACCTGGCGAATACTCTTGGAAATCTGGTAAACCGCACCATCTCTATGAGCAACAAGTATTTCGGCGGCATTGTGGAGGACAGAAAAGCGGCGGAGCCGGTGGATGAAGAACTGAAGGCCGTTGCCCTGGATACGCCGGTGAAGGTTGCCGCCAGGATGGAGAAGCTTCGGGTGGCGGACGCCATTTCCGAAATCTTTACGCTGTTTAAGCGCTGCAATAAATACATCGACGAGACCATGCCCTGGGCCCTGGCTAAGGATGAGACAAAACAGGATCGCCTTGCCACTGTCCTGTACAACCTGACGGAGTGCATCAGCATCGGCGCGGCCCTTTTGGAGCCCTTCATGCCGGAGACCTCCCAGAAGATTCTGGCCCAGCTTGGAGCCAAGAAGAGATCCCTGGATTCCATGGACGTTTACGGCCAGTATCCTTCCGGAACGAAAGTAACGGAGAAGCCGGAGATCCTGTTCGCCCGCCGGGACCTGGAAGAGGTTCTGGAAAAAGCCGCGGCTCTTGGGGGAAAGACAGAAGAACCCGCGAAGGAAGAAGAGCCGGTAATCGATCTGGAGCCCAAGGCGGAGATTACCTTTGAGGATTTCGAAAAGCTGCAGTTCCAGGTGGGCGAGATCATTTCCTGCGAGGCGGTGAAGAAGTCCAAAAAGCTTCTCTGCTCCCAGGTAAAGATCGGAAGCCAGGTAAAGCAGATCGTTTCCGGAATCAAGGCCCATTACACACCGGAGGAAATGGTGGGGAAAAAGGTTATGGTGCTTGTGAACTTAAAGCCCGCCAAACTTGCAGGCGTTTTGTCCGAGGGAATGCTTCTGTGCGCGGAGGACGCGGAGGGGAACCTGGCGCTGATGACTCCGGAGAAACCCATGCCCGCGGGCGCGGAAATCTGCTGAGAAAGCACTCTGCTTTGGCAGGGATACAACGCGGACAGGAAAGGAAAAGAAGAAGATGATATTTGACAGCCATGCCCATTATGACGACGAGGCCTTTGACGAAGATAGGGAACAGCTCCTGGAGTCGGTGCACGCGTCCGGCGTCTCCCACATTGTCAATGTGGGAGCAAGCCTTGAGGGTGTCGCGGCCACAGTGGCCCTGACCCAGAGATATCCCTTCCTATACGGGGCAGTGGGGGTACACCCGGATCACGCGTCGGACCTGAACGAGGAAAAGCTGGAATGGATCAGGGAGCTGTGCGCCTTGCCCAAGGTGGTTGCCGTGGGGGAAATCGGCCTGGATTATTACTGGGACAATTCCCCCAGGGAGGTTCAGAAGCAGTGGTTCGAACGCCAGCTTGAACTGGCGAAGGAGACCGGTCTTCCGGTGATTATTCACAGCAGGGAAGCGGCAAAGGATACCTTTGATATGCTGAGGGCCGTTCATCACGGTGAGACGGGAGGCGTGATTCACTGTTATTCGGGTTCCAGGGAGATGGCCAGAGATTATCTGAATATGGGCTACTATATCGGCGTGGGCGGCGTGGTGACGTTTAAAAACGCAAGAGTGCTTAAGGAAGTGGTGGAGTACGCGCCCCTGGACCGGATTCTGACGGAGACAGACTGCCCGTACCTCTCTCCGGTTCCATTTCGGGGAAAGCGCAACGATTCCACCCGGATCTCCTATGTGCTGGACGCCATCGCCGAGATCAAGAACATAAGCCGTCAGGAGGCCGAGACAGCCACATGGCAGAACGCCATGAAAATGTACGGGATTCCCATACCGGATACGGGTGAAAACGGGGAACCGAAGCAGCCAACCTCTGCCGGACGGCTATAGAGAACCAAGCCCAGAAAAGGAAAAACATGGAAAAATTAGCAAATCCACAGAAAACCATTGAGGTTTTGAAGAAATATCAGTTCCGCTTCCAGAAGAAATTCGGCCAGAATTTTCTCATCGACGGACATGTGCTGGATAAAATCATCGGGGCGGCAGAGATTACGAAGGAGGACTTTGTCCTGGAAATCGGGCCGGGGATCGGCACGCTGACCCAGTACCTGGCGGAGGCGGCGGGCCATGTGCTGGCCGTGGAAATCGATCGGAGCCTGATTCCGATTCTCGAAGATACGCTCTCCGGATACGAAAATGTGACGGTGATAAACGAGGACGTGATGAAGCTGGACCTCGCGAAGCTTCTGGCTGAAAAAGCTCAAGGAAGGCCGGTGAAGGTGGCGGCGAACCTGCCCTATTATATTACCACGCCTATTATCATGAATCTTTTGGAGAACCATGTGCCGGCCGAAAGTATTACGGTGATGGTGCAAAAGGAAGTGGCCCTGCGGATGCAGGCCGGACCTGGGAGCAAGGACTACGGCGCCCTTTCCCTGGCAGTGCAGTATTATTCGGAGCCGTATCTGGCCGCCAATGTGCCGCCAAACTGCTTTATGCCCAGGCCCAATGTGGGAAGCGCGGTGATCCGTCTGAAGGTTTACAGTAAGCCTCCCGTGGCCGTCAAGGATGAAAAGCTTTTGTTTTCCATGATCAGGGCGGCCTTCGGACAGCGAAGAAAGACCCTTGTAAACAGCCTTGGAAATTCCGGGGCGGTTCCGTTTCCAAAGGAACGCCTGGGACAGATCATCCAGGAGGCGGGCTTTCCCGCCGCCGTCCGGGGCGAGGCTCTGACATTGGAGCAGTTCGCCGGACTGGCAGACCGCATTTTTGAGGAAGCCGCGAAGGGCCATTCATAAGTTACTATTCACAGCAGCCGCAAACACTTGCTGTTTGCGGCGTAAGAAAATGATTCAGGCGTGAGCGGATTCCATTCGCGAAGCGAATTTTCAATGAATCCGCGATGCTGCTGTTCACGGACCGAAGGGCCGTGAATAGTAACATTCATAAAAATATCCGCTAAGCGCGCCGGGAACTGAAGCAAAGCTTGTGAATCCCGAAAAAATTTTTCAGCACCACGCTTGCCCCGCCCAGCAGGATAGCGGTATCCTGAAGGCCGGAGGGAAGCAGCGTGCAGAATTTGTCCATGCGGTTTTTCAGGGATTTTTCCAGCAGTCCGATGATATCCGGCAGGTAGATAGTAAAAGAACTGTTCAGGATAATGGCGTCGGGATTGAAGATGTTCAGGATGTTGTTGATGCCCGCAGCCATGTATCTGACAAATTCATCCATGATCCGCAGGGCGTCCGCGTCCTTTTCAGTATAAAGGGAGATAAACTGATCCAGACTGATCCGGTGTCCTTTGGCCTCGGAAATCTCCCGCAGGACCGCGCGCTCGGATACATACTGTTCGATACAGCCCCGGTTTCCGCAGGGGCAGGGACGTCCGCCCGGCTCTATGATAGTATGGCCGAATTCTCCGGCGTACCCGTTTTTTCCCACATACAGCTGATCGTCTATAAGAATGCCCAGGCCGACGCCGGAGTGAACACTGATGTTGACCATATCCGGATAGTCGAAGTAAAAGGCGCGCTCCCCAAGAACGGAGAGATTCGCCTCATTTTCCAGATACACGGGAATCTGAAATTCCGCCTCCAGGGCGGTGGCAAGATCCAGCCCTTCCAGGGAGTAGTATGGCGTAAAGACCGCCCGGTTCTGGTGTACGACGCCGTGAATGCCGATGCTGATCCCGGCAATCCCGCATTTCACGGGAGGAAGTCCCTCAATGGTCTGCCGAAGAATTGCTTTCAGGAGGGAGATGATCTCCCGCCCTGCGGCATTGTTGGGATACTGGCAAAGCCGGCAGTGGGTGCCCCGCAGGTCGCAGGTCAGAACCGTGATCTGCTCTACTCCCAGATCCAGGGAAATCACATGGCCCTCTCGCTGGTTCAGATCCAGGAGAATGGGCTTTCGTCCCTTTTCTGTATTTCCGCTTCCGATCTCCGTGATCAGAGAGGAATCCATAAGCTGCTGAACCAGGGAAGAAATGGTGGCTTTGGTAAGCCCAAGACGCTTCGAGAGCTCCGCCCTGGAGAGCGGTCCTTCATTCACAAGGGTTTCCAATACCAGATGGGTATTGATGTCACGTATCAGTTCCTTGCTGCCGGTTTTCATAATGGGTGCGCTCCTTTTCGGATTGATAGGGTCATTATAACACAGAATGGGGTTTCCGGGCGCAAAAAATATCCCGGCGGGACAGTCTGTCCTGCCGGGATATTTTACGATCTTGCATGTGTAGTAGAAGGTGTTATTGTTCTTCCGGGTCTTCGGCAGAAGAATCCTGCCCAGTCTCGGATTCTTCAGAAGTCTCTCCTTCTGCCGTCTCCGGCATGTCCGCAGCAATCGCCGCGCCCGGTGCCGGGAAAATCCCTTCCGGATTTTCCAGAGCCTGCGCCTCCTCGGCGGAAAACTCCTCAAGGGAGTCCCCTTCGGCGGACTCATCCTCTTCTCCCGGAATATACTTGTCGAAGATTTTGACAAGGAACCGGGAGTTTAAGTAAGCCGTCAGGGCGAAGCCCACAAGAATCCAGATGACGGAACCGTATACAAAGGCCTGGACAAAGCTCAGGGTAATGATCATCGGCGCAAAGGAAATCACCAGCATCAGCAGCGTCATGGGGAGATGACGAATGGACATCAGCAGGGAGTTCTTCACGGTGTTTTTCAGGGTATTATAAAACTTCGCCAGAAGCGGGAAGATGTAAACCATAATCATGCCGTAGATCAGGGTGATGATCAGAAGCCCATAGCGAATAAACTGCACGTAAGACGCGTCCATCTGGGCCAGAATCAGGAAATCGGCCACCAGAAGGATGCCCGCCAGCAGCATGACGACCCACACGATGGTGGACTGACGGAAGTTCTGCTTAAAGGATCGGAAAAAGCTCTTGGCAATATAGGATTCTTCATTGCGGACCATCTTCAGTGCCACGTAGTACATGGCAGTAGCGGAAGCGCCGATGGTGACAATGGGAATCGAACAGATGATAAACAAAATATTCAGTATCATGAGATCCGCTACGTGTCCCATAAAGACGAAAAACTTGTTATCCATGCTAAATATACGGTCCATAAAAAATCCTCTCTTTGTAAAAAACTTTGTAACAGTTCAACCCAAGTCTGCGCATATGCTGCGCGGACCGTAAGAACGTGATTCAGGAGTGCGAAAATTCCATCGCCGAAGGCGATTTCAAATGGACTTTTGCAGTTACGGTTCAGCAAGGATGAACTGTAAAAAACGTTTGCTGCCGTTTGCGCTGGAATCATTGTCTTGCGGATGACTCTTCGTACAATTATAATCGAATCATAGAGAAAATGCAAACAGAAACAGAGGTTTTATATTTTTTTAACTTTTATTGCAACAAAACAGCGAAGGAAAAACACTATATAAATGAAAGGGCAGCCGAAGACGGCGCCAAAGGAACAAAGAGGAAAGCAGGGGTGAGGAGATGATCAGACACCGGGACACGGCGGAGCCGGAGCTGGTAAGGCGGGCCGTTCGGGGAGACGCGGCCGGTTTTGCCGCGCTGTATGAGAAGGTCTATAAGGATTTGTACCGTTTTGCGCTGTATACATTAAAAAACAGCCACGACGCGGAGGATGTGGTGAGCGATACCGTACTGGACGCCTGGGTGCAGATCCGAGATCTTCGGAGGACGGAATCTTTCCGCAGCTGGATTTTCCGAATTTTGACAAATAAATGCAGAATGCGGCTGAAGCGGTACATGGAACGCGCGGAAGAGCTGCCGGAGGAACTGGCGGAGGAGGAAGCGGATTACTGTACGCGGATGGATGTCAGGACGGCGTTTTCCAGGCTGGCGGATGAAGAACGGCTGATACTGGCTTTAAATATTTTCGGGGGCTATACGAGCAGGGAGATCGGGCAGTTTTTGCAGGTCAGCCCTAATACAGTGCGCTCAAAACAGTCCAGAGCACTGAAAAAAATGGCGGCGTTTCTGGAAAGGGACGCCGCGGGGCAGGAAAACGTCCCGGAACCGGGGCAGGATTCGTTTAGTGCCGGGACGCCATGGACGTCCAAAGGCGCAGACCGGGAAAAGGAGGATTTGAATGGACGAAAAGAAATGGAAGGACAAGATTCGGGACAGCGCAGAGAACGCGGAGATTCCGGATTCTCTAAAACCGGAGGAAATTGAGAAAAAACTGCGGAAGAGACAGCCGGAAAGATGGAAATTCCCCTTTAAGTGGGCTTCCGTGACGGCGGCCACCCTTCTGGTAACGGTTGTGGCTGTCTGGCAGCTGAACAACAGCATTGAGACAGGGGTTATGGAGCTGAGACAGGGCGGCAGGAGTGCCGTTACGGAGAGACAAAGCGAAGAAGAGCCGGCCGTCGTGGAAATGGAACAGGAGCCGGAAGCAGGAGGGCTGGAAAGCGCTGACCAAGCCGCTGATATGACGGCGGCGGAGGCTTCGGCAGCGGATACACAGAGCGCTGCCGAGGCGCAGTCTGATCAGGAAGCGGCAGCCGAGGCGCCTGCCGCTGAAGCCGCGCCGGAGGCGTCCCAGGCAGACAGCGCGCCGGACAGGGAAGCATCGGAGGCGGAAACCCAGGCGGCCGCTGTGGAAAACGCGCCCTTCAGCCCGGCGGGAAGCTATGAGGAGCTGTATGAGATTCTCTCGGAGAATGCCGTATCCTCCAACGATATGACTGCCCGGACCGAGGCTCTGGCGGACGGAGCGGTGATGGAATCGGCCCAGGAGATTGCCGGGGAGGATTCTGTGGCGGCCGCTGACACCGGCGCCGCGGGAGATTACTCGGAGACAAATCTGCAGGAACAGGGTGTGGATGAGGGCGATATTGTCAAGACAGACGGCTCCTGCATTTATGTTCTGAATCAGAGCGGAAAGATTGAAATTGTCCGGGCTTCGGGAACCGCCATGACAGAGGCGGCCACGGTGGATCTTCAGAAGGACAGCGCGGCCCAGTATTATTCGGAGATGTATGTGGACGGGGATACGCTGGTAGTAATCGGCACGGCGTATGAGACGCAGATGAAGGAGGACAGCGACGCCTCCACCTACTGGATCGATGAGAACGTGCGCACGTCGGCCATCACCTACGACATTTCCGACCCGGAAAATCCCAGGCTGCTGGGCAGCGTCCAGGTGGACGGTTTTTATCTGACCTCTCGAAAAAACGGAGATTATCTGTATCTGATTACGGAATACGCTCCGGTGCTGGCCCAGGCAAGGGAGGACAGCGACTACGTGCCTATGGCTGGCCAGACTCAGATCGCAGCCTCGGACATTTATGTGCCGGGATCCTGCCAGGATACGAATTATCTGGTGATTGCCTCCGTGAATCTGAATGAGCCGGAGACGATTGTGGACAGCAAGGCATTTGTCTCCGCGGTGGGGCACTATTATGTGAGCACGGAAAATATTTACCTGAGTGTCGTCAGATGGCTGGACGGCGGAGGAAGCCGCACGGACATCATGAAATTTTCCTACGATGAAGGAAAAATTACCGGAAAAGCCGCAGGTTCCGTGAACGGTTATGTAAACAGCAGCTTTTCCATGAATGAGTGGAACGGCTATCTGCGGATGGTGGTGGAGCAGTACAACGACACGTACTCCAATGCCCTGTATATTCTGGATGAAACCATGGAAATCTGCGGAAGCATTACAGACATTGCCCAGGGAGAAACCCTGCAGTCCGTCCGGCTTTTGGAGGACACCGGCTATTTTGTCACCTATAAAAATGTGGATCCTCTGTTTTCCGTGGATCTGTCCGATCCGGAGAATCCGAGGATTCTCGGGGAACTGAAGGTGACAGGTTTCTCCTCGTACCTGCATTTTTACGGAGAAGACCGGCTTCTGGGAATCGGCAGTGAGACGGATCCGGATACAGGGGCCTCAAAGGGAATCAAGCTTTCCATGTTCGATATTTCCGATCCGGCAAATGTGACGGAAATCGCGAAATATGTGATCGAAGACACCTATTCCTTTACGGGCCTTTACAACTACAAAGCCGTGCTGGCAGACCCGGAGAAAAACCTCATCGGTTTTTCGGCGGATGACAGCTACCTGGTATTTTCCTTCGGGGAGGAGGGCTTTACAAACCTTCTCACCTGCAGTCTGCGGACGAATCCAAACATCTACACGGACGCGGACGGCATCCGGGGACTGTATATCGGGGAAACCTTCTATCTTGCCGATGAGGATAAGGTAACCTCTTATGATATGACAAAGGATTTTGCCCGGACCCAGAGCCTGGTGTTCTGACATATTGGAATGGTAAATGAAGCCCACGCGAAAGCGCGGGCTTCCCGGCTTCTACGCTCCTGAATTTTACCGTAACAGTTCAGCCCGGGTCTGCGCACATGCTGCGAAGACCGTAAGAACGCGATTCAGGAGTGCGAAAATCCCATCGCCGAAGGTGATTTTAAATGGATTTTCGCAGTTACGGTTCAGCAAAGCGGAACTGTAACATCTTACCTCAAAATTTCGGAAAGGCGGGTTGCATCCGGGAAATGAATAGGCTATACTATAGGCAGCAGATTTTTGCTGCATATCAGAAAGAAAAGTAAAGGGATAAGAAACCATGGAATTGACGACAGTAAGAGAGATATTCAGGAACACAGAAACCTATCTGGATAAAGAGGTCACGGTGGGAGGCTGGGTGCGCAGCAACCGCGACTCAAAAGCCTTTGGCTTCCTTGTGCTGCATGACGGCAGCTTTTTTGAACCGATACAGGTTGTTTATCACGACACCCAGGAGAATTTCGCCAAGATCGCGAAGATAAACGTGGGCGCGGCGGTGATCGTAAAGGGAACTCTGGTAGCGACGCCCCAGGCAAAGCAGCCCTTTGAAATCCAGGCCAGGGAGATCGCCATTGAAGGGGCTTCCGCCCCGGATTACCCCCTGCAGAAAAAGCGCCACAGCTTTGAGTACCTGCGGACGATTTCCCATTTAAGACCCAGGACCAACGCTTTCCAGGCCGTGTTCCGGGTGCGTTCCATTCTGGCCTACGCCATCCATAAATTTTTCCAGGAGCGGGATTTCGTGTATGTGCATACGCCGCTGATTACCAGCAGTGACTGCGAGGGCGCCGGGGAGATGTTCCAGGTGACAACTATGGATTTGGCGAACGTGCCGAAGAATCCGGACGGCACTGTGGATTTTACAAAGGATTTCTTCGGAAAGGCCACGAATCTGACGGTGAGCGGGCAGCTTGACGCGGAAACCTACGCCCAGGCATTCCGGAACGTCTACACCTTCGGCCCCACCTTCCGGGCGGAAAATTCCAACACCACCCGCCACGCGGCGGAGTTCTGGATGATCGAGCCGGAGATTGCCTTCGCGGATTTAAAGGACGACATGGTTTTGGCGGAGAGTATGCTCAAGTACGTGATCCGCTATGCCATGGAGCATGCCCCGGAGGAGATGAATTTCTTTAATTCCTTCGTGGACAAGGGCCTTCTGGAACGTCTGGAGCATGTGGTGAATTCAGAGTTCGGCCATGTGACCTATACGGAGGCCATCGAGCTTCTGGAAAAGAACAACGACAAATTCGAATACAAGGTTTCCTGGGGCTGCGATCTCCAGACAGAGCATGAGCGCTACCTGACGGAGGAGATCTTCAAGCGTCCGGTATTTGTGACAGATTATCCAAAGGAGATCAAGGCCTTTTACATGAAGCTCAACGAGGATAAAAAAACCGTGGCCGCCATGGACTGCCTGGTGCCCGGCATCGGTGAGATTATCGGAGGAAGCCAGAGAGAGGATGATTACGATACGCTGGCAGGGCGCATGGAGGAGCTGGGCCTGAAAAAAGAGGACTACGCGTTTTATCTGGATCTGCGCAAATACGGGTCAACTCATCACGCGGGATTTGGCCTGGGCTTTGAGCGTCTGGTCATGTATGTGACCGGAATGGGGAATATCCGTGACGCGATTCCCTTCCCGCGTACCGTAGGAAACTGTGAATTATAAAGCGCGAACGGCTGTGAGCAGCAGTTAGGAGGAAAAAATGGGGAGCAAGATACTGATCGTAGACGATGAGAGGGAGATTGCGGATGTAGTGGCACTGTATCTGCAAAATGAAAACTACGACGTGATAAAGTGCTATAACGGAAAGGACGCCCTGCAGCAGATCGAGACGGAAAAGCCGGATCTGGCGCTGCTGGACGTGATGCTGCCGGACATCGACGGCTTTACGATTCTTCAGAAGATTCGGGAGAATTATAACTTTCCGGTTATAATGCTAACGGCAAAGACGGAATACATGGACAAAATCACCGGACTGACCCTGGGGGCGGACGATTATATTGCGAAGCCCTTTAATCCCCTGGAGCTGATCGCCAGAGTGAAGGCCCAGCTCCGCCGCTTTACAAAGTATAATGAGGGGAGCAAGCAGCAGGAGGATATCATTGATTTCGGCGGGCTCTTCCTGAATCGGAATACCCACGAGTGCATTTATAATGAGCGGAAGCTGACCCTGACGCCCATTGAGTTCGACATTCTTTGGATTCTCTGTGAAAACAGGGGACAGGTTATAAGCTCAGAGCAGCTTTTTGAACAGGTATGGAAGGAAAAGTACTATAAAAACAGTAATAATACGGTCATGGTCCATATCCGGCACCTGCGGGAAAAGATGAGCGGCCCCACGGGCAAATCGGATTTCATTAAGACCGTCTGGGGAGTTGGATACCGGGTTGAAAAATAATTACCGAAAATTAAGAAAAAAGCTGGTGCTTCGGACGATTGTGGCGGCAGTTATGTCCATGGCGGTGGTCTACGGTATCCTGAATCTCCTGATCGACGGGATTTTTCAGGATGAATTTCCGTCCATGATGATGAATTTCATGATGCGGTTCGGCCTCAGCCATGAGCAGGCAAATACCCTTTACGGACAGATTTTTATGGAAAATAAGGATCTGTTCATCATGGCTGGCTTTATCATCTTGTTTTTGATTTTCTTTTATTTCGCGGTGTCCAGGATTACCAATTATCTGGAGAGCATCGGGGAGGAGATCGAAAATATTCTGAACGAATCGGATTCCCCGGTGGCTCTGGACCCGGAGCTGCGGCCCATCAGCGAAAAGCTGAACAGCTTAAAGCTCACCCTCAGACGAAGGGAAATCGCTGCCACGGAAAGCGAGCAGAAGAAAAACGATCTTGTGGTGTTTTTGGCCCATGATCTGAAAACGCCTCTGACATCCATTATCGCCTATCTGACCATGCTGGACGAACAGCCAAAGATGGAGACTGCCGAGCGTACCAAATATATTCATATCGCTCTGGAAAAATCTCTTCGGCTGGGCGAACTCATCAGTGAATTTTTTGAGATTACCCGGTTTAATCTCCAGGATATCGTTCTGGAAAAGGAGCCGCTGGATCTCTCCCTGATGCTTGAGCAGCTGGCGGACGAAAGCTACGCGGTGCTGAACAGCAAAAGCCTGACCAGCAGCGTCCACACGGACGAGAATCTGCTGGTGGCCGGCGATCCGGACAAGCTTGCCAGGGTTTTTGACAATCTGCTGCGAAACGCCATTGCCTACAGCTACCCGGGAACGAACATTGATATCGGGGCAGAGCGAGGGGATGGATGGGTGGTCATCACCTTTACGAATCAGGGCGATGTAATTCCCCAGCAAAAGCTGAAATCGATCTTTGAGAAATTCTATCGGGTGGATAATTCCAGATCCAGCCAGACCGGCGGCGCGGGGCTGGGCCTTTCCATTGCCAAAGAGATTGTGGAGCTTCACGGGGGTACTATTGAGGCGGCCAGCAACAGTTACTGCACCAGGTTTACGGTAAGGCTTCCGGAATACCGGGAGGAGCCGGAACCGGAGGAGAAGAAGAAGGGGAAGCTTAAATGACGGATAACAGGAAAAAGGGAAAGAGAGGCTCGTTTCTGCGCACGGTGGTTCTGATTGCGGCCCTGGCGGTTTTCTGCTATTCCGCGTATCAGCTTGTGACGATTTACCTGGCGTATAAGCAGGGAACGGACGAGTATTCCGATCTGGAGCAGTACGCGGACCTGGGTACGGCGGACGGAGAGGATCCGGCTGTTTCGGGAGACGGAGCCAGCAGCCAGGGGACGGACGGTCAGCAGGCTTCCGATGGGACAGAGGCCGGGGAGTCCGTGGATGTGCCGGTGGACGGCACGGACGATGAGGGAGACTTTGTCTATGAAACGGAAACGGATGAGGAGACCGGGGAAACCAGACAGATTAAGCTGTATTACATGAGAAATCCGGTGGATTTCGACGGCCTCCAGGCGATTAATGAGGACATTATCGCATGGCTTCGGGTGGGGGCTCTGGATTTGAGCTATCCGGTGACCCAGGCGGAGGACAACGACTATTATCTGCACCGGACCTTTCGGCGGGAGGACAACTTTGCCGGCTGCATTTTCCTGGATTATCTCAATGAGCCGGATTTTTCCGATCAAAATTCCATTATCTACGGACACAACATGAAAAACGGCTCCATGTTCGGTACCCTGAGCCACTTCGCCCAGGACGGAGTCTACGAATCCGACCCGTATTTCTGGATATACACGGCGGACAGGATCTACAAGTACGAAATTTTCAGCTGCTCCACCGTGGGAGTCAACAGTGAGACGTACACGCTGACTTTTGCCACAAAGGAGGACTTCCGGGATTACTTGTATTCCGCCATGGAGCAGTCCGTGGTGGACAACAGCAGTGTGACCATTGATGAGAACGACCGGATTGTGACATTGTCCACCTGCACCGGGACGGATACGACCCGGTTTGTGGTGCAGGGAAAGCTGGTGCAGACGTATATCGCGCGGTAAGAAAGCCGCGCGGGTTTTTCATGGAGAAGGGGGATTCAGAATGGATCAGATCGCGGAACTGAAAAAAATCGTGGATGGCAGCGACAACATTGTCTTTTTCGGCGGAGCCGGCGTGTCTACGGAGAGCGGGATTCCGGACTTTCGCAGTACGGACGGCTTGTATAACCAGACGTACGCGTATCCTCCGGAAACCATTTTAAGCCACAGCTTTTTTATGCGGAATCCGGAGGAATTCTATCGGTTTTACCGGGACAAAATGCTCTGTCTGGACGCGAAGCCCAACGCGGCCCACAAGGCCCTGGCCGGCCTTGAGGCCGCCGGAAAGCTGAAAGCGGTGGTTACCCAGAACATCGACGGGCTTCACCAGGCGGCGGGAAGCCGGGAGGTTTTGGAGCTCCACGGCAGCGTTCACCGGAATTACTGCATGACCTGCGGAAAATTTTACGACGCCAGGTATATGCTGGAAAGCCGGGGCGTCCCCAAATGCGAATGCGGCGGCGTCATCAAGCCCGACGTGGTGCTCTATGAGGAGGGGCTGGACAATGAGATTCTCTCAAAGGCGGTCCGCTATATTTCCAGAGCGGACGTGCTGATCATCGGCGGCACTTCTCTGGTGGTTTATCCGGCGGCGGGCCTGGTGGATTACTACCGGGGCAGCAAGCTGGTGGTGGTCAATAAGTCTGTGACGCCCAGAGATAAGAACGCGGATCTGGTTGTTCAGGGAAGCATCGGAGAGATTTTCAGACAAATCTGGCCCGTTGACTGAGGAGAATGCGATGAATTTTGAAGTAGGAGATATTGTAAAACTGAAAAAACCCCATCCCTGCGGAAGCAGGGAGTGGGAAATTCTCCGGGTGGGCGCGGACTTCCGGCTGAAATGTACGGGCTGCGGACATCAGATCATGGTGCCGCGCAAGCTGGTGGAAAAGAACGCCAGGGGGCTTTTGAAGAAGAACCCGGATGCCCCGTGGGTGTGATCCTATGAAAAAAATGGAGTGCCGCGTCGCCGTATGCGACGACAATGAGGCCTGGATCGGTTGGCTGAAAGACGCGCTTCGGCGATGGGAAAGGCGCAGGGAGATTTCCCTGAAAACGGACGCTTTCCCATCGGCGGAGGCGTTTTTGTTTCAATACGAGAAAGAGAAGGATTATGATATTCTCCTTCTGGACATTGAAATGGGGAAAATGGACGGCGTTACCATGGCCAGAAAGATCCGGCAGGAAAACGAAGACGTGCAGATTGTGTTTATCACAGGCTATACGGACTATATTGCGGAGGGCTACGAGGTGTCGGCGCTCCATTATCTTTTAAAGCCGGTGGAGGAGGAAAAGCTTTTTGCGGTTCTGGAGCGGGCGGTGGGAAGGCTCAGGAAAAACGACCGGTTCCTGACCCTGGAGCTTCCCCAGGAAACGCTGCGGATTTCCTTTCAGGAGATCCGCTACATGGAGGTCTGGCATAACAATGTGACGGTCACGGAAAAGAGGATTACACGCTCCGAAAACTCTTAAAGGAGCTGGAGGCCATGCTGGACGGCCGCTTTTTCCGGTGCGGACGGTCATACCTGGTAAATCTCTCCTGGATCCGGCGGGTCACAAAGACCGAGGCGCATCTGGCGGACGGATCCATCCTTCCCCTGCCAAGAGGCGCCTATGAGGGCCTGAACCGTGCCATTATCCGCTATGAAGGGTGAGACATAGCGAGTGGGGAGCGGACGTCTGCGGCTGCTCCCGCTTTCGGCCTGGGGAGCGGAAAAGGGATTAGGGATTCAGGAGGGAATTTATGAAATTTTTGAAAAAGCGGACGGACCGCAGAATCGCCGCCTGCCGGCAGGAGCTCATGGAAACCCACTACAGGGAGGTGGAGACCATGTACCGGCAGATGCGAGGCTGGCGTCACGATTACCGGAATCACATTCAGACCCTGAAAGCCTACGCGGCGGCAGGGGACCTGGCGGCGGTCCGTGACTATCTGGACAAGCTGGACGCGGATCTGAAACGGATTGATCCGGTGCTGAAGACGGGAAATCCCA
>DVIQ01000041.1 GCA_018711185.1 Candidatus Limivivens intestinipullorum | reverse complement strand
CCTTAAGTCTATCCTTGATTTTCTATGTATTTCCTTAGCATTTCTTCTGAAACATTCCCAACGCTGCATACAAAATATCCGTCCGTCCAAAAGGTACGCTCTTTCCAAAAATGTTTCCGCAAATAATTTGGATATCTTTCCCAAATATGATATGTTGTGTAACTTTTTATCAGATTTACGCTTTTACTGATAGACATTGTTGGCTCTGTTTCTATCATATAATGAATATGGTCTTTATCTGTTTCCATATATCTGATAATAACCTTGTGCTTTTGATATATCTCGTAAGAAAACTGTTTTATATCATCCACTATCTGCTTTGATACCAGCAATTTCTTCCTGTATTTGCATACGAATAGAATATAATACTGTAATAAATACTTGTGCCTGTTCTTTGATTTCCATGCTCTCATGAAGCAAGTATAGCACAAATCTCTGCTTCCAGCTACCTTAACACACCGCCTAAAGCCAGTGGGATTGCGGTAGCCCTATTTCAATATCCAGCTCATCAAATACCTTCCGCAGATGTTCCGAGCTGTTTTCGTGTCCCACAGCCTTTGCCTCTTCATCAAATTCCGTGAAATTATGGTAATGCAGATGCGCGTCTATCCGTTTCATTTTCGTCACTCCTTCTGTCTTTTCCAGAACGCATACTTTCCAAATTTCTTCATATCCTGTAAAATAACATAGAAAGCGAAAAAAATCAAATTCTTACCTATTCTCACGGTCAGCGCGGCATGCGCGCGGACCTGAACAAAACGATTGCGAGGTACATCTTTATGGAACAAACCAAAAAACTTTTGATTCCTTCCATCGGCTTTGGTACTTATAAGGCTGCCATTCAGGACGGAGCCCAGGTTATCCGGGAGGCTCTGGATGCGGGATACCGGTATTTCGATACCGCTTCCTTCTATGAGAATGAGGATGTGGTGGGAAGCGTTCTGGCAGGGAGCGGGCTGAGTCGGAAATCCTATTTTGTAGCGTCCAAGATCTGGAAAAGCGATCTGGGCTATGACTCTGCCAAAGAAGCCATCGCCCGTTCTCTGGATCGTCTCGGCCTCGATTACATGGACGTCTGCCTGATTCACTGGCCTAAATCTTCTCCGGATGATACGCGCTGGGAAGAACGCCTTGCAGGCACCTGGAAGGCCATGGAGGAAGCCTGCTCCCAGGGGAAAATCCGCACTCTGGGCGTCTCCAATTTTCTTCCCCATCACCTGAAAGTCATTCTGGACTGCGCCTCCATCCGGCCTGCCATCGATCAGATCGAATTTCATCCCGGGTATCTCCAGGAAGAAACCCTTGAAGAATGCCGCAGGCAGGGAATTTTAGTCCAGGCATGGAGCCCAATGGGACGCGCCCGGGTGCTTCAGGATCCTCTTTTAACGAACCTTGCTGCCCAGTACGGCGTCAGCACCGCCCAGCTCTGTCTGAAATTTGCCCTCCAAATGGGCGTTATGCCTCTTCCGAAATCCGTCTCTCCGGATCGGATGCGCCAAAATCTGGCCCTCGGCGGCTTTGTCATTGCTGATGATGACATGGAAAAAATAAAAGCCATGCCCTGTACCGGCTGGTCAGGCGAACACCCTGACAGGGAACGGGTTCCGGCTCAGAATTGATGCTTACCCGCAACCACGCACTTGCTGTGTGACTGCGGGCCAGTATAATTCAACAGGCGATCCGGCTTCGCGAGTCGAACTTGGAATGCGGATCGCCTAGTAACCGTCCAGCCCAGGTCTGCGCACATGCTGCGCGGACCGTAAGAACATGATTCAGGAGTGCAAAATTCCTTCAAAAAACACTTGCATTTTCCTTACAAAAATGCTATAGTAACAAAGTTGAATTTGCTGTTTCATGATTTAACGTCTTGTTGAACAGCTGTTTTAAATCGATGCGTGGCTCAGCTTGGTAGAGCGCTGCGTTCGGGACGCAGAGGTCGCAGGTTCAAATCCTGTCGCATCGACTCCTTGGCAGGGGCAAAGGCCGGAAATTCCTTATAAAACGGGCATTTCTGGCTTTTCTTTTTTCCTGCGAAATAAGATTTCAGGGCTGAAAAACTTAGTAAAATCTCACTAGCTTTTCCAATTTTAAAAATTCTGTAATATTTTCAACACAAGCAGGCCAGAAGTAATCACTTTGGATACTCGCATCTGCCTGTGTCTGCTGAATCAGGACAAGAAGATGACGTATCTGTGTAAATACCGGGTAAATGCGGCTATGGTGGTTCTATTACATATATCGAAGTGTGGGGAACAGAAAAAGGAAAGTGATAAATAATTGCACGGAAAAAGGAGTTGATTTTTTGGAGAATAAATGGCTTAACGCCGGAAAAAATAGCATTAAGGATGGCTATGTGAAAACGGATGATATTTTCAAAGATATGTGCGGAATTATCGAGTCCTCACAACTTTGCTTCCGAGTACAAGCTGTATTTGCCGACCGAAGAAGAGCTTCGGGCAGAGATTGAAGCCCAAAAAGCGATCTTCTATCTTCAGCAAAAAACCGGCTCCGATTCCAGAACAGTCTCTGGCGGAGCCGGCCTTTTTTAATTATTGACGTTTAAATAGATATATTCCTGCAGCGGTGAGGATACCAGGCCGCTCCATCTCTTGGGTTTCTGATAATACGTCGGTTTCTTCTTTACCGAATAATACACCGAAATCCCCGTCAGGTTCTTCGTGGAAATCTTGGAACCGTTTTTGATCTTTTTGGTCTTGCCGTTGGAGTATGATGCCTGAATCTTATCGATCTTGAATCCGGATGCTGCCTTCATGGAAATCTTTACCTTTGAACCGGAAATTTTAATGGTCTTATCTGATTTTCCCTTAAATGCGGATGCATAGTTCTTATTTCCGATTTTCAGCGTTTTCACCGGAGACGGTGCCTTTTTAAAAGTCAGTCTGCAGGACAGCTTATAGGACTTTCCGTTCTGTTTTACCGTAAAGGTAATCTTCGCCTTTTCGCCAGACTTTACTCTGTTTGTCGATGTGACGTTAGCCGGCTCAATGGACAGGGCGTTCATTTTCTGGAAGCTGTTGTTCACATAATATGCTCTGATCTTCTTATTGGAAGACTTGATATTCGTGATCTTGGCCTTGGAATCCAGGTTCTTGATATAAATGTAACCGCTGTATACCGTATCTGCCATCTGGCTATACTTAGTATCGTAGATGTATACGGTCTGGCTTTTCGCGCACACAGGTTTCTTAGACGCGGCTTCACTGGTGAATCCCGGAAGAAGAACCGCCGCCATCAGGCACAGCAGAAAGCTGCCCCAAAACTTTTTCATAACATTCATTGCCTTCTCTTTCATACAATTCTCCTCTCAGACATCCCCTATATCTTTTCTAGCAATACCTTTCCCTTTTCTGTTCGGAATCCTTATTCCTCCACAACCGTCACAGAAGTAATGTGAGGATTTACGCCCTCATACCAGTACAGAAAGCCTTCCAGATCTACGGTCTGTCCGATCTCCAGCTCTTTTACAGCGGCATAAACATCCGTGGTGTTGTCACAGAGATAGGACTCTACCGTAAAGGTATAGGTCTCGCCATTCAGAGAAGCGTTGAAGTACAGGTCGTCGCCGTCGGTGCCGGAGCCGTCCCAGTTATACAGGAAAGCCACGTCATTTCCGTCCGCATCCTGGCCAGCAGCTTCCACCGTCAGGCCCTTAAACTCCACGTACTGATTCTGATGGTCGATAAGCTCGTCCGTTCCCAGCAAATCCGTAACATCTGTGATGGGAGCGATGTACTCGTCGCCGTCCTCCACAAATTCAAAGGTCGCGTCGATGATTTCCACCTCACCGGACCATTCGGATTTATAGCCTGTTACCTTGATCTTAGTTCCGGGAACCAGCTTTTCGTAGTCCTCCTCAGAGCAGGCCATGTTGTATAAGAAATAAGCGCCGTCTCTGTCCTGGGTATAGACCGTAGCCTGATCCTCCCACCAGGACTGCTTTGCCTGAACGTAAGTCTCGATCACAACCTCTGTGTCAATGTCTGCTGCCACGTAGTCCGCGTAGTACATAACGCCCTCAGATTTTTCTTCCTGGGACTCTGATTCTGTCTGAGCCTCAGACGCGGATTCTGTCTCCTCCTCAGAAGCCGCTTCTGTCTCAGCTGCTTCTGTCTCAGCTGCTTCCGTTCCGGCCTCTGTTACCGCCTCAGACGCGGTTTCCGTTGTCTCCTCCGCCATTACGGAGCCGGAAAACGCCAGGGCCATGGAAAGGGTTACCATCAATGCAATCGGTTTTTTCATAATAAGCCTCCTAAAAAATAAATAATATGTTTTCACGCCGCGCCCGGAAGTCCAAGCAGCCGCGCGCTCATTCTTATTATACCTGATCTTCACAGGAAATCAATGAATTTTGCACTCCTGAATCACGTTCTTACGGTCCGCGTAGCTTGTACGCAGACCTGGACTGAACTGTTACGAACGTTTATCATTACGATCGGCCGCGCGTGATAACGGCGTAAAGGCCGATAAACACCCAGGCCGCGGCCAGGGATGCCAGAAGGATTACCGCCGTGGAGGGCAGCGGGCCGAATTCCGTCTTTCCGGAGGATGCCGCGCCGGTCTCATTCAAATGATACAGATCTGTCACATCGCTGTAAAGGGCCTGAATCGATTCGTCGCTGACCTCCTGCTTTCGCCGCACCGCCTTGGTTACATCTTCGATGAGTTGTCCGGCCGCGTCTCTTAAGGAGGTGGAGCCGTTGAACACCGGAGTCGTAAAGGTATTGCCGATGTTGTCCAAAAGAAGCTTGGAAGCCTTGATCTTTACATCGTAATAGGCATTGTTGTCCTCCCCTTCTCTGGACAGATAGTCCTGATACGCGTCGGATTCCTGTGCTTTGGTGGTCACAGGAATGTAGCCCTCTGTCCGGGCATAGGCAATCTGTACGTCATTGGTCAGCAGATACTGAGCAAATAGCCAGGAAGCCAGAACCTCCTGGGGGTCTGTCTTATTAAAGACGCAGACCGATGGGCCCTGAGAAATCATCTGGGGATTATCCGGATCAAACTGGGGAATCATCATGACCTCTGTCTCAAAATCCACCAGGGAATCCTCGCTGATGTCAGACAGGGGCGCGTTAGTCCCCATCCAGGTCGCTCCGGCTGTGGAGTCGATGGCGAAAATGCACTGGCCGGCATTCAGGAAGTTCGCGGGATAGCCGGAGATCTTGAAGGTGGAGAAGGCACCCGTTTTCACATGAGCCGCTATGGTATTGAGCAGTTCCGTGGTGGTATCGTTAAAGAGCTGGATTTCCCCGCTGTCCGTAGAATAGCCGGCGCCAAGCTGGCGGAGCATCTGAATCATCATATTGTCGGTGGACTTATAGATAAAGGGAATCATCACATCCTGTCCATTGACCTGGTAGGTTCCGTCCTCATTCATGGCCGTGGCAGCCTCGGAAACCTCCCAGATAAAGTCCCAGGTCAGCGTTTCCGGCAGCGTATATCCCAAGGCCTCCACATAGGTTTTATTGATATAGCAGGCTTCCGTGGAACGCATATAAGGCAGGGCGTAATAATGTCCGTTCAGAGAACATTCCTCCAGAAACTGGGGAATGATCTCATCAGCGGCCGGAGAATCAAAGTTTACCTGGCTTCCTCCAAGACCGTACTTTTCATCGGACATCAGCTCGTCCAGCGGTACCACCGTATTCTGCCCCGTCATATACGTGGCGATGTGGTCCGGATAGGTGATGCACACGTTGGGCGTGGTTCCGGTGGAGATATTCGTGATCACATCATTGTAAATATCCCCGTAATCCGTGTAGAGCCGAAGATTCACCGTGATATTCGGATACAGCTCCTGAAAGTCCTCGATGGCCTGCTTATAGATTTCCGTCTGGGTAATGTTCGTGTCGTTTTTTGCCCAGAAGGTAATCTCGTAATCCTTCGAGGTGTCAAATTCCTCCGGGACGGAAAACGCCGTCGTTTCCCTGGCCCCGTGGCAGCCGGTAAACAAACAGAGAGAGGCGGCGGCCGTCAGCGCCAGCGCCCCGGCTTTCCAAAAGCTTCTCATCCTTTCGTACCTCCTCTTGAAACGCCCTCCATGATCTTTTTGCGGAACAGCAGAAACAGGATAATCAGCGGCAGGGAAATCACCACCACCGCGGCCATCATGGCGGGGATATTCTCCCGGCCAAAGCCATTTTCCCGGATCTCCTGGATGCCATTGGACACCAGGTAATAATTGGGATCATCCGTGATCAGCCGCGGCCACACATAGGAGTTCCAGCATTCGATGATCTTCAGGATCACAATGGTGATCAGCGTCGGCTTGCAAATGGGGATCAGCACTCTGCAGAGATACTTCAGATCCGAGGTGCCGTCCACCTTCGCAGCCCGGTACAGCTCGTCCGGCACCTGCTCGAAATTCTCCTTCAGCAGATAAATGTAGAACACTGAGGTGACGGACGGAAGAATCAGGCCCGTAAAAGTATTGCGCAGATCCATGTTCGTGACCGTCACAAAGTTTGTGATGATCACCAGTTCATTGGGAATCATCATCAGGGAGAGAAACAGCGTGAACAACAGGTTTCTTCCCCGGAATTTGAGCCTGGCAAAGGCAAAGGCCGCCAGGGTAATCACCACCACCATAATGGCAGTTGTAATTACGGCGAAAAGCACCGTATTCCCCAGGTACCGCGCCAGGGGCACCGCCGTGAAGGCGTCCAGGTAATTCTCCATAGTAGGCGCCAAAGTGTAAAAGGTGGGGACATGCTCCGCGTTATAGGAACCGTAGCTCTTTACAGAGGTCAGAATCATCCAGTAGAACGGAAACAGGACGATGACGGCCCAGAATGTCAGCAGCGCGTAGACCAGCACCTTCCGGATATTCCGCCCAAGCCGCGCGGATTTTTCTATTTTCTCATAATCAATGTGTTTTTCCATACTTTCTTCTTTCCGACGCGCCGACTGCCTTTTGAAGCCCCCGGCGCGAACCTGTACTGTACGGTTACGAGTAATGGCAACCGTTCAGCCTTGCTGAACTGTTACGAGTAATGGACATGTTTCTTGCTCACCAGCAGGTTTATGCAGGTGATGGTCAAAACAATGGCGAACAGGATGATCGCCGCCGCCGAGGCATAGGACGGATAGCCGCCGCTGTCTCCGTAAAGCATGTCATAGACATACCCCACAATGGTGTTCATCCCGGCGGCGTTCAAGTCCGTGCCAAACAGCGCCACCGCGTCGCTGTAGGCCTTAAACGCGCCGATAAAGCCCGTAATCACCAGATAGAAAATCATGGGCGAGATCATCGGCAGGGTAATCCGCGTGAAAATACGCAGCCTGGAAGTGCCATCCACCTTGGCCGCCTTGTAGTAGTCCTGATTCACAGAGGCCAGGGCGCTGGTAAGAATCAGAATCTTGAAGGGAAGCACCACCCACACCGTGTAAAAGCAGAGCACGAACATCTTCGCCCAGTAAGGGCCATCGATGAAATCCACCGACTCTCCGCCGAACCAGTTGATGAACAGGTTGACCAGTCCGTCCGTGTATTCCGTTTTCTGGAACAGAATCATAAACACCAGGCCCACCGCCAGGGTGTTCGTCACATAGGGCAGAAAATAAATGGTCTGGTACAGCTCCCGAAGGGGCTTGATGGAGCTTAATCCCACCGAAATCAAAAGGGCCAGCCCCGTAGAAACCGGAACCGTAATGATTACCAGCAGGAAGGTGTTTTTCACCGCCTGCAGAAAATACGTGTCGTGGAGCACATAGGAATAATTGTACGGCCCCACGCCGTAGTACGTCTGGGAGGCGAAATTATAGCCCTCCTCAAAGGAATAAATAAACACGTCGATCAGCGGGTATACCAGAAAAAGGCCCAGAAACAGAATGGCCGGCAAAAGGTACAGCCACGCCTTAAAATTTTTCTTATCCATCGTTTTCTCCTTTTCCCGCGGCGTCCCGGCCGCGGATTCGCTTTGCCGTACACATCCCGGCCGCGGATTCGCTCCGTCATGCACGCTCAGGCCGCGGATTCGCCCTTTCCGGGGTGCGCCTGCCTGGGCGTTAATCCTCCGGGCGGATTCGTTCCTCCGTGTCCCTGGCAAACAGAAACGCTTTGTTCGGTTTCACCGCGAAGCGCGCCGTAGGACAGGCCGTGTCCACCGCGTTTTCCGCCCCGATAATGGCGCGGATCTGCGTTCCCGGCGCGCACTTGTGGGTACACACGATGCTGATATCCCGTCCCATCACTTCCACGCCTCCCAGGCTGCAGTGCAAGGGCCCATCCTCCTGAAGCAAAAAGCCCTCCGGGCGAATTCCCAGGTAAATTTCCTGATCCGGCACGCCCTTTGCCGGCAGCACGGCATCCTCGCCAATGTATACCGTTTCACCCCGGACTGCTCCCTCAAAGACATTGATGGGAGGCGTACCCAGGAACTTCGCCACAAAGAGGTTCACCGGATTGTCATAGACCTCCTGGGGCTTTCCGATCTGCTGAATCACGCCCCGGCTCATCACCACAATCCGGTCCGAAATGCTCATGGCTTCCTCCTGGTCATGGGTTACGAACACCGTAGTGATCCCGGTGGCCCGCTGGATTTTCCGGATTTCCTCCCTGGTCTGCAGCCGCAGCCTGGCATCCAGGTTCGAAAGAGGCTCGTCCAGAAGCAGAACCCTGGGCATTTTTACCAGTGCCCGGGCGATAGCCACCCGCTGCTGCTGCCCGCCGGAGAGCTCGCTGGGCCTGCGCTCCAAAAGCTCGTCGATTTGCACCAGCCCGGCGGCCTCTGTCATGCGCTTCTCCATCTCTTCCTTGGAAAGCTTGTCCTTTCCTTTTAAATTTTGCAGCGGGAACAGAATATTCTGTTTCACCGTCAGATGCGGATATAGTGCATAATTCTGAAAAACCATCCCCACGCCCCGGTTCTCCGGCGGAAGCCTGGTAACCTCCTCGTCTCCGAAAAAGATTTTTCCGGCCGTGGGCTTTTCCAGTCCGCAGATCAGGTTCAGTGTGGTGCTCTTTCCGCATCCTGATGGTCCCAGAAGTCCCACCAGCTCTCCGTCCGGTATCTCAAAGCTGAAATTATCCACGGCGACCACGTCTTCTCTCACCTTTTTGTTTCGGTTCGGAAAGGTTTTTCTGAGATTCTCTAATACAATTTTCATTTCTGTACCGTACCTCTTTCCTGAAATCATAGGGCAGCGGCAGAACGCGCCATTTGCTGCCGTTCACGGCAATACCATTTTCCCGCAGCGATTCCGCTTTGCCGAGCCATTCTGTTCTTTCCATATTACACGTTAAGATTATAACGAATTTTACAGGATTTCTCAACCGGTCTTTCATGAATTTCATTTATTCCTAATTTGCGGCGGCTCAAACACCGTAACAGTTCAGCCCAGGTCTGCGCACATGCTGCGCGGACCGTAAGAACGTGATCCAGGAGTGCAAAATCCCATCGCCGCAGGCGATTTTAAATGGATTTTGCATGTAACGGTTCAGCAAGGCTGAACTGTTACATAAAATTATTGAAATTTAACTTGATTTTTTTCACTTTCGATGCTATACTATAAAAGCTTGAAACGATGCGTGGCTCAGCTTGGTAGAGCGCTGCGTTCGGGACGCAGAGGTCGCAGGTTCAAATCCTGTCGCATCGATTCCTTGGCAGGGGCGCCGGAAACTTGAGTATTATCAGGTTTCCGGTTTTTCTTTTACCTGATTTTATCTGCCGTCTGGCGGATATATCGTTCAAAAGAGGCGCATCGCGGTGTTCCTCGCGATGCGCCTTCATAGAAGACGGTTTTCAGACTGCGGCAAGCCCTATTCCTTATCCGGTCTCAATCTGCGGCTGTCATCGCCGCGGTATTCGAGAAATCAATATACTTCACATCTCCGATTTCCCCGGTCGGTGACAGCGGGCATACCCCGTAATACCGCACATCGTCCCCGATGGTCAGTCTGGCCAGATAATGGGTATTGGACCAGTCGGAGCTGCCGACAGGGTAATCCCCGTAGCAGTTGTGGATATCGTCAAAACCGCCGATCCGCTCCGCGAATACGCACAGCATGGACGGAGAGGTGGCCGAATCCCAGCGGTACGTCACAAAGCAAGGATTATTTGGCATAGATGCCAAAATCACGTTCTTCCCGTTGCTCTGGGTCACGTATTTAAACAACCCCGGTGTGGTCAGGTAATTGCATACCGCCGCCATTTTTTGGAATGGCGTCATGGATGCCGTAGTATGCGCGGCAATAATGCCGTCCACCCAGGCATACATAGCCTTTTCATAGTCCTGAACCGTCCAAGTAGTCTTTTTGGCCGTCACATAGCCGTCCTCACCATACTCCCGAATCTCTATGTCGTACTTGCCTGGCTTGGCAAACCTGAGATAACCCACATAGCCGCCGTCCACCTTTTTCAGGGGTTGATCGTAATCGCTGGTTTTCAGGTAATGGATGTCATCGTAATACTGCACCCCGCTCATTAGCTGAATATTCGCTAAAACACTCTTCCCTCCGGATACAACTCCGATGGAGCTGGAATCCGGGTTGTCCGTCTTTATGTATAGGGCGCGTATGGAACCATCATACAAATCTGTACCAGTGGAATCCAGGAAAAACAAATCATAGGAATATTCTGCCTTTTTGCTGCTTTTAACAGAAGGATCCGACATCTGGACCCGGCGCACCGTGCTCCATGGCCCGCAGACTTTCACCGTACCGTCAACCGTGTAGGAGCGGACTTTCAGGTAATAGCTTCTCCCGGGATACGCGTAAAAATAACTCAGCTGCGCGTAGCCCAGATGATTCCACTGGGTATCCTCCGTGGTAATCTGAATGGCGGAGTCAAAATCCTTTGAGGTGCTTAAATACGCCTCATACCCGTAATAAGGATCGGATTCCCCAAAGGTTCCCGGGCAAATCACGCCTATATAAGAATCGCTGTGATAAATGCTCTCGATCTCCGGAACCGGAAGCGAAGAATTGCTGCGCACACCTGTCAGGGTTACTTTCGTATAGTCCCTCAGATACAGCTCCTGGGTAACCGTCACCTGCGCCGTCACCTTTTGATTATAAATATCCGTAATTACAATCTTGGCTTTGCCCGGTTCCTGTGCGGTGAAGGACCGCCAGGTGTCGTATCCTCCATCGGACTGCGCCACAATGTTCTCCGGCGAAATGGAGACACTCTTGATTTTATTGTTCACCCTGATGGAAAAGACATCGCCTGCCTCCACGCTCTTTTTGGCGTCGCCGTTTTCCAGGAATTTCAGCGCGTCGTAGTCTCCGGATGCGGGCTTCTTCGCTTTCACGGTAACTTTGCAGGTCCGGGTAACGCCGTCCACAGAGGCCGTGATCTTTGCCGTGCCCGCTCCCTTCGCTGTCACCTTGCCTTTCGTGGAAACCACGGCCACGTTTTTATTCGAAGATTTCCAGGTCACTTTGTTGACGTTCTTCGTGATTTTCAGCGTCGCGCTCTTTCCTTCCGTCAGGCTCAGGACTGTCCTGGAGATCACCGGATTCGAAGCCGCCTTCACGGTAATGGTGCATTTGTAGGTCTTTCCGTTGCTGACCGCCTTCAGCGTGGTCTTCCCTGCCTTCAGGCCCTTCACCGTACACTTCTGCTTTTTGCTTCCGCTTGCGGAAATCTTCAGAATCGAAGAATCCCCCACAGACCATTTCACCGTCTTTGCCGCGTTGTTCAGCGTCACCGTTCCCGTCTTTCCATAAGTAACGGAGCCGGACGTCCTGGACAAAGCCGGCACGGGATTTTTCACCGTAACCCTGCATTTGTACGCTTTTCCGTCCAGTCTGGCCACCACATACGCCGTACCGGCCTTCAGAGCCTTAACCTGGTACTGATTCCGGCTCTTTTTCGTGATCTTTACCACCTGGTTTGAAGAACAGGTCCACTTAATGGTGCCGGGCACGGTATTTTTCAGAGTCAGTGTAAAGGTCTTTCCCTTTGCCAGAGACTTTGACGTCTCCGACAGCGCCGTCTGCGCCTTGACCGTCACCTTGCAGGTATACTTTTTGCTTCCGACCTTTGCCGTAATCGTGGTCCTTCCGGTCTTTTTCCCTGTCACCACACAGCTGGAACCGCTGGCCTTGACTGAGGCCACCGCCTTGTTTGACGAGCTCCACGCAACCTTAGAGCCCTTTGGCACATTAGACAGCTTCAGCTTATAGGTAAAACCCTTGTTCACCGTCGCCTTCTTCCTGCTGATGGACACGGACTTTGACGCCGCCTCCGCCGTCCCGTCCTCCCCCGGGCTCCAGATCAGCGGCGTGTCCAAAATCAGCACTGCCGCCAAAATTCCCCACAGACTTCTTCTCACAATCTTTTTCACAGTCATCCTCCTTTTGCCCCTCTAATCCGTCAGGTTGCCGCTGTCGCCCCGCGGGCGTATGCTGGCTTACTCTGTTACAAACACATACTCCGCCGTTCCGTAATAACCTCTCTCTTCCTGCTTCTCCTCCTTCCACTCTGCCGTTACCTGGTAAACCTTCCCGCCGTTCAGCTCCAGGAGGAAGGGCTCTTCGTCATAAACCTTCTCCTCCTCTGCTTCTGCCTCCGTTTTCCCGATATCCGCCGCGTCCCATCGGATCAGCGTGATTTCATCGGGCTGCACGTCGGCGGAAAGCCGGTAGGGAACCGCGTCCAGCCTGTTGTATTCCGGTACCTCCAATTTTTCCGCGCTTTCTGACACCGCTTCGTCCAAAGGCGCGCTGCCGCAGGCAATCACGCCCCGCATCTCTCCTCCATCCCCGCAATACCACTCATAGTTTCCCGATGAAACGGAGAAAGAATTGAGGGTGCTGGAAAGCGAATCCGACAGGCGGATCTTTGGAGGCTCTGTCAAGATTTCCCGGACTGCCTGAGGCGCGTCTGTCCCGGCTGGCTTTTCCGTTTCAAATGCCGGAAAACTGCCGCCCAGAGCCAGAGACAGGGCTGCCGCTGCCGCGAGTATTCGTGTGCGCATAAAATCACCTTCCTTTCGTTTCTTTTACCGTTACTCTGAAAGTCCGCCGCCGGATAGGCGGCATGCATTCAGGGATGCCAAGTACGCCCGCCAGACTTTTCCGGGGCGGTGGTACGCCTGCCCCGCGGGCGTATGCAGGTTTACCGTACACTTCGCTGATTTTGTTCCGGCCTTCGCCGTAATGACTGCTGTTCCGGGTCCCACCGCTTTCACATTCCCCTTTGCGTCAACCGTTGCCACTGACTTTTTGCTGCTGCTCCAGGTAACTTTCGACTTTGTACCTGAAATTTTCAGCGTCTTGCTCTGGCCTTTGATTAAGGTCGCCTTTTTCGAGCTGATTTTGACACTGGCCGCTTCCGCCGCGGCAGCATTGTCCTGTACCGGCAGGCGTGCAGTCATCCCATCGCAGCACGGAATCTTTTACAAAGCGAGCTGGCCGAAATCAATGGTCAGATCAGCATAAATATTTCCCGGGACTGAATCTGAAAAGCTATACGGTTTCGCCCAAATGTCCCCCTCAAAAAAATACACCGTAACGCATTTTGTCCTTGGGTCAACAATCCAGTATTCCCGGACACCAGCCTCCTGATATTTTACAAGTTTTGTCAGGTAATCATGTCCTGGGTTTCCCGGTGATACAATCTCTATAATCCAGTCCGGCGCGCCATGGCATCCCTTGTCGTCCAGCTTCGACAGGTCGCAGATCACAGAAATGTCCGGTTCGACATAGTTTATATCGTCTTTGTTGAGGAATACAGCATACGGAGCCGCGTATACTTCACAAGAACCGTGTTTCTGCCTAATATAATCCGTAATGGAATAACTCAGAAACATACTGATTTTTTGATGAGTTCCACTCGGCGGAGCCATATAATAAATCCGGCCATCAATAAGCTCCGCCCTGGTTCCTTCCGGAAGGCTGTAAATGTCCTCGATCGTATAGATCTTTTCCTCGGGCAATGCCATAATATCACATCCTTTCTTTTCCGATGCTCCTATTTTACCATGAAATCAATGTGAACACGATCTTTTCATATAAAATCGGTAACAGTTCAGCCCTGCTGAACCGTTACCTGCAAAATCCATTTAAAATCGCCTGCGGCGATGGGATTTTGCACTCCTGAATCACGTTCTTACGGTCCGCGCAGCTTGTGCGCAGACCTGGGCTGAACTGTTACTAAAATCGTCTGCGAATTATGGTTACACAAGAAGCGCAGAACAAAACCGCTGCCGTCTCTCGGAGCCAACAACAGCCAAATATCCTACAATGCAAGCTGGCCAAAGTCAATCGTCAGATCCTCATAAATATTTGCCGATACTGTGTCATTGAATGTATAATGACGAGCCAGGATGCCCGTTTCAAAGAAATACACCGTAATGCATTTTGTCCTTGGATCAACAATCCAGTATTCCCGAACACCGGCCAGCCAATATTTATTAAGCTTTGTGAGATAGTCATGTTCCGGATTCCCAGGCGATACAATCTCTATAATCCAGTCCGGTGCGCCGTGACAGCCTTTGTCATCCAGCTTTGACGGATCGCAGATCACCGATAGGTCAGGCTCCACATAATTTATATCATCTTTATTGAGGAATACCGCATACGGAGCGGCGTATACCTCGCAGGAACCATCTTTTTTTCGAATATAGTCTTTTATCAGGTAGTGCAGTTCACCACAAATTTTTTGATGGGTTCCACTTGGCGGGGCCATATAATAAATCCGACCGTCAATAAGCTCCGCCCTGGTTCCTTCCGGAAGACTGTAAATGTCCTCGATCGTATAGGTCTTTTCCTCGGGCAATGGCATGATATCACGTCCTTTCTTTTCCGATACTTCTATTTTACCATGAAATCAGTGAGAACACTACTTTTTCATATTAACCCGCATTTTCACGCACAAAAAAAGCACCATCCCCGAAGTTCCTATAACTTCAAAAATGGTACTTTCCATGCGCCTTCAGAGGCTCGAACCCGCAAATCTGTTTGAATACCGCATAGAAACACTGTCCTTGAAAGGTGCATTCATCTGCGGGTTATGATTCTATGGCAGACTGTATTCGTGTTGACAAGATTAAAGCGTTTTTTAACGAACGATGAAATGGATAAATTTGAAGTAAAGTAACATAGCTGCCACCCTGCGGAGGCCGTTTGGCCAGCAGTCAAGTATCCTACAAAGCAAGCTTTCTGAAGTCAATCGTCAGATCATCATAAATATTTGCCGGAACGGTATCAGAAAACCGATAACGTTCACCCCAAATATCATCTTCGAAGAAATAAACGGTAATCCATTTCTTTCCAGGATCAACAATCCAATATTCCCGAACACCTGCTATTTTATATTTATTAAGCTTTGTGAAATAGTCATGCTCTGGGTTCCCAGGCGATACAATCTCTATGATCCAATCCGGAGCGCCGTGGCAGCCCTTATCGTCCAGCTTAGACAAATCGCAGATCACGGAAATGTCCGGTTCGACATAATTTACATCGTCTTTGTTGAGGAATACCGCGAATGGAGCAGCGTATATTTTACAGTTTTCACCCTTTTTGTCAATATAATTTGCGATTATTTTACTTAAAAACATACTGATTTCCTGGTGTGTCCTGCTCGTTGGAGCCATATAATAAATCCGGCCATCAATAAGCTCCGCCCTGGTTCCTTCCGGAAGGCTGTAAATGTCCTCGATCGTATAAGTCTTTTCCTCGGGCAATGGCATGATATCACGTCCTTTCTCTTCCGATACTCCTATTGTACCAAGCCGTTAGCGCGGCGGCTAGCCCTAAGTACGTCTTTCCACCACTTTTTTCAAAAAAGGGAGCAGTTTTCGAATATACCAAGACCGTCGTCCTGAACGCAATCCGAAAAATCGTAGGTCATTCAGATAGCGGACAACCCTGGCAAACTGCTGTTATGACCGCGATCCGAAGCCGAACGAAATCGGCTCATCGAACAAGCCCTGCATATTTAATATCTGCTCCGGTGTATTCAAGTGTATTCAAACCCAAACCGCACATTTTACCCACTTACGCACCCGCAGCCTGTCTCAGCCCCCGCATTTTCACGCACAAAAAAAGCACCATCCCCGAAGTTCCTATGACTTCAAAAATGGTACTTTCCATGCGCCTTCAGGGGCTCGAACCCTGGACACCCTGATTAAGAGTCAGGTGCTCTACCAACTGAGCTAAAGGCGCATCTCTTATCTTGCGTTTCGTTTTTTGTAATCCCTCAACGCAAGAAGTATTATATTATATCTTTCTTAAAAATGCAAGCCTTTTTTTAGGTTTTTTTCATATTTTTTTCATTTTGTATATTTTTTACATAAAATCCCGTCGATGTACCTGCTTTTTAGTCGTATATATCGAAAACAACACCTCTTTTGGGGCGTAAGAGCCGCCATCCCAGTCTTGAGGACGTCACTTTCCGTCTTTGCCATTCAGAAAACGACAGACCTCCTGGAGTCCTCTGCACAGATTCATAAGGCGCCGGTTCAGTCTGCGCCTCTCATAAATTCTCCTGCCAATCCACTCTCCCAATCCATGTCTTCTCCGCATAGGCGCCGTCTCCCGTATTTCTTCTATATTATATAATTCCAAACCGCCCGAAAAGGTTCCCCGGCGAGGCTTCCCAGGACGCGGAAGGGCTTCAGGGCATGCGGACGCTGGCGGAAAATATGACCTTTTTAATGAAGAGCATCCAGCTTGGGAAAGAAAAATACGGCCTCCCCGAAAGAGAAGCCTTCCAGCGCACCAACTTTATCCGCTAAAACCGGCCAAACACGCAGTCAGCCGCAAAGCGCGCAATCACCCGGCAGGACGCATAATCAGCTTGTGAATGGGATTTCCCATGGAGGAAAACTTTTCTTCGTATTCCGTCATGACGTTGTCCTTCACAAGCTCCGGCTCATGGTGAAGATCATGGGTACAGAGCAAAAGCTCCCAGCCCGCCTCGCGGCACTCCTCCAGGGCGAAGGAAAACAGCGCCTCGTTGTCCGTCTTAAATTCCACGCGGCCTCCGGGCTGCAGGATCTGCCGGTAGCGGGCCAGGAACTCCCTGGAGGGCAGCCGGCGCTTCGCGTGGCGGTCCTTGGGCCATGGGTCGGAAAAATTCAGGTAAATCCCCGCCACCTCCCCCGGTCCGAAGGTCTGCGGCAGTTCCTTCGCGTCGATGCAGAGATAAAGCAGGTTCGCGGGCTCCTGTTCCAGGGCTTCCCTCTTTTGGAGCGCCCGAAGCAGCACGCTGGTGTACCGTTCAATCCCCACAAAATTTTTATCCGGATTCTTCAGAGCCTGTTCTGTGAGAAATTTTCCTTTTCCCATTCCCACCTCAATAAAAATCGGATTCTCATTTCCAAATACGTCTTTCCATCTTCCTCTGACTGTGGAGGGCTCCTGTACCACAAAGGGACTGTTCGCCACCGTCTCCCGGGCCCCCGGTATATTTCTCAGACGCATAATGTTCCTCCTTTTTAAGCCGCGGAATCATCGTTCAGCCCGGGGCTGCGCACAATCATCGCCCCTGCCAAACTGCCGTTTACCGTCACCCCGCTGCGCGGGTTCCGTCGGTCTGCCGCGGCGTTTTTCCCAATTATATCCGGTATCTCTCTGCCCGTCAACATTGGATGCGGCCCGCAGCCGCCGCGAAGCAACCGTTCTTACGATCCGCGCGCATACCGCGCAGACCGTAAGAACGTGATTCGGGAGCGCGCTGTACGCTCAGGCCGTTGGAAAGGATATTTGCACAAATTTTAGCAGATTAATTTTTCGTTAATTTGTTAAAATATGTATAGAAATTTTAAAAAAAAGTAGTATGATAAATTAATAGCACAAAGGAACGTCTCGCTTGCCCAAGCGAGACCCTTTGATGCTATATCGGCAATCGTTCAGCCTGGGCTGAACGGCTGCCTGTGCTGAAAACTTACGAGAGGAGGGCATGTGGATGGATGAGGTAGTAAAACGTTTATCGGCGATTGAAACCGAAGCCGTACACATTATGGAAGAAACTGCCCGGCAGAAAAAGGAGCTGGAAGAACAATCCCAGGAGCGCATACGGAAATACAAAGAAGCCGTGGATGCGAAAACTGCGGAAGAGCTTTCCAGACTTCAGACAGAGCTGGAGGAACAGAAACAGAAATCTCTGGAGAAGCTGCGGCAGGATACCTTAAAAGAGCTGGACGCTCTGGAAAAGGATTACGCGGCGAACCACAAAGATCTGGTCGATCAGGTCATGGCACGGCTTATAGAGAGGTAGACTTATGGGGAGACTGTTAGAGTACAGCGGCATAACGACAAAAATCAGAGCAATGAAAAGCCGCCTTCTGACCGACAGCGACTACCGGGAACTGTCGGGCACCAAATCCGTTACGGATGCCCTGGTTTACCTGAAAAAGAAGCCTGCTTACAGCCTTCTTTTTGCGAACAGGGACGAGCGTTCCCTGCATAGAAATGAAATTGAAAACATTCTGACCAAGTCCGTATATATGGATTATCAGAAACTATACCGCTTCGCTTCTGCCGGACAGCGCAAAATACTGGATCTGTATTTCGGACGATACGAAACTTCCCTTATTAAGCGCTGTATGAGGATGGTCTTCGATCACCGGGACGTGAATCCGGACATCGATACCTTCCTGGACTTTTTCCGGATGCATTCCGACATTGATCTGGCAAAAATTTCCACAAGCCGGACCGTGGAAGAATTCGTTGAAAATCTGAAGGGAAGCATTTATTATGAACCTTTAAAGCGTCTTTCCGGCCTGGACAACCCCTCGCTGTGGGATTACGAAACGGCCATCGACCTGTTTTATTTTAAATCTCTCTGGGATCGCAGAGAGGCCGCTGTGAAGGATAAGGACGATCTGAAAATCTTTGAGGAGGCATACGGTACCAAAAACGATCTGCTGAATCTCCAGTGGATCTCCCGCTCCAAGCTGAAATTTCATCTGTCGCCGGCACAGATTTACGCGCTTCTGATCCCAGTGCACTACCGTCTGAGAAAAGAGACAATCCGCAGCCTGGTGGAGGCCTCCGGGGAAGAGGAGTTTTACGCGGCGCTCAGGAAAACCTACTACGCCCGCCATTTCTCCTGCTTTAATCCTTCGGATCTGTCCGAGACCTACGCATGCGTCCGTCATATGGTTCACGCGAGGCTGGCCAAGCAGGAGCCCTACACCATCGCCACCATGATCGGCTATCTTTACGAAAAGGAGCATGAGATCGACCGGGTAACTTCAGCTCTTGAAGGCATTCGCTATGGTCTCCCCTCAGAGGAGATTTTAAAATATATTTAGTTTTTATATGTACTGACAAAGGAGGTGCAGTTCGTGATTGAGAAAATGAAATTCCTCAATATCACGGGCCCCAAAGCGGACATAGACCGCGTAGTGGACAAATACCTGTCCAAGTACGAGATACACCTTGAGAACGCTCTTTCTGAGCTGAAAACCGTCACGGAGCTGAGGCCTTATATTGAGATCAACCCCTACCGCGATTGGCTGACAGCCGCCAACGAGCTGGCCGCTTCTCTTCCGGACACCGGTTTTTCTCCTGCGGATATGACCCTTGAGGAAGCCATTGACACCGTTTCCAGGCTCAAAGAGCAGGTAACCGGCATCAATGAAAAACGTTCCAGTCTGGAAGCCAAGATGAACACGCTGATAGAATCTCTTGGAAAGGTCCAGCCCTTTCTGGATTTCGACTACAATATCCATGAGATTCTGAAGTTTAAGTTCATCAAATACCGTTTTGGGAAAATTGCCCATGAATATTTTGAGAAGCTGGAGAAATACGTCTATGACGATCTGGACACGATTTTTTACAAATGTGCCAGCGATGACCAGTACGTCTGGGGTATCTACTTTATCCCCGCCGAGCAGGCCACGAAAATAGACGCCGTTTATTCCTCCATGCACTTTGAGCGTTTTATCCTTCCGGATGAATACGAGGGTACGCCCAAAGAAGCCGCGGAAAAGCTCAGCGAAGGGATTTCCGAGCTGTCCGCGCAGATTTCCGCCAGCCAGAAGGAGCTGCAGGACGTTCTCGAGACAAACCGCGAAAAGCTTTTAAGCGCCAGATATAAGCTGGACACTCTTTCCACGAATTTCGATGTGCGAAAGCTGGCGGCCTGTACCAAGGACGATCAGCAGGTATTTTACATTCTCTGCGGCTGGATGACGGAAAAGGACGCCGCCGCCTTCCAAAAGGATGTGGCAAATGACGACCGTCTCTACTGCATTATCGAGGACGATGAGAACAACATACTGAACCAGCCGCCCACAAAGCTGAAAAATCCCTGGCCCTTCAAGCCCTTTGAAATGTTTGTGCGGATGTATGGTCTTCCGTCCTACCATGAAATGGACCCCACGATTTTCGTGGCCATTACCTACGCCTTTATTTTCGGCGCCATGTTCGGAGACGTAGGCCAGGGTCTCTGCCTGGTAATCGGCGGAGCGCTTCTGTACAAGTTCCGGAAGATGGAGTTGGCGGCCTGCATAAGCTGCGCCGGCGTTTTTTCCACCTTCTTCGGATTCATGTACGGCAGCTTCTTCGGATTTGAGGACACGCTGATCCAGCATGTCTGGCTGCGCCCCAAGGAAGCCATGACTACCCTTCCCATGATCGGAAGTCTGAACACCGTCTTTGTGGTGGCTATTGTATTCGGAATGTTCCTGATCCTTGCGACCATGATCTTCCATATTATCAATGGAATCCGCAATCACGATGTGGGATACACCGTATTTGACACAAACGGAATCGCTGGCTTTGTATTTTACGGCGCCGTTGTAACGGTGATCTTCCTTCTGATGACCGGCCATCACGCGCCGGCCGTCGCGGTCCTTGTGGTTATGTTTGTGATTCCCCTGCTCCTCATCGGCTTAAAAGAGCCCCTGACGAAGCTTGTGGAGAAGAAAAAGGACGTCTTCCCCAGGGAAAAAGGAATGTTTGCCATTACGACCTTTTTTGAGCTGTTTGAGGTTTTGCTGACTTACTTCTCAAATACCCTGTCCTTCGTCCGTATCGGCGCCTTTGCCGTCAGCCACGCCGCCATGATGGAGGTTGTGCTGATGCTGGCCGGAGCGGAAAACGGAGGCTCCCCAAACTGGATTGTCATTGTCCTGGGCAATATTTTTGTATGCGCTATGGAGGGACTGATCGTTGGTATCCAGGTACTTCGTCTGGAATACTTCGAGCTTTTCAGCCGGTTCTACAAAGGGGATGGCAGAGAATTCAAGCCCTTCCGCAAAAACAGGCAAAAAGCGTAACCGTTTTTGAGAAACGCTTCAAACGCGGGGCCTAACGCCCTGCGGGTATAACTACTGCATTCTACATTTTACAATTTTAGGAGGTATCCTTATGTCAACCATTGCATCCATTATCACTATCGTCGCACTGATCCTGAGCATCATCGTTCCCTTTGGAGCGTTTTTTATCGGCGAGCGCAACCGCGGACGCTATAAAACGTCCCTCGCGGTAAATGTTTTCTTCTTCTTCGGCACCCTGCTGATCGCCAATGTACTGGCTTTCACGAACCACTCCACCGCTCTGGCCGCTGAGACAGCCGCTGCGGATGCCGCGGGCCTTTCCACCGGTCTTGGCTACATCGCCGCGGGCGTTGTTACCGGTCTTTCCTGTATCGGCGGCGGTATCGCCGTTGCAAGCGCGGCAAGCGCGGCCCTTGGAGCCATCAGCGAGGACGGCAGTATCTTTGGTAAGTCCATGATCTTCGTTGCCATGGCAGAAGGTATCGCTCTGTACGGTCTGATCATTTCCTTCATGATCCTGGGCCAGCTTTAATTCACCCGCAAAGGTGGGATAACCTATGAAAATGTACTTAATCAGCGACAATGTAGACACTTATACCGGCATGCGTCTGGCGGGGGTGGAGGGCTGCGTTGTCCATGAACGTTCCGAGTTAAAGGACGCTCTGGAGCGCTCCATCGCCGACAAGGAAATCGGCATTATCCTGCTGACAGAAAAATTCGGCAGAGAATTTCCGGATATTGTGGACGATGTAAAGCTGAATCGGCGTCTGCCCCTGATCGTGGAGATCCCGGACCGTCACGGTACTGGACGGCGGCCGGATTTCATCACAGCCTATGTAAACGAAGCCATCGGGCTGAAGCTTTAACCGTTCAGCTCTGTATGCCGCCCATACGGCGGACTTTCATAGCAAACATTTCACAGCCGTTCTTCCGGGCCCGCGCATACGCTGGTCTGGCCTGGCAGGGCGGCTACAGCATGACAAAGAAGGTGAAGATTGTGACAACGGAAGAAAAGTTAAATCATTTTGAAGCTGCCGCTGTGGAAAAGGCCAGACAGAAAAGTCTGGAAGAAATCGAGGAGCATAAAGCCGCGCTGGCAAAAATCGAGGCCGAGCAGTGCGCCGCGAAGGACCGCGAGGCCGCCCTGGAGATTAAGACCGAATCCGAAAGTCTGAACCGCTCCATGAATATCGCCCTTTCCAAGGAACAGCTTGAGATAAAACGACAGATTTCCAAAAAACACGAAGAACTAAAGGATAAGCTTTTCATCGAAATCGCGTCCCGGCTGGCAGAGTTTATGGACACGCCGGAGTATCCGAAGCTTCTTGAAAAGCAGATAAACGAGATCCTGGAAGTTGCCGGTGACGAGCCGGTGACCATTTATATTGATCCCCATGACCAGTCCCTGCTGAGAAATTTAAGCGCCGTCAGCAACCGCGCGATCTCTCTTTCCAGCTATCCCTTTATGGGCGGCACCAGAGCAGTCCTGGAATCCCGCCACATCCTCATTGATAATTCTTTCCAGACCCGTCTGGAGGAACTGAAAGAGGAGTTTTCATTTAGCGGAGGTGTGAATCCATGACACGAACTGGCGTTATCTACGGGATCAATGGTCCCGTTATCTATCTGAAGGGCAATACCGGATTTCAGATGGGCGAAATGGTGTACGTGGGAAATGAGCGCCTGGTAGGCGAGGTGATTTCCCTGGACGAGGACACCACCACCATTCAGGTTTTTGAGGAGACCACCGGCCTGCGGCCGGGCGAGACAGTGGAAGCCAGCGGCGACGCCATCTCCGTTCTCCTGGGCCCCGGTATCCTGAACAACATTTTCGATGGCATTGAGCGTCCCTTGAGCGAAATCGCCAAAGCGTCCGGCAAATACATCAGCCGCGGCGTAAATGTAGATTCCCTGGACACAAAAAAGCTCTGGGACGTCCATGTTACCGTTCGTCCGGGAGACGAGGTTTCCGGCGGCACGGTCATCGCGGAAACCCAGGAATCCCCGGCCATCGTACACCGCAGTATGGTTCCTCCCGGAATCACCGGTTCCGTAACCGAAGTGGTTCCTGACGGACAGTACACGATCACGGACACCATCGTGACCATCAGCACCAAGGACGGAAAAACCATTCCGGTAGCTCTGGCACAGAAATGGCCCATCCGTGTTCCGAGGCCCACAGCGGCCCGTTTCGCGGCAAGCAAGCCCCTTCTGACCGGTCAGCGTATCCTGGATACCCTGTTCCCCATCGCGAAAGGCGGCACCGCTGCCGTTCCCGGCGGTTTCGGTACCGGAAAGACCATGACCCAGCACCAGATCGCCAAGTGGTCCAACGCCGACATCATTGTCTACATCGGCTGCGGAGAGCGCGGAAATGAGATGACCCAGGTTCTTGAGGAGTTTTCCGAGCTTGTGGACCCCCGTACCGGAAATCCCCTGATGGACCGTACCGCGCTGATCGCGAATACCTCAAACATGCCTGTGGCGGCCCGTGAGGCGTCCATTTACACGGGCATCACCCTGGCCGAATATTACCGTGATATGGGCTATGACGTGGCCATCATGGCAGACTCCACCTCCCG
>DVIQ01000040.1 GCA_018711185.1 Candidatus Limivivens intestinipullorum | reverse complement strand
TACTGGCTACCCGGACGCTTACTTTGTTCAATTAGGTCAAATCGAAAATGGTGTAAACGAAGGGGTAGTTCACTGGAATGCCAAAACTGCTTTTTCGTTTACCCCATCATCGATTCTAACCTAACAAATTTATCCGCGTACTTCTCCGAAGTGGTTGTCACAACCTCCAGATGGTTTAAATCCGAAAAAATGGATTCCCAGCTAATCCGCGTTATCCCGGTCATAATGGCTCTTTCCAGATACGGATTATTTTTAAACGTCTCGTTAAATAAATTTCGAATATAATCCGTCAGCTCATGCCAATAGCCCTTTACATATGCTTCCTGCATAGGCGTATCATACTCGTCCAGCAGGATAATCACATTTTTCCCATAATATTTCCACAGATAGTATGACAGTCTCTGAATAGATAAAGACGCCTCATAGTCCGCCATTTGATCCGTGATTCTTCCGAACTCCTGCTTTTCCTCCGGACTCAGGCAGCCGCTTTCCGCCAAAAAGCGGAACCGCTGACAAAGCATCCAGATCATTTTATTGATTTTTTTCTTCGCTTCCGCAAAAGAATTTTCTTTTACAGAGGAAAATGTGAGTGAAATTACCGGATAGGTTCCCTGAAGCTGCCGGTATTCTTCCTCTTTCCAAATGCTCATTTTTTTAAAGAAATCCACGCCCGCGTAATCCACTGAAAAAAATTGCTCTACCATGCTCATGGTCAGCGTCTTCCCGAATCTTCTGGGCCGCGTAATCAGCGTTACTTTATCCTTTGCCTCCCACCACTCCCTGATAAAATCCGTTTTATCCACATAAAAAACATTCTTTTTTTGAATTTCCGCAAAATCCTGCAGTCCGATTCCCGTACTTCTTGCCATAAACCTTCCTTTCCCGAAACGATTTCCTGTTGTATTTTATTATACCGTTGTGTGCCGGGAATGTAAACCACTACAGTAGGGGACAAAATTCGCGAAAAAGAAATCATGGTGAAAACAGCGATTCTGTGATAGAATAGGGGAAGCGACCAGATTGCCGCCGTTTACGGGTTTCCGGCACTTTCCGGGAATCCGTATCAATCCCCCGCGGCAGCCGCCAAATGGGCATGCAGGCATGTCCCCTTGGCTCGCTGCCTGCGGAAATAAAATAACCGAGGTGACAGAAAATGATACCAGAAAGACTTCATGCTCTGAGAGCCAAAATGAAGGAATACCATGTGGACGCCTGCCTGGTGCCCACATCCGATTTTCACGAATCGGAATACGTCGGCCCGTATTTCAAGTGCCGCGCTTATATAACCGGATTTACCGGTTCCGCCGGAACCGCTGTCATTACCGGGGAGGACGCCCTTCTCTGGACAGACGGCCGTTACTTTGTCCAGGCGGCCAAGCAGCTTAGGGACACCGGCGTGACCCTTATGAAGATGGGTGAGGAAGGCGTTCCCACCGTAGAAGAATACCTCCAGTCTCATATAAAAGAAGGCATGACTCTGGCTTTCGACGGCCGGGTAGTCAACGATTCTCTGGGAGAAACACTGGCCAAAAAGCTTCCGGGCGTGGCTTTTTCTTATGATAAAGATTTGGTGGGCGAGATCTGGAACGACCGCCCGGCCCTTTCCTGCGAGCCGGTATGGATTCTCGATGAGAAATACGCCGGGGAATCCGCTTCCTCCAAGCTTCAGAAAATCCGCGGAAAAATGGAAGCCTGCGGCGCGTCCGTCCACGTGCTTACCGCTCTGGACGACATTGTGTGGATGCTGAACATCCGCGGAAATGACATTCCCTGCAACCCGGTGGTTCTCTCCTACCTGATTCTTACCCAGAAGGAATGCCATCTCTTCATCCAGGAAGCTGCCTTAAACGACGAAGTCCGTTCTTACCTGGACGGTCTGGGCGTTGCCATCCACCCCTATGATTCCGTGTATACATACGCGAAGGAGCTCCACGGCGAAACCATCCTTCTGGAGAAAAGCCACGTAAACTATACTCTGTGCAAGAGCCTGGAAGAACAGAATACCCTGATCGATGGGATGAATCCGGCCTCTCCCCTGAAAGCCGTCAAGAACCCGGTGGAGATGGAGAATATCCGGAAGGCCCATATCAAAGACGGCGTGGCCGTGACCAAATTCATCTACTGGCTGAAGACGAACATCGGCAAAATCCCCATGGATGAACTGTCTGTCTCCGATAAGCTGTACAGCCTGCGTCAGGAGCAGGAAGGCTTCCTGGGCCTTAGCTTTGACACCATTTCCGCCTACGGCCCCAACGCCGCCATGTGTCACTACCAGCCGACGCCGGAGGATCACGCTCAGCTCAAGCCCGAAGGCCTGTATCTGGTGGATTCCGGCGGACAGTATTACGAGGGCACCACGGACATCACCCGTACCGTCGCCCTTGGTCCCCTGACCCAGGAGGAAAAGGAGCACTTCACGGTTACCTCCATGGGAACCCTTCGTCTCGGAAACGCGAAGTTCCTCCACGGCTGCATCGGAATCAACCTGGACTACCTGGCCAGAGGCGCCTTCTGGGAGCGCGGCCTTGACTTTAATCACGGCACCGGACACGGCGTAGGCTATCTTCTGAACGTCCATGAGCGTCCCAACGGCATCCGCTGGAGAATCGTACCCGAACGTATGGACAACGCCGTTCTGGAAGAGGGCATGCTCACCTCCGATGAGCCCGGCATTTACATCGAAGGCAGCCACGGCATCCGCACGGAAAACCTGATGCTCTGCCGCAAGGCCGAAAAGAACCAGTACGGCCAGTTCATGCGCTTCGAATTCGTCACCTTCGTGCCCATCGACCTGGACGCCATCGACACCTCTTACATGACGGAGAAGGATGTGGAGCTTCTGAACGCTTACCATAAGGAAGTGTACGAGAAGATTTCACCGTATCTGAATGAGGAGGAACGGGATTGGCTGAAAGAGTATACGCGGGCGGTTGAGAAGTAAGCTTGCGGTATTTCTATCACTCCTCCGGAGTTGGAATCGCCTTCTAAAAAGCGCCGCCAAACGACTTTTCTCGTTTGGCGGCGTTTTCTTATGCTCTTTTACCTCCCCGGTTCCAGCTTCTTTATGATCTGACGGTTCATCATATCATAGGAGTTCCAATTTTCGCGATTCTCATTAATCTGAATTTTCGCGCACAGCATTTGGATAATCCGCATAATTTCCCCTGCGCTTTTTCCCGTCTCCTTTTTAATCTTTTTATCCGTTATCGAAACAATTTCATGCGCCGCCAGGTTACGGATTTGCCTTTCCACGGAAGTCAAATCCTTCACTCCCTTCTTTATCTCTTCATCCCTGCACTTTTTCTGAATAATTTTATCCAAATGCGTAGAATAAACCACATCGTAGCGAAAATTTCCGCCATATCCGCTTTGCAGAATTTTATCCGCGTCCGTGCCGCGCAGTTTTTCTTTCGACCATTTCCTGGGTTTGCCGTCCTCGCAGTATTTATTTACCTGAAATCCGCAGTGCTGAAAACAAATCCCGTCCAGCAAGTCCATAACGACCGGTGTAATCGCTCTTATAAAATCCGCGTACTCTCCTCTCTGAATCCTCAGTTTCAAGCCCAAAGCGTATTCAAAAACCGTTCTCTTCTCCATATCTTCCACGGGAAACAGAAGCTTTTCGAATTTCTTTGCCGCTTTCTCGATGGTATCCCAATCCAGATTTACCCTGGCGTCCGCCGCCACAAGCAGCCGATACGCGTCAGGATCTATCTGATCCTGAATTTCCCTTGCAATTTCCAAAGCCGCATGATAATCATAAGCCTGAATATGCTTTTTGATCATATCAATCTTCAACAGTGTAATCAGGTTAAAGCATTCCACCTCTTCACACCGATTTTTAAAATCCGGGGCATTGTCTTCATCCAGCTCCCAATTTCCAACTACGTCATAATCGCTTCTCTCCTCCAATTCCAGATTGCTTTTGTTCTTCGGTGTAGACACCTGAATCGGCGTAAAGCGGTATTCCGCCAGCGTAGCCAAGACCACCAGAGCGCTTTTCATAGCCGGCGTCCCGGAAGCCATATTCAGCAGCAGCTTATCTCCGGGCTTCATTTCTTTTTCGATATCCGCGATGATCTGTCTGAATTCTTTATAGAACACATCATACCGCTGAACACTGACCAGTTCCTCTCTCTTGATAATCCGTATTTCAAAAGAATGTCCCAGCTTTTCTCCCAAAAACTCCAGTGTTCGGACATAGCGGTTGTCCTTCTGATGATTCTCCCACATTTCCTTTGACAGATAAAGGTAGACGACATCCGGCTTATAAACTCTGCATATATGCAGCATAGAGCCGTCATATAGATACTTGATCGGATCCGTATTTCCTACCGGCGAAAATAAATAGAGCTTTCCCATAATTCCGATTCCTTTCCATTTTAAATTTTCACATGGATTCCTTCTCGCGTCAAAACGTTCTCACCGTCGTACTTATTCAGATCAGTATAACCGTGTCCTCGTCCTCCGGTTGTTTTTGTTGTCCCCAGCTGTAAACCTGACCCCTTCCGCGAATTTTATATAAACGGACATTATCCTCGCTTCGGATTAATCCCGGAATTTCCGCAATCAGCTTCTCATATTTTCTTTTTGAAATCATAGCCTCAAAAGCTGATTTCTGTACGCGAAACCCGTAACCCTGCATGGTCTTTGCGAATTTAACCCGCCGCTTATTATCGACAATATCATAAATAATCAAAACAAAGAGTCTTTCATCGTTTACTTCATCCGATATTTGAAAATAATATTCCTCGTCGGCAATCCCTTCTATATCAAAAAAATCATCGGATTTGTATTGGCTCATAAACCGAAGCGTCCCCCATTTCTATTGCCTTTACCAGACGTTCCATCTGGCAGAAAATCGCTTTCCGAAAGCTGACACTGTATTCCAGATAAGACAGATAGCGAACTTCTGTCTGCAGCTTTCTCTCCAGCTTGTTTAAAAATATTTTTAATCCTCTTTTTGTGAGATAGCATCCGGGTTCATCCTGGTTTTTCACAAAGTCTTCTTTATGAATCTCATGTCCGTTTATCATACTCATCACGGTAGCGTCTACAATCACTGCTCTCCATTCTTCCATCATATCGCTTGCCAGCGTAGGATGTTTTTCCGCATCCCGATGGATAAACCCAAAGTATGGATTCAGCCCCTTTAGTTCAATTTTCCCATAAACCTCATTCATCAAAATAGAATATCCGAGGCTGATCATGGAATTAAACTCATCCCTGGGCGGTCTTCTGCTGCGCCCTTCGAATTGGAACGGCTTGTCAATACACTTCGAAAGTCCTCGGAAATAATACTTGGCGCCCTGTCCTTCATATCCCATCATTTCAGCAATGGATTTGCTTTCCAAAATTTTATTTCGGCAAATGGTCAGCATCTTCTGTTCTTCCTGCAAAGTAAATCCTCTGCTCTTTTCATATCTTTTCAGAACAACAGCCTGGTTCTTTACCTTTGCGCTTAAAATACGCCTTCCCAATTCCAGACCGAAGGCTGTCTCATAAAGCGCGCACTGCTTGCGCTGTCTGGCTGTATTAATATGCCCTGTGGATTGAACCCGTCCGAAATACTGCCCGCCTTTTGAAAAATAGGCTGCCGGGATTCCTCTTTTCATAAACGCCTCCAGACACTTTGATGTGACCTGAGCAGTCCCCAGAATCGTCACACCGTCCAGGGACTCTATTGGAATCGACTTCTTCATTCCGTCCTGGTATTTTACAGTACACTGATTCCCTTCTATACCAATCACCGCGCCGTTTTCATTTACATATAAAAGAGCCATAAGCGTCTTATTCCCCCTAGTATAATAATGGTGTAGTCAATAATGACTACAGGTTAATAGTTGCAAAGTCTAAATGAATAACTGAAGGAGGGATTCCTCTCTCCGTCAGAAGTTATTGTTCCTTACCGTGTCTGAGGCTTCCATGATGCACCAGATCAGATCATGAGGTATAATCACTGAGGCAGGGCAATTGA
>DVIQ01000039.1 GCA_018711185.1 Candidatus Limivivens intestinipullorum | reverse complement strand
GTCCAATAACTGCACGGAACGCCAACAGTAAACAGGGAGAGTAAAATCTCCCCTATCCGATATTTGGAGAAAAGTTTGTGTGAAAAAGTATTGAAATTCTCCATAAAGCGGAGGGATTTTTATGCCGCTGTCCGGAAAATCTGGTGTTGCTTTCAACCGTCATATGTGTTATACTGTTATGCATAAAAGCATAACACTTAAAACAGGAGGGGTGAAGATGGATTGAAGCTGATTATTTCAAATGTATCGGGCGTACCGATTTACGAGCAGATTAAGCAGCAGGTCAAAGACGCTATCCTGTCGGGAGAAGTAAAAGAGGGAGAAGCATTGCCTTCTCTTCGAACTTTGGCAAAGGACTTAAAGATCAGTGTTCTGACAGTTACAAGGGCCTATACGGAGCTGGAACAGGAGGGATTTGTCAAGAATGTCCAGGGCCGCGGCTGTTTTGTGCTTGGCCGCGGTTCCGAACTGATGAAGGAGCAGTTAATCTGTAAAGTGGAAAACAGCTTAACAGAAGCGATAAAAGCGGCGAAGATCGCGAACCTGTCGGATGAGGAGCTGCATCATCTTTTAGATATTTTATTGGAGGCGAATATAGATGACTAATTATTTGGAAGTAAAAAATCTGTCAAAATCTTTCGATCATTTTCAGCTCCACAACATTACCTTCACACTCCCCAAAGGCTATATCATGGGACTGATCGGGCCGAACGGTTCCGGCAAAACAACCACGATCAAGCTCATTTTGAATATGCTCAAACGCGACGGCGGAGAAATCAAAATCATAGGCATGGACAATATTGCTGACGAGCAAAAAGCAAAGGCCCAGCTTGGCGTTGTGTTTGACACCAATTATTTCAGCGACGAATGGAAGGCAGCGGAGGCCGGGAAATCCATTTCCGCTTTCTATCCCAACTGGAACCCAGAGCGGTTTGCCAAAATGCTGCGGAAATTTCATATTGCTCCGGAGAAAAAGGTCAAAGAACTTTCAAAGGGGATGCAAATGAAGCTGATGCTGGCTTGCGCGTTCTCCTATGACGCGAAGCTGCTGATTCTGGATGAACCCACCAGCGGCCTTGATCCTGTTTCCAGAGATGAATTGCTTCAGATCCTCTCGGAGTACATCGAGGACGGGGAACACAGCGTGTTGTTTTCGACCCATATCACCGGCGATTTGGAGCGAGCCGCTGATTATATCACCTATATCAGCTATGGCGAACTCTTTTTCAGCGGCAGCAAAGATGAATTTGTGGATATGTTTCGTATCATCAAGGGCGGTATAAAGGAACTGTCCGCTAACCTGCGCTCGAAAGCCGTGGGTGTCCGCACTTTCCCGACGGGCTTTGAAGCGCTGGTCAAAGCCGAAGATACCGGCGCATTTGCCGCGTTGGACATTGAACCGGCTTCCATTGATGAAATTGTTGTGTTTACAAGCAGGAAGGAGGAAGCGTATGAGTAATATACTGAAAGCCGCAAAACTGGATTTTTCTCTGGTAAAACCATATAGCAAAGTGATTGGGTTTACAATGCTTCTCCCCATCGCTTTCGCGGCGGTCAATCGTTCCATATTGACAGGCGTTTCTTTCGCCATGTGCTTTATCGCCATGACAACCGGCTACACATTTTCCGTCACAGAAAAAAACAGCATGGAACGCCTGTATGGCATCTTACCTGTAAAGAAAAGTGAAATGGTAATCGGACGGTACCTTTTTGTCGCTGCGCTCGGAGCGATTGCTTTGGCTGTTTCCCTTATCACACAGCCGATTGTATTGCGGGCATTGGGAGAAAACGTTGCACTGTTCGACATGATCAGCGCGGCCATTGGCGGCTTGTTCTTATTCGCGCTTTATACGGTGTTTCAAATTCCCGGATATTACAAATTTGGCTCGATCAAAGGCCGGGTGTTTCTGTATATTCCGGTTGCGGGATTTTTAGTGACGTTGTTCCTCCTTCCGAAACTGCCCGCCGGCACCCCCATGATCCATGCGATTGCCAGTTCACCCGCGCTGCTTATCGTTTTTGCCATTGTTCTGGCTGCAGTTATGTATGCTGTGTCGATCTGGTTTTCTGTGCGGATTATGAAAAAGAAAGAAATGTGAGGTGGATCGTATGGATTTCACAATTTTAGCAGTCGTGCTTTTGCTTGGCGTCGGCGTTCCTGTTCGGAATAAACTCATCCGTAAATATCGGGAGAGAAAAAAGAAACAAGATTAGATTTGCTCAAAGTGTAAAAGAAAGTTACGGTTCAGCAAGGCTGAACGCTTTCTCTTTTCATATCCGGCAAAGTATGATACAATGAAACGAACTTTGCCTTGAAACGCGGGCTGACTGATTAGCCCGTCAAATAAAGCCTGCTCTGGCGTGTATTTTTCCGCGGAATTGCCGGGGATGGCTGAAGGGGGCATAAATAAAATCGGATACGAGGAATCATATTATGAGTTTAGCATTTCGGCTGGGCACCGTGGCATTTACTATGGGCCTGATGGCTCTGGCGCTGTATATCCTGGCTGCCGGTATTCTTGGCCGCAAAATTCATTGGAAGTCGCTGGGAATTTTTTTCCTTTGTGCCGAGGCGGTGCAGTGGATCACGCTTGGGATCTCCATCGCCATGTCTTTTATGGGATTTAACGAGGATGTGGTCACATCTTCAGTTTTTGATCTCGTTTGCTACACTATAACGGCAGTGATTTCGGCCTGTCTGCTGGCGCGGGCACACCGGCTGCCGATGCTGTACACCATGTCGGCGTCTGTACTGGGCACATTTATTGCAAACACGGCCAATTCGCTGATGGTGCAGGTAGTGGAGGAGTACGCGCCTTTGTTCGACAGGCAGCATTTCCTTGCCTTTGTGCGGCTGTATATCCCGTACATCCTCACAGTGGTGGTGGCGTGGCTGGCGGCCCTGATCATGAGAAAGTCCGAGTTTCAACGCTATTTTTCCGCTATGTTCCGGGGTAAGGGCCGCGGATGGATGACGCTTCTGGTCTGCTATGCCCTTATGTGTACCATGCCGGTTCTGCAGCTGATTGCGCCGGATATAACTCCGGATGTCGGATACGCTACCTTCTTTTCCGCTTTGATCGTGGTTGGATTGTTCCTTCTCCAGTTTGCAGCTATGTACACAGCCGGACAGGATAAGATCCGGGCCCAGGAAGAGACGATCCTGCAGCAGCAGGCTCACATGGCGCTGCTGGAAGAACTGCAGCAGGAGATCCGGGCCTTCCGGCATGATTTTACCAACCTGTTTTCCGGACTGACACTGCAGGCACAGGAAGGGGATCTGGCCGGAATCCAGGATTTTATGAGGCGTACCAGCAGCTACTTTGATGAAAAGCTGGGAAGTGAGATCGCCCAGATGGACGGATTAAACAACATTGAATTATATCCGCTTCGCAGCCTGCTGGCGGCCAAGCTTGCAAAAATGCGGCAGATGCGTGTGAAAGGCGTACTGGAGGCGCTGGAACCGGTGCGCAGGGAGCAGAGCATGGATACGGACGATTTGCTTCGGGCACTGGGCATCCTGCTGGACAACGCTATAGAAGCCGTGCCTGCCCAAAACGGTCAGGTCCGTGTGGTCTTGCTGCAGGAAGAAAAGGGACTGTACCTGGCTGTGGCGAATAACTATGAAAAAACTCCGGATCTGCCGGCCCTGGCCCGCAAAGGGTATACGACCAAGGGAAGCGGCCGCGGCACCGGTCTTTCCAGCTACCGCCGGATCGTGGCAAGGTACCGCGGCTGCGCGTCCCGTACTTATCTGAAAGACGGCATGTTTGTACAGGAGCTGCATATTCCGGCGTAACCGTTCAGCCGCTTAATTCCGATTGAAGGAGGACATGTCAGTGATTCCTGTGTATATCTGTGATGATGAACCGCCAGTCAGAAAAAATCTGGAACAAATCATCGCCGGACAAATCATGATTCTGGACAGTGATATGGGACCTGTCCGCGCGCTGGACGCGCCGGAGGATCTGCTGAAAGCGCAAAAAGAGGATTCGGTTCCGGCCATCTATTTTCTGGATATTGACTTTCCGGGAAAAATGAGCGGCCTGGAGCTGGCCCAGAAGCTGCGGCAGTATGATCCCCGCGGGTTCATTGTGTTTATTACGGCGCACGGCGACCTGGCCTTTGAAACCTTCCGGCTGCGTCTGGAGGCGCTGGATTATATTGTAAAAGGCGACCGGTCCGCTATGACCCAGCGGGTACAAAGCTGTCTGGAAAGCATTCGCGAGCGGATGCAGGCTGCGCGCCCCGGTCAGGGAAATTATTGTACCGTCAAGATTCTGGATACCGTGCGCCATATTCCCATTGAAAGTATTTTATATCTGGAAGCGGTGGGATACCGGCATACCCTGCGGCTGCATCTGGACGGTGAGCTGCTGGAATTTAACAGTACCCTGGACCATTTCGCACAGCAGCTGGGAGAAGGGTTCTGGCGCTGCCATCGGAGCTTTCTTGTAAACCGTTCCCGCATCCGGTCGGTGCGTCTCAAGGAGCAGACTGTGGAACTGGACAATGGCGAGACATGTCTTTTGTCCCGCAAAGCGAAAAGTGAATATCAGATGGCTTGACAAAAAGCCCGGAGTATCTGAGAAACAGGATGCCCCGGGCTTTTTCCATTCGCGAAGCAAAAAGAACCGTTGGCGAAAGAAACGGTCATACGCCTTTTCGGTCTGCTATACTATGCACAACAAAACAAAAACAAAGGAGAGTGTTGAATATGGCAACCGAAAAAATCGTAAATGAAATTCTCAAAGACGCAGGATATACCCCCAGGGAAGGACGCGCGATTATCGTGACGTATGCGCCGTCTAACCTGAGCGAGAAAATCACCCGCTTTTTCTCAAATGAATTCTTTGTTCTGCAGATGTGCGAGGACTCACTGGTACTGCTGCCTTTTGGAAGAATGTCTTTTATGCTGAAAAAGGATGTGGCGCTTGAGATTCCTTATGACCGTATTCATCGGGTGGAAGTGAGAGAGGATATGCTGAATTACCGCATCGAGCTGGACACAGAAGATGGGCTGATCTCTCTTTCCACGCAGCAAAAGGAGCTGAGCGAGTTCCGCACTTCCGGTACATTGTCCGTAGGTATGAGCGGCTTCGGCTCAGGAATCCTGGGCGCCAGCGCTCTGAAAATAGAAAACTGGCACCGCACCAACCTGGACGCCACCCTGGAAGAGCTGAAAGCATTGCCATTCAGGGAGGTAAAAGCCGAATGAGAGCTTTAAGACAAACCATCGCCAGTCTTCAGACTGAGGGCTGGCGGATGGAGAATCATACTTTGTCGGGAAAAGAAACCTATCTGCGGGGCGTTCTGTTTTCCCTGCCATTTCTTCTTCTGGCAGGGGGAATGTACCGAGTCTATCTGTTAGACCGTGCTATACTTTTGGATCATACCACTATGATCCTCCTGGCTGCCGTGGCAGTCAGTCTGCCAATTCACGAGGCGCTTCATGGTCTGGGATGGAAAATCATGGGAAGATTGGAAAAAGGTGACATTTGCTTTCTCTTCCGCCATGGTCTGCCCATGTGCTCCTGCAAGGCAGTACTTCCGGCGAGGGCTTACCTGACCGGAGTGCTCCTTCCATTTATGGTGCTGGGCGGCGGAAGCTTTCTCTTTTTGATCGTATATCCGGGAAGCGTGTCCCTGCTGACCGCGTTGGTCAACCTGACGCTTCCGGGGGCTGACCTGGTGATCGCATACAAAATCCTCCGCAGCGATGCGGTTCTGGTGGCGGACAGCCCGGACAGCGCCGGATTTGTGGGACTGTGTCGTTAAAAAAATTTAGTAAAGCCGTACATTATTTGGCGAAGGCAGAGAGTGTGTTGTTCTGCATTTGGGTGTTCGCAATGATTGCTCAATTAATATTAGAATAAGGACAAGCAAATTCCGCTGCAGTAACCATATCCCACCTCCACCCAAACTCCACATTCCTGTGCTATGCTGCGGGTGGAGGTGGAAGAAATGGCAAAACGGATTTTAGTCATAGAGGACGAAACGTCCATTCGGAGAGTGATCAGGGCATTTTTGGAGAATGAAGGATATCACGTCGTTTCAGCGGCGGATGGTCTGGAGGGCATGGAGCTGTTCCGCGAACAGCAGCCGGATCTGGTGCTTCTGGATCTGATGCTTCCAAAGATCAGCGGATTTACCGTCTGCGAGATGATTCGAAGGGAAAGCCGTGTGCCGGTTATCATGCTGACGGCACTGGATGACGATGTCAGCCAGATGAAGGGATTTGATGCCTTGGCCGATGATTATATTACAAAACCGTTCTCAATGCCTGTGGTGGTGAAACGCATTGAAGCGGTTCTGCGCCGGACAGAGCATACGACGGCGCCGGACAGGCATGTGATCCGGTATAAAGAGATGATTTTAGATGCGGACAGTTTTTCCGTCTTTGTGCGCGGGAGAAGCGTATCGCTGACCGCCAGAGAATTTGTAATCTTAAAGTTCCTTCTTGAAAATACAAACCGTGTGGTTACACGGGAACAACTTCTGAACAGCATCTGGGGATATGATTATGTGGGTGATGAGAAGATTGCCAATACGCATATTAAGAATATCCGGAAAAAGCTGAGCGTGGATTATATCGAAACAATCCGGGGGGTGGGGTATAAAATTGAGAAGGAAAATCAGTGAAAGTATTCAGGCAAAAACCTTTCTTGGCATGCTGGCTCTGCTGGTGGTCTGCTGTATGATCATCTACGGGATGGTGATGATCTTCCTGCCCGGAAATTATCGCTCTGAATTGGAGGGACAGGTGACTTCCGATTTCTATGATCTGGTGGAAGAGCTGGAAAGAAACGGCTGGGAGGCCGGTTCCCAAAGTCTCATGGAATTTTCTATAAGCAATCATGCTTCGGTGGAGATCATGGATGACAATGGGACCCTAGTATTTTCCGTGAATTATGCCGATATGGAAAATCCGGACCTCTCGGTGCCCTCCATGAGCTGTTCGGCAGCCTTCCGGCAGGGCGGGCAGACCTATCAGCTTGTTTCCAATGCGTCGCTGGCAGCGGTGTCCCAGTCTTATGCTATGCTCCTGAAGCTGATTCCTTTCATTGCCGCGGTGATCCTTCTGATCTCCCTGATCAGCGCGGTGATCTGCTCCCACTATTATTCCAGGCCGCTGGTCAGTATCTGTACGGTGGCAAAACGGATGACGACGCTGGACATGACATGGAAATGCCAGGTGAATCGAAGGGATGAGATCGGCGTACTGGCAGCAAGTCTGAATGAAATGGCCCGGCGGCTAAGCAGCGCGATGGATCGTCTGCAGGCCGCCAATGACAGGCTGCAGCAGGATATTGAGCGGGAGAGAGAGCAGGAAAAACAGAGGATTGATTTTTTCACCGCAGTATCGCACGAATTAAAAACGCCCATCGCCATTCTCAAGGGGGAAATGGAGGGGATGCTCTATCAGGTAGGCGAGTATAGGGATCGAGATGCATATCTGCGCCATTGCCTTAAAATCACCGATGATATGGGGAAAATTGTAAAGGAGATCCTTCTGGCGGCCCGGATGGGCGGCAATGCTTTTCAGCTTGTCTGCTCAGATCTGGATCTGAGTCAAATGGCAGAGAGGGCATGCCGGAAATTTCTGGGGCGGATAGAAGATAAGGGGATGCACCTTACTATGGACATCCGGCCGGAAGTCCATTACCGCGGCGCTGGGCGGCTCCTTGAGATGGCCCTGGATAATGTGCTGAGCAATGCGGTGATCTATTCCCCGGCAGGCGCATGGATTACGGTTTCATTAAAGGATGGGAAATTTTCAGCAGAGAACAGCGGCGTTCATATACCGGAGGAGGATCTGAAGCAGATCTTCGAACCCTTCTATCGGCCGGATAAATCCCGGAACCGGAACAGCGGCGGCAGTGGGCTGGGACTCTACATTACCAAAATGATTCTGGAACGCCATGGGATTGACTTTTGTATGGAAAATACGGAAAACGGGGTCCGGTTTATGGCAGTATTCAGTAGAATGGCGGATCAAGATATGATAGAATAAATAAAACCGTCTCATTGCATTGCTGCGGTATTTCTCTATAATTAAGGGTGGAGGTGACGGATATGGCGAATATGGAAGAATTGAAGGATATTATGGAGAAGTTTGCCGGGACTGACTGGGATTTAATTGCTCTTCCGGCCCGGCAATGGCTGGATGGAATACAAACGGATAAGAGCGTTTTGGCAGAGGCTATTAAACAGGCGGATGAGCAGTGTGGAAATTGCGGATGCGAATTAGATCCATTGTATAAAAGAGCGTTGAAACTTTTGGGCGAATAATATCTGGAGTGATATGGGAGGGATTTTTATGCCGGAGGATGCAAATGATATTTTTAAAAGAGTCAGAGTCATTTAAGGAGGCGCGGCGATGGATAAGAACGAGATCAACCCAATTAACCGTGACTTCCTGAAGGGTGTTTCCGATGTGCTTGCCAGGGCGCGGAAGAATGCGAAGACGGCTGTCAATCTTTCTATGGTTTATGCCTATTTTGAGATCGGCAGGATGATTGTCGAGGAAGAGCAGCACGGAGCAAATCGCGCGGCATACGGTACGCAGCTTTTGAAAGAGCTGTCTGCCTATTTGACTAAGAACTTCGGGAAAGGTTTTTCCGTAGGAAACCTGAAAAATATCCGACAGTTTTACAAGGTTTACTCCGAGGATCAGATTGGCGAAACAGTGTTTAGCCAATTCGAGAATCTTCCCGCTGTCAGCACCGGGCGGAAATTTTACCTGAGCTGGTCGCACTACTTGAAGCTTATGCGAATCGACAACATCGAGGAACGGCATTTTTACGAAATCGAGTCGGTTAAGAATGATTGGAGTCTCAGCGAGCTGAAACGGCAGTACAACAGCTCTCTTTATGAGCGTCTGGCGCTCAGTACGGACAAGGATAAGATTTACCGTCTGGCGATGGAAGGACAAACGGTAGAAGCCTCAAAAGATGCCGTGAAGGACCCGTATGTATTGGAGTTTTTGGGGTTGCCGGAATTGCCCTCCTACTCCGAAACAGAACTGGAAAGACGAATCATCGATCACTTGCAGCAGTTTCTCCTGGAGTTGGGAACAGGCTTTGCCTTTGTCGGACGGCAGGAACGCTTTACCTTTGATGAAGAGCATTTCATGGTAGATTTGGTTTTTTATAACCGACTGCTGCGCTGCTTTGTCCTCTTTGATCTTAAAATCGGCGAACTCAAGCATCAGGACATTGGGCAGATGCAGATGTATGTGCATTATTACGACCGCAAGGTAAAGCTGCCGGATGAAAACCCGACCATCGGAATCATTCTTTGCAGAGACAAAAACAACGCGGTCGTGGAAATGACTTTGCCGGAAAATAATTCGCAGATTTTTGCCAGCAAGTACGAGACCGTGCTGCCCAGCAAAGAAGCGCTGCAAAAACTGCTGCAAGAGCAAATAACAGATGAGGATGAATGAGGCTGTACTGCTTTAAAGAAAACCGCCTGTTCTGTGAGCCGACCAGCTCGGCCACTAGGACAGGCGGTTTGAACTTTCTGATTGCTGACGCACCGCTTATTATGTGTCATTCTTTATTCCCGCAAGCAACGAACCAAGCGGACATGTTTGCATGTCCATTTGGCGGTGCTTATGTATTAGGGAGGCACTGCTATATATCAAGAACAGCATTATACAGGAACAGATCATTAAAGTAGATGGTGTAGCGGAAGCCAGAAGATTTTTTAACATACCATTTGCCGCAGTGGAGGAAGCCCTCTCAAACGCCGTCTACCATAAGGGATATGATGTACGGGAACCGATTGAAGTGCGTGTAGAACCGGACCGAATGATCATTGTCAGTCACCCTGGCGCAGACCGGTCCATCAGTCAGGAAGGGCTGCGGGAGTATCGTGTGTTCAGTCGCCGGTATCGTAACCGTCGGATTGGTGAATTTTTGAAAGAGATGCACCTGACAGAAGGACGTAACACGGGATTCCGTAAGATACGAAATGCTCTGCATAATAATGGATCACCGGAGCCATTATTTGAAACAGATGATGAACGCACCTACTTTGCTACAACCCTGCTCTTTCATCCGGATTTTGTGCGATCTGAAACAGATGACCGGGAAAATGACCGGATAAATGACCGGATAAATGACCGGATAAATGACCGGATAAATGACCGGATAAATGACCGGATAAATGATAGGGACATGGATAAATTTAGCGCACATGACTGGGCAGTTTTTGAGACCATTCAACAAAATCCAAATTTGACTGTGGCACTCATTGCTTCTCAATTAGGCGTTTCTGAGTCTACCGTTCGCCGGGCAATTCGGAAATTGAGGTCTAATGGATTCATACAGCGTGAAGGTTCGAATAAAAAAGGCACATGGATAATTCTAAAGCAGTAGTAAGGAAAACGATGGCTCGTCAATATAAGCTGGCCAGAAAAATGAAAAAGATCGCTTTGACTGCAGCCGCGAAAGAGCTGGGCGTTTCACAGCCTACACTCGGAAGCCAATGCGTATATGCTTTCGGGAGATTTAGCAACACTTTTGACAGGCAGGTATGTGGAGATCAAAATGCTTCCGCTGTCTCGATCTGGGATTGAGAAATCACGTGGAATGCAACGTACATCTTCTGCGGTTTCTGAGAAAAAATACGGAAGAGACAGGGAACGGCTGGTCGGGAAAAACGATAGAACTGCTCAATGAGATGAACAGGGAGCGGAAATGAGATGTACTGTGCGATCCTGACGGTCATAGAAACGCTGAAGAGAAGGAAGATGGGACTGATTGAGAATTTAAAGAAGTTATTCATGGGTACACCGGCTATATTTTAGCCGGTGTAAAACCCGTGGGTTCAGCCGGAAGGCTGAACTGTTACAAAGAATTTATAGGCTATTACGGAGGAAATGAGTATAATCGTCATAGCCGTAAAACATAGATATAATACAGGTGCAAAAGGCTGACTGCAGAAAATGGATTGAGCATTAACAGACATTAGAAGTATCTCATGCGCATTGACTGCATTTGCGGGAAAAACAATCATCAGGTCGCGCAAAATGCTCTCCGGAAGCAAGCGGCGGATCACCCAGGGAGCGATGAAGACCGCAAAAGCCAGGATGAAAGAGGAAAAGGGACTCCTGGTAAGCGATGAAATCATAGCGGTAACCGCTGCTGTAAAAATCCCGGCTAACCATACGATGCCAAAACCAAAGAGGATCAGCTGCAGATTATTTAGAGACAGATCTGCTTCCATAAGGGAAAGTCCAAAGTTTGTCTGTATATCTGCGTTCCATCCGAGGATGCCATATCGGACGCCAAAGGCAATGCAAAAGAGAAGGAACATTCCGCCAATGACAGCAGTCGTAAAAATCATGCAGGCAAACAGCTTTGCTGTGATCTGCCGGCTCTTTCCGTATCGGGTTGCCAAGATAAGGGCGTCCATTTTTGCGCTGTATTCTCCGGAAAATATGGAGGATACAGCGATCAGGATAACAATGAGCGCGGGAAACGCTATGGCAATGGTTTGCCCGCAAAATCCGGAAAAAAAGGCTGCCCAGCTTTCGTCATATCCATATTGCAGAGGTTCCTCAACATCCGCCGTTTCATAGTTTTGGATACTTACCAGCCCGGCATTTGTCAATGGCAGGACGGTCGTTCCATGCGCAGCGGTGTTCTGCGCAATTTCATCATAATTTGCCGGCGGGATAAACATGGCAAGGGATAAGTAGCTTGAAGGGATCCATGCGCTGACAGCGCCGCCTTCTGCCATTTCGGCATATTCTCCGGGATAATCTGCTGAAAAATCCGAAACCATTTTTGCAATCGTATCATCAGTGAAATCCCCGGAATATTTTTCGGCAATCCGCTGATTAAATGTGATCGCTTCTCTGCCGGATAATTGTGTACCGTCCGGGGTGATCACAGAGGCGGCCGGACTATTGAAGCAGTACGCTTGCAAAATGAGAACGCAGACAAGCAGCAGTACCGCAAGGGAGCCTGTCACAACCGAGTTCGCGTACATCTTTTTGAACTCAAATCCTATCATACGGAGCATGGATTACACCTCCCCATGAAAGTAATACAAATACAGATCTTCCAGACATGGGGGCACCGATACCGCTGCATTGCAAGGATTCTTGTCTGAAACAATCCTTAAAACGGCCTCGCCATTCTCTGGTTTGCCGCTGCATACGGTAAAGCGGTTTTCCAGCCGCTCCGCTTCCTGCCTTGTTACGCGGCACTCCCACACCTTGCCGGATATTTCCTGTATGATAGTACGCTCTGTTCCTTTTTTGAGAAGCGTACCGTCCTTTATGACAAGGATTTCATCTGCGATATATTCCACGTCTGTAACAATATGGGTAGACAAGAGCACAATTTTCTTTTCGGCATAGGAACGAATCAGGTTGCGGAACTTTACCCGTTCTTTTGGGTCAAGTCCGGCTGTCGGCTCGTCAAGAATTAAAATCTGCGGGTTGTTCAAAAACGCCTGGGCAATCCCTAAACGCTGTTTCATACCGCCTGAAAAGGTCTTGATTTTTTTGTCCTTTACTTCTGACAAATTGACGGTTTCAAGGAGCTCTAAAGATTTTTTCTTCGCATATCCGGCGTTCAGACCTTTCAGGGAAGCCATATAAAGGAGAAAATCCATCGCCGTAAAGTTTGGATAATACCCAAAGTCCTGCGGGAGATAGCCGATGACAGCGCGATAGCTTTCTCCCATTTCACGAATATTTGTGCCGTTAAAGGTTACCTCCCCCGAAGTGGGCTTTATTATATCGCAGATCAGCCGCAGCATTGTTGTTTTGCCCGCGCCATTTGCTCCAAGCAGGCCGTAAATCCCCGGCTCAAAAGCTGCGTCAATCCGGTCTAATGCGATTTTGCTGCCATATCGCTTTGTCAGCCGGTCTAATGTCAGCTGCATATCGCCAAACCTCCTTCGTCCATGCCCTTTATAAACTGCGCGGCTTTCCAGATGAGAATAGCGAAAGTGCCAAAGCAGAGGATAAGCCAAAGCGGAATAGAAAGGCTTTGATATAGGGAAAACCGATTGATACAAAACAGCATAAGAAGGGCAGCCCCAAAGCCTGCGGGAAATATGGGGGATACCGGGTTTTTCTTTCTCGCAAGGCCTGCAGCAAAAAAAGATACGATACAGACCAGGTTAAAGGGTACAAAGAAATACAAGGCCATTTCCCACATAGGCAAATTCGTTTGCAGGCTTGTGAAAAGGGTAATTGCCAAAATGATAATCAGATCGGCCGTCCCAATGATCGAAAGCTTGATGGCTGTGATCTGCCGGAGATTATATTTGCAGCTCTGTTCCAGTTCCCACATTTGCCAGGAGAAACTTTTGCATATTTCGGGAAAGCCGATGACACCGAGCAATGCCACAATAAAGGAAATAGCCGACAGGATAGCGGTTCTGTCTGCGCCGCTGCCCATTTGACGGATAAGCAGCATACACAGCCCAATCGCCAATAATTGAGAAAGCCACAAAAGCGGGGATATATACCGGAACTGATTGCCAATTCTCCTGTACCAGTGTAATTCCTGCACCGGATTTTTCAATAAAAGCTGTTTCCCGGCGAAAATGGTTTTTTGTATCTCCGTTTCATCGGCGGGCGCAACGGTATAGGCTCCTAATCGTTTCTTAAAATATCGATCCTGATCTTTCATGCCTTAAAATCCTCCTTGTCTAAATATCGCTTCAGTTTATCAAGCCCTTGCTTCAGCCGCGATTTGGCCGTTGGCAGGCTTACTCCTGTAATGGCCGCAATCTCTTTGAGCTTTTTGTCATGGTAAAACCGCAAAATAACAACCTCTTTTTGCATATCGGGGAGCCGGTCAATCGCTTGCTGTATGATTCGGGCGTCCTCTTGCCGCAGGATCCCTTCCGAAATATTCAGACCGTCTGAAAGGACAGAGAGTGTGTCCATGTCCACGATGTCGGGAGAATTTCTTTTGAAGGTTGTTGCAGGTATTTACCGCAATCGTGAGCAGAAAATTGATAAATTTTCCCGTCAGTTTGTATTGCTGAATATGCTCCACCAGCTTCAGGAAAGTGTCCTGTGTCAAATCGGCGGCAAGCGCCGTATCTCCATTGCAGCGACGAACACAAAATTGATAGATATTCTGATAGTGTTTCCGCACCAACGTTTCAAAGGCTTCGAGATCTCCATTCTGTATGCGCCTTATCAAAATAGAATCTTCTATGTTCATCACCTGCTTTCCACTGTAAAGGACTTTACACATATAATAACAATTTGATGAACAAAAAGGATTTAAAATCTTCTAAAATTTGCAGAGCTGTTATGCGCTTGTTCCATACCAACGGTACGCTCATTCCGTTTTTAGCGGTGCGGAGCGCACTCGCCAGGAATCGCACATCGAAAACAAGGCGCTGAAATTTTTTCTTGATTCTTTCAGACATACAAGATAATAAGTTACAGAAGCTTCCGGATCGGAGATGGGTATTTCGATGCGGACGGTTTCTGTCTCCAGATATTTTTTTGCCAGATCAGTGGTGAAAGCGGGCAAAGAGGAGGAGCGTATCAGCTCATTGAAGCTGAAGCGGTCACTCTGTGTTAAGAAGCGTGTTTGAGATACAAGATGGATTGCTTGTTCTTCCAAAGTCCACACATTCTGATCGAATTGCCGGAAATCTGAATCTTTTCGATTTTAAACTAACCGATGACGAGATGGAAACATTGCGTGCGCTGGATACCGGAAAAGGACATCATGATCCGGAGACTCCCGGGGTGGCGGAGATGCTGCTGAAAAATTACAAGATTCATGATTAAGGAGGCCTAAGGAGGAGTTAAAAATGGATCAGGTACTAAACTTATCAAAAAAATTTTGGCGGGGGCTGGAGGCTGCGGATGTGGAAACCATGCGCTCCGTCTGCGATCCTCTTTGTTATTTTGTGCATATTGGAGGAAATTGCGATCTGGATAAGGAAATGAACGCGTTTTCCGAAAAGATTTTTCAACCGACAGAAGTCGTGCTCAACAAACAGGACGTCAAAGACTTTGGCGATACGGCAATCGTGATCAGCGATGTGGATTACGGCCTGCTGCTTGATGGGAAACCGACGACGCATCATTTTGCCACAACGGAAGTTTTTCATAAGAACAATGGAGAATGGAAACTGATTCAATTCACGTTCACGGCATTGGTTTACTAAAATGATTCAGTATGCCCGAACTGCCGCGATCCGTTAGAAATTCGAGAAGAAACGGTCTTGACGGGAGTCTGGCTTCATTCATCTCCCTGCGAAGCATATTGACCTCTTGGATAAACAGCGAGGTCACCGGAGAAAAAAGCTGGTTTTTCTTCCATATCAGCACGCTCCGGGTCGTATGCTCCGGGCGGATTGGAATAAAACGCAGATTTGGACTGCTGTGGATTGCCAGAGCCCCGTCCAGCCAAAGGATGGTCGTCCCGCATGAGAACGCCCCATGTTTCTTTCTGGGAAAGGCGGACAAAGTCATATTTCGCGGTATCTACGGGCTCCAGCAGAAGTCCCACGTCAATCAGCCCTTTGTCCAGGCGATCTTTGATATAGTCCGCCATTTCATTATACAGATGGAACTGCACGCGAGGATATCTCTCGGAGAACTTACGGATCAGCTTCGCAAACAATCTGCTCCCAACAGCTTCCGTGGCTCCGATGGAAATAGTGCCGCTTACCTCCGCGTTTCGTTCAGCAAAGGCTTGTTCCAGACGGTCTGCCAGTTCCACGATTTCCTCCGCGCGCTGCCGGAAAAAAATTCCGTCATCCGTCAAAGTAAGACCGTTCTTTCCCCGCGTCGTCAGCGCGGCGCCCAGTTCTTTTTCTAAGTCCATGATTTGTCTGCTTAAAGTCGGCTGCGTTATGTGCAGAAGTTCTGCGGCCTTTGTGATATTTTCCTCCTGCGCCGCCGCCAGAAAATAGCGAAGTACCCGTAGCTCCATGCTGCTTTCCCCCTTAGTTTATTTCCGCGGGCAACGAGCCAAGCGGACATGCATGCATGTCCATCTGGCGGCTGCTGCGGTTTTTTTGACTTTTAGTGTAGCATAACCATATAATCCGCGCAATAATTTACTGCCGGTCTGCCGAAAAACAAGTAACGGTTCAGCAGGGCTGAACTGTTACAAAAACAAAACGATACGCAAAATGTATAGATATAGATAAAATGTAGGCATTAGACATTCGCTACGCCCCTTTATATAATTAATGTAGACAAAAAAGCCGGCATGACAGGAGGATACAATCCGCAGGATTATTAATCCTGGTCCTCCGGCCCGCGAGCAGCAAACGAAGTTAGCAAATCGGAAAGGAGATCAATTATCATGGAATATACGAAACTGGGCAATTCCGGTTTAACGGTTTCAAGAATCTGTATGGGATGTATGGGCTTTGGGGATGCCTCCAACGGTCAGCACAGCTGGACGCTGGACGAAGAACACTCTCGAGAAATTATCCGGCATGGTCTGGAACTGGGCGTGAACTTTTTCGACACAGCCATTGGCTATCAAAACGGCACCAGTGAACAGTATCTTGGCCGGGCGCTGCGCGACTTCGCCAGCCGGGATAAGGTTGTAGTCGCGACGAAATTCCTCCCCCGGACCAATGAGGAAATCCAGGCCGGCGTCAGCGGTCAGCAGCATATCGAACAGATGCTAACCCAGAGCCTGAAAAATCTGGGAATGGATTACGTGGATCTCTATATCTATCATATGTGGGATCACCGGACGCCTATTTATGACATTTTAGACGGACTGAATCGTATGGTGCAGGCAGGAAAGGCGCGCTATATCGGCATTTCCAACTGCTTTGCTTATCAGCTGGCAAAGGCAAACGCCCTGGCAGAAAAAGAAGGTTTCGCAAAGTTTGTATCCGTGCAGAGTCATTATAACCTGATTTTCCGCGAGGAAGAGCGGGAGATGGCGAAGCTTTGCGCGGAGGACAATATCGCCATGACGCCGTACAGCTCCCTGGCAGGGGGAAGGCTTTCCAAGCATCCGGGAGAGACATCCAAACGGCTGGAGGAGGACGATTACGCCAGACTGAAATATGATGCCACGGCAGAACAGGACAGTGTGATTATTAATCGGGTGGCAGAGCTGGCCCAAAAGCACGGAGTAAGCATGACGGAGGTATCGCTGGCATGGCTTCTGACTAAGGTAACCGCTCCGGTTGTCGGCGCCACGAAATTTTCTCATGTTGAAGGAGCGGCGAAAGCCGTAGAGCTGAAACTGAGCCAGGAAGAGCTCGCGTATTTGGAGGAACCCTATGTGCCCCATCAGCTTGTGGGCGTTATGGCGCAAAATACTGCAGCCGCCTCAGGAGCGCAGCATGTCTGGACCAGCACGGGCAGCAGACAGGCAGATGAACATTGATCGCAACAGTTCAGCATGGGTGGATTGCTGCCATGGATCATAAAAGAAGCATTGAGATAGGAGGAACCGAACATGAAGAAACGGATCGGAAATGCGCTGGCGCTGTACCCGACGCCTTTAGTTGTAGTAGGAACTATGGTAGACGGAAAGCCCAACTGGTGCGGAACCATTGCCCCTCCGCTGGCTTCCTGGCTGCATAAAAATGATTTGTCAGGAAAAATCCTTTTGCCCTTTTACTCTCATTGCTATGTCCCAAAGCGGATGTCAGGGAAGCGTTAAGCGTAATTGACAGCAGAAAAGAGGGATTAAGGGAAGTGCTGGAAGAGTGGCTTCAAAGACAGGAAGATCCCGTTAACCTGGAAGACCCAGGCTGACGGGATCTTTTTGCGCGATACACCAGGAGGGTGAACGCCGTGCTCCCACGAGCAGGCATCCGCTGAATAACTGGCCGGCAGGTCAGTTTTCCTTTGTGCGGATCTCGCTGTGAAGCTGCTGCAGGGATTTCACCTCGCCGTTGCCGTGCTGCTGCACGTAGCGGATGCCCTTGAAGGTAGCCCGCGCCGCGGCGATGGTGGTCATGTACGGGATCTTTGCCTTAATGGCCGCCTTGCGCAGGTAGCTGTCGTCGTGGGCGCTTTCTTTGCCGATGGGCGAATTGACGATCAGATCGATCTTGCCGTTGGTAATCATATCCAGGATATTCGGACGTCCTTCGTACAGCTTGTTTACGCGCTTCGCGGGAATTCCGTCTTCCTGAATGAGCTCAAAGGTCCTTCCCGTGGAGAGAATCTGGAAGCCGCAGTCAGCGAAGCCTCGGGCGATTTCCACTACTTCCGCCTTGTCCTGGCGGTTTACGGAGATCAGTACGGTTCCGCTAAGAGGCAGTCTGGTCTGAGTGGCTTCCTGCGCCTTGAAGAAGGCTTCGCCGTAGTACGGGGACAGGCCCAGAACCTCGCCGGTGGAGCGCATTTCCGGCCCAAGGACGGGGTCCACCTCCGGGAACATATTGAAGGGGAACACCGCTTCCTTCACGCCGTAATAGGGGATTTCCGGCTCTTTCAGCTCCGGAACCGGAGACGGTCTTCCGGTCAGATCCGAGGTAATGATGTCCACGGCCAGGGGCACCATGCGGATGTTGCAGACCTTGGATACCAGGGGAACGGTCCGGGATGCCCTGGGGTTGGCCTCCAAAACGTAAACTTTCCCGTTTTCGATGGCGTACTGCATGTTCATAAGGCCCCTGACATGCATTTCCTCCGCGATCTTCCGTGTATATTCCTTGATGGTCTCCACATTTTCCGCTGAAATATGAACGGAGGGGATGATGCACGCGGAATCTCCGGAATGAATGCCGGCCAGCTCGATGTGCTCCATAACCGCCGGAACAAAGGCATGGGTACCGTCGCTGATGGCGTCCGCCTCGCACTCCAGAGCGTGATTCAGGAAACGGTCGATGAGGATGGGACGGTCCGGCGTCACGCCCACAGCCGCTTTCATATACTCGGCCATGCTCGCATCGTCATAGACCACCTCCATGCCGCGTCCGCCCAGAACATAGGAAGGACGCACCATAACCGGATACCCGATTTTTCCGGCGATATCCAGGGCTTCTTCCACCGTGGTGGCCATACCGGATTCCGGCATAGGGATATCAAGCTTCTCCATCATTTCACGGAACAAATCCCGGTCCTCCGCCAGGTCGATGACCGCGGGGGGCGTACCCAGAATCTTCACGCCGTTTTTCTCAAGCTCGGAAGCCAGGTTCAGCGGAGTCTGTCCTCCAAACTGGGCAATTACGCCCACCGGCTGTTCTTTTTTATAGATACTCAGCACATCTTCCAGGGTCAGGGGCTCAAAATACAGCTTGTCAGAGGTATCGTAATCCGTGGAAACCGTTTCCGGATTGCAGTTTACGATGATGGTCTCGAAGCCAAGCTTTTTCAGGGACAGCGCCGCGTGTACGCAGCAGTAATCGAATTCGATGCCCTGGCCGATGCGGTTGGGGCCGCCGCCCAGAATCATGATCTTTGGCTTTTCGCTGCGGATGGGGTTTTTGTCCTGGCCGTTGTAGGTGGAATAGTAATACGCGCTGTCCGGAGTGCCGCTTACATGGACGCCCTCCCAGTTTTCCTCCACGCCGATGGAGATCCGGTGCTCACGAACCTGATCCTCCGGGATTTCCAG
>DVIQ01000038.1 GCA_018711185.1 Candidatus Limivivens intestinipullorum | reverse complement strand
GTTCCGGTACCAGTACAGCGCCGACTTTTTCTACAAGCTGTGGAAGCGGATCCGGAAATACAATGGACTGGTGACAGGCTTAACCCAGAACGTGGAGGAACTGCTCCGGTCCGATACCGCCCGGCTCATGCTGGCAAACTCGGAGTTTTTGGTTATGCTGAACCAAGCTGCCACCGACCGGGACGAGCTTGCCAAGCTCCTGAATATCTCTGACACCCAGCTTTCCTACATCACCAATGTGGCGGCAGGCTGCGGCCTCATCCGCTGTGCCGGGAACATTGTGCCCTTCGAGAACAGCTTCCCCCGGAACACTCAGCTTTACCGGTTGATGACAACCAAGCCGGGGGAACGGTGAGAAATGGTTTTTCAATGCAGAGGGCCGCCTGGGTTCTTTTATATTTGCATGTTATTCTTTTATACAGGCCCTGATATAACTGGTAAATTTTAAGTTCACTCCAAGAGAACGAGCCAAATCCGCGATGGTACTTTCATCGTCATCGGTATACCAGTATCCGCTGATGGTGCTGTCAATTTTACTGAATCCAGCAAGGACTGTGTCTTCATATAAATCCTCAAATATATCAGGCCGTTTATCCAAAAGAATTTTTTGTGCTTCGGCTGGCAATGCTGCGAGAGTTTCTTTGGTTACAAAGCCCGTTGAAGTAATCAGTTTCCCTCCTGGCTTTAACACTCGATAAGCTTCTTTCAGTGCTTTTGATTTTTCACCTTCACAGTTTCCAATGCCGCCACCGTCCGAAATGACGTCAATACTATTCTCTTTCAACGGCATACTGCAAAAGTCAAATGCCGCATAATAGAGATTGGGGGAATCCAATGTTTTATCCAGAAAGACTTTCCATTCACTGACAATTGTTGGAGAGAGATCGTTTATGATAATTGTAGCGTCGGGGTTTGCTTTGAGTACATATGGCATAAAGCCGCCTCCAGGGCCTGCGCCAATTTCCAGGATAATTCCTTCACAGGATGCAATTTCCTCTCCCACTTTATCCATAGATGGATTTGCTTTCCTGGTATGTTCCCAGTTCCGTTGAATCCAGTTTTCGTTTCGGATTTCATTTGCCCACTCAATATTATAGGGCCGTTCTTGCTGAGGTACAAAATAAGCTATTTTTGAAGTTCCTGTTTCACAGCCTGTTACTTGATAAAGCAAATCCACATCCTCAAGCAAATCATTGATCATAACCTTGAATAAATGAGATAATTCCAGCAGTAAATCAATGTCTGGAATTGCGTTGCCGCATTCCCATTTTGAAACAGCTTGTGCTGTAACGCCAAGGTATTCCGCAAGTTCTGCTTGGGAAAGCCCTTTTTTCCGTCTGAACATGGATACTCTTTTCCCAAAATGAATTTTATTGATCATTCGCTACACCTCTTTTCTTGACATTTTTATTATATCATCAACAACAGAATTATGAAAGCGACTGGATGTTTCAAAAATGCTGCGTAATACAACTGTGAGTTGAGTGAACAAATCTATTTCATTGCTTAACAACTTAGGGGGAATTTTACTGAAAGAAATCAAGACAAAACCGGAGGGAAATCCCAAGGTTCTGGACACCGCCGCCAGGGTTCCCAAATCCGCCCTGAAAGCCCTGTGGCTGAAATCCAAAGAAAAAAGCGTTTCCGAACTGAAGGAAACGCCTTTTTTCAGTCAGAAGGAGGAAACCTCCAACGCCCCGTCCAATACCGCCGGGGACCAGATGCTGTCCGGCATGGAAACCGCCGCAAAGAAAGGAGCGAACCTGGCCTGGCGCGGCGGGAAGAAGCTGGCTCAGGATACCGCCCGGAAGGTCAGGGAAAAGCGCGCGCTTTCCCGCGCCGCCGAAACGCTGCGGGATACCGGCATCAGAGCTGGAAAGATTGGCTCGGATACAGCCGGGAATCTTCCCAAGAGCGTTCCTTCCGCCAGGCCGCAGGCCGGCTCTGTCCTGAAAACGGGAAAATCGGTGGGAGAGGCGGCAAAGTCCGGCGCCAAGGCTGTTCGCCAGTCCGCCAAAACGGTCCGGTCCTCCGTCAAGACGGCGGAATACACCGTAAAAACGGCACAGAAATCCATCAAGACAGCGGAACAGGCCGGGAAATCGACGGTGAAAACTGCACAGGTCACAGCCAAAACCGCACAGCAGGCCGCGCAAGCGACGGTGAAAACGGTCAAGCTGGCAGTCCCGGCGGTGAAAGCCGCCGCAAAAGCGACCGTCACCGGGGTCAAGGCGGCGGCAAAAGTAACAGCTGCGGCGGTTAAAGCTGCTGCGGCCGGGATCAAATCCTTGGCTGCGGCCATTGCCGCCGGCGGGTGGATCGCGGTGGTGATTGTGGTGGTCATTTGCTGTGTGGGGATATTCCTTGCCGTGCTGATGGGCGGCGGGCAGCAGATGGAAACCACCTGGGAAGGGACCGGGATCTTTGAGTGGCCCTTGCCGGGGGATTTTTCCATCACCTCTCCCTTTGGGTACCGGACCGATCCCATCACCGGGGAGGTTTCCTTTCATGACGGAGTGGACATCGCGGCTCCGGAGGGGACAGCCATCCTAGCCGCGGCGGACGGGGTTGTGGTTACCACAAACCGCACCGATTCCTGGGGCGGAAGCTACGGCTACTATGTGAAAATCCGGCACGATGAAACCTACGAAACCCTGTACGCCCACTGTTCAGAGGTACTGGTGAAAGCCGGGCAGGAGGTGGAGCAGGGGGATGTCATCGCCCTGGTGGGCAGCACCGGCAACTCCACTGGAAATCACCTGCACTTCGAGGTGCGGGAAGGCGGGAGTAAGGTGGATGCGATGGGGTTCTTTCAAAAGAAATCCTTAACGAAAGATGCTTCTTGCTTTAAAGTGTAGAAAAAGGAAAATAGAGAAATAAAGTTTTTTAAAATATAAATAGTTGTTATTGACAATTATAAATTTATATGATATAATACGTATAAACAAATAAAAGGGAGTGTTTCCAATGTACTAATTATAAGGTTCATTTACAGTTATGATAAACTGGCAACAGAAAGGATGTCTATACTATGAAAAAAATCGTGAAAAGGATTCTCGCTTCTTTAACACTTGGTATAGTGGCAATTTCATCGGCTGTTGCGGTAAACGCTGCTTCTGTGAGCGGTAGTCTGAATGGCTACAGTGTTTCTGGAAGCCTGAATAATACAAGCGGCAACAAGGCAGCTGCAACTGCTTCGACATCTTATGGCGGTGGTACCGCAGCGATCTATACGGAAGTCACACTAGAATGGGGATTCGGTAACCGAACAGGAACTGCTCGAAACAGCGGCAGCGGAGATCGCAATAAAGTAACTGCAACAGCCACTGCATCTGACTATGGTTCTGTCTTCCTCTCCGCAAGAGGATCCCATAAGGTTTCAGCCGGAAGCTATTTCTGGTCTGACACAACCAGTATCGGCTGACATCCCTAATTGTTACACGAGGGGCGGATGTAAAAAGCATTCGCCCCCCTATTGAGCAGAAAAAGGGTGGGTATGAAGAGACTCTGTCTGTTTACTTTCGCAATTTCTCTGATCGTCCTGCTTCCATCCTACGGCCGGCAGCGAACCGTTACTGTGCATCTCGCTGAATTGTAAGAAAATTGTAAGACTTATCCTGTTGAATAAGAACGAACGGAACGGTATAATAAAATTAACGGAAAAGGTGCTTGTGCCGGCAGTTGCGGCGGAGCACGGGAGCATTTTCCCGCTTGAGGAAAAAGGAGGGGGAGCGCATGAAACGGATCGTTCTACTTGCTATGGCCATGTTCCTTATCGCTCTGCTGCCGTCCTGCAGCCGACAGCGCGCAGTTACCGGCATGGGGTATGCAGAAGGGCAGGATCAGCAGTATTTTTACAGCGATATGGGAAGCAATACCCTGTTGACAGAATCGGAAGATGGGTACTACTACTTTACCGGGTTCTACCTCTGCTATACGGACAAGGAAACCATGCAAAGCTCTGTCCTCTGCGGTCGGCCGGAGTGTCTCCATCAAAACGAGACGAATCCGGAGCGTATTCTGGACTGCAACGCCTACTTCTTCAATCCCCTGTTCCTGCAGTATTACGATGGGGATCTGTATGTAGCTGCCGACAAACCACTGTCCACTCAGGAAAAGGAGCTGACTCAGGTTTCCCTGGATGGAGCGAAACGAAAAAGCACCCGGACCTTTTCAGACGGCGCCTCTGCCTTTGCTATCCATCGGGGAACGCTCTATTACACGGGACAAATTGTCAGCGACGGGGGAGAGTCCTGCCATGCCCTTCTTTCCAAGCCGCTCTTTTCAAGCAACGAGCCGGAAATCCTTTATATTGGAACCATCGATTCCAATATCGGCGCGCTTCTGTGCAAGGGGGAGCTGCTCTACTTCTCTGACAATTATTTTACCGAGGAGCGTTTCTACGGTCTGGATTACCAGTACAACCTTCAGACCGGCGAGAGGACGCTGCTGTTTGATTCAGATCAGCAAGTTCAGACGATCTATACCCTGTACAGTCAAGGGCTTTTGGGGCAGACCTCCCAGCTTGACGAAGAGAACGTTTGGCAGATCACAGAACAGTTTCAAACCGATCTTTATGGAAAAAACCGCCGGGAAGTTCTGGTTCCGGATCCTCATCCCGGCACACGCCTTTACGGGGACACGCAATACCTGTATCAGTACGACGTTTTCTGGCATCAGAACGCAAGGCCGACAGAGGAACAGAAACTCAGCGTTATTTCTGCGGATGAAAAAGAGATTTTCAGCATTCCGACCGGAACTCTGGGGGTTCGGAATTTCTTCCCCGGCAATGACCGGCACTGTTTCCTTTACGCAGAGCAGAGTCAAAGTGAGGAAAAGTTGCTGCAGTGGTATCTGTGCGAAAAGGCAGATTTTGCAGACGGAGAGGGAAGCCCGATATTGCTGATGGAAATGAACGCGGAACAGGCAATGCAGGGCTTTGCCTATACGGCGGAATAAAGGAGGGGCAGACGGATGCGGCTGGAAATTGTCAATATCACGAAGCAGTACCGGCGGGGTCGGGTGCGCGCGCTGGACTCCGTCTCCCTCTGCTTCACGCCGGGCATTTACGGACTTTTGGGACCCAATGGCGCCGGGAAATCTACCTTGATGAATATCCTGACGGGCGGCCTGCGCGCGGATACCGGGCAAGTGCGGTGGAATGGCACGGAAATTCAGAAAATCCCGCTCCCATACCGCAAGACGCTTGGATATGCACCGCAGCATCAGGGAATCTATGAAGAATTTACTGCAAACCGTTTTTTGTGGTATTTGGCTGCTCTAAAGGGAATCCCGAAAAAGGAAGCGGCAGTGGAAATTGAGCAAGTTCTGCAGGTCGTTGGACTGACCGCCCAGCAAAACCGCCGACTGGGCACCTTCTCCGGCGGTATGAAGCAGCGTGTCCTGATCGCGCAGGCGCTTCTGGGAGATCCGCAGCTCCTCATTCTGGATGAACCAACCGCGGGCCTGGATCCGCAGGAACGCATCCATATCCGAAATTTTATCAGCCGGATCTCGACAAACCGGATTGTCATCCTTGCCACCCATGTGGTACAGGACGTCGCAGGAATCGCAAAAGAAATGATCCTGCTTGGAAACGGGAAGGTGCGCATGCAGGGCACGCCAGATGAAATTTGCTCCACGCTGGACGGAAAGGTCTGGGAAGTCCGGATCCCGGCGCGGCAGGCGGCCGCAATTTCAGAGCAATATCTGGTCAGCAACCTTCTGGAAGGGCGAAACGGCATCGTACAAGCCCGCTTGATTTCCGAAACAGAGCCTGTCCTGCCGGACGCAACTTGTCCGCCGGTGTCCGTTCCGGCCGGAATTGAAGATGTCTACCTTTCTCTGTTTGATCATCGGAGGGAGGGGCGGAGATGAGACTTCTTCCGTTTGAACTCCAAAAACTCTGGTCGAAAAAAATATTTTGGGGAGCTTTTTTCCTTGTATTCTGCTGCAACCTGCTGCTGTTTTTCCTGCTGCGCTGTCCCGCTGATTTTCACCGGGACGCCCTGTGCCGGGCGGAAGCGGCGCTTCTTTCTCAGATGCAGCAATACACGCAGGAGCAGGCGCTGGAAATCCTCAGCAGGAAATATGCGGAAGCGGAGATCTCCTTGCGGATAGCCCGGCAGTATCAGGACAGCGCACAGAGCGAAGCGGTTTTCACAAGCCTGCTGGATGAGGCAGAGCAGGAATGCCCCGGATTTTCGGAGCGGTACAAGGATTCCCCTCTCCTGACGGATGTAGAGCAGGCAAATCTGTATTTTGTAACGGTCGACCGTGTCCGGATGCAGTATCAATCTCTTGAGAACTACCGCGCCTTCCTGGCTTCTATTTCTCAAAGAGCGGACGGGATGTCTGCCATCGGAGTTTTTTCAGAGGAAGATTCCTTTGCTTACCGGAATATTCAAAAGACAAAACGGGATTTTGCCCATTTACAGGGTTTACAGGTTGCGGCAGGAGGTTCGCCGGAAGGACTCATCGCTTTCAGCCGGTACTATCTGACGGATTTTCTGGCAGTATTCCTCGTGCTTTTTGACTGCACCCTTTTGCTCTCCGCAGAGGAAAAGAAGGGGATGCGACGCCTGATCCGCGCTGCGCCGGGGGGAGGATATGCTCTGACGGTGAGCCAGCTTGCCGCGCTTTTTCTTGCGGGAATCGGAAGCGCGCTCCTGCTTTACGGCAGCAATCTTGCCTGTAGCGCCGTTTCCATGGGGTTCGGTGATTTGAACCGATATGTCCAGTCGATGGACCCGTTCCGCAACCTTGCATTTGCCCTGACGGTATGGCAGTATCTCTTGCTGTTTCTGGGCGGGAAGCTGCTTGCTGTGTGCGCGGTAACGGCAATCTGTGCGGCGGTCTTCTATCTGTTTGGAAGCGGAAAAGCGGCGGCACTGATTTTCTGCGGGATGTGCGCTCTCTCGTTCTTGGCGTGGAGGTTTCTTCCGTCACAATCCATATGGGCAGGATGGAAATACCTGGGTCCCTTTGGGCTGTTTGACATTTATCAGGACCTTTGTGTTTACCGAAACCTCAATTTCTTTGGGATCCCGGTATCCCTGTCCGCTATGTGGCTGGCTGTCTCCGTTCTCCTTCTCGTTTTGGGAACTGTCGTAAGCATGGTATCCCAAACCTGGAGCCTGGAACTGCCAGTTTCCCTTCCGCAAATTAGGAAAAAGAGAAAAATCGGGACAGTTTCCCTTCTGCGTCAAGAGCTTTATAAATCCATGATCGGCGGAAAAGGCTGGGTCTGCCTGATATTGGCAGTGACCTGGTGCATCGCCAATACCCATACAACGCCCTATACCCCATCCAATTGGACGGATCAGTGCTATTTCTACTATTACGAACAGGTAAGCGGTCCCTTTACGCCGGAAAAAGAAGCGTTTTTGCTGTCCGAGCAGAAAAAATTTGAAGAAATTCCCAACCAGTTTGCCATATTGCAGCAGGGGTACGAACAGGGACTCCTCAGCCGGGAGGATTATCTGGAGCAAACCCAGCAACTCACCTACGACGCCACCTTTCAAAGCGGGTTTGAACAAATCATGGGACAGTATTCCCGCCTGAAGGAGCTCGAAAGCAGGGGGATATCCGGGCGGATTCTGCACAAAATTGCGGTGGATAATCTTCTCTCTGCGCCGGCGGAGGATCATCAAAGGGCAGTTGTTTTTCTGGTTCTGCTGATCCTTGCGGTGACAGGCCTGACGGCATACGATCATGAAAGCGGGCTGAGTTCCCTGATCCACAGCACGGTCAGGGGATACCGGCGGCTCTACTGGACGAAAATCGGTCTGGCCGCAGGGTATGGCTCCGGGCTCTTTTTACTGGTTTGGCTGCCAAGATGGCTGACGTATTTCTTTTGCAGCCCGGCAATGGACTGGTGGGCGCCGGTTCAATCGTTAGATGGGATGTCGGATCGTTCATGGCACTGCTCCGTCGGAACAGTTGTCCTGCTTACCGTTGGATACCAGCTTTTGTGCGCCGCTTTGCTGGGGACAGCGGTCCTTTCCCTTGCGCAGTTTCTCAAAAAAACGCTGCCGTCAATTGCCGCGGGCGCGCTGCTGTTCCTCGCGCCGGTGTTATTATCCTGGCTTACGGTACTGGAGCAAAGCGGCTGGTTTGCGGTGCCACTGACAGGCGGCGCTCTGCTGCCGTTTGTGCGGCCCCTTCTGATCCTAATTTCACCGCTCTCCATGCTGCAGGATATTTCAGCTGGGTGGCTGATTTGGCCTCTGTTAGGCGTCGGAATCCTGATAGGGTCCGTAAAGATTCCCCATCTTATGAAAAGATAAGCAAGGAACCGATCTTTGGACAATTACCAGATGTCCAAAGATCGGTTCCTTGTTTGGTTATTGGATTTTAAGAGAGTTGCCCAGAAGGCGAGCAGGAAAGGGAAAGAGAAACGTCGATACTCTTAATGAACAGGTTGGTAAGTTCAGCAGATAAATAAGCCGTGTTTCCACTATCCCAAATTGATTCGTTTGTATATGACCAACCATCGTAAACGGAGTAGGAAGAATCTGTGCTGACAACACCAGAATCTGAGCCATCGTACCAGAAGGTGGCAGTTAACGAAACAGTTGCGATGACGTCTGAACCTCTCCGATAAGTTTTGTATGCAGTGCCACGTTTTTGACTTTCAGCAGCAAAAGTAGAAATGCTTGCTTCCCAGATGGTTTCCTCTACAGTAATGCCATTTTCGAGCTGGTAGACTACTGTTGTAGTCTCGATTCCAGCCTCTGCTGCGGAACAGGGTAAAGCAGTCCCAATGGCAATCATACCGCCCATCAACAATGCCAAAATTCCTTTTGTTTTCATAGTCATTACTCCTCTGCATATAAACTCTCCGGGACGCTGATATTACCTTCATCTATGATTCCCGTTTCCACAGAAATGACCACAACATCCCTTTTCATAAAGCAAACTCCTATGACGACACATAGCAGAAGAAGAATCACAGCTATTGCTGCGATCAGTCTCCATTGCCATCTCCTGCGAAATGTTGAGATTTCTTTCAAAGGCAAAGTATCCAGATAACTCTGCGCAAGTTCCTGTGGCGAACCCAGAAATTCCTCCACCTGAGCAAAATTCACTTCCGGCTGCTCTGCCAAAAAGCGATCGGCTGCCTCTAGCGTCTGCCGGTAAAACTTTTTACGGGAAACGCGAGAACATGTGAGGTTCTGTTCCACTTTTTTCCAATATCGCTTGAATTCTTCATGAAACACCCTTAGCTGTCCTCCTCTTCCAACATTTTTCCGTCTTGAGATAAAATTCCATCAATTACCGATGTGATGAGCTGATATTCTTTCTTAATATCCTCAAAGTATCGGTTTCCCTCTTCAGTGACAGAAAAATATACCCGCACACGGTTGTCCGGAGACAGTACTTTGTCCGCTTCTTGGATATACCCATTGTTTTGCAGACGGTAAATGGCCAGATAAAGGGTATTGAAGATCAAAACCCCTTCGCTCATTTTTTCAATGGCCTGCATCATTTCATAGGTATACATGGGGCGCTGCCGCAGCATGCAAAGCACCAGCATTTCTGTTGTCGCCTTTTTCAGGGATTCTTTCATACTGGCCGGCGTCCCGCTTCTTTTTTCGGAAGTTTCTTTTTTCGCCACTTTTTTCCCTCTTTTGATTGCAACAAATTCAAATTCGTTATCTGTATTATAACACAAATATTTTTTGAAATCAATACTATTTTTATTGACAAATATTATTTTATTTGATATTATATGTCTGTAAATATGTAGAGAGGTGATTCCGATGGGACATCCATAAGAGGCACATATTCCGATAGGCGCTGAAGTAAAAGAAACGAAAGGAATGGAAGCAAAGATGAAAAAAGGCAAATTCATCGTCAGTTTATTGACAGCAGCAACCTTGCTTATGACGTCGGTATTTGCGGTAAGTGCGGCAGATACAGAAGAATTCTACAGCGGCTTCCCGATTGTGCAGGAACAAGTCCCGGTTTCAACAGACCATGTGATTCCCAGTGCTGATCCCAATTTTGTGGAAATGACGCTGGATGAATTCCAGGACTTATATCCGGATTACGAAGGCGTTTTCCCGGAAGAGGCTGGCGGGATTGTTCCGCTTGCACTGGAAGATCCGGGTTATGTGACCGCCAAATATGACGGACCGTTTGAATGGGTACAGGAAGGAAGCAAATGGTATCTGTACTCCGGCACAGGTTCTTCTCGGGAAAAGGTCACGTTGGGCGGCTGGTATCAGGATGGAAATTACTGGTACTGCCTTTATCCCTCTGGCGCTACCAAATACGATGGTTCGACTGCAACCGGCGAAATGATTACCGGCTGGGAAAAGATTCGCGGCTACTGGTATTATTT
>DVIQ01000037.1 GCA_018711185.1 Candidatus Limivivens intestinipullorum | reverse complement strand
TACTGGCTACCCGGACGCTTACTTTGTTCAATTAGGTCAAATCGAAAATGGTGTAAACGAAGGGGTAGTTCACTGGAATGCCAAAACTGCTTTTTCGTTTACCCCATCATCGATTCTAACCTAACAAATTTGCTCCGCGAATCACGGGCTTCCTGGCGGTCAGACAAAGCGAAGTTCACCGCCTGTCTCATAAAATCCGCCTGGTAAACCGTCATTTTCTCCTGACGCTCCGTATAGCCCACATCGATGTGGCTGTGATTAATTAAATAGATTTTAAATGGCTTCATAAAGCACCTCTCCTTTCCAGCCGCAGCAAGGCCTCCTTTTTGTCAATTCCTCCGGCATAGCCCGTCAGGCTGCCGTCGGCTCCCACCACCCGGTGGCAGGGAACCATTACAGATATGGGGTTATGCCCCACTGCGCCGCCCACCGCCTGGGCAGACATATGCGCCAGGCCCCTTCGCGCCGCGAGGGTTTTCGCGATCTCCCCATAAGTCGTGGTCTGTCCATAGGGAACCGCCCGAAGGATTTCCCATACCTCATTTTGGAAATCCGTCCCCGTCAAATGAATGGGAACCTCGAAATCTGGCCTTTTCCCGGAAAAGTAAAGATCCAGCCATTCCTTTGCCTGTGTCAGAACCGGTATTTCCTGTTCCAGATGCTCTTGTTCCAGTGAACGCGCAAAATATTTCTGCCCCTCAAACCATAATCCCGTCAGTCCGGCTTTGTCCGCCGCCAGAAGCATCTCTCCCAAAGGAGAAGAATAATGACTGATATACTGCATTTCGCACCTCCTCATCTCTTCTTGCGTTCCCGCCATGCCACCGTGTCTCTCCTGGCCGGCGCATCCGTAAATCTTTTTCCTGAGCGCCAAAAAGGAATCGAAAATCACGGTCAAGAACGTATGTTTTTCGTATTATACCCCAGGCAAATGGCTTTGTAAACCGCCAAAACCCCTTCCCGGAACAGGGGATAATATCCATAACAGTTCAGCCCTGCCGACCTGTTGCGGATGTGGCCGCAAGCAGTAACGAAGTGCTTGATTTTCATGAGGTTTGTGGTATTATAATGCCATTGAAACAAAGTTTCTTACGAACGATGGAACAGTTAGCATAATTCAGATAAACTTTAAGGGAAGAGGTAAGCGGTATGCTTCAAACATCATTCTTTATCTGTCTGGGATATCTCTCCGGCAGCGTTTTATATGCCCGGGTATTCGCGGGAATATTTAACAGAGAAGATATGTTTCTTCAAAGCGGCGACCACAATCCCGGAACGGCCAACGCCTTTCTGTACGGCGGTTTCTGGTGCGGTCTTTTCACGCTGATCTTTGACATATTAAAAGGGTTTTTGCCGGTATTCCTGTTTATGCGCTGGGGACATCCGGGCAAAGCCGATCCGTTTCTGGCAGCCCTTGTCATCGCGGCGCCGGTTATCGGACATATTTTTCCGCTCTTTTACCGGTTTGAGGGCGGCAAAGGAATCGCGGTCACCTTCGGCAGCCTGGCAGGACTGTATCCCGCGCTGGATTCTTTATGGATTCTGGCGTTTTTCTTCATTGCCTTTTCTACGGTAGTGAAAATCACACCGCATTTTTATCGGACAATCTTTTCCTATGCGTTTTCCCTTTTGGCGATCTTTCGGAAAATCGAAAGTCCAGAGATTACGCTCGGTTTTCTTATCATCACTGGGGCCGTTCTCATACGTCTGCATACCAGCAAGGAAAGCCGGAGCCGATGGGAGGTAAAATTATTTGGATGCTTTAATACTTTCGTGCGGGACAGGCGGCGGACATAACGCGGCTGGAAGCGCCGTGGCAGCGGAACTCATACGACGCGGCCATCATGCAGCCATGTTCAACCCCTATACTCTTCGCAGCGAACGGCTGGCTGAGCGGATCGACAGCCTTTATATCGAAACCGTTCAAAAAGCGCCCACCGTATTCGGGGCCGTTTACCGGGCAGGACAGTTATACAGAGATTTGCCCGGGCGCTCCCCTGTTTATTTTGTAAACCGCGGCATGGTTCCTGTCATGCAGGAATACCTGAGCCGCAATCACGTTGACGTCATCATCGCCCCGCATCTGTTTCCGGCGGAGATTTTAACCGGCATGAAACGGGAGGGACTCCCTGTTCCAAAGACGATTTTTATTGCCACGGATTACGCCTGCATTCCCTTTACAGAAGAAACGGAATGCGACGCATACGTCATTCCCTGCGCCGAATTGGAAGAATCCTTTGTAAGCTGCGGCCTTCCGGCCGAAAAACTGTACCCTCTGGGCATTCCGGTGAGCAGCCGTTTTTCCCAAAAAGGAACCAGGGAGGAAGCCTGTGAGCGTCTTGGACTTGACCCCGGTAAAAAATACGTTCTGGCTGCCGGCGGCAGCATGGGCGGCGGGAAAATCAAAAAAGTAATACAGCTTCTTTCGGATGAAATAGCCGAACGTCAAGACACAGAACTGCTTGTCCTGTGCGGCTCCAACAAGCAGCTGTACAAAGAATTAATGGAAAAGGCCTTTCCCAGCGTCACGGTGATGGGCTTTACCTCGGAAATCGCGGATTATATGAAGGCAGCCTGCCTGTTTGTTACAAAACCCGGCGGACTTTCCTCCACCGAGGCCGCGGTATCCGGCATTCCAATCATACACGTGGCTCCCATTCCCGGCTGCGAAACCCACAACGCGCGCTTTTTTGACGAACACGGCATGAGTCGGTTCTGCCATACGTCAAGGCAGGATCTGGCGGATGCCTTGGATCTGCTGGACGACGAACCGGCGCGCCTTGCAATGATCCGCCGCCAGCAGGCGCTGATTCATCCGGACGCGGCCGTTCAGATCAGCATTCTGGCGGAAAACATGGCCTGAGAAAGTCCCCTGCTTCTTGCTCTGACTTTCCTGATTCTCTCAGCCCGCGGCCATGTTTAAAGATCTGGACAGCCGATCAGCGGCTGTCCACAAACCTACAATCAGCAGAAACAGGATTCCCGCCGGAATTACCAGGAGCCCTGCCGCAGCCAGGCCAAGAATCGTTACCAGACGGCTGAGAGCCCTGCAGATTCTTCGCCGCGCGGAGAATTTTCTCCATTCGCTGTCCATCCCTTCCGTTTGCTCTTCTGTCCGATTCCTCATGATTTTGCCTCCTCCCGTATTTCTTCCGAATTTGTTTTTTCCGTTTCTTCCGCCTCTGTTCCGGTTGTTTTTTCCCGGGCATATTCCGAGTGCAGCTCTACCGTTCCCTCAAAGTCCTTAAAATCCACCATAATATAATTTCCTCCGCCAAGGCAGCTTAAAAGAGTATCAAAGCTTCCGTCCTTCTGGGGTGTTAACTCCGTCACCTCTTCATTCTGGCGGATTCGGATTACCGCTTTCCGGGAATCCCCGTCCACCCGGCCATAAACCCGAAGCTTCCGGGTTTCTGTGGAGCCGCCTCCAAAGACCACGTCTCTTCCCGTCACTCCCTCGCACCGGGCCAGATAATCGCCGGTATAGGCGTCCTTTTCCAGCGTCCGGGAACCGATCAAATCCTCACTTTTCGTGATCTGCGACCTGCCCAGGTATTGGGCCAGGCCGCTTAAAAAGCCCCAGACATCCTCTGTCCTGCCGCAGGAGGTCAAAGAGAGCGCCAGACAGGCCGCCAGTAAAATCGCAGATATCTTTTTCATAGTACGCCTCCTGAATCACGTTCTTACGGTCTGCGCGGCATGTGCGCAGATATGACCAGCTTTCTCATCTTCTTACGATCCGGTAATAGGTCCTGGCCGTCAGCAAATAGATAAACACATACATAGCCGTAAAGACCAGAAAGCAGACAATCGCGCAGGCCAGATACAGCCCGGTATTCGTCAGATTCAGCAGAGCCAGAATTCTGCACAGCAGCGGAAAGGCCGCCGCCACATGGCACCCTGCCAGAACCAAAGGCAGAAAGAATACCGTCAGAATCTGGGAGCGGATGGTTGCGCGCACCTCCTGGCGGCTCATCCCCACCTTCTGCATGATCTCAAACCGCTCCTTGTCGTCGTAGCCCTCGGAGATCTGCTTGTAATAGATAATCAGAACCGTTGCCATGATAAACAGGATGCCCAGGAAGATTCCCAGGAAAAACAGCCCGCCGTACAGGCCTACAAAGCCGGCTCTGGCGTCGGTTTTGGATTCCGCGCTTCCCTGAAACTCATTCTCCTCAAGCAGAGACGTCAGGTCCTGGTAAAAGGCAGTCTGCTCCTCCTCCCCGGCGTCCGTATCGAATCCGTAAAAATGCCGGAAGTCATTGGCGATATCCGCGAGGGCCTCCTTCTGCTTTTTGCGCAGATCTTCCATCTCTTCCATATCCCGCACCACGATAAACTGGCTGTCCGAGGCATTAGCCGCGATGATTCCATTCCCCAGAAATTCATCCAGGGTTTTCTTTATCCGGTATTCCTTATCGAAGACCTTGAGAGACGGATACCGGAAAGCGCTCCGGTTGGAATACAAAAGGATTTCCCCCTCCTCTAAGGTTTCCTCCGTCCCCATGGCGGCATTGTAGTCGTCCAGCGGGACAAAGATCAGATTCCGGATGGAGTCCAGAACCATCAGGGAGCCGCTGCGGGTCACCTGGAAGGAATCGCCGTCCTCAACGGCCGCAAAAGCCAGGTACGTGTACTGAATCTCATCCGTGACGGAAAGTCCTGTTTCTGTCTGGAGATTTTGAACTTTTTCCACCATATCCCGGGTGCGCTCAGCGGAGCTCTCGTCTGAGTAAAGGACAAAGTCATAGGGATACCGGGTATGGAGAATGTCCTCCAGCCCCAGCATCATAGAGCTGGTGGTAGAAATCATCACCAAAACAATGGTGGACAGCACGCAGATATTCGCCAGGCCCACGGCATTTTGCTTCATCCGGTAAATCAGCCCGGAAACGCTGGTAAAATGCCGGGGCTTATAATAATAGCCTTTGTTCTTGCGCAGAAGCTTTAAAAGGGCGATGCTGCCCGCGGTAAAGAGCAGATACGTTCCCGCGATGACCAGAATCACCGCGCCGAAAAACACCGTTATGGAAGCAACGGGATTTTCCACGGTCAGCGCCAGATAATATCCGGCGGCCACACAGAGAAGGCCCAAAATCGCGGTAAGCCATTTCGCCTTTGGCTCCCGGTCGCCCGCCCTCCCCTCCCGGAGCAGATCCACGGGATTCGCCATATGAATCTGGCGCACGGCGTTCAAAAAGATCAGAAGGAAAATCCCCGCGAAAAGGAAAACCGTAGTATAAATGGCCTTTTCCGAAACGAAAAAACCCAGGGAAATCTCGGCTCCGATGACCTTGGAAATCGCCAGAAACATGATTTTATCCAGGGCCAAGCCAAGGAGAAGGCCCCCTGCCAGACTGATCAGCGCCACATACAGGGCTTCCCAGGCCATGGTTTTCGCCAGATGACGCTTCTCCATGCCGAGGATATTAAACACGGCAAATTCCTGCTTCCTTCGCTTAATCAGAAAGCTGTTGGTATAAAACAAAAAAATTAGGGCAAACAGGCCTGTTACCCAGCTTCCAAAGGACATCGTGAAGATCAGCGTCTCATCCCCCACCATCCTCTCCAGCCCCGGATTCAGGGAGAGAGATTTCACGATATAAAAGACCGCCACCGTTATGACGCAGGTCAGAATATACGGCAGATAAGTTTTGCTGTTCTTTCGGATATTACCTGCTGCCAGCTTTGGGAAAAACCGTTTATTCATAACGCTCACCGCCTGTCGCCAGAAGTGTCAGCGTATCGGAAATTTTCTGATACAGCTGCTCGTTTGTAAGGCTGCCACGGTAAATCTGATGGAAAACCTCTCCGTCTTTGATAAACAGCACGCGCCCGGCGTGGCTTGCGGCTTTTACCGAGTGGGTTACCATGAGGATCGTCTGGCCCTCCCCGTTGATCTCGCCGAAGATCCGCAGCAGATCGTCCGTTGCCTTGGAATCCAGCGCCCCGGTGGGTTCGTCCGCCAGCACAAGCTTCGGCCTGGTAATCAGCGCTCTGGCCACCGCCGTCCGCTGCTTCTGTCCTCCGGAAACCTCGTAGGGATATTTCTCTAAAATTCCGGAAATCCCAAGCTTTCCCGCGATGGGAGCCAGACGCTTCTCCATCTCCTGATAGCCCTTACCGGCCAGTACCAGTGGAAGAAAAATGTTGTCCTTCAGCGTAAAGGTGTCAAGAAGGTTAAAATCCTGGAACACAAAGCCCAGGTTATCCCGCCGGAAAGCGGAAATTTCCCGTTCCTTCACATCCGCCAGCCTTCGACCTTCTAAAAGCACCTCGCCGCCAGTGGGCTTGTCCAGGGCCGCCAGAATATTCAGCAAAGTCGTCTTGCCGGAGCCGGACTCCCCCATGATCGCCACATATTCCCCCTTCTCCACGGAAAAGGATACATTGGTCAGGGCCTGGACCTGATTTCCGCCAAACCGGGTGGTATAAATCTTTTTCAGGCATTTCGCCTCTAATATTGCCATAATGACGCCTCCTTCTGCCATTTCCATTTTCACGGGTCTGATCCGTTCATCCCCGTCTGGCAAAAACGATTATAGCAAAACGGCCGGAATCCCGACATCGAATCGGGTGACATTCCGGCCGTTCATGTGACATTTTTGTAAGATCTTTTGTTACTATTTACGGCCTTGCGGTCCGTGAACAGCAACATTGCGGATTCGATGTTTTTCTTTTATTCCACCTCAAGGGCCTCCCGGCGCAGATCGATGGAAATGGCGGTTCCCTTCCCGGGCACGGAAGCGGCGCTGATCTTATGATGCAGGCGGTCCGCGGCCATCCTGCAAAGATACAGTCCAAGCCCTGTGGACTTCTTGTCCGCGCGTCCGTTGTAGCCCGTAAAGCCCCTTTCAAAAATCCGGGGCAGGTCCTCCGGGGCGATTCCGATTCCGGTGTCGGAAATGGTAAGCACTCCTTCAGGCGTGGCGGTAATCGTCACCGCCCCTTTTCTGGTGTATTTTACGCTATTGGACAGAATCTGCTCAATGATAAACAGAAGCCATTTTTCATCCGTCAGCACCTTGACCCGTACCGGCTCATAGACGAGACGAATCCGGCGGCGCACAAACTGCGGAGCGTATTTGTGAATCGCCTGCCGGATAATCGGATCCAGATCGTATTCCTGGAAAACATAGTCCGAAGAGCCGCTTCCAAGGCGCAGATAGTTCAGGGCCATCTCCACATACTGTTCCACCCGGAACAGCTCGGCCAGAAGCTCCCGATGCTCCTTCGTATCCTCGCTGTCCAGGGTCATCCGCATGACGGAAATGGGCGTCTTAATCTGATGCACCCAGGTGGTGTAATAATCCATGCTCTCCTGCCGCTCCTGCTGCCAGTCCGTCAGCGCCGTATCCAGCAGCCGCCGCTGTTCCTTCAAAATTTCCTGGAGATCCGCTTCGGCGAGAGTCCTGGGAGATGGCAGCTCCTCCAATGTAACCTGGATATCTTTCAGAACGCGCTTGTATTCCAGATGGCGTCTCCGATAAGACAGAAAATGGATTCCAAGAACGACAGCCGCCAGAAACAGGCAGAGCCCGCCGGCGTACCAGACCGCCTCGGTTTCTAGATCATACAGAGAAAAGACAAGGGCAAAAATGCCGCCAAAAGCAAGAAACATCAGCGCTGCCGCCCGATACTGCCTTACATACCTGCCAAGAAGCCAGGGCAAGGTTTCCCGTTTCATATGTTCGCCGCCTCTCATTCAATGATATACCCGCTGCCCACCCTGGTTGTGATAAACTCATGAAGACCCGCGGCTTCCAGCTTTTTCCGGAGACGGTTCACATTCACGGTAAGGGTATTTTCTTCCACGTATTCGTCCATCTGCCACAGCCTGGTCATCAGCGTCTCTCGGCTGACCACCTTTCCTTTATTTTCCATTAGCGTCTGGAGGATGCGGAAATCGTTTTTTGTCAGCTCCATCCGGTTTCCCTGATAAGTCAGGGACGCGTCGCCAAGATTCAGCACCGCGCCCCTGTGCTCCAGCACCGGAATCCTTGCGCCCATGTCGTAGGCCCGGCGGAGGAGCGCCTGGATTTTCGCCGTCATAACCCCAAGATCGATGGGCTTCGCGATAAAATCGTCTCCTCCCATATTCATGGCCATAACAATGTTCATATTGTCCGCGGCGGAGGAGATAAAGACCACCGGGACATTGGAAATTTTCCGTATTTCACTGCACCAGTGATAGCCGTTGAAAAACGGCAGCATAATATCCACCAGAACCAGATGCGGGTCGTACTTCACAAACGCGGGGATAATGTCCTGGAAATCTATGGCGCACGCAGCCTCATTGCCCCATGCCTCCATCTGCTTTTTCATGGCTTCCGCCAGGGAAACATCGTCTTCAATAATAAAAATGCGGTACATCGTCTTCTCCCTACGGCTCCACGCCCTCAACGAATTTCTTCCGGTAATTCTCAATGCATTTCTCGATAATCTCCACCGCCTCGATGGGCCCGCCAAAGGAACTCACCACTGTGTTTTTCCCTTCCAGGCTCTTATAAATGGTAAAGAAATGCTTCAGCTCCTCAAAGATGTGCTTTGGAAGCTCGCTGATGTCCGTATAGCCCATGTACGTGGGATCGCTGTAGGGAATGGCGATGATCTTCTCGTCTCCCATCCCGCTGTCCTCCATCTTCATCACGCCGATGGGATAGCATCGCACAAGAGTCATGGGCTGAATAGGCTCCGAGCAGAGCACCAGCACGTCCAGGGGATCTTTGTCATCCCCATAGGTCCTTGGGATAAATCCATAATTCATAGGATAATGGGTGGCCGTGAATAAAATCCTGTCCAGCGCAAGCATCCCCGTCTGTTTATCCAGCTCATACTTCTGCTTGCTTCCCTTGGAAATCTCGATAACCGCCATAAAATCCGTCGGGAAAATCCGCTCCTCGTCGATATCGTGCCAAATATTCATTCTCAATTACCCCCTTTTCCGTCCATATGTTAAGAATCATTCTATCAGAACGCCGGGGGTTTGTGAAGTCCCGTCAAACACTTTTTCTGCCTGATGTTTCCAGTTTTCCGCGTAGGAAACACACTTATCGCAGAGGGCCGGCAATTTTACGGAAAAGCTGATCACCTGCAACTCGTACTCGATTCCCTGAAAAGCCGCAGCGTTTCAAAACCGCATGGTCCAGCATCTTATGCCGAATGCCCTCTGCATATGCGAAAATTTCCAGGTACTCCTGACCCTTGTAAAAGCCGGGTACGGCTCCTCCATTCTTCCGGAACGAAAGTTTAAGGACGATTCCATCCTCTATCTTCCCCTATAAAATGAAGAACCTTTGTCCTACCGAAAAGGTTCTTCAAATCCGATTCAGAGAAAATTTATCGCCTTCTGCAGTCAGCCGTAAAAACCCCCGGCAGGATATCAGCTCTCAAACAGAACCACCTTCGTTACTTCCTTCTGCTCATTCTGCCAGATCAGGCAGCCCCTTCCCTCTGTGATATCCTCTGTCGTCACAATATTTCTTGTTCGGAATGGCTGGATATCCGCGCTCTCCGGAATTTCCCAGGTGCTCCCGTCCGTTCCCTCCAAAACCGCGGTGCCGTTTTCCGTCACGGCATCCTTTGCCGCCACCACATACTGCGGCACGGTATCCTCCTGGGAAAGATTTACAATCACCACTTCCGGCGTTGTGTGCGGGGGAAGGGACAAGGTCATTACCGGCCCCAGATACGCTTCAAAATAACCGTCTTCAACATCCGCCAGCACGGCGGGCAGGCCCGTCTGTCCGTCCACAAGATACGTGCTTTCCGGATCAATATTCAAAATAATCTCCCCGGACGATGAGTTCCCCGACTGATTATCCACCGTAATCGTGTCCTCTCCGATCTCCTGAATCGTTCCGTAAATCCGAACCGGCACTTCACTTACCGCGCCCTCCAATGGCGCGTCCGCAGTTTCCTCCTCCGTATCGGAGGCCGGCTCCGTTTCTGTCTCAGTCTCCGTATCGGACGCCGGCTCCGTCTCCGTCAACGTATCCGTTTCCCGGATCTGCTGCTCCTCTTTTGTATTTCCCGCGCATCCGCCGGCTGCCGTCAATAAGCCGGCAAGGCCGAGAATGCATAGAATTTTTTTTAATTTCATATTTGTCTGTCTCCTCCTTCTCTGCAAGATTGCCTGCAAAAGTCAAGTCGGAATCGCCCGCGGCGATAAGATTCTTGCACTCCAAAATCACCTTCTTGCGGCCCACGCAGTACAGCGCGGACCTGGGCTTTACGGTCCAACCGACAGGCTCCCTTATTATACAAAAAGCAAGACAGACTGTCTAGGGGGAAAGACCACAGCCGCTGCCAAATTTCCCCACACAGAGGGAGATACCCTCCCAACTACCTATGTGTTGCAAAATATCCAATTGACCAATGAAGCCTTTGGAGAAATCCCCAAGGCCTTCAAAAATAATAATTTTCTTATAATCAGGGCAGCTTTTATGTGCCGATTTTTGGCTGCAGGTCGAAGAATATGATAGATGGAGTAGACTTGTTACCGATCAGGAGATGAAGTACAATATTTTTCAAGAACTTGCTTTTCTGTGAGGTTTTTGTGACATTTGGTTGATACGCTATAAAGAAAAGAAGGATGTGAGCGAATGAGAATTTTAGTGGTTGAGGATGACCGCCTTTTGAATAATACCCTTTGCTATAACCTGTCTGCCGCAGGCTATGAAGTAGAGGCTGCCTTGACGAAAAGCGTTGCCGAACGGTTTTGCAGAAAACAAGAGTATGATTTAATTGTCCTTGACATCAACCTGCCAGATGGCAATGGGTTTGATTTTTGCCGGGATATTAAGGAAAGCCACCCGGACACAGCTGTAATCTTCCTGACGGCAAACGATATGGAAAGCGATATGCTCAAAGGCTACGAGCTGGGGGCGGATGATTATGTGACAAAGCCTTTCCCCATGAGTGTATTTCAGAAAAAGGTGTCCGCATTGCTGGCCCGGATCAGGAAACAATCTGGCGGTGATTTCTACAACGACGGCAACCTGTTTATCAATTTTACGGAAATGACCGCAACGCGGGGCGGGGAAAGCATTTCATTTACCCCGATGGAATACCGGCTTTTGAAAGTGCTGACAAAAAATCCGCAGATCGTTTTGACCCGGCAGGTGCTGCTGGAAAAGCTATGGGATATTGACGGGAACTTTGTGGGTGAACACGCACTGACTTCCACAATCAGCCGGGTACGAAACAAAATCGAAAATCCGGATCATTCCTACATTAAAACCGTCTACGGCATGGGCTATATGTGGATTGGGGGTGGTAACAAATGAGGACGGAAAAGCTCTCTGTCAATAAAATGTGCTTTGTTCTGTGTGCAGCACTTTTCCTGCTTTCGGTCGCCATGCCATTTACCATATACTTTTTGACGAGGAACATACTGGCGTTATGCTGCGGATTGCTTTATGCGGTTTTCGTTGCCGGGTGCATGGCTGCTTTTCTTGTCTTTGTGCGCCGGAAACTAACGCTGTTTTCAGATGCCCTATGCAAGCTGCTTGACAATATGATGTCAGCAAATCAGGCCCCGCCGCAGTACACAGAGGAAGAAAACCTGTTCTATAAAATCTACCACCGGCTTTCCCGGCTCTATGAAGTGCTGCGGGAAAGCAAAAGCAGCATTGCAAGGGAACGGGGCGACTTGCAGGAATTGATTTCAGACATCTCCCATCAGGTCAAAACGCCGATTGCAAACCTGAAAATGCTGGACGCCACTTTGTTGGAACAAAATGTATCGCCGGAAAAGCAGAGGGAATTTCTTCTGGCGATGGACAGCCAGTTAGACAAGCTGGATTTTCTCATGCAGGCAATGATTAAAACGTCGCGGCTGGAAGCCGGGGTAATTGCTTTGGAACCGAAGCCGCAGGCCATCTAT
>DVIQ01000036.1 GCA_018711185.1 Candidatus Limivivens intestinipullorum | reverse complement strand
TTGCTGACGGGCTGATGATCCTGATGCTGTCCTTTGGTTTCTTTGGATCGGTACGGCAACTGATGAATGCCACCCATTCAGCACTGGCGGGCGTCTCCGCTGCGGATAAGGTGGAAAAACTCCTGGCGATTGATACAGCCCGCCCTTATCGGCCGGATTTGCCAAAAGAGGACATCCCATATAATGGAATCCGTCTGGAGCATGTCTCGTTTGGCTATCAGGACAGGAGGGCTGCATTAAGAGATGTTTCCCTGGACATTCCGAAAGGGAAAGTAACGGCGCTTGTGGGGCTTTCCGGAAGCGGGAAATCAACGATAGCCGCCCTTTTGATGCGGTTTTACGACCTGGAGCAGGGACGTATCCTGCTGGAAGGAAAGGATGTTGTCTGTTTTACTCCGGATGAACTGCGCCGAAGGATTATCATGGTACCGCAGACGGTGAGTCTATACAGCGGCACGATTGCGGAAAACCTGCGAATGGCAGCCCCGGAGGCAACGGATGAAGAACTTTTCGAAGCTCTTCGGGAGGTGCATTTGAAAGAGTGGGTATTATCCCAACCGAAAAAACTGGAGACCCCAGTAGGAGATTCCGGCGGGAAGCTTTCCGGCGGTCAGCGTCAGAAGATCGGCATTGCCCGGGCTCTGCTCTGCCGTGCAGAGTATATCATTTTTGACGAGGCTACTTCCAACGTGGATATGGACAGTGAACGGGAAATCTGGAACTGCATTCATGAGCTTGCGCAAACCCGTACCCTGATCATTATTTCTCACCGTCTTTCTACCATCCAAAACGCGGATAGAATTTATATGCTGGAAAACGGACAAATTTCCCAAAGTGGCATGCACACAGCATTAATGAAAGAAGCCGGACTTTACCGCCGTCTGGTAGAAGAACAGGCAAAGCTGGAACAAATGGGGGAGGAGATGCGTCATGCATAAGAAGTTTTCATATTCCATACCGGCCATGACCAAAAGGCTGCTGCATATAGCCGCGCCGGTTAAGAAAACGTTATGGGTTTCCACTCTTGCCAGTATCATCGGGAATCTTTCTCAAATGGGCTTGATGGGGTTCGGTGCGATGCTGTTATTATCCTGTGCGGGGATGGTTGGCGGTTCCCCCTGGCTGTACGGTGGGCTGATGTTCCTTTCCGCCGTCCTCATTGTCCTGGGACGGTATACCGAAGGCGTAGTTTCTCATGCGGGGGCGTACAAGCTTCTGGCCAATATGCGTGTGCATTTGTATGAAACTATCCGGAAGCTGGCCCCCGCCTGCCTGATGGATCGGGAAAAGGGTGATATTTTAAACATTGCCGTTTCGGATATTGAAACGGTAGAATTCTTCTTTGCCCACACCATCGGTCCCATGTTTACAGTAATTCTTCTGCCCTGTATTACTCTGGGGCTAGCTCTTTGGTTTCAGCCGTTATTTGCCGCAGTGTTGCTCCCAGTTTACCTGATCGTCAGTGTGATATTCCCTCTGATTGCTGTCAAAGCCGGCCGTGGTGTGGGGATGCGTTACCGCACAAGACTGGGAGAGATGAAATCTCTGGTGCTGGAAAGCGTTTACGGCTTGCGAGATATCCAGATTTTCGGATCTGGTCCCAGGCGGATGGAACAAGTGCAGGCGAAAAACCGGGAGATCAACCGGGCAGCCCATAGAATGACACTTCACCGGCAAACCGTATCGTCTGCACCGACTTTCTTTGTTTACTTGGCCCGAATTTTGGTGATTACGGCAGCCTCCTGGCTGGCAGCTTCCGGTGCGCCGAACCCAATCGGTTCAGTAGTGCTTTCCTTTGTAGCGGCAGCTTCCTTTTCTTCTACCCAGTCTCTGACGATGGTGATTTCCAGCCTGTTGGAAACCTATGCGGCAGCGGAGCGCCTGTTTCTCATTGAAGACACACCGCCGGAAATTACCGAGCCAGAGTATCCGAAGTCCTGCGGCCCGATCCACAGAGTGGAATTTGATCATGTAGGATTTTTTTATGGAAATTCCTCGAAAACCGTTTTGCAAGACTTTTGTCTCGCAGTCACAGGCAGTGAAAAGGTGGGAATCGTGGGAGAAAGCGGTATCGGGAAATCGACCGTGCTGCGGCTGCTTCTTCGTTTCTGGAATGCTAAAAACGGACAGATCCGCATCAACGGAATTCCCATTGAACAGATATCATTGACTGAGCTTCGCCGGCGGATTGCTGTGCTGGAACAGGATACCTTCCTTTTTAGCGGCAGTATTGCAGAAAATATCGCCCTAGGCAGGCCGGACGCAACACGAGAGGAGATAGAGGAAGCGGCCCGCCGGGCTGGACTTTCAGAATTTATCCGGACACTGCCGGATGGTTACGAAACTCAAATGGGACAAATGGGAGCGCGCCTATCCGGCGGGGAACGGCAGCGTGTAGGGATTGCCCGCACGATGCTGATGAACCCTGACGTTATCGTTATGGACGAACCTACCAGCAGCCTGGACGTCCTACATGAAAAAGAATTGCTCCAGACGCTTCGTAAAGAATGCAAGGATAAAATGCTCCTGATTGTATCACATAGGAATTCTACGCTTACTAGCTGTAAGCGGATTATACGGCTGGAAAACGGCAAAGCGTTTGAAGCGGAAGGAATGCAGATATGAATCTGTATTATCTACTCATTTATCAGGATCAAGTTATTTTCCCTTGACAATAGAAATCTTTTATGATATACTGATAACGTAATTATCGATAATTAAATTATCAAGCGAGAAGGTGATACTCAATGGCGGTGCCGAATCATTCCATTGACCCGCGGATTTTTGAGAGCGCCCGGAAAGAATTTCTGGAAAACGGGTTTGAAAAGGCTTCCCTCAAGGTCATCTGTGAAGGGGCCGGTGTGACCACTGGGGCGCTGTATAAACGGTACAAGGGAAAAGAGGACTTGTTCTGCGCCGTGGTAGACCAGACGGTGAAAGACCTGTACGAGGTGGCCCATTCCCGGGGAGACCGTGACCCGGCCGCCATGTCGGACGCAGAACTCATCAAAGCCTGGGATATGGACGGCCCGGACATGATGTGGTGGATGCGCTTCCTTTACGACCGGCACGACGATTTTGTCCTGCTGCTCTCCTGTTCGGACGGAACCCGGTACACGAATTTCCAGCACGACTGGGTGGAGGTGCTGACAAAAGCCACCAGCGCCTTTTTGGCGGAGGCCCAGCGGCGGGGAATCTGCCGGACGGACGTGGGACCGGAAGAGCTGCA
>DVIQ01000035.1 GCA_018711185.1 Candidatus Limivivens intestinipullorum | reverse complement strand
GTAGTCTCGGGCGCTTCGGTCGGTGCCGTGGTCTCAGGTGCTTCCGTTGATGCCGTGGTCTCAGGTGCTTCCGTTGATGCCGTGGTCTCGGGCGCTTCCGTTGGTGCCGTGGTCTCTGGCGCTTCCGTTGATGCCGTGGTCTCAGGCGCTTCCGTTGACGCCGTGGTCTCAGGCGCTTCCGTTGGCGCCGTGGTCTCGGGCGCTTCCGTTAATGCTGTCGTATCCGTCTCTGAAGCCTCAGTTCCTTCTGTCTCCTGTGCCCACACATCTGCCATATCCGGCAAATGTACCAGTGCCGCCGACAAAGCCAGCGTAACTGCCAGCAGAAGAGAAAGAACCCGTTTTGGGATCTTGTCTTTCATAACCTTCACTCCTTTTACTTTTCACTTCTTTATAAAACCTCATCTGAATGGATAAGTATCACACGTTTTTCAATCACAAACCGTATCGGCAGAGGTGGATCTCCCGCTTGTGACCTATTCGGCCCGGGAATTTCCCCGCCAGCCAGTATATCCGTCTCCTGCTCCAAAACGTCCGTACCGGCCGGTTCCGTCTCGCCAGGCTGCGGTGATGCATCCTTTGACACCGGTGTCCCCGGCGGCTGAACCGCCGGCTTTGGCGCAGAAGGCTGCTGGATAATCGGGCTGGCTGAGAGCCGGCGGCTCCGTCTGCCAAGAGACGAGGAGATATTCTGCCGAAGCTGGCCCGTCCTTGCGTTTTTCTCTTCTATGGCCTTCATACTCTTGCGCATAGCCCTTCCGGTCCGGTTGGTGATAATCTTTGGGATATTAAATACTATAAACAAAATGACTGAAACGATCAGGAAACACACCGCCAGGGCCAGACAAATCAGGAAGCCGGTGTGGTACATGGAAATCGTCTGCTGCAAATTGGCGTCCATACCTATGCCTCCCCTCCTCCTATCACTGCGTAAACCGTTTCCACCCGCTTTTGGGCCGTCTCTGCCGCTTCCATAACCTCCTCAAACTTCCCCGAAAGCTGCGCGCGGTTGGAGTCTTCGATCACGATATCATTTTCCAGCCGTTCCCGGATATAGGCAATCTCATCCAGAAGCTCTTCTCTTGAAATCCCCTCATCCCGCAGTTCTGTGCTGTTCGTTGAAATCAGATTCAGCATTTCACCGTACATTACCAGGGCGGTCATCGCGTTGTCTCTTTCCACCAGATTTCCGGCTGTGACCTCCACCATATCCCGCCAGTAATCCGCATAAGACACCTGGGAATCCCCGGCAAGGTTCATCGCTCCCAAATCATTATAGTAACTGGCAATCTGAAACAGAAGAGAAGCGCGCTCCCTCTGCTGTTCCGTCAGGCTCTCCGCTTCCTGGGCAATTGACAGCCATTTAATCGCCGAGTTTTTGCTTCCCTCGGTGTTATAATAAAAATACGCCATTGCCGCCTCATAACTGAACCGCGCATAGCCTTCGGCGTTTGACCGCAGAGAATCCTCATGGGTGCGTCCCCCCTGCGGACCGGTTCCAAGCATTTCCATAAACTGTTTCTGCTCGTCCCCGACAAATTCTCCGTCCTCCAAAAAGCAGTTCTGCAAAATGCCCAGATACGCTTCCTCATCCTCCGGTTCCAGCTCGATGGCATTCATATAGGAAGCGAACCGTTCCTCTGTATCCGCGGCGGATACCGCGTTCAGCATATACTGGTCGTAGCTGCTTGCCTTCAGCGTTGTCTCTGCCGTATAAAAGCCGGCAGCTCCCGCGGCGCAGGCAGCCGTCAATCCCACAGTCGCCAGGAAGGAGACCCATCTGCGGTTCTGCCGTTTCCGGTAATCGTAATCCAGCTCAGAATAATGGTCTAAAGCGTACATCAATTCCGCGCAGGACTGGAAACGGTCGCTGGGATTCTGCTGGGTACACCGCAGGATAATCTCCTCAAGCCCGGAAGACAGGGCTGGGTTCCAATGGCGAATGGGATAGATCTCATAAGGGGGTTCGCTTGGGTTATGCCCCGTCAGAAGATGGTACATTGTAGCGCCCAGACAGTAAATGTCCGTTCTGGGATCCGTCTGTCCCCTGCCGCCGTACTGTTCCGGCGCGGCGTACCCCCTGGTCCCCAGACAGGTCGTATCCGCCACCCGTCCCTCCTTAAACTCTCTGGCAATGCCAAAGTCAAATACTACAATATTTCCGTCCGGCTTCAGCATCACATTAGAGGGCTTCATATCACGGTAAATGATCGGCGGTTTTCTGGAATGGAGATAACCCAGCACATCACAAATCTGTCTGGCCCATTTCACCACCAGCTCCTGATCCTGCGGGCCGTGCTCTCGCAGCACCTTATCCAGGGACTTTCCTTCGATGTAATCCATGACGATCAGAAAGGTATCTTGATCCTCAATCACATCAATAATACTTGGCAGATTCGGATGATCCAAGCGCTTCAGCAGATCCGTTTCCACAATCAGGCCCTGCTTTACAACTTCATAGTCCTGTACTCCGTCCCTTCGTACTTCTTTTATGGCCCAGGTTTTATTCGCCCGCTCATTGATCGCCATATAGACGATGCTCATGCCTCCCCGGCCCACCTCGTTCAAAATTTTATATTTTCCGTCAATGACGGATCCGATTTGTAGCATGGCGTTCCTCCCTAGCAGGTCCGCACAAGGACGGCTGTGATGTTATCCACTTCCTGCCGCTCCTTGTTCAGTTCTGTCAAAATCCGAAGCTGCCGCTCCATTTCTTCCTCCGTATGAAGAAAGTCCGGATTCAGATGGTCATAAAGCTCATCTGTTGTCAGCACATGGCGGAAGCCGTCGCTGCAGATCAGAAACATACTATCCTGGCTGCAGGGACCGGATAAAAACTCCGGCAGAATCACCGTACTGGCTCCCACACACTGGAGCAGAACGTTCCGCTGAGGGTGTACCATTGCCTCCTCATAGGTCATCCGTCCGGCATCCATTTCTCTCTGGATAAAGCTCTGATCTCTGGTCAGCTGAATCAAAGTATTCCGAATCTGGTAAACTCTGCTGTCCCCCACATTCATAATATAGAAATAATCTCTGGCAATCAGCAGCGCCACCAGAGTCGTCCCCAGCCGCACATGCCTGGTATCCCCAAAGTCCATAATCTTTTCGTTTACGGAAAATACCAGCTTCTCCCACTCCTCCTGAATCCTTCCTGCCTGGAAGCCTTCATGCAGCAGAAAGGGAAACCTTTTTTCAAACCAGTCAGAAAAAGCCCTGATTAAAACAGCGCTGGCGACCTCGCCCATCGCAAGGCCGCCCATCCCGTCGCAGACAACCGCCAGGGAAACCCTACCTTCGTCTGTATCCGCTGTTTCAATTAAGGCTGAATCCTGATTTGTCTTTTTCCTTATCCCCACATCTGTATACACTGCAGTTCTAAAGTTCATAACATCTCTCCCGTTCAGCGCAGCCTGTTTTATTATTCCACTGCGGCTCCGTTTCTTCCGGAGCCTTCAAAGCTCTTTCCATCGATCTGCCCTGCGGACCGCGCGGGACGGATCGAGTATGTGTCATAGGTATTCTGGGTACCGCCCATATTGCCGGCGGCTGTCACGCTGTGCTGGAAAAGCGGCACGCCATTGGAATCCAGTATCGTTCTTATTTGCCTGGTCGCTATCCCCAAACGGAAGCGGCGTCCGGTTATAAATCCGCTGAGCCAGATTCAAAACCGCGAAATCAATAGTCGGGCTCTGCAGGCTTTCCTGAAGCGTTGCTTCAAGCTTATTAATCTGCCCCTCCGTCAGACGGACTGCAGAAAGATTGGTAAGCACTGTGTTTTCATTAATCAGGAAATTTGCAGCACACCGTCTCCTACATTATTTAATCGTAGTCGAGGTGTCCGCTGCGAATGCGGAAGTGTATGACAAAAAATCATACACATAGACATGACTATTCTCTATCGAAGTCTGCGCATATACCGCGCAGACCATAAGAAAATGATTCAGGGAAACAAAATAATCAGATCCAGAAGCGCTCAAGAATTTTTTCCAGACACCATCCATACCCCACGCAGTCCACCTGATTCGAAGCTACCACGGGGAATTCCTGGATTGGTGTGTCGTTTAAATAGTACGTTATCTTTCCGATCACGGTATCTTTTGCCACAGGAGCTTCCAAAATTTCGGGCAAAGTCGCTTTTATTGTAATTTCATCTTCCTCGCTCACCAAAAGCTCCAAGCTTTCCGGCTCCTCCACCAGAGGCTCCACAAAAGCGGTGTCCTCAAGACCGCGGCTCTGCGCGATCCCGTTTTCCACAGGTATCTGCGCCGGGTCCGTTTCCTGAAGCACGTTCCGGTACTCATAATTTTCCAGTCCGTAATTCATCAGGGCTTTCGTGTCGCTCCACTTATAGGTTTTGTGATTCGGCCAGCCGCAGGCCAGAAGGGTTACGATAAACGTCCGCTCGCCTCTCTGCAGGGCTCCCACGTAGCAGTAGCCGGCATCCGCCGTATAACCGGTTTTTCCGCTGATGGCGCCGTCCATCATACTGAGAAAAGCGTTGTGATTATAGCAGGAAAAGCTGCGGCTTCCGTCAAGATTTGCAAAAGTGTGGCTTTCCGTCTGGGTAATCCGCAGAAAGTCCTCCTTCTTTTCCGACTTGGTAATACAGTACCGCATGATTCTGGCCAGATCCGCCGCCGTGGTGGAATGGACGCCCCCCTCATCCTCGGCATCCAGCCCATTTGGCGTAACAAAATGGGTATCCTCACACCCGATGGCCTTTGCGCGCTCATTCATCAAGGCGGCAAAGTCTTCCGTGCTTCCCGCGATATGCTCTGCGATGGCCACCGCCGTATCGTTGTGACTCTCCAGCATAAGGGAGTACAGAAGATCCTCCAGACGATACTGCTCTCCTTCCCGCATTCCCAGGTGTACCTGGGGCTGCGCGGCCGCGTTGGCGGACACCGTCACCTCTTCGGAAAGATCCCCCTCCTCCAACGCAAGGATACAGGTCATAATCTTCGTGGTGCTTGCCATAGGCCGCGCTTCTCTGCCGTTTTTTTCAAACAAAATACGCCCGGAATCCGCATCCATCAGAACCGCAGACTGGGCGTAAAGATTATCCGGCTCCTCGCTCTGTGCAAACGTCAGTGTTCCCGGACACAGCATCCGAACAGCCAGCAATAAAATCATTCCTTTTTTCTTCACCGAAACACGCTCCTGTCTCCTTATCTGATAAAACAGTATATGTCCGGCGCTCCCTTTTTATTCGTAATTTCTGTAAAATCTTTCTCCAACCCGCTCCTTTTTCTTTGCTTTCTCCCAATAATCCGCAATCATTTCGGCCGTTTCCGAAATCGTCTCTTCAAAAATCTCTTCGAGAACCGCTGTACTTCTCAGACACCGCTTGGGACGCTTTTTCCGCATAATATGGCCCTGCATGGAATCGTAGGCTCCCACAGCCTTCAGAACTCCTAAAATCAAGCGGCGCTTGACCTCGCAGCGGCAGACCATAACGCCGGTATAAAATGCCATCCCCTTCAGCGAACGGCGAATATCCTCACGGCTTACCTGGCCGATGACCTCCGCGATCTTCTCCATGAGCCGCTCCGCTTTCCCTTGGTTTTTCCGAAGGACTTTCAAAAAAGCGGCAGGCCGGTAGGAATACGGGTCCTTTCCTGTTTTTTCCATGAGCATCCGGTCCAGATCCGTCTCGATTTCATCATGGGCCGCCCCGGTCTCCTTCATGTAAGCGCCGATATAAGGATGGCATTTGCTGTCCAGCATAAAATGGCAGATAAATCCGAATACGTAAGACGCCGTCTCCGCGTCCTCGGTCACGCGTTCCTGCTGCCGGTCAAAAAACGGCGCCGCGATCTCCCGGTGCATGGCGCTTCCCAGGCCGTTCACGCGGTTTTTGGAAAACGGGCGGTAATAAAACAGAATGTCCGGCCCATGCAGACCGATCCGGTAAGCCGCGGGGTTTTCTCTGATACATTTTTTTAAATCCGCCGGAAGCTTTTTGTACACAAGCTTTCCAAACAGATCATGGGTATAGGTTGTAGGCATAAGTCCTCCCTTCCGCTTCCGTCCATGCCGAAAGCCGTCATATGTCCAGTTTCAGCTGCGCTTCCTCCTCCGCCTGGGCCTTAAAATCCGCAAGCTGGACCGGATTCATGGCCGGCAGATCATCCAGAGACTGCACGCCGAAGCTGCGCAGGAACTCCTCCGTGGTCCCGAACAAAATGGGTTTTCCGGGCGCGTCCAGCCGCCCAAGCTCTGTCACCAGATTGTATTCGATCAGTTTATTAATGGCGTGGTCGCTTTTCACGCCGCGAATCTTCTCAATCTCCGCCTTCGTCACCGGCTGTTTGTACGCGATGATGGACAGCGTCTCCAGGGCCACATCGGACAGTACCAGCTTTTTTGGCTGTTTCGCCACCTTGACCAGCGCTTCGTAGTACTCCGGCTTCGTGGAAAGCTGGTAGGAATTTTCCAGCTCCACAAGCTGAATTCCCCGGTCCTTCCTGCGGTATTGGTCCATCATCCGGTGCAAAAGCTTTCTCGTGGTCTCCGTATCCTGACCCACCGCGTCCGCCAGCCTTTCCAGATCCACAGAATCTCCCATCGCGAACAGGACCGCCTCTAAGGCCGCGCAGGCCTTTTCAATCTCCTCCATTGGTTCACTACTCCTATTTTTCCGTCACGGCTTCTTCCGGCTTCCTTGCCTGAATCCGGATTTCACCGAATATTTCTTCCTGGGAAATGGCAATCTCCCCTATCTTCATCAGTTCCAGAATCACGAGAAAAGAAATAATCGTATACATTTTTGTTCTGTGTTTGCCGCACAGCTCCCGGAAGCTGCAGGTTTTATGCTGATGAATATACTCTTCCACGTGCTTCCAGGTGGCGTCCATGTCCACCTCTTCCTTTTCCAGCGTTCCGAACTTGCTGCGGATCGGATCGATCCGGTTTTCCTGTCTGCGGATGAGATCCTTATAAATCCGGTAGAGCTTCGCGAGGGTAATTCCATCCAAAAGCTCAGACAGGTCCACCGGCTGCCGGTAGCTTTTTACCTGCTCAGGAAGCTCCGGACCCCGGTACATGGCCAGAGAAGCGTCCTCCTGCCGGTCTTTCAGCTCATAGGACATGTATTTGTACATTTTGTATTCCAGAAGCTTTTCCACAAGCTCCTGTCTGGGGTCCTCCTCCTGGGGCTCCTCCTTTGGCTCCTTTGGCAGAAGCATCCGGGACTTAATGTCAAGCAGCGTGGCCGCCATCACCAGGAATTCGCTCATAACGTCCAGATCCTGCCTCTGCATTTCCCGGATATATTCCATGTATTGTCCTGTGATTTCCACAATCGGAATGTCGTAAATATTTACCTTATTTTTCTCAATCAGATGCAGAAGAAGGTCCAGAGGTCCTTCGAACGCATCCAGCTTTACAGGTATGCCCATACTTTTCCTCACCTTTTGGACTGCACAAGCTTGATCACCGGCAGCTCCCTCGGATTGCCCAGGCGGATGCCGATTCCGTGCTCTCCAAGGCCCGCTCCCACAACCATACGGCTTTTTCCAAGGGTAAACTCCCCCCTGTCATATTTGGGAAAGAGCCGAAGCTGCGGGCTGACGACCCCGCCGAGCAGAGGCAGGCGGACACAGCCTCCATGCAGATGCCCCGACACCACCAGATCCGCTCCCCAGGCCGCGTATACCGGAAAGTCCATGGGGTTATGAGCGATCAGCAGACTGAACACCTCTTTTTCCGGTCTCTGCAGGTAACCGCACATCTCCGGAAGCGTAAGCCTGGAAGCCCCCACGCGCCGAAAATGCCTTAATCCAATCTCCAGTCCGGCGATTTCCATGGGAATCCCGCCTGCCGTCAGCTTCCGGCGCTCATTTGTCAGCAGATGCGCCCCGCAGGCGCGGATGCCCGCGGCCAGTTCCCGGTAAAGACGGCCTCCTTCTCTTTGACGCAGTTTCGTCTCATGGTTGCCGTTCCCGCAATATACCGGATACCTGGCGGCAAGCTGTGCCAGCAGCGCCAAAACATTGTCTATATGGGGCCTATCCGCGTCCATAATCAAATCCCCGGCGCTGACGATCAAATCCGGCCGCTGAGCGTCGATTGCGTCAATGAGCTCCCTGTGATTCTCGCCGTAACAGGCGCCGTGGAGGTCGCAGAGAAGGACAATGGTGGCCTCTCCCCTGCTTTTTTTATTTACCGGAATCCGGTAGTTCCGTACTTGAAATGCGTTCATATCTCACCTGCTTCTGTTTCTGTTTCGGCTGAAATAGCATCCTTATCATAACACAGATCTCCATAAATGCTCCAGACTTTTTTCAGATAATGGAGAAAATCCGCTTTTTCCACCGTCTCCGCGGCCACCAGCTCCACCTTTCCGATTTCCTGCCCGTCCAGACGGTAGACCGCCTCGCCCAGCACATCCCCTTCCTGTACCGGAGCCGTAATCTCGTCTTTCCACACAAGCTCTTTCTCCACCGCCGACAAATCCTTTCCCTGGGTATCCAGGAAGGTGAATTCCCCTTCATAACGGCAGGCAGCTTCTTCCTTTTTTCCTCCGGATACCGGAACGCTTCCCGGACTTTCCGTGTTTTCATCCCGGTACAGACGGCAGATCCCATATCCGTAGTTCAGCAGAGACGCCGCTTCCGCAAACCGCGTCTTTGAATCCGGAGCGGCCAGAATCACCGCGATAAGCTGAATATCATTCCGCACAGCCGTCGCGGAAAGACAGTATTTTGCGATACTGGTGCTTCCGGTTTTCAGTCCCAGGCATCCGTCGAAGCTTCGAAGAAGTTTATTCGTGTTGGTAAGGGTGAATTCACTGGTTCCCTGTCTCGTTACATGGGTAATGTTTTCCATCCAGATCGTAGAATACTCATAAATTTCCGGAAAACGCGTGATCAGTTCCCTGGTCATCAGGGCAATATCCCTGGCGGAGGTATAATGGCCGGGATCGTCCGTCAGCCCGCAGCAGTCCACAAAATTCGTGTTCTCCATCCCCAGAGACGCCGCTTTTTCATTCATACGGGCCACAAACTCCTCCTCAGTCCCCGCGATATGCTCCGCCATGGCCACCGCCGCGTCGTTTCCCGACGCCACCACAATGCACTTAATCAGGGTTTCCACCGACTGTTTTTCCCCCTCCTCCAGAAAGACCTGGGAGCCCCCCATGGACTTGGCCCTGGCGCTGGTGACCACCTCGTCCGTCAGGGAAAGCCGTCCGTCCTCCACAGCCTCAAAGATCAGCAGAAGCGTCATAATCTTCGTGACGCTGGCCGGGCTCATTCTTTCATCCGCCGCCTTTTCATAGAGTACTGTACCTGTTTCCGCTTCCATCAAAAGCGCGCTGGGCGTGGCCAGGGAAAGACTGTCCGCTTCCTCCGCGCAGGCCTTCGCCGCGCACAAAAACACCATACACGCCGCCGTCAACAGGCCGATCCATCTCTTCATAAAAATACCGCCTCCGGTCCATAATCTGTTTATATATAATCGGACCCTCAGCGGTTTATGATACTTTTACGTACCTTCACAGTTACGATTCGCAAGCCCATGAAAATCAGCTTCGCCGATAGGGCTTGCTCACACCTGAATCACGTTCTTACGGCCTCATCAGCAAGTGATTCGGACTGATCAGAACAGCTGCACTTTTTCCAAATAATAAGGCCCCTGAGTATACAGGGGCCTCGCTGCACAGATTAGCTGAACTTACGCTTGCGGGCAGCTTCTGATTTCTTTTTCCGCCTTACGCTTGGTTTTTCGTAATGCTCTCTTTTACGAATCTCCTGCTGGATACCGGCTTTTGCGCAGTTTCTTTTGAAACGGCGTAAAGCGCTGTCCAGTGTCTCGTTTTCTTTTACGATAACGTTTGACATACTTTCACACCTAACCTCCCTCCAGTTGTAGATTGTGCATAATACAACTGTCTGGGTATATTTATTGCACTATTAGATATTATAGCATACTTTTCGCATACGTCAACTGTTTTTTCAATAACCCGCGATTTTTGGAACCGCGATTTTCACGCAACCGTTCAGGCCAGCTGGTTTTCCAGGAGTCCGGCAGCGGCAGCCACGGCTTCGCCGATCTTCTCCGGCTTCTTTCCGCCTGCCTGCGCCATATTCGGACGGCCGCCTCCGCCGCCTCCCACAATGGCTGCCATGGCTTTAATCAGGTTACCCGCGTGGGCTCCGGCTTTCATAGCCTGGTCGGTGGCCATGGCCATCAGGCTCACCTTGCCGTCCTTGGCGGAAGCCAGTACCACAACGCCCTCGCCAAGCTTCGCCTTCAGCTCGTCTCCCAGATCCCGCAGGCCGTTCATATCCACATCGTTCACCTGGGCGGCAAGAAGTTTCACGCCCTTGACTTCTGTCACCTGATCCATCACATCTCCAAGGGCCTCCTGGGCCATTTTGCTCTTTAAGGACTCGTTCTCGCTGTGAAGGGATTTTACCTCCGCCTGCAGATGGGCGATCTTATTCTCCAGATCCGCGGGCGTGGTGCGGAGCATAGCGGAAGCTCTTTCCAGCTTCTCCTCCATATCCCGGTAATAGGCAAATACGCCGTCCCCGGTCAGCGCTTCGATACGGCGCACACCCGCCGCGATGCCGGCCTCGGACACAATCTTAAACACCAGAATTTCCGCTGTATTCGCCACATGGGTACCGCCGCAGAGCTCCATGGAGAAATCTCCCATGGAGACAACACGGACCTTCTCGGCATACTTCTCGTCAAACAGCGCCATGGCGCCGCTCTTCTTGGCCTCGTCCAGATCCATGACCTTCGTGGTAACCGGCAGCGCCGCGCGAATCTCCTGATTTACCAGAGCCTCTGTCTTTGCCAGCTCCTCCGCCGTCATGGGCGCGAAATGCGCGAAGTCAAAGCGCAGTCTGCCCGGCGTTACCAGTGAGCCCTTCTGCTCCACATGGGCTCCCAGAACGGTTTTCAGCGCCTTCTGGAGAAGATGGGTCGCGCTGTGGTTCTTACAGGTATCGGCGCGGCCCTGGGTATCCACTTCCAGGGAAACCCGGTCGCCCACCTTAAACATGCCTTTTGTCACTCTTCCCACATGGCCGATTTTACCGCCCAGAAGCTTAATGGTATCCTCTACCTGGAATTCCGACTCGCCGACACGGATCAGGCCCTTATCGCCCTCCTGGCCGCCCATGGTGGCGTAGAACGGCGTCTCCTTCACGAAAATCGTGCCCTGCTCTCCGTCGGATAAGGCCTCCGTCACCTCCGCGCGGTTGGTAAGCACCGTAATCTCCGACTCATGGATCAGCCTGTCATAGCCCACAAACTCGCTGGTGATGGAGGGATCAATCTCATCGTAAACCGTGGCGTCCGCTCCCATGTAGTTGGTGGTCTCTCTGGCCGCTCTGGCCTTGGTTCTCTGCTCCTCCATAGCCGCCTGGAAGCCTGCCTCATCGATGCTGCAGCCCTTCTCTTCCAGAATTTCTCTGGTCAGATCCAGGGGGAATCCGTAAGTATCGTAAAGGGTAAAGGCATTCTTTCCGGAAAGCACTTTTTCTCCGTTCTTTTCCATCTCCGCCTCCAGAGACGCCAGAATGCTCAGCCCCTGGTCGATGGTCTTATTGAACTTCTCCTCCTCCTGGCTCAGCACCTTAAAGATGAAGCTCTTCTTTTCCTCAAGCTCCGGATACCCGTCTTTGGAACCCTCGATCACCGATTCGCTGAGTTTGGAGAGGAACGCACCCTGGATACCCAGAAGCCTTCCGTGACGGGCCGCCCGGCGGATCAGACGGCGAAGGACGTAGCCACGGCCCTCGTTGGAGGGCATAATGCCGTCGGAAATCATAAAGGTAGCAGAACGGATGTGATCCGTGATCAGACGGATGGAAACATCCTTATCCGGGTCGGTCTCATATTCCGCGTGGGCAAACTCGCAGACCTTGTCTCTCAAAGCCTGGATCGTATCCACGTCAAAAATGGAATCCACGTCCTGAACCACCACGGCCAGACGCTCAAGCCCCATGCCCGTGTCGATATTTTTCTGCTCAAGCTCCGTGTAATTGCCGTTTCCGTCATTCTCAAACTGGGTAAATACGTTATTCCAGACCTCAATGTAGCGGTCACAGTCACAGCCTACGGTACAGCCCGGCTTTCCGCATCCGTATTTTTCCCCTCTGTCGTAGTAAATCTCCGAACAGGGGCCGCAGGGACCGGCGCCGTGCTCCCAGAAATTGTCTTCCTTCCCAAAGCGGAAAATCCGCTCCGGAGCAATGCCGATTTCCTTGTTCCAGATCTGGAACGCCTCGTCATCATCCACATATACGGACGGATAGAGACGGTTGGGGTCAAGACCCACCACCTGGGTTAAAAACTCCCAGGACCATGAAATAGCCTCACGCTTAAAATAATCCCCGAAGGAAAAATTTCCAAGCATCTCGAAAAACGTGCCATGGCGGGCCGTCTTTCCCACATTCTCGATATCGCCGGTGCGGATACACTTCTGGCAGGTGGTCACCCTGCGTCTGGGCGGAATCTCCGCTCCGGTAAAGTATGGCTTCATAGGTGCCATACCGGAATTAATCAACAATAAGCTCTTGTCGTTATGGGGAACAAGGGAAAAGCTTTTCAGTGCCAGATGTCCCTTGCTCTCAAAAAATTCCAGAAACATTCTCCTGAGCTCATTTACGCCGTATTTCTTCACGTTTCTTCCTCCTACGCGCTGCATATTCATAATCGTTACGGCCCGTATTCTGCAGCAGATCGGGCAGGCCGCCTCCCGAAAGGGCCAAAGCGGCACGGCTGCTGCTCTGGCACTCTCCTCGCATTAATATAGCATATGGTCTTTCTGATTTCAAGTCTAACCGACAGTCATTCCCATCTGCAAGTCCTTTATGGTGATCTGGGCTTCCGTATTCCAGGCGGAAGCGCCGTTTGGCTTCACAAGAATCTGGATCTTGTCCACCTTGTTTTTGTACTTCCATGCCGACAGATTCGCGCTGACCGCGGTCTCACGTCCCACCGTCACCTTTCCTCTGGACTCATACAGATGACTGCCGCTGTAGAAGCGGATCTTAACCTCCGCCCGTTTCGCGCTGGTACCGGAGAGCTTGATTCGGAAGTATACCTCCGGTCTCTTTGAGAAATTCATGGGCTCGTCGAACGCTTTTCCCACACCCCTAAAAAGGTTCCGGTTCAGTCCCTGCTTCGGTGTCAGCACCGTTGTACTGCCCTTTTCCTCAACCGTCACGCCGTAGGCTTCTGTCCAGGTTTTCAGGCTCCTGGGCTTTTCCAGATCCTGTACCGCCTGCAGGTCGCTGGTCTTGATGGATGCCATCTTCGTAAACCGCGTCCAGGTAAAGCCGTCCACCAGCTGGCTCCAGGAAGACACTCCCAGGATATCCAGGGCGAAGTTCGTCACTCTTCTGGACTGGTTCGTATCGATATACCGGAAGACCGTCCAGATTTTCTTCTTTTCTCCTGCCCATTCCACACTGTCGCCGGAGGTACTCCAAAGGCCAAGACAGAGCCCCTGGGCCACCTCGTCCTCATTGTCCACATGCCGGTGCAGAATAAAGGCGTCAATGCTGTCATTGAACTCCGCGATATAATAAGCGTAGGCAAAGGCCGCCGCCTGGAGTTCCTGATTTTCCTGTCCGCCGGACACCGAGGTAAAGCCCTGTTCCGACAAAATCACCCGCACGCCCCGGCCATAACGCCGTTTCAGATAATCCGTCAGGTAGCCGATATTCTTCATAGTGATAAACTGGGTGCTGCTCTTGTTTGTTGCCAGGTCATCCCAGAATACCGGATCCGTCAGGGGCTGCGGATAAGGATGAAAGGCCAGATTCCAGGAAATCTCTCCCTCCGCTTTCAAACTGGCCGCGAATGCCTCCAGCGTTTTCCGGGAAGTAAAGCTTCTGCCGCTGGGCTGTTTTATGTTCCAGCAGTTTGACAGAGAAATATAAATCCTGGCGTTGGAGTACACGCTTTTTATGGAATTGTAAACCACCCGGAAGCTTCTGGCGTACAGCTTCGCGTATTTCGCCAGGGAAAGCTCTCCCATATAGTTGTACTGGCCGTAATTCTCCACCTCGTTGCCCAGAACCCAGTTGGAGATTCTTCCATACCTTGCTCCGGACCTGGCATAGCGCTTTGCCAGGAATGTCATTAAAGCCGACAGCTTACGCACACTTCTCTCATTGGCAGTACTAAGCCCGTAATAATAGACACCGTCCCGCAGAGCCCCGCCGGCAATCATATCCAGAGACTTGCTCTCCCCCCGCATCAGGAGGATCGCCGTCACGATCATATTGCTCTTCTTCATCGGAAGCAGCTTCTCCTCCAAGGCCGCGCAGGCCGCCTTGGAGAACCAGTAAGTTGTACCCTCAAAGGTAAATTTATAGGCGTATCGGCTGTTCTGCTGCCACTCCTCCGTAAGGAAGTCATTCAGCACAATATTCACCGCAGAGTGCCGCACTCCCAGGTCCTCTGCGTCGGAAATCATCTCTGTATTCACCTGGAGTCCCTTTTTTGAAACGGCCGTGGGGAATTTATACCGGTAGGACGCCACCTCCTCCGGGTTCGTGATATACGAAAAAGAGCTGACCAGCTCATAGGCCCCGTTCTGCTTTTTCACCGCCACCGCGAATTTTTTGTTCAGACGGCTGTCCTTTGTATTCTGCTTTAAATCCACCCGAAGGATTCCGGCGCTTTTCTGCCTCACCGTATCAATGGGTTCCATGGAATTGGTAAGGCTCATCTGCCAGGCCCCCAGAGCGAAGAGATAATAGTTGCCGTCCGTACCGCTTCTGTCGCTGTTTTTCTGATAGCGGACCTCCACCACATCCCTGCTGCCTCTTCGGATCGCACAGCTTTTTATGGCTACCGGCCATTCCTTTGCTGATGCCTTCATTCCCGGCAGAAACGCCGCCAGGATCAAAAAGAAGAAGCCGATCAGCACATACTTTTTCCCTGCTGTCGTCTTTTGTCCCCCCGTCATTCTTTATACCCCCGTATCCACAATCAAATCATTTCCGTCTGCCGCCGTGGTGGCCAGTACGTCGCACCGTTCGTTCTCGGGATGCCCATCATGGCCCTTCACCCAGATAAACGTCACCCGATGGGGCTCCCTGGCCCTCAGCAGCCGCTTCCACAAATCCACGTTTTTTACAGGTTCATTCTTTCCCCTTGTCCAGTTCTTCCGGATCCAGCCCTCAATCCAGTGCTGGTTAAAGGCATCCGTGAGATATTTGGAATCCGAATACAGCTCTACCGTGCAGGGCTTAGTCAGGGCTTCCAGCCCCGTAATGGCCGCCATAAGCTCCATGCGGTTATTCGTGGTTCGCACATAGCCCTGGCTGTATTCCCGCTCATGAAGCTGTCCTTTGCCATCCACATACTGCAGGATTGTTCCGTAGCCTCCCGGTCCATCCGGATTTCCTCTGGCCGCGCCATCTGTATAGATTTTAACAAACATACGCTCTCCTCTTACATTTCCTTCCATGTTCCCTTTTCCATAAAATACCTGGCACTCTCCTCAGCCGCCCGTATAATATCATCCGCGTATCCCATAATGTGCAGCAGACGTATGGCGTTTCTGGAGGTCGCTCTTCCCTGATAAAGCTTATAGTCAAACAAAATCTCATTGTCCTGTACCTCTTCCTGAAAATGATAGTTCTCATAAATGCCTTCCAGGATATGCGTCAGCTCCACATCATGTGTTGCCGCGAAGCAGAGGACATTTCCGTTTCCCATGCTTTTCAGGATCTGGGAAGAGGCCGCGATGCGCTCCACGGTATTCGTTCCCCGAAGGACCTCGTCAATAAAGCACAGCACTGGCTTTTCCCCGCCGATCTGATCCAGAATCCGCTTCAAAGATTTAATTTCCACGATATAATAGCTCTCCTGGCCGGTCAGATCATCCCTGAGGGCCATGGAAGAATAGATCCGGAAAAAACCGGAACCGTAGCGGTCCGCCATGCAAGTACCGATGGTCTGGGCCAGCACCGCGTTGATGGCCGCCGTTTTCAGAAAAGTGGATTTTCCCGAGGCATTGGAGCCCGTCAAAAGGACTCCCTTCTCCACAGAGATGGAATTTTTCACCGGCTCCTGAATCATGGGATGGTACATGTTTTCCGCCGAAAATACCTTTTCCGTGGAAAATTCCGGCACACACCACTCCTGCATCATCTCCCGGAAGGAGGCGCAGGCCGTGGCGCATTCCAGGATTCCCATGCTCTCCGTCAGCTCCTCAAAGGAATCCAGATTATCCCGGAGCGTCTTTACCATAAAGGCAAACTGCATCAGGTCAATATGGAACGTAAAATTCAAATAGTCCACAATTACCTTCTCCAGTCCGCCGCTCATGCCGGAGTCCATACTCCCGGCAACCAGAAAAAAGGAATTTCGCTTGATCCTGCTCAGCTTTCTTCTGGAGGCGCGGATGACTTCCAGGTAGGGCTCTGCCGGTCCGATGTTCTTCCCCTCAAGCTTCTTTGCCGCCTTTAAGATATGCAGCAGATAGCTGCAGGACATGATATAGGGCTCGATTTTCTTTTTCTTTTTGTAATAATTTGACCAGCTCGCGATAATCACCACGATCAGGCCCAGAATGCCGTATTCCGGCCGAAGGAAAATCAGCGCCGCCATCAGAATCACCGCGCCGGTCCATACCAGCTCCTTCCAAGGATTTTCCTGTGCATAATCCGCCATATTGTAGATAAAATCAAACACGGAATATCTGCCTGTTTTTCCCACATTCGCGAAAAAGTATTCCAGATTTTCCCGCTCCTTTGGATGCTCCTGAAAATAGGTGATAAGCCGGTTTCTCTGCTCCACCTCTTCCCTGGTAAAAACAGGCGTCCTGAGAAGATGATAAAGATAGCTTTCTCCGATGCTGGACCAGGTGTGATTCAGCAGCATGAAAATCGTATCCATCTCCAGATCGTTCCAGGTAATATCATCCAGATAAAACGCTTCTTTTTCCTGTTTTTGTCTGGAATAGTGGCTAATGGCGTCAAATTCGTCGTAATCGTATTCCCGATCCGGCCGCTTTCCATAGGTTGTACGGATACGCCGCCAGATTCTGGCTGACGTCTGCCGTTTCTGATAAACAAACACAAACACCACTGCCGCCACCGCTGCCGCAATAAAAAGCAGAACCGTCAAATTCTGTGCATCCAGCATAAATTTCCCTCCTCTGTGATCGGAAGGGGATACTCACCTTCCCACTTTCCTCCATGCTATCCGAGCACCCTGCACTGGTCCTTTTGCAACCGTTGTGCCTGCGATTCCTTATCTTTCCTGACACATTTTGTAAATGGTATGAACCAATTTCTCGGAATCCTCCCAGCCCAGGCAGGGATCTGTGATGGACTTTCCGTATACATGAGGCTCCTGGCCGATCTTCTGGCAGCCGGGCACCAGATAACTCTCGATCATCACGCCCTTCACCAGCTTTTTCAGCCCTTCGTTGACATTTCGACTGTGCAGAACCTCCTTCACGATCCGGATCTGTTCTTTGTACTGCTTGTTGGAATTTGAATGGTTCGCGTCCACAATCACCGCGGGATTCTGCAGATTCCGCTCCTGGTACTTTTCCAGAAGCAGTTCAAGATCCTCATAGTGGTAATTGGGAATGCTGTTTCCGTGCTTATTCACTGCCCCGCGAAGAACCGCATGGGTCAGCGGGTTCCCTGTGGTTTCCACTTCCCAGTTCCGGTAGATAAAATTGTGGGCGTGCTGCGCGGCATATATGGAGTTCAGCATAACGGAAAGGTCTCCGCTGGTGGGATTTTTCATCCCCGCCGGCACATCCATCCCGCTGACCACCAGACGATGCTGCTGGTTTTCCACGGAACGCGCCCCGATGGCCACATAGGACAGAATATCCGAAAGATACCGCCAGTTTTCCGGATACAGCATCTCATCCGCTGCCGTAAGGCCACTCTCCTCGATTGCCCGCAAATGGAGTTTACGAATCGCGATCAGTCCTGCCAGTACATCCGGCTTTTTTTCCGGATCCGGCTGATGAAGCAGCCCTTTATATCCCTCTCCTGTGGTCCTGGGCTTATTCGTGTAGATTCTCGGAATTAAAATCAGACGGTCTCCTACCTGGTCCTGCACCTTTGCCAGGCGTCCCAAGTACTCACACACAGCGTCCGCGTTGTCCGCGGAACACGGGCCGATAATGACAAGGAATTTATCGGATTCCCCGGTAAAGACCTTTTTTATCAAAGCGTCCCTTTCCTCCTTGATGCGCGCGACTTTTTCCGACACAGGGTACTGCTTCCTGATTTCCTCCGGCGTAGGCAGCTTTGTAATAAAATTGAATCCCATTTTCATTCTCCTCATTCGTTTAGTGACAGACCGCCGTCTGCCTTGCCGGGTTTTGCCCGTACATGGGTTTTATTATAGCATCATTGACGGAAGTATTTCAAGTGCAACCAGTTCGCTTCATTTTTTTGTTTTTTTTTCTCGATTTCTATGGTATGATAATACAGTTAAAGCTTTCACAGCTGCTTTATAATTTATCAGATATGGAAGTGACGGATATGAGCCAAGAAAAGAAACCTTATTTTCCAATGTTTGTGGATCTTAGCCAGAAAAAAGTCGTTGTCGTCGGAGCCGGCACCATAGCTAAGCGCCGGATACGCACGCTCCTGGAATTTACCAATCAGCTGGTTGTCATTGCCCCGGAGGTAAACCGGGAGCTTTTGGATCTGGAAAAAAACGGAAAAATTCAGATTCTGCGAAAAAAATATCAGAGAGAGGATATCTATGACGCGGACATGGTGATTGCCGCCACAAACGACAGCCAGATTAATACCGACATCTACAATGTCTGCAAATGTACCGGCATTACCGTAAACGTCTGCAGCGACAAGCATAAATGCGACTTTTATTTTCCCGGCATCGCCCGGAAGGAAAACGTGGTGATTGGCGTCACCGCCAGCGGGGACAATCACCGTGCCGCCCGGGAAACCGTAGAAAAAATTCGAAAAATTCTGTAGCCCTATCTGCGCGGATGGCTTCTGCTGTACACCTGCCGAATCCGGTCCACATTCACTGCGCGGTAAATCTGCGTAGTGGAAATGTCCGAATGGCCCATCATTTCCTGAACCGCTTTTAAATCCGCGCCGTTATGTACCATATGAGCCGCAAAGGAATGGCGCAGGGTATGGGGCGTAATGTCCTCCTGGATCCCCGCTTTTTGGGCGTACTGTTTAATCAGCTTCCAAAAGCCCTGGCGGCTCATAGGGCCTCCGGAGCAGTTCACAAAGACGTAATCCGTGTCTCCATCTTTCAAAAGTGCCCGCCTTGGGCCGTCCAGGTATCGTTCCAGTGCTTCCTTGGCCGCTCGGCCAAAGGGAATCACCCGCTCTTTCCCCTCAAAGCGGCAGATCAAATAGTTCATATTCAGATTCATATCACCCAGCTTGATATGTACCAGCTCGGTAACCCGAACACCTGTGGCATACAAAAGCTCCAGCATCGCCTTGTCCCGGATTCCCTTAGGCGTATCCGCTAGCGGCTGATTCAGCAGCCGCACAGCCTCCTCCGGCGTCAGAATACCCGGCGCCTTCTTTTCTATATGGGGCCCCTTTATCTGATCCGTGGGATCCTTTTCCAAGATGTGCTTTCCAAAGGCGTAGTGAAAAAAAGCCCGCATGGAAGCGATATTCCGCGACACCGTGGACGCGGAAAATCCTTTTCTTTCCAGATATAAAATATAAGAATTCAGAAGCGTCGGAGTAATATCCTGAAGCTTTGCGGTACCCTTTGTCTCCAGATAAGCGAACATCCTCTCCAGATCTCTCTGATAGGATGTAATGGTACTCTGAGAAGAATGGCGCTCCTCCGCAAGATAGGTTACAAAGGTTGGGATCATCATTTCCATAACAAACGCTCCTGAATCATCTATTTCCTACGGCAGTCCGCCAAATGGACATGCCTGCGTATTTATTTGGCGGGCCCCGTGTGGGTTTTGTATTTTCCTCGCAACTGTTCAGTCCTTTCACAGTCACGACTCGAAAGCCAATGAAAATCAGCTTCGCTACTTGCTCATAACCGCATAGCGGCTTCGCGGCTTCTCAAAAGGAAGAAACCCCTTCTGAGACAGGCAAGTCCCCCACCCACTTCTGATTGCTCTGCGCGACAAGCGTAGGGGGACTTCCATGATTCGTTTAAAATACATTATATCTGCTTGTACTGTCAAAATCAAATAGCAATTCGCCGAATTTAACTTGTCTTTTGGGGTTACCATATTTCGCCTTTCTTTTCAGCGACTGTCACTACATCTTGTACGCCCTCTCTCTTGCATCACCGGTATATTTTCCAAAAAGCATGAAGAATCGCCGGATTCAGCCAATTTTCCGTCAAAATGCCCAAAAAAAAGATTCCAAAGCCGCACAGCAGACACCTTGCGAACGCCTTTCCTCCAGGGATCCACCCCTTTTCTCTGAGCCATGCGCCGCGGAACATCATCAGCAGCGCCGCGGCATAAAATCCTGTCTGAGGCAGCAGCGCAGCCCAGGAAGCCAGAAGGCCGGCAAGTCCCGCTTCCAGCAGGGCAGCCCCCTGATAGACGCCCGCCAACCAGCCAAGTACTCCGCCGGCAACAGCCGCTACCGGAAGGAAGGGCCTGGCGGCAGCCGCCAGAAGCAGCACCAGCATCAGTCCCAATCTTTTCGGAAGCAGCCGGAAAAAGGGCTCAAATCCCGCCTCTCTCTGTATCCCATTTTCCAAAAAGGCGCAAAACACCCCATTTTCTCTTACCGCATCCGTCATCAGCAGATTGATGCTTACAATTCCCAGGGCCATACCGGCCAGAAAGACGATCAGCAGCCCCTTTCGAAACCCGCTGTCATTTCGATTCATTCACAGGCTCCTATCACTCTTTCCTCATCCTTATGCGCTTTTTTCGCGTTTCAGAACCCGTCCTTCATCTTAACCGCTTCGCATCTTCTCAGAAGGAGGTTAAAAAAAAGCGCCGCAGAATCGGCTCCTCCCAAAACACTTCCCACCCTTTTGGTGGGCCCGTTTCGTTTGAGGACGATTCTGCGGCACTTTATCAGATACCGCTATTTCGCGTAATCCACGGCTCTTGACTCGCGTATTACACTGACTTTGATCTGGCCCGGATACTCCAGCTCTGTCTCGATCTGCTTCGAAATGTTTCTCGCCAGCAGAACCATATCCGCATCGCTGACCTGTTCCGGTATAACCATAATTCGAATCTCTCTTCCTGCCTGAATAGCAAAAGACTTATCTACACCCTTGAATCCGTTTGTAATATCTTCTAACTGTTTTAATCGATTTGTATATGTTTCCAGAGTCTCTCTTCTCGCACCAGGACGAGCTGCCGAAATCGTATCCGCAGCCTGCACAATACATGCTATCAAAGACTCTGGCTCCACATCTCCGTGGTGGGCCTCCACAGCGTTGATCACAACGCGGGATTCCTTGTACTTTTTACACAGATCTGCACCAATCTGAATATGAGAACCTTCCATTTCATGGTCGATGGATTTTCCAATATCATGTAATAATCCGGCGCGCTTTGCCAGGCGGACATCCACACCGATTTCCCCTGCCAAAAGGCCTGCCAACTGTGCAACTTCAATGGAATGCTTCAGCGCGTTCTGTCCGTAGCTGGTACGGTACTTCATTCTTCCAAGAAGTCTCACTAATTCCGGATGAATGCCGTGTACACCGACTTCAAGTGTGGCCGCTTCCCCCTCCTCGCGAATGATGGTCTCCACCTCTTTCTGGGCTTTTTCAACCATTTCCTCAATCCGCGCGGGATGAATCCGTCCGTCAACAATCAGTTTTTCCAGGGCAATCCTGGCTACTTCCCGGCGTATCGGGTCAAAACCGGACAGAATCACTGCCTCCGGCGTATCATCAATAATCAAATCCACGCCGGTCATCGTCTCCAGGGTACGGATATTCCTTCCCTCTCGTCCGATAATTCTGCCCTTCATTTCATCGTTCGGCAACTGCACAACCGAAATCGTACTCTCCGCCACATGATCGGCTGCGCATTTCTGAATCGCTGTTACTACATACTCTTTTGCCTTTTTGCTGGCGTCTTCTTTTGCTTTGGCCTCCAGCTCCTTATAGAGCTTGGCCGTGTCATGTTTCACTTCATCTTCAACAGTTTTTAAAAGATACTCTTTTGCTTGTTCGGAGGTAAGACCTGAGATTCGCTCTAATTCCTGTACTCTCTCTTCGCTGAGCCGTGCGATTTCGCTGCTCTTTTTCTTCAGCTCCTCTTCCTTTGCCGTCAGCCCGTTTTCCCTTTTCTCGATGGCATCCGCCTTTCTGTCAATGGCTTCCTCTTTCGACAGAACGCGCTTTTCATAGCGCTGCAGCTCCGCTCTCCGCTCTCTGGTCTCCTTTTCCAACTCATTCTTCGTCTTTAAGGATTCCTCTTTTGCTTCAAGTAAAGCCTCCCGTTTTTTTGTCTCCGCAACCTTTAATGCGTCGTCGATAATCTTCCTTGCTTTTTCATCGGCGCTGCCCAGCTTCGCTTCCATAGACTTTCTATAATTCGAAACCGCGACAAAGGCGCTGACAGGTATAGCTACAGCCAAAGTAATCACAACAGCAATCACAATGATTATCACTGGATTCAATACAGGAGCACCTCCTTATTTAGTTTTCATTGTACAAATACAACAAATAAATTTTACATTGATTTCGATTTATTGTCAAGTAAGAGTATGCTTTTAAACCATTTTTCTGGTTACAGTTTTGCCCTGCTGAACCATAACTGCAAAAATCCATTTGAAATCGCCTTCGGCGAGCAGTTTCTCTTATCGCTTTCGCAGGGCCAGCCCGGCTCCTTCCATCTCCCGGCGTATATCCTCGGGCTGGAATCCCCTGCGCAGGAGAAACTGGTATAATCTTGCGACGTCCTTTTCTCCCGCCTCTTCCGGATCGGGGATCTTTTTCTCAATCCACCGGCGGACCAGCTCCGTCTCATCCGCTTCTCCTTCCAGGGAAAGCGCCTCCTGCGCCGTCTCTCTGGAAACACCTCTGGCCTGAAGGTCCCGCAAAAGCTGCATACGGCTTTTGACGCCGTTTTTCTGCGCTACATAGGATCTGGCATACCGCAGGTCGTCCAGATAATGAAAGCTGTAGAGCCAGCGGATCACTTCCTCCCCCACTTCCTCGGGGTAGCTCCATTCCCTGAGCTTTCCCCGCATCTGCGCCTCCGTGCGGTCCATACTTTTGAGCAGATACAGGCTTCTGGCCTTCGCCCGCTTCAGAAGGCACTCCTCCAAAATCTGCCGGTAAGTCTCACCGGAAATCTCTGCCTCCAAAGCAATCCCAAAGCGCGCCGCCTCGCTCCGATAAAGGAGAAAGGCGGCGCGGCCGTCCAGCGACACCGCCCACCGCCCTTTGCCCGCTTCCTTGACAGATGTCACAATCATTCAAGATCCTCCGGCACGGCAAAGCCGTCGGAAGACGCGTCCGGAAGCGTCTGGAACGCGTCCGCCGCCTCCTCCGGAGCCGCCTCAGCAGCGCCCTCCTTGACCGCATTCGCCTGATTTCCGCCATCCAATCCGTAATGAGCCCGTACCTTCGCCTCAATCTCTTCCATCACCTGGGGATTGTCCAGAAGGAACTTTTTGGCATTCTCCCGGCCCTGACCGATCTTTGCGTTATTATACGCAAACCAGGCGCCGCTTTTGTTTACTACCGAGCAGTTTACCGCCAGATCCAGAATATCGCCGGCTCTGGAAATGCCCTTTCCAAACATAATATCAAATTCTGCCTCCCGGAAGGGCGGAGCTACCTTATTTTTCACCACCTTAATCCTGGTGCGGTTTCCCACTACCTCGCCGCCCTGCTTCAGGGCCTCAATACGGCGGACGTCCAGACGGATGGAAGAATAGAACTTCAGCGCTCTTCCGCCTGTGGTGGTCTCCGGGTTTCCAAACATAACGCCCACCTTCTCCCGGAGCTGGTTAATGAAAATAACGATGCAGTTGAACCGGCTGATAGCCGCCGTGAGTTTCCGCAGGGCCTGGGACATAAGCCTGGCCTGGAGGCCCACATGGCTGTCCCCCATGTCGCCGTCAATTTCCGCCTTAGGCACCAGGGCCGCCACAGAGTCCACAATAATAATGTCCACAGCGCCGGAGCGCACCATGGTCTCCGTAATCTCCAGCGCCTGCTCCCCGTTATCCGGCTGGGAAATGTAAAGGTTGTCAATATCCACGCCAATATTCTTCGCGTATACCGGGTCCAAGGCATGCTCCGCGTCGATAAAGCCTGCAATCCCACCCCGCTTCTGAACCTCGGCCACCATATGCAGGGCAACCGTGGTCTTTCCGCTGGATTCCGGGCCGTAAACCTCGATAATCCTGCCTTTCGGCACACCGCCCAGCCCCAGGGCAATATCCAGGCTCAGACAGCCTGTGGGAACCGTCTCCACATTCATGGAAACGGAGGAATCGCCCAGCTTCATAATCGCTCCCTTGCCAAAATCCTTTTCAATCTTGCCGATGGCCGCCTCCAGGGCCTTTAAACGTTCTTCCTGTGCCATACTTTCCTCCATATAAACAAAACCTGAGGGGCGGCCGCGCCGCCCAGGTATTCGAACTTATGTTTGCTTCCCTGCTATCATAATCTCTTTCACTGAAAATGTCAATCCCATTTTCGAACGACTTCTCCTCTTTTTTTATAAATACTGTCCGCCGGAACAACTTCCCTGACGGAAGACAGCGGATAGATATTCGACCGCGGCCCAATGACGGTTCCGGGATTCAGCACGGAACCGCATCCAACCTCCACCTCGTCACCAAGCATCGCGCCGAATTTTTTCAAGCCCGTCTCGATACGCTCCTCTGCGCTTTTCACAACCACAAGCTTTTTGTCAGATTTCACGTTGGAGGTAATGGAGCCCGCTCCCATATGGGCCTTATACCCCAGGATAGAATCCCCCACATAATTGTAATGGGGCACCTGCACCTTGTTAAACAGAACCACATTCTTCAGTTCCGTGGAATTACCCACAACCGCGCCCTCTCCCACAATGGCGTTTCCTCTGATAAAAGCACAGTGGCGAACCTCCGCGTTCTTTCCGATAATCACATTTTCCCCGATAAAAGCCGTGGGCGCCACCTTAGCCGAGCGGGCAACCCATACGTTCCCCTCCCTCGCTTCATACTCCTCCGGGCTGAGAGTCGGACCAAGCTTTAAAATAAAATCCTTGATCTTTGGCAGCACCTCCCAGGGATACACGGCTCCTTCAAACAATTCCCGGGCAATGGTCTCATTTAAGTTATACAGATTCTCGATTTTACAATTTTCCATGACATTTCCTTTCCGCGTCATTTTAACGCTTTCTTTATTTCCGCAAGGACAGACGAATCCGTCACTTTGTCTTTTTATTATAGTACTGCGCGGCCTCGTCAAACATTCCCCTGAGCGCATAGCGGTTATTGGTATTCTGTACCTGGCTTGTACGACTGCATATAAAATTTCGAAGCTTTACCATATACTCATCAGATGTAATGCTTCCCTCCGCCACATAGGTCAGCCCTTTCTCCCAACTTGCGGTAAGCTCCGGATTCAGCAGGGACCGGATGGAACAGTACACCACATCATAAATCATTTCTCCCAGCTGAGACGGCGTCAGAACCTGGGTTTTTTTGTTCAGAAGAATGTATTTATTCGCCACCAGCTTCTTTAAAATCTCTGCCCGCGTGGCGCTTGTGCCGATACCGCTTCCCTTGATCTGCGCCCTAAGCTCCTCGTCCTCGATAAGCTGTCCTGCATTTTCCATGGCCAGAATCATGGAACCGGAATTATACCTCTTGGGCGGGGAAGTCTCTCCTTCCCGAATATCCAGCCCTTTCACAGGCAGCGCTTTTCCTTTCCTAAGGTCCTTCAGGATCTCCAGAAACGCGGCTCCTTCCTCCTGTTCTCCCTGGCTTTCATCCTTCTCCCCTTTCTTCGCGGCAGGCATTCCCGCTACCTTGAAATATCCCGGATCCATCAGAATCCGAAAGCTGGAAAAAAAGCGCTCCGTACCGATCATGGTCACAAGGGAAGCCTTCTGGTAAACAGCCGGCGGATAAAAGATACTCAAAAAACGGCGCACAATCATCTCATAGACCTTGGCGCGGTTTCCGGAAAGGCCGGGAAGGGCTTTCAGTCCCTGTCCGGTGGGAATGATGGCGTAGTGATCTGTGATCTGCTTATCATTCGTATAGCGGCTCTTCCCAATCGCGCGAAAAGAACCCTGTTCCAGGATCTCTTTCGCGTAGCCGCCAAGCTCCGGCAAAGACGCAATTCCCTGAAGGTTTTTGTGTATCTCCTTCGCCACCGCCGTGGAGAGCACCCTGGCGTCTGTTCTCGGATACGTCACCAGCTTCTTCTCATAAAGCTCCTGAACCGTCTGAAGAGTTTCATCCGGGCTTTGCTTGAGTATCCGCGAGCAGTCGTTCTGCAGCTCCGCCAGGTTATACAGCAGCGGCGGATTTTTCTTCTCCTGCCGCTTTTCCAGCTTCTCCACCACGGCATTCAGAGGGCTCTGCTCCGTGAGCTGACGGATCAGCTCTTTGGCGTCCTTCTCTTCTTTAAATCCGTTTTCTTTGTAGAGCTTCGGGGAAAGATACCAGCGGGAACCCTCCACGGCACGAAACTCTCCTTCGATCTCCTCTCCTTGACACTCCATGCGGCTGATTACCCGGTAGAACGGGGTCTTTACAAATTTTCGGATCTCCCGTTCCCTTCGAACGATCATGCCAAGGACACAGGTCATAACTCTGCCCACGGAAATCACAGTATAGCGCGTATGCAGATACGCGGAAACCGTATCCCCGTATTTAAGGGAAAGAAGCCTTGAAAAATTAATGCCCATCAGATAGTCTTCCTTAGCCCGCAGATAGGCCGCCGCGGCCAGATTATCATAAGCGGAAAGATCCTTCGCTTCACGGATTCCCCGCAGGATTTCATCCTCCGTCTGGGAATCGATCCAGACACGCCGGCGCTTCTTTCCCTTTGCACCGGCCATCTGCTCCACAAGCCGGTAGATATACTCTCCCTCCCGCCCGGAATCCGTACACACATAAATCGTGTCAATATCCGCCCGGTTGAGCAGACGGCTTACGGTGTCAAACTGCTTTTTCACTGCGGGAATCACTTCATACAGGAACTGATCCGGAATAAAAGGCAGGGTTTCCAGGCTCCATTTTTTGTATTTCGGGTCGTAGACCTCCGGATAGCTCATCGTTACCAGATGGCCTACACACCAGGTCACCACAGCGTCCTCCCCCTCCAAATATCCGTCATATCTTGAAAAGGATGTTTTCAGAGCTCTGGCAAAATCCTGGGCTACGCTGGGTTTTTCTGTAATGTATAATGCTTTTGTCATAAATTATTCTCCGGTCAAATCCGTTTTTTCCATTACTGCCATTCCGACGCGGTACAAAAGAAGCCCCAGTATCAAAAGCAGCGGCAGTTCCCAAAAAAGGCTCGGACTTCCTTCCAGCACCGCCTCCGGCCGGAAAGCAGAGAAAACCGAAAAACTGCCCAGCACAGACAGGCCGCCGTTTATGTCTCCCAATGCAAAGATCAGGTAAAACGCGGCGATCCAGGCGGCAAGGATTCCCTTTGCCCTTCTGGCGCCCCGGATAATCCCCGCCAGAGCAAAACAAAGGCCGCTAAGAAACATCTGGCAGCAGTACAGGTCAAGATTCAGCAGAAGATACTGTGGGATTTCCAACGCGCTTCCGTGGAGAAGCACACCTGCCAGAAGGCCGACGGCACAAGCGGCCAGTATCATCGCGAACAGACTTACCGCCAGAAAATACGCATGAGTGAACAGAATATCCCTTCGTTTCCCAGTCATAGAAAACAGCATAGCAAAGGAACCGTCCTCCCTGGGGCCGGCGAGGGTCCGCACAGAAACCCCGGCGGCGTATATGCAGGGAATCAGCAAAAAAACGGCGCCGTAAAGGCATTTTCCAAGGTACCAGACCAGAGAGGTATCCGTCTCGGAGAAAAGGCGCCCCGTCATTCCGGGAATCACCGTCAAAAACGCCGCAAGATCCTCTCCCGCCGTACTGCCGTACAGGGCAGCGCAAAGAAGAAGCCCAGCCGCCAGCACCGCGGTACAGGTAATCCAGCTTTTGCGGCTGTTTCGGATGTCCTCCCTTAAAAGTGTTGCGTTAAGCATGGCTTTCCCCTCCGTAGACATGTGTAAAAATTTCCTGAAGGCTCTGGGAGAGCAGTTCGAATCCCGACACCTGATAATTTCCCAGAAGCTTCAGGCAGGGAAGTATTTCACCGTACACAGTCAGAAGCACCTGACTCTGGCTGACCTGACGGCTCCCCGGATTCTCCCGGATGAAGCGCAGGGTTTCCATTTCATTCTGAAACGTCACCAGATACGCCTTTTTTCTGGCTGCCCGGATCGACGGGACATCGTCCACATTCACAAGGCTTCCGCGGCGCAGAAACGCCATACGGTCGCAGATGCGCTCCATATCCTGGAAATTCTCGGACGCAATGAGAATCGTGGTGCCTCTGGCCTTCTCTTCAAGCATCAGCTCATCAAATCTGGCCTGCACCATACCGTCCAGATAACGGTCCGGCTCATCCAAAAGCAGTACCACCGGCCCGTGAAGCATGACTCCTGCCAAACCTACCATCTGCCGAAAGCCCCTGGGCAGCCTGTGCAGAGAAAGCTCCGGATCTATGCCAAAATGCTCCAGAACCGCAAGGCCTCTTTCAAGGCTCTTTACACCGCGGATTCCCGCTGTAAAGCGCAGGTAATCGATGGCCGACATCTGCCGCGGAAAGGCCATGCGAGGCTGAAGAACCCCTGTAAAACGGCAGATCGCCTCCTGGTTTGCTCCCGGAACCTTCCCATTAATAGAACAAATTCCCCTGGTCGGCTTCAGAAAACCTGCCAGTATCCCGATCAGTGTGCTTTTTCCGGAGCCGAAAGGCCCCATCAGCCCAAGGGTTTCCCCATCCTCCACCTCCAGGGTCAGATCCAGCAGTCCCCTGCCGTTTTTGTACTCTTTGGAAAGATTCTTCATTCTTATCATAACGGTCTTTGGCCTTTCTTTTGTTTTTCTCAAGCTCTGCATTCGCGCTCTTCGTCCATTTTAACGGATAAACCGCCGGAAAACAAGCCCCCTCATTCCACTAACATCATATCTCATTTGCAAGTCCGGGGCAATGGACAGATTTCCCAAAAAAGGGCTGTTCTGATCCATCACACATTGTATCAGAACAGCCACTTCTTCAGCCGCTAGCAGCAGATTTTATTTTGCCTGAATGTATCCCATGGCTTTCAGAGTCTCCGCACAGAGAATAGCGCCGCCCGCTGCTCCTCTCACTGTATTGTGAGAAAGACCGATAAACTTCCAGTCATAAACGGTATCCTCTCTGAGTCTTCCCATGGAAATGCCCATACCTTTCTCATAGTCCACATCCGCCTTTACCTGAGGCCGGTTTTCCTCCTCCATATAGCGGATAAACTGGGCTGGAGCGCTGGGAAGGCCAAGCTTCTGGGGAATCCCCTGGAAACTCGTCACAGCTTCGATCAGCTCCTCCTTCGATGCGTTCCTGCGCAGCTTCACGAAAACAGCCGCCGTATGGCCGTTTAATACGGGCACACGCACGCACTGGCAGGTGATTACCGGGCTCGTGGCCGGCACAATCACACCGTTTTCAATCCTGCCCCACAGTCTCAGAGGCTCTTTCTCACTCTTCTCCTCTTCGCCGCCGATATAGGGGATCACGTTCTCAACCATCTCCGGCCAGTCCCGGAATGTCTTTCCAGCACCGGAAATCGCCTGGTACGTGGTCGCCACCACTTCATACGGCTCAAACTCCTTCCACGCCGTCAGAATCGGCGCGTAGCTCTGAATCGAGCAGTTTGGCTTCACAGCTATGAAGCCTTTCTCTGTGCCAAGGCGCTTTCTCTGGAAAGGTATCACCTCAAAGTGCTCCGGGTTAATCTCCGGAACCACCATCGGCACATCCGGCGTCCAGCGGTGAGCGCTGTTATTGGACACCACCGGGGTCTCCGTCTTTGCGTAGGCTTCCTCAATGGCCCGGATCTCCTCTTTTGACATATCCACTGCGGAAAAGACAAAATCCACACTGCCGGCAACCTTTTCCACTTCATTTACATTCATCACCGTAATCTTTTTCACTGCCTCCGGCATGGGGGTGTCCATTTTCCATCTGCCGTTTACGGCTTCCTCATAGGTTTTGCCCGCGCTTCTTGGACTTGCCGCCAAAGTCACCACTTCAAACCAGGGATGATTCTCCAAAAGCGCGATAAAACGCTGCCCCACCATTCCGGTAGCTCCTAAAATTCCTACTCTTAACTTCTGACTCATTCTCTTCTCCTCATTTCTATGTTCGATCATGCGCTCTTTGGAAAGCACCGGCGCTTCCCCGTGTTCGAAACGTTTTGTCTTTCTTTTGCGCACATTTGTCTTTCTTGACAATACTATACTATTTATACAAAAAAATCAAGCTCTTTTTTTGGTTTCCGCCAGATATTCCTTTTCCCGACGAATCGCTTCTTCCATGGCGGCTTTTCCCGGCGCGCCAATGGTAAGCCGCTTCTCCACGCAGGTTTTCAGGCTGATGGCCTCATAAATATCCTCCTGGAATACCGGGCAGATTTCCCGAAGCTCTGACAGACTCAGGTCATCGATGGCGCAATTCTTTTCAATGCAGTACAGAACCAGACGTCCGATGATTCCATGGGCGTCCCGGAAGGGCACACCGTGATTCACCAGATAATCCGCGGCGTCCGTAGCGTTGGTAAAGCCGTTTTTCGCACTGGTCTCCATCACCTTTTTTCGGAATTTTATTGTGGAAAGCATGCCGTTAAACAGCGCCAGGCATCCTTTCGCGGTGTCCATGGCGTCAAAAGTCAGCTCCTTATCCTCCTGCATATCCTTATTGTATGCCAGGGGCAGTCCCTTCATGGTGGTCAGCAGGGAAATCAGCGCACCGTAAACCCGGCCGGTCTTCCCCCGCACCAGCTCCGCGATATCCGGATTTTTTTTCTGGGGCATAATGCTGCTGCCGGTGCTGTAAGCGTCGTCGATTTCCACAAACCTGTATTCATTGGTATTCCAGATAATGATTTCCTCGCAGAAACGGCTCAGATGCATCATAATCGTAGAGAGCGCCGCCAGAAGTTCGATCAGATAGTCCCTGTCCGAAACAGAATCCATACTGTTTAAGGTTGGCCCGTCGAATCCGAGAAGCTCTGCCGTATAATCCCGGTCAAGGGGATAGGTGGTGCCGGCCAGGGCGCCGCTCCCCAGAGGGCAGAGATTCATCCGCTTTTCAATGTCCGCCAGTCTTTGCCGGTCTCTCTTAAACATCTCAAAATAAGCGCCCAGATGGTGAGCCAGCGTAATCGGCTGCGCTTTTTGAAGATGGGTAAAGCCCGGCATATAGGTCTCCAGATGCTCTTCCATTAAGTTCAGCAGCGTTTCCAAAAGCCCGGTAAGCTCCCTGTCGATCTCGTGAATCTCTTCTCTTGTATAAAGCTTCATATCCAGGGCCACCTGGTCGTTCCGGCTTCGCCCCGTATGGAGACGTTTTCCGGCATCGCCGATACGCGCGATCAGATTCGCCTCCACAAAGCTGTGAATGTCCTCGTATTCCTCCGTAATCTGCAGCGTACCGTTCTCCACGTCTCTTAAAATTTCCTCCAGGCCCTTCTGGATTTTCGCGCCGTCCTCCGCTGAGAGAATGCCCTGCTTTGTGAGCATCTTCGCGTGGGCCATACTGCCCTGAATGTCCTGACGATAAAATTTTTTATCAAAGGAAATTGACGCGTTAAAATTATATACAAGCTGATCGGTTTCTTTTGTGAAGCGTCCGCCCCATAACTGTGCCATAAATCTTCCTCATTTCGTTTTCTTTCCAGTCTATCACATTTCATTTTTCTGCACAATACGCCTTTTTTGTTCTTCCCGCTCCTTTTTGGAAAAAACGCATCCGCAGTAATCCTGACGGTACAGTCCATATTCCCTGGACAGCTCAATGGAACGCCGGTAGCCGTCCTTTTTCTTAAAATCTGACGGCAGCCACAAAACCCCGGCCTTCCCGGCGCACTCCCGGCCGATTTCATTTAACATACGGGCGCTTTTCATTGGACTGATCGTCAGCGTGGTGGTCACATAGTCAAAACCGCCTTCCGCAGCCACCCTCGCCGCCTCCGAAAGCCGCAGCCGGAAACAGGCAAAACAGCGCTCTCCTCCCTCCGGAATGCGCTCCAGCCCCTTCACTGCCTGGTAAAAACGCTCCGGCTCGTACGGGCCCACCAGAACCCGCACCGGATTTTTCAGCGGCATTTCCCCGATCAGGCGGATCTGCTCCTGCGCTCTTTTTTCAAATTCCTCCCTGGGAGAAATATTGGGATTATAGTAAAAAACAGTAATCCGGAAATGCCCGGATAAATACTCCAAAACCCGGCTGCTGCACGGCGCGCAGCAGCTGTGAAGAAGCAGGGTGGGCAGCTTTTCCCCGTTTTTTTCCAAAATCTTTTCCAGTTCCTTTTGATAGTTTTCGTTCATCATTTCTCCTCATTCCCGGCGTTTCCATACCTTATCCGGTCCGGCCGGATACCCCGCGACCCCTTGCCGCGCTTCAGCCGGACGGACTCGTTCCGCCGGCAAACAGGCAGCATCCTTTCCGGAATACTTCCAGCGCCCGCCTGCCATCTTCAAGGCAACGGCATGCCTGCCCCGCGGGCGCCTGCAGGTTTACTTTACTACCTGTTCCGCATCCCGTCAATCCCCGCCAGGCACCATTTCCTCCGCTTTTCATAAAATATAGAGAAGCAGTTTCTTTTGGAGGTATCTATGCAGCCACTCTTAGAAGTCCGGCATGTAAGCTTTTCCTATCATACCATCCACGGGGAAACCCCTGCCCTTTCGGACATCCATTTTTCCCTGTCCCAGGGTGAATTCGCTGCCATCGTAGGGCCCAGCGGCTGCGGCAAATCCACCTTACTCTCTCTGATAAGCGGCCTCCTCGCTGCGGAATCCGGTCAGATTCTTCTTCGCGGGAAAAACGTGAAGGGTTCCAATACAGGCATTGGCTACATGCTTCAGAAGGATCATCTGTTTGAATGGCGTACCATCCGCCGAAACGCCCTTCTGGGCCTTGAAATCCAGAAGCGACTGACCCCCGAAAACCTCCGCCGGGTGGATGATATGCTGGATTCCTACGGCCTGGGAGCCTTTAAAAACGCAAGGCCCTCCCAGCTCTCCGGCGGCATGCGCCAGCGGGCCGCCCTGATCCGGACCCTGGCATTAGAGCCGGACCTTCTCCTTCTGGATGAGCCTTTTTCTGCCCTGGACTACCAGACCCGCCTTTCCGTGGGAGATGACATTGGTTCAATCATAAAAAAAGAGCGGCAGACCGCCCTTCTGGTAACCCACGATCTCTCGGAAGCCATCAGCATGGCTGACCGGGTCATCGTGCTATCCAAGCGTCCCGCCCGCATCCGGCAGATTGTCCCCATCGTCCTGTCCATCCCGGACCGAACGCCCATGAAATCCCGCAGCGCGCCGGAATTTAAAGATTATTTTAACCTCATATGGGAGGAGCTGAACCGCCATGACTGAATATTCGCAAAACCAAGCTCGTTACCTGAAACGCCTTCTTTACCGCAAACGCCTGATTGCCACCGCAAGGATTCTTCTGGCCGTGGCTTTTTTCATTTTGTGGGAGACCGCCGCTTCTCTGGGATGGATCGACAGTTTTTTCTTCAGCAGCCCGTCAAGAGTCGTAAGCACCGCATTCTCCATGGCAAAAGAAGGAGCGCTTTTTCTGCACATCGGCACTACCCTGGCAGAAACCCTCATAAGCTTCGGACTGGTGGTGGTCCTTGGTATCCTGACAGCCGTGCTTTTATGGCTTTTTCCGTCCTTCTCCCAGGTACTTGAGCCCTATCTGGTGATTTTAAACAGTCTCCCGAAATCCGCCCTGGCTCCTCTGCTCATCGTATGGCTGGGTGCCAACGTACGCACCATCATCGTGGCCGGTATGTCTGTAGCCCTGTTCGGCACGATTTTGAATCTCTACACCGGCTTTAAGGAGACAGACCCAGAAAAACTCAAACTGATCTACACCCTTCACGGCACAAAAAAAGACGCCCTTCTGAAGGTCGCCATCCCCTCCACGATCCCACTGATTATCAGCGTCATGAAAGTCAACATCGGCCTATGTCTGGTGGGAGTGGTAATCGGGGAATTTATCGGAGCCAGGCAGGGGCTGGGGTATTTGATTATTTATGGGAGTCAGGTGTTTAAACTGGACTGGGTCATCATGAGCATCGCCATCCTCTGCGTCATCGCCATGGGCCTCTACGCCATCTTAGGCTTCGTGCAGCGGCACTATATAAAAAAATTCTGACGCATCAAAGTATCCGGCCTGCAAAATTCTCCGCCGCGGGCCGGCTGCGCTGTGCTTCCGCATGGTCTGCGCGGTAAATGCGCAGACCTCTCTCTTTTCCTTTTCTGCCGTTTTCATTCGTGAGCCTTGTCAGGTCGCTCCTGCGTCTCTCCTTTGGGGAACGACATGGTCACCCGGAAGCCGCCTTCGCTTCCGTGGTCAAACTCTACGCTGCCAAGATGCGCTTTCACAATCTGCTGAACGATCAGAAGTCCCAGACCGTGTCTTGGTTCGGCGGTGCCGCTGTCGCTCATCATATAATGCGGAGTATTCCGAAGCTTTTCCAGCGCCTCGTCGGAAATGCCAAAGCCGTCATCCTCTACGATCACCTGAAATCTTTCCGGTCCTTCCCGGACTTCCAGCCAGATCCCGCATCCCTCCGGGTTATGTGCCCTGGTATTATTCAGGAGATTGTTGACAGCGCGCGAAAGCAGCGCTTTGTCCCCCTGGATCACACAGGGGCCTGTGGTATCCGCGGTTCTCCATTCTACGGACCAGCGCTCGTCCATACTCGTGTTAAGAAACTCAGCCGCGCAGGCTCTTGCCACGGCAGTAAGGCTTACCGGCTTTGGATGTACCGGCTGCATGTTGTATTCCAGTTTTGATGCCAGGTTTAGATCATTGATCAGATTTTTCATGCGGACGCTCTGCTGGCGGATAATGGAAGCCATCCGCCGCTCTTCCTCTGTCAGAGAAGGACGCTCCTCAAGCTGCGCCGCGTATCCCATAATCATGGAGAGAGGCGTCCGGATATCATGGGATACCCCGGAAATCCAGTTTGCCCTGGCCATTTCCTTTTTTCTGATATCCCGCTTCTGCATCTGCAAAAGCTCCGAAGTCCGGTTAATCTTGTTGGCCAGATCAGACAAAACGCCCCGGTCCTTTACATACACAGGCTCTTCTGTGGGCAGGGCCTGGATTCCCTCAGCAATTGGCCGGATGGATCTCAGTGTTTTGATGTTTGCCGCAATATACATGCAGAGCAGAATACCAAGGTTCACGCACACAAAGGTTGCCAAAATCACAGGTGCGTATTTAATCAGCGAAAAATCCCAGCTTGCGTGGCTATGCTTCCAGTAGCTGTCCGCGGGAAATCCCACCACGACCAGGCCGTCCGGCGCTTCCGCCGGATAGGTGGGGTATTCGCCGATATATCCTCTGGAAAGGAGCGCGATACCCGCCAGATTGTAAAGCCTCGGAACCGTATCCGGCAGATTCGCGGTCTGCCAGACCACCTGCATGGTCTCATTGTCAATGCAGATAGCCCAGGCATTCTGTGACTCCAAAAGGGCTGTCATCTCCTCTGATAGGGTGTACCCTTCATCCGTTTTTTCCAGAGCGCTCCCTACATTTTCCGCCACCCGCCAGGGGCTTGGACCGCCGTCCTGCCTGGAAACGATGATCAGAAGCGTCAGAACATTTGCCAGAACCAGGATGATCGTTCCTAAGAAAAGCACCCCCGCGAACCGCCACAAAAGCTTGGCAATACTGCTCATCTCACCGCTCCTCCACGAAAAGTTTATAGCCCAGGCCCTTAACGGTAACCAGAGATACCGGTTTTGAGGGATTTGCCTCGATCTTTTCCCGGATTCTGCGGATATGGGTCATGAGACTGTTTTCATAGCCAAAGGGATTTTCGCCCCAGGCTGCCTCGCAGAGCTGATCGATGGTCACAATCCGGCCCGCGTTCCGGCAGAGGGCTTTCAGGATCTCATATTCCTTCGCGGTCAGCGGCAGTCGCTCTTCCCCCTTGCAAACCTCGGCCCGTTCGAAATCCACGCTGCTGGCAGCCAGACGCACCAGTGGGTTTTCTCCCTTATAATAACGCCTGAGAATAATTCCGATCCGCAAAAGGAGCTCTTTTGGAAGAAAGGGCTTTACGATATAATCGTCCGCTCCCAGTCCCAGACCCTGGATCCGATCCTCATCCTCGCCTTTTGCCGTCAGAAACAGCACTGGAATCTCCGTAAACTTTCGAAGCCTGCCCAAAAGGTCAAAGCCGTCCCCATCCGGCAGCATCACATCCAGAACGGCGAAATCCGGCATCCAGCTTTTCGCCAGATCCAGGGCTTTTTTCACGGATCCCGCGGTCCTAACCTCGGTATAACCGTCCTGGGCCAGAAGGGACGCCACCATTTCCCGAAGCTCTGCCTCGTCATCTACCAAAAGTATTTTTTTGCGCTTTATGTAATCTTCCTTCATCTTTCTCCTCCAATTAGTTCTCGCTTTTTCACCGGCAAATGTACCGCTGCATACCGTTTCCCGGATTAACAGCCGCGAACGCCTGCCGTCCGTACCACGGTCATCTTAGCTTCTGTCCGCGGCAAATCCGCGCCTTTGTCATTGCAGACTCTGTCCACGGCAGATCCGCGCCTCTGTCATTGCAGCTTCTGTCCGCGGCAGCCCCGCTCAACTGTCATTATAGTTTCTGTCCGGTCAAAATACAAGGCGCCATGGCCTCATCCGCACAAATGTAAAGAAATCGTAAGGTTAAGAAAAGGGTAGCGAAAACTTCGTACTTTATACTACAATCAAACGGAAGGGCAGCAAAGACATCCGGCTCCCGCCTGAAAGCGCGGCTTCGGACGGGCGCGCCGCATAGGAACCGCGCGGCCACCCCTTCCCGGGAAAGGAGAAAACCATGAATATCATAGAAACGAAAAATCTCACAAAATCTTACGGCGATTTTACCGCTGTTTCCCATTTAAACATGCACATACGCAAAGGAACCGTTTACGGATTTTTAGGGCCCAACGGCGCCGGAAAATCCACCACCATGAAAATGTTTCTCGGACTTACAAAACCTACAGACGGAAGCTTTTCGGTGGACGGCAAAACCTATCCATCGGATCGAAGGGCCATTCTTCAGGAAGTGGGGTCCTTCATCGAAGCGCCTGCCTTTTATGGGAACCTCACCGGCGAAGAGAATCTGGATATTATCCGGCGTATCCTGGGTCTCCCTAAAAGCGCCATGAACGAAGCCTTGGAGCTTGTGGGGCTTACCCAATTCCGCAGACGCCTGGCAAAAAAGTATTCTCTTGGCATGAAGCAGCGCCTGGGGCTTGCCTCTGCCCTGATCGGCCGGCCGCCTATCCTGATTCTGGATGAGCCCACCAACGGCCTGGACCCGGTAGGAATCCATGAAATCCGTACCCTGATCCGCTCTCTTCCCCAGCGGTACGACTGCACGGTTCTGGTCTCCTCTCATCTGCTCTCGGAGGTTGAGCTGATGGCAGACGACATCGGAATCCTGAATCATGGACGGCTGCTTTTTGAGGGAAGCATTCAGAGCCTTCGAGAAACCGCCCGGTCTATGGGATTTCCCACGGATAATCTGGAAAATACCTTCCTCGCCATGATCGACGAGGACAATCGAAGAATGGGGGAGCGAAGATGATTCTGAGTCTGGAAATGAAAAAACTGAAACGGACCGGCATTTTTCCGGCTTTTCTAATCGGCGCGCTGCTGGCGGGAGCCTTTCCCATCGTAAATATGCTTGCCAGAGCCGAAACCTTTACCTCCCTGCCCGGGGAGCCCTTAACCATTCTGGCCGAGGCCAACTGGCAGATGATGTCCATGATCAATCTCCTGGTGCTCCTGTGCGGCGCCTGTATGATGTACCACACAGAATTTGCCGACAACGGCTTTCAGAAGATGGAAATGCTGCCTCTAAGCAGCGCGGGCCTTTTTTTCGGCAAACTCGTAATCCTGCTGCTGCTTCTGGCGCTTATGCTGCTGACAGAAACGGCGTCCCTTGCCTTCTGTGCCGGACGCTGGTTTCCCGGCTCCGTATTCTCCCTCAGAGAATACGCCTTATCGGCAGGCTTCTGGTTTATCGCCGCCCTTCCCACAGTGATCCTGACCCTGCTGATTGCCTCAGCCTTTCCAAACATGTGGATTTCCCTGGGCATCGGAGTCATTCTGCTCTTTACCGTATCGGTTTTCCCTCAGGACAATCCTGTGCTGATCCTCTTTCCTTTCAGCACGCCCTACCAGATCCTGGCTCTGGCCCGGGAAAACGGAACCGCGGCTTCTCTTCTGACTGCCTGTGCCGCCGAAGTTCTGGCGCTTTCCGGCGCCGAACTTCTTTATCAAAAAATCCGGAGGTGTTTCGCATGAGCTTTTTTACAGCCCTCGGCGTAGAATTTCAAAAAATACGCCGTTCCAAAATTTTACTGATCCTTTTGATTCCGGTGGTGATTATGTGGATACCCAGTATCGTCAATGCCCGGATCAATTTCGATACCAGAAACATTCCCATCACGCCCGAAAATAATTTTTTCATTCAGGGTTTTATGGGAATGGTATGGTTTATCATACCGGCGTCTCTGGTCATCTGCACTGTGCTGCTCACCCAGACAGAGCGCTCCCAGAGGGGTATCCTGAAAATGCTTTCCCTTCCGGTCAGCATCGTAAAGCTGTGCCTTGCGAAATTTCTGGTACTGGTCATACTGTCACTGGTTCAGATGCTCATGGCAGTCTTTGCCTATTATATCAGCGCCGCTGCCGCCTCCCAGCTTCAACATTATGATTTTGTCCTGAAGCCGGACTTCGTGTTCCCGGTTGTTCTGCGCATCTATCTTGCCGCGATTCCCATGGCCGCCGTGTTCTGGATGCTCGCCGTGCTGATTCAGACGCCGGTGTTCGCCGCCGGAGCGGGACTTGTGTCCATCGTGCCCACTGTACTCATTATCAACACAAAACTGTGGTTTCTCTATCCCATAAGTTATCCTTTTTATCTTCTGATGATCGAGTATGGAAAAGTCGCCCAGGGAGTCTATGAAACCGAAATTCAATGGCTTCCCTGGATTCCCGCCGCGATCGTCATTACCATAGCCGCCCTGGCGATTTCCTGTATACGGTTCGGCGCCGCGGAGAGGAGGTAACCCCATGAAAGAGAAACTCTGCACCGGAATCGCAACAATCCTGCTGTTCATCCCCTGGACCATCTTGCCTCTGCGCACCTTTCCCTGGGCCCTGCAGTCTCCGGCGGCCGAAGCAATTGTGGCGGGCTACGCGATTTTCATGCTCCTGTCCGGCGTCTTCTCCGTCCTGGCCTATACGAAGGGAAAGGTGCGGAATCGGTGGATGCAGATCTGTACAGTCATTCTTGTTTTGTATGCGGCCTTCGGCCTTGCGGCGCTGGCCATGATGCAGTGGCCATAACACGGTTTGGCTGAAATGTCTTTAAGGCTGCGGATTCGTGTACATCCGCCGGAATTCCGTGGGCGTATACTGATTGATCAGCTTAAACATTCTGAGAAACGCCGAAAGGCTGGTAAATCCGGACCGGATGGCCACTTCAATGACCGTCAGGTTCGGATCCAGCAGAAGGCTTCTGGCATAGCTGATCCGCTTCTCATTCAGGTAGCGGTAAAAGGACATGTCGGTGTACTGCTTAAACAGCCTGGTAAAATGATACTTGCTGAAGCCGGCCATGGACGCCATCTGCTCCAGAGTCAGATCCTCTGTAAAATGCTCATTGACATAATCGGTAATCATTTTAAATTTCTCAATATACTCCTTTTGCTTTCCATCTCTGGCATCGAAATTCTGCCGGACGCTCTGGGCATGGTTTCGCCCCACACACACCAGAATTTCCATAAACTTCGAATAAATGGCCGTCTCCGAGTAAGGATCGGAGCTGAAATATTCTTCCATAATTTCAAGCATAAGACGGTGAATTTTCTCATGAATCCCCGGGTATGCCTCCGGCGTAATCAAAATGGCCGGCATAATCATAGAAATCAGAAAATCCACCTCCCGCAGCGCCATCTGCGACATATTCGGCTGAAAGATAATCCGCACTCCTTCCGGCGGCGCGAACAGCTCATGGATAATGCCGGGGCAGATAATCAAGACGTCTTTTTCACGGAGCATATAGGCGCGTTCCCCGCAGCAGGCTCGATAGGTGCTCTCTATGGGCATAATGATCTCAAAGGGCGTATGCCAGTGGGGCGGATAATCCTCTTCCTCATCGTTTCGATAAAGGCAGATCTGTGTATTCGGTTTATAATTTACGGTTTCATGAATGCCCTGCAGATGTTTGATCATGATTCCACCTCCTGCTGTTTTCATTCTCAAATATTGCTTTTTATTTTTAATAGTATAGTAAAATCCACCGCTTTTTTCAATACTTTTTTCGCTTTTATTCTTGTTTTTTCTTTTCTATTTATTGTGTATTTTGCACTATTTTTTTGTTTATAAATTGTAAATCTTATACAATTTCATTGATCCTTAAAGCAATTTTTAGGAACCAATAAGCAATAATTACAAAGAAAAATACAATTATCCATGCTATAGTAAATTCATCAAAGCGAACCGGCAATGGTTTGAACACAGGCCTGTAGCAGCAATCGTACCCGCCGCGTTTTACGCGGCCCCACCGCAGCGTTTTCTCTGCGGTACTTCCGCCGCTGATCCGGCTGCGGAACTCACACAAAATAGGAGGATTTCAAGTATGAAGAAAAGAAGATGGATCTCAGCCGCACTTTCAACCGCCATGGCAGCTTCCCTGCTTTTAGGCGCCGTTCCCGTTCAGGCTTCCGAAGTGGCGGAGATCACCTGGATGTTCTGGGACGATCTTGAGGCAACCGAGGATCTGATTACCAAAGGCTACAAAGAAGTCGTTGACCGCTTCAATACAGAATACGAAGGAAAATATCACGTAAACGTTGTCACTACAAACCTCGAGGAATACGACGGGAAGCTGAACGCGCTGATCGCCGCCGGCCAGACCCCGGACGTATGGACCTGCAACCCCGGCCCGAATATGGACGTATATGTGGAAGCCGGAGTCGTAGCGGATTTGACCGACATTCTGACAAATCAGGAAGCCGACTGGTACGCCACCTTCACAGACGGCATCTTCGAGCGTCTGACCTATGACGGAAAGATCATGGCTGTACCCACCAATTACGCGGCAGCCTGCGTATACTACAACACGGAAATTTTCGAGGAGGTAGGCGTTGAGGTTCCCACCACCTACGATGAACTTCTTACCGTTTGCCAGGCAATTCAGGACGCCGGTTACACCCCCATCTCCTGTTCCGCCGGAACCGCATGGTGCCTTTCCATGATCGCCAGTTACCTCTGCGATCGCCAGGGCGTTGACTTAAACGCGATTGCCGACCACACCGCGAACTGGACAGATGAAAACTGCATCGCTGCCGGCGAAAAGCTTGTAGAACTCTCCCAGTATTTCCAGGCAACCGCAGCCGGCGACTCCAACGACCAGGCAACGGCAAACTTCTATAACGGCCAGGCAGCCATGCTGGTACAGGGTTCCTGGGCCATCGCGCAGATGAACGGAAGCAACCCGGACTTTGAGGAGAAATGCGGTGTATTCCAGTTTCCTGCCATTGAAGGTGCCAACGACCCCAACCGTATGATCGTAAAGACCGATAACCTGCTGATGAGCGCAACCACTGAACATCAGGACGCCGTTATCGCTCTGATGAAGATGTTTACCGATGAAACCGCTCAGAAATATACGGCGGAAATCGGCGGCAAGTTCCCCATCATCAAAGATCTTGAAATCGATTACGACGCTGCCCCTGCCCAATTGAAATACATCGAAGACATCATGTCCACTGCTACCGGAACTCTTGGTTTCTACAACGAGTCCCTTGACTCCGTAGAAGCCGGTGACTGCTTCGATAACGCCATGGTAGATCTCTATCTCGGAAATATGACGCCGGAGGAGGCCTTCCAGACCGTTCAGGATTTCTATGAGCAAAATGTGTGGACAGAATAAACTGGCCAAAAGCGTCTGTTAACCCAAAATCATTGCGGCGGCAGCCCCATCAGACGCGTCCGCGCGCGCGGGCCTGACCGTCCAAGGAAAAGCCTCCGCAGAACAGGCAAAAAAGGTACGGCATGTTCCTGCGGAGGCTGTTTCTGTCTCACGACGCATTCCATGCGTCAGGAGGAGGAAAGATATGGATAAAATATTACGGGACAAAAAAGCAATTTTTATTTTTGTAGCTCCCTCCCTGATTCTGTTTGTGTTGATCCTGGTCATACCGATTTTTCAGATGATTTATTATTCTCTGTGTAATTATGCGGCACTGACACCCCCGGAATTTATCGGGCTGGATAATTATATTGAGTTATTTACAAACGATTCCACCTTTCGGATCGCGCTGAAGAACTCCATTTTCTTTATGATTTTCTCCGCCGTCAGTCAGCAGGTTGTCGGGCTTTTTCTGGCAGTTCTTCTCACAAACATCCCCAAAGGCCGAAACCTTTTCAAAAACATTTACTATCTCCCCTGTGTGCTGTCCTCCGCAGCACTGGGCCTCTTATGGGCTTTCATGTTCAATCCCAAGATAGGCATTAACCAGCTTCTGGCGAAGTTCGGCATCGAAGGACCCCTCTGGCTTATGGAATCCAAAGGCTTCATTGTTCTTCCCATGTGGATGATCGCCTTTGTAGCTCTGTGGCAGTATGTGGGCCAGAATATGATGCTGTATATGGCACAGATCACCGGCATTTCCAGAGATGTGTATGAGGCCTCCTACATTGACGGCGCCTCCAAGGTCAAGGCCTTCCGCTACATAACCCTGCCCCTGATCAAGCCTATGGTGGTGACCTCTCTGTCTTTGAACTGCATCGGTTCCCTGAAATTCTTCGACCTGGTGTACAACATGACCCAGGGCGGACCGAATCACCGGACAGAGGTTCTCGCCACGGAGCTTTACGCAGAGGGCTTTAATTACTTTAAATACGGCTATGCCAGCGCGATCTCCGTGGTACTCCTCGTTATGTGTCTGGTGGTAACGCTGGTTGTAAAGAAGCTGATCAAAGTCGAGACTTACGAGGGATAGGAGGAAATAAGATGGATAAAACGCTCGCTGTAAAAAAACACAAAAAACCGCTCAGCCCCATTCTGATCGTCATTTATCTCGTGCTGATTCTTCTGGCGGTGCTTTATATCGCTCCCCTGGTATGGATGCTGACCGTCTCTTTAAAGGACAATGCGGAACTGATGGCCTCCCCCTTCTCTCTGCCCTCCAATCCCCAGTGGTTTAACTACGCGGAGGCCTGGAATCTGGGTAAGCTTGGGATCGCTCTGGCAAATTCCGTCCTGGTCTGTGGGGTTACTCTCATCGTGAGCCTGTTTCTCGGCTCCATGACGGCCTTTGCCATAGCCAGAATGCGCTGGAAACTTTCCGAAGCCACGCACACCTTCTTTTTAATTGGTATGATGGTTCCGGTGCACTGCATCCTGATCCCGCTGTTTGTCCGTTTCGCGAATCTCGGCCTTACAAACTCCCGGTTCGGCCTGATGCTGCCCTACATCACCTTCTCGCTGCCTATGACCATTTTCCTGCTTACCGGCTTCTTCCGCTCCATGCCAGGCGAGCTCTTCGAGGCCGCGGCCATCGATGGCTGCGGGATTTACCGCTGCTTTTTCCGGATTGCCCTGCCTCTGTGCCGCACCGGCTTCTTCGTCTCCGGCCTGATGACCTTTGTAGGTAACTGGAACGAACTTCTGCTGGCCATGGTTTTTATCTCCGACCCCCAGAAAAAAACGCTGCCGGTTACGCTTACTTACTTTGTGGGACCCTACGCTACCAATTATGTGCAGATGTTTGCCGCGATTATTATTGCAATCGCCCCCACAATTATTGTATACTGTATGTTCAGCAACCAGATTGTAGAGGGACTGACAACAGGCGCAGTCAAAGGCTGAAGGAGGCATTTTGAAGATGAATAGAGAAGAGGCAAAAAAAAAGGCGGAAGCCCTGGTGGCACAAATGACAGTAGAAGAAAAGGCCAGTCAGTTAAAATACGACGCTCCGGCCATCAAACGGCTCGGTATTCCTGCCTATAACTGGTGGGGCGAAGCCATCCACGGCGTTGCCAGAGCCGGCCAGGCAACGGTTTTTCCCCAGGCCATCGGTCTTGGAGCTACCTTTGACACCGAGCTCATAGAACAGGTGGCGGATGCCGCCGCCACGGAGGCCAGGGCAAAATACAACGCGTTTTCCCGTCTGGGGGATCGTGATATTTACAAGGGCCTGACCATGTGGGCGCCCAATGTAAATATATTCCGGGATCCCAGATGGGGGCGCGGACACGAAACCTATGGTGAAGATCCCTATCTTACCGGCTCCATGGGCGCGGCCTTCGTAAGAGGCCTGCAGGGCAGCGGCAAAACCATGAAAGCCGCCGCCTGCGCAAAGCATTTCGCGGTTCACTCCGGCCCAGAGGCCCTCCGGCACGAATTTGACGCCCAGGCAACCAAAAAAGACATGGAGGAAACCTATCTTCCGGCCTTTGAGGCTCTGGTAAAGGAAGCCGGCGTGGAGGCGGTCATGGGGGCCTATAACCGGGTAATCGGCGAGCCCTGCTGCGCAAGTCCTGCCCTTCAGGAAAAGCTTCGGGGCGAATGGGGATTCCAGGGACATTTTGTCTCCGACTGCTGGGCCATCAAAGATTTCCACGAGCACCATATGGTGACCTCCACGGCAAAGGAGTCCGCCGCCCTGGCCGTCAACAACGGCTGTGACTTAAACTGCGGGAACACGTATCTCCATATTTTAAAAGCTTATCAGGACGGCCTTGTGACAGAAGAAACCATCACACAGGCGGCGGTACGTCTGTTTACCACCCGTTTTCTTCTGGGCCTGTTTGACGGCAGCGAATACGACAGCATCCCCTATACCGAGGTGGAATCCCCCAAGCATCTGCGTCTTGCGCAGCAGGCCGCCTTGGAAAGCATGGTGCTTCTGAAAAACAACGGCATTCTTCCTCTGAAAAAAGAATCGCTTCATACCATCGGCATCATCGGTCCCAACGCGGACAGTCGGGCCTCCCTGGTGGGAAATTATCATGGCACCGCCTCCCGCTACCGCACCCTTCAGGAGGGCGTTCAAGACTACGTGGGAGAAGACATCCGCGTTCTCACCTCCAGGGGCTGCCATTTGTTTAAAGATCGGGAAGAAAATCTTGCCCAGGCTGGCGACCGCCTCTCCGAAGCCCTCTCAGTGGCGGCAAACAGCGACGTCGTGCTCCTCTGCCTCGGACTGGACGAATCCATGGAGGGCGAACAGGGAGATACCGGAAACAGCTACGCCTCCGGGGATAAGCAGGATCTCCTGCTTCCCGCCGTCCAAAGAGAGCTGATGGAATGTCTGGCAAAAACCGGAAAGCCCGTTATTCTCTGTATGTTCTCCGGAAGCGACCTGGATCTTAGCTTTGCCAGGGATCATTTCGACGCGATTCTGCAGATGTGGTATCCGGGCTGCGAGGGCGGACGGGCCGCTGCCAGAATCCTTTTCGGAGAAGTTTCTCCCTCCGGAAAGCTGCCCCTGACTTTCTACGAGTCTCTGGATGAGCTCCCCGCCTTTACGGATTATTCTATGAAAGGCCGGACCTACCGCTATCTGGAAGGAACCGCCCAGTATCCCTTCGGCTACGGGCTCACCTACGGCTCCGTGTCTGTCACAGAGGCAAAGGCCGCAGGAACGAAGGCAGATTTCCATCTTGAGGTGACCGCGAAAAATACCGGAAAAATGGATACCGGCGAAGTCATCCAGGTATATCTTTCCGGACAGGATACCGCCTGCGGCACCAGAAATCCCTCTCTCTGCGCTTTTACGCGCATTTTCCTGAAGGCCGGGGAGACAAAGACATTTACCATAAGCGTCCCCAAAAAAGCCTTCACCGTGGTGGATGAGGAGGGCCGCCGGATCGACGGCGGAAACCATTTCCGGCTCTATGTGGGCTGCAGCCAGCCGGACGCCAAAAGCGTGGAGCTGACAGGCATTGCGCCCCTTATCCTCTCCGTGGCCTTTTGAGGATGCCGCCGGCTTATCGCGCGAAAAGAGGACGGGAATCAATCCCGTCCTCTTTCACGTTTTGCACTTACTGAAACTGCGAGTAATACAGCTTTGCGTACAGCCCTTCCTGTTTCAGCAGGGTATCATGGGTTCCCTGCTCCACGATATCGCCGTCTTGAACCACCAGAATATGATCCGCGTTCTGAATGGTAGACAGCCGGTGAGCGATCACAAAGCAGGTTTTTCCTTTCATCAGCTCCCGCATAGCCAGCTGAATCTTCTCCTCTGTCTGGGTATCCACGTTGGAGGTGGCCTCGTCCAGGATCAGCATTTTCGAATCCAGAAGCATCGCCCTGGCGATGGTAAGCATCTGCTTCTGTCCCTTGGAAAGACCCGATCCATCTCCTGTGAGAACCGTATCGTAGCCCTTTGGCATCTGCATGATGGCCTCATGAATGTGAGCCGCCTTGCAGGCTTTCACCACATCCTCCATGGTGGCGTCTTCTTTCCCGTAAGAAATATTCTCGTAAATGGTTCCGGTAAATAGCCAGGTATCCTGCAGCACCATGGTGTAAGCTCTGCGCAGGCTGCTCCTGGTCAGCCCCGAAATCTCCTTTCCATCCACGGCAATGCTGCCGGACTGGGGATCATAGAACCGCATCAGCAGATTGATCAGTGTTGTTTTTCCGGCCCCGGTGGGGCCTACAATGGCTGTCAGACTTCCCGGCTTAGCATGAAAACTCAGGTCATGAATCACCGTTTGTCCGGGCAGATAGCCAAAGCGGACATGCTCCATCCGCACATCCCCCCGCACATCCGTAAGCTCCCGGGCATCCGGCGCGTCGGCCGGCTCCGGAGCCTCATCAATCAGGCGAAAGATTCGCTCCGCCGCCGCAGTGGCTGACTGAAGCTCGCTCAGAATATTCGCGGCCTCATTGATGGGCCCGGAAAATTTCCGGGAATACAAAACAAAGGAAGAGAGATTTCCAAGAGAAATTCTTCCAAAAAGGTACAAAATCGCTCCCAGGACACTGACCAGAGACAGGGACAGGTTATTGATAAAGTTTACGGACGGGCCGGTCATGCTTCCGTAATAATCCGCGTTGTAGTAAGCGTCCACCGCCTCAGTATTTTTCTGGTCAAACCGGAAGATCATGGTTTCTTCCTGATGATAGGCCTTAATGGTTTTCTGACCGCTGATAATTTCCTCAGAGTAACCGTTCAGCTCTCCTAATTTAGCGGAACGCTTCCGAAACAGCGGCCGTACTCTCCGCGTCATATACCGTGTCAGAAAAATGGATGCCGGAATCGTGATCACAAAAACGGACACCAGAACCGGAGCGATCATCAGCATCATAATCAGAGACCCGGCCACAGTAATCACACTGGTACAGATCTGCAGCAGATCATTGGAGAGAGAGGCATTCACCGTATCAATATCATAGGAAATCCGGCTCACAATATCTCCCGTCTGCGTCCGGTCAAAATAGCCCACCGGCAGTCCCATCAGCGTGTCAAACACGTCCTTTCGCATCTGATAAATCACTCTCTGGCTGAAGCTTATAGTAATTCTTGTGAGTACATAGGTCAGCATGGAAGAAACCGCGTAAAATGCAATCATCAGCCCCGCGTAGAAAAATACCAGCGGAAAATCCACATCCCCCGGTCCGTGGATCGCGTCAATGGCATAGCCGGAGAGCATCGGTCCCACAAGCCCCAGCAGATTACTGACAACCGTTAAAAACAAGGCCAGAAAGAGCATCCACTTATATCGGTAAAGATATTTCCAGAGGCGCAGCAGTACATACCTGCGGTCCCTGGGTTTTTCCTTCCGGTATTTTTCATCCTCCGGAGACGCTTTCGCCTTTCCGAAAAAAGAGAAGGTATCCTCTGTTTTTTTCTTTGCTTCATACGGACGCTTCATCGTTCTCACCTCCCATCTGTGAAATGCTGATTTTCCGGTAGGGCTCACAGGAGGCCATCAGTTCCCGATGCGTTCCATAACCGATCTCCCTGCCGTTTTCCAGCATCAGGATATGGTCGGCATGGCGGATCGAGCTCGCTCTCTGGGCCACAATAATCGTTGTCGTTCCCTGAAAATTTTTCGCCAGGGCCTGCCGTAGCCTTGCGTCGGTCTGGTAATCCAGAGCGCTGGAGGAATCATCCAGAATCAAAATCTCCGGCTTCGCCGCCAGGGCCCTGGAAATCAGCACGCGCTGCTTCTGGCCGCCGCTTAAGTTCGATCCGCGTATCGCCAGACGGTAATCCATCCCCTCCGCGAGTTCCCGGATAAAAGGCTCCGCCTGGGCGCTGGACACCGCGTTGTTCAGTTCCTCCCGGCTTATCTGACGGCCAAAGCGGATGTTTTCCTCCAGCGTATCCGCGAACAGCACATCGTTTTGAAATACGATCCCGAATTTTTTATGCAATTCCTCAGAAGGAATCCCCCGGACATCGTCTCCGTTTATACGGATAGTTCCCTTATCCGCGTCATAAAAGCGAATCAGCAGATTGATAATCGTACTCTTTCCGCAGCCGGTGGCTCCGATGATTCCCAGGATTTCTCCCTTCTTCAGGGCAAAGGAAATATCCGAAACCACCTCCGGTCGGCCGGCGTGATAGGTAAAGGACACGTGCTCAAACTGGACATGGTACCCGGAATCCTGGTGATCCTTCTTTTGAAGCTGCAGATCCTCCGGCGTATCCAGCACCTCACTGATTCGTCTGGCGGAAGCGGAGCCCTTGGAGAACAGCATAAACATACGGTTTATAGAGAGCATAGCATTAAGAATAATCGTAAAATACGTCAGAAAGGCCAGGATCGTTCCCGTCTGCGTCTTTCCCGCGTTTACCCGAAAAGCGCCGGCCACCACCACCAGCGTAAGGCCCACATTCAGGAACAGATTCATCAAAGGATTGCTGGCCGCCATAGTCACAGACGCCTTCGTCTCCTTCTCTACAATGTTTTTATTTGCCTCTTTAAACCGATTCTTTTCATACTCTGTCTTAGAAAGGGCTTTGATTACCCGGATACCGGAGGCATTTTCCCTTACCACCCGGACCATCCGGTCCACCGCCTGCTGAAGCTGGGTGTACAGCGGAATCCCCCGTCTGGAAATAGAGAACACCGTCACCGCCACAAAGGGCAGCACCGCCATAAGCACCAGCGTCAGCACCGGTTCCATAAACATGGACATGGTAATTCCGCCCAGCAGCAGAATCGGCGCGCGGATTCCCAGCCGCTGCATCATCCCGATCATCTGATGGACATTATAGGTATCCGAGGTCAGACGGGATTCCAGGGATGCAATGGTAAAGGCATCCGTCTGGCGGCAGGAAAGGTAGGAAATCCGCTGGAACAGGTCATGGCGAAGCCGCTGGGTCGTATCCCTGGCCACCTTGGAAGCCATACGGTTGGCAACGACATTTCCCGTCCAGGCAATCACCGAGCACAAAAGCATCAGAAACCCATAAAATAGGATCTCCGTCATATTTCTTCTTGGAACAATCACATCAATCAGATAAGAAAGAATCCACGGAAGAAACAGATCCATGATCGTACCGGTAAATTTGATGGTTACTCCGAGGATCATCCGAGGAACATGCGGACGCAGATAGAAAAACACTTTTTTCAAACAGCTGACACCCCTTTTCGGAAAATTATTGCGCATGCAATTATTGCACACGCAACTATAATAAAACGATACTATCTCCCGGGGAAAAAGTCAATAAAAAAATGGCACAATTCAGCCGAACCATTACCCGCACAATCTATTTAAGATCGCCCTCGACAGTCTTTCACAGTAAAAAAGACAGGAAAGAATCCGTTTTAGAATCCTTCCTGTCTCACAAAGATCTATTTACCAGTAGCGCACGCACTTCACAATCGTCGTGTAGTTGTATGGGCTGATCTTAATACCGTCCTTTTCATTGGAAGCGTGAATAATCTTTCCATCGCCGATATACAAGGCCACATGGGAAATCGGCGAGTAATAGAAGATCAGGTCGCCCGGCAGAAGCTCAGAAACGGTCACCGTGGTGGGCGTGGCGTAGCCGATGCCGTAGGGATCCGCCCCGGTTGCCTGTGTAGCCGCCGTACGCGGAATACTGATACCAAAGTACGCGTGAATAATCTGTACAAACGCCGAACAATCTACACCGCCGTCCATAGTAAGGCTGTTTCCGCCGTATACATAGGGATAACCTTCAAACTGAAGCGCGTAATCCGCAATCGACTGTCCCAGGGAGGCATCGCCCACACCCGTACTGGAAGCAAGCAGCGCGCCGTCCATTCCGAAATGATAAGTCACACCATTAATTTCCCTGGTAGCTGAGTATATCATGGCTCCCCCGTTGTCCTCATCAAAATAATATGTTTTGTTATCAAGCTCCACCAGTCCTGTCACCATGATGCCGTCCGTACCCATGTAGTAGTTCTCGCCGTTCACGGTAATGAGTCCCTTTGCCGCTTTTCCGCTGCCATTCAGATAATACACAGCCCCGTCCACAGACACAAACTCATTTCTTGGATTTACGCCGCTCTCATCAAAATAGTAGCCGCGGTACCACTGGCTCTTCAGCATCTGTCCTGAGGTTCTGTCAAAGTAATATTTTTTCCTGCTGATGGTCACCCAGCCTACGGTTGGATTGTAGTCAGAATCCAGATAATAAACCGCGCCGTCCGAATCGGTAAACAAACCGGTCGTTCTGGTCTGGCCTGTCCGTTTTCCATCGCTTCCAACGTAATAAGAACCTACCCAGGCATCAACGATCATCACGCCGTCCTCGCCCAGATAACGGCTGCTGACCCACTTGTTGGAGACCATCACACCGCTTTTGTTGAAGTAGTAAGTTTTCCCGTCAATCTCAAGCCAGCCGGTCTCCTTTTTTCCTGTCTCATCGTTCAGGTAAAAGGTTTCGCCGTCCACGGTAAGCCAGCCGTACTGTCTTACTCCATTTTCATCCACATGATATGAGGAATTAATCCACCGGTTTGTCAGAAGATAATTTTTGTTATTGAAATAATAATATTTCCCTTTAATCTTTGTCCATCCTCTGGCGCTGGCTCCCGTTTCAGGATCAAAGTAATACTTTTTCCCGTGGTAGGTAACCCAGCCGGTCTTCTGTTCCCCTGTTTTCGGAGAAAAATAATATTTTTTCTTTCCGATCGTCACAACGCCGCTGGACTGGTTCAGCTTGCCGTCGGAGTCAAAATAATACGTTTTTCCATCGATGGTTTCCCATCCCGTCGACCGCTCTCCGGTTTCCGGATCCAGGTAGTAGCGGTCGTCCCCCAGGGTCAGCCATCCGTAAACGCAGCGTCCCTTGGAATCCACATAATACGTGTTCTTAATCCATTTGCTTTTCTGCAGCTTTCCGGAGGAGGTAAAGTAATAGTAATACTTGGAAATCTTTGTCCAGCCCGTGCAGGCTGCCTTTGTCTTTTTGCTGAAATAATAGCGGTTCTTTTTATAGGTTTTCCAGCCGGTCTCCTGAAGGCCTGTCTTGGTGTTAAAATAATAATACTTTTTGTCAATCTTAACAACGCCGGTCTTGCGCGCCCCGGTGGAGGGATCGAGGTAATACGTCTTGTCCTGGATCGTCAGCCAGCCCTTTACCTTCTTCCCGCGGTAATCATAGTAATACCACTTTCCATTTCTCTTCACCCAGCCGTTTTTCACGGATGTGTCCGCGCTTCCCGAAGAAGTGCTGTCTGTATTTGAAGAGGAAGCCGCTTTGGTCACATAGCCCTTACTGCCTAAATAAAAGCCGTCTACCCAGCGTTTTGTGAGCATTCGGCCTTTTACGTCAAAGAAATACCACTTATTTTCTATAAGCTTCCAGCCGGTCTGCGCATATCCGTTTTTATCAAAATAATATGTATACTTCCCTATCTTTTTCCATCCGGTAACGTATCCCAGCTCGGACTTGGTCGTGTACATTCTCCCGGCCGAGGTAATCTTCCAGGCGGCCTCCGCACTCATAGAGGTCATCCCCAGGCAAAACAACCCTGCCAGTGAAAGAACAACCAAAAATTTTTTCTTCATAAAAACTCCCTTTTCCAACAGATTCTCGTAACTGTTCAGTACCTTCACAGTTTCACACATTTTTGTTACTGCACGCAGTAATCTTTATTAACTGATAATTGTATCCTTCTCTGTTAAATTCTCTGGTCAGTTTTTAAACAAATTATCACAAATTTGTTACAAACCATTATACACGTTTTTCCAGAAAAGTCAAGAATCATTGGAAAATGCTTCCGCTTCCGGCATTTCAGGTATTCATAGGAGTTTGTGGCTCATCTGTACAGGAAAGGTTTTCAAGCCACGTCTTGGAAAGCGGCACCCAAGTGGCGCATTCCGGCTGGAGCCCGGTATTCATATAAGAAAGCGTTTTCTTGTTTGCCAGGGCCAGTCCGTGGCGTCCTCTCGGATAAATATGCAGCTCTGCCGGAATCCCCTTGTCGTGGAGAGCCTGGAAGAACAAAAGGGAGTTTTCCACCGGCACCAGGGGATCCGCGGCCGTATGCCATAAAAACGCGGGAGGCGTATCCTGATCTACCTGCTTTTCCAAGGACATCTTATCCACAAGCTCTTCATAGCGTTCTCCCAAAAGCTCCAGGAAAGAATCTCTGTGCGCTTTGGGCCCCGAGGTAATCACCGGATAGCAGAGAATCAGACCATTGGGACGCAGCATCTCGGCATTCGTTCCCAGGCTTTCCGCCAGAAAAGTCTCTTTCTTCCAGAATACACCGTAGGACGCCGCCAGATGGCCGCCGGCGGAAAATCCCAGCACAACGATTTTCTCTGTGTCAATGTGGTAACGCTCCGCGTTTTCTCTTAAATACTTTACACTCCCGGCCACCTGCAGCAAGGCTGTTGGGTATCTGGCAGGGCTGGTGCTGTAGCGAAGAATCGCCACATTGCAGTCTGCCGCAAGGTACTCCATCCCAATGGGCTCCGCCTCCCGGTCTGATGTCATAGAGTAGCCGCCTCCCGGACAAATGAGAATCAGCGGACGCCTTTTATCCGGATCCATTTCCGGGGAATTTTCCTGAGCATAAACGTACAGCTTCCCGGGCTCCGGATAAGTCTTTGCAAAAATATCTTTTACCTCGTAAATCATCTTTTTTCCTCCCTGGCTTTTTATTTCCGCAATCGTCACTTTAGCCGATATTCAACTTTTCACGCAGACTCGCAAGCTTGGCTGCCATCCATCTGCGGAACTGATAGCATTTATTGATAAACCAGCTGAACAGTCTTGTGAGTTCCGCGGACATGCAGATCATGGGAATCACAAAGACAACCTCCCAGCGGTAGATCGGGTAAATACCAAGAAGCCCCGGTACCAGAAGCACGCCGGCACAGTAGATAATCACTACAGCGATGCAAAGACTTCGCCGCAGCAGGTTCATAGGCTGGCAGAGCCGAACCAGCAGAATCATGCTCACTGCCGTACCCACCAGCATATTCATGGTGGAGGTCATGGTTTCATCCCCATCCCAGAAGGGTACGAATAGCTGAATCATCAGCATCGTCACCACCATCGTCAAGGCCGTGGGAACCGCGTAGCGCATCACATACCGCAGAAATCCCGTCCTGTTCACAGCCTCGATCCGCTCCAGAGTCAGAATAAAACTTGGAATGCCGATGGCCGTAGTGCTCATCCAGGAGAGCTGTATCGGAATAAAGGGATACTCTCTCTGAAGGATAATGAACAGAATGCACAAAATCATGGAATAAATCGTTTTCGTCAGATACAGGGAGCTTACGCGCTCTATATTCGTAATAATGATCCTTCCCTCGCTGACAATGTTTTTCAGGCAGGCGAAGTTGGAATCCAAAAGTACGATATGAGCCACCTGTTTGGCCGCGTCGCTTCCCGCCGCCATGGCGATTCCGCAGTCCGCGTCCTTTAGCGCCAGTACGTCGTTCACGCCGTCTCCGACCATTCCCACAACCTTTTTATTGGACTGGTATGCCCGGACAAGTTTCTGCTTCTGCTCCGGCTTTACTCTGCCGAATACAGAATACTTTTCCACTTCCTCTGCCAGTTCTTCAGGATCCTCCGGCAGCGTAGACGCGTCCACGTACCGCTCTCCACCTTCCAGGCCGGCCTTCACCGCGATCTGAGAAACCGTTACCGGATTGTCGCCGGAAATCACCTTGATGTCCACATTCTGTTCTCTGAAATAACGGAAGGTGTCCATCGCCTCCGGGCGGATGCAGTCGGAAATCACAATCAGGCCCATAGGCCGCACACCCGCGATCCTGCCGTCTTCCGGGAAAATATCGTCACAAGCCCCCAGAAGCAGCACCCGCAGTCCTTCCTCCGAGAAACGATCCACCTGTCTTGTCAGTTCCGGATCATCCTCAATCAGAAACTCCGGCGCTCCTAAGACAAAGCACCCTTCCGACGAATAGCGGATGGCCCGGTATTTCCGGTCAGAGGAAAACGGAATCTTCTGCTGTACTCTCCAGTTTTCTTTTCTCGTAAAATACTCCATCAGCGCTTCCTGGGTATTATTTATGTCATCAAAGGCAAACGCCAGATGATTCATAACCTGGGTAACGCGGCTCTCCTCGGAACCGTTTACGGGAATCACCTGAACCACCTCCAGCTTTCCCGTGGTGATGGTTCCCGTTTTGTCCAGGCAGAGAACATTCACCCTGGCAAGGGCCTCGATAGCCTCCATCTCCTGCACAAGAGCCCGTTTCCTGGCCAGACGTCCAACGCCCAGAATAAAGGAAATGCTGGTCAGAAGCACAAGGCCTTCCGGAATCATGCCAATCACGCCGGCAACAGTGTTCACTAATGCGTCGGAAAAATCCGCTCCGCTGGCGTTTCGCTGGGAAAGGTACAGCATGATTCCGATGGGTATGATCACAATGCCGATGATCTTGATGATACGGATAATCGTCTGCTGCATCTCCGAAGTGGCCCGCTTCTTTGTCTTCGCTTTTTTCATAAGCTGGTAGGCATAGTTTTCTTCACCCACATGAACCACCCGGACTGTTCCGGTCCCGGCAGTCAAAAAGCTGCCGGACATGAGCCGGTCTCCTTCCTTTTTGTGGACTGGCTTGGACTCTCCTGTAAGCATGGACTCGTTTACCTCCATGCCGTTCGACTCCAGCACAACGCTGTCCGCGCAGACCTGATCACCTGTTGACACCAGCATAATGTCATCCGTTACCACTTCCTGAATGGGAATCTCCTGTTCCTTTTCGTCCCGGATCACCCGTGCCTTGGAAGCCGTGATAACGGAAAGCTTATCCACCAGCTTTTTCACCTTCATCTCCTGGGCAATACCGATCAGGGAATTGATGATGATAACACCCATAAAGGTGATGTTCTTTATCTGACCCGAAATGAGAATCAGGCATCCCAGGGCAAGATTTAGGAAGTTGAAGTACGTCAGCGTATGCGTCTTAATAATTTCTTTTTTGGTCTTGAATATGTTCTCCCCGGTGTCATTGACTCTGCCAAGGCGCACCCGTTTTTCAACCTGGGCCGAGGTCAGGCCCAGAACGTTGGGATCCGCCGTCTCATCCGGATCCGGTCCCTCCTCCGGCAGCGGCTCCTCATTTTCTGAGTCCTGGTTTTTGGAGGCATCCCCGGCGGCGTTCTCCTTATGCAGATCTGTCCCTGCGGGAACTGCCTCCATGGAAGCCGCCTCCTCTCCCGCCTTTTTCGGATACTGACGCCGGATACGTACCGGGAAGAGCCTGCGAAATCTGCCCGGGGGCTGAATGGCCTCCGGCTCCTCTTTGGTTTCTTTGTCAGAGCCCTCCGGTGTCTCCGGGTTCCCGCCGGTCTTTTCCAAATCCGGCGCATCCTCCCCGGTCGGGGCGCCGTATGCCGCATCCGGTCCTTTCGTTTCCGGGAACTCGCCATTTTTCTCCGGCGCCGCCTCGCAAAGAGACGCCTCCAAAGCATGGCCGCCCTTCTCCTTTGCGGAATCCTTCCCATAAACGGGAAAGCCGCCTGCCATCACAGGCTCCTCGACGGTCTCGTCCACATCGGGCAAGGGAGCCGGCTCCTCTGACGGCTCCTGATCTTCCAGTTCCATCACTTCTCCGGAGACAACTTCCTGTTCCTCCGGTTCCATTTTGTCGTCTAATTCTGTCTCTGTTTTCATAAACACCCTCATTTTCGTAAGCTGCAGAAAGCAAATATCCTGCGCGTTTCCGCGCCGCTTTTTGAACGCCAAGCGAAAAGAAGCGGCGCGCCGCATGCCAGTATTATACAGAATTTCCCTGTATTTGTATAGCATCTTACAGAAATCTTTTTAAAAATTTAAGATATTTTTCGTAACCGTTCCCTCCGAAAAATTTATTGCATTTCCTTCCTTATTCTGCTATAATTGCGAATGGAAAATGCTTTAACGAATTAAAGGAGGAAACATTCATGTCATACGTAGATGAAGTCATTGCGAAAGTGATTGAGCAGAATCCTGCGGAGCCGGAGTTTCATCAGGCTGTAAAGGAAGTTCTGGAATCTCTGAGAGTTGTCATCGAAGCCAATGAAGAGAAATACCGGAAAGACGCCCTTCTGGAACGTCTGGTAAATCCGGAAAGACAGATTAAATTCCGCGTTCCGTGGGTTGACGACAAGGGACAGGTTCAGGTCAACACCGGCTACCGCGTTCAGTTCAACAGCGCCATTGGCCCCTACAAGGGAGGCCTTCGTCTGCATCCGTCCGTAAATCTGGGCATTATCAAGTTCCTGGGCTTTGAGCAGATCTTTAAAAATTCTCTCACCGGCCTTCCCATTGGCGGCGGCAAGGGCGGTTCCGATTTCGATCCCAAGGGAAAATCTGACCGTGAGGTTATGGCTTTCTGCCAGAGCTTTATGACAGAGCTTTGCAAATACATCGGCGCGGACACCGACGTTCCGGCCGGAGATATCGGTACCGGAGCCAGGGAGATCGGCTACATGTTCGGACAGTATAAGCGCATCCGCGGCACCTATGAGGGCGTTCTCACCGGAAAGGGCCTGTCCTACGGCGGTTCTCTTGCCCGTACGGAAGCCACCGGCTATGGTCTGCTGTATCTGACCAAAGAGCTGCTGAGCATGAACGGCATCGACATCGCGGGCAAGACCGTCTGCGTATCCGGTTCCGGAAACGTAGCGATCTACGCTACCCAGAAGGCCCAGGAGATGGGCGCAAAGGTAGTCACCGTCAGCGATTCCAACGGCTGGGTTTACGATCCGGAAGGCATCGATGTAGCGGCCCTGAAAGAGATCAAGGAGATCAACCGCGCCCGCCTTACGGAATACAAGAACTATCGTCCCAATTCCGAGTACCACGAGGGCCGCGGCGTATGGAGCGTAAAATGCGACATCGCGCTTCCCTGCGCTACCCAGAATGAGCTGAATATCGATGACGCCAAAGCTCTGGTTGCCAACGGCTGCCTGGCAGTATGCGAGGGCGCAAATATGCCCACCACCCTGGATGCCACCGAGTATCTCCAGAAAAACGGCGTCATCTTCGCGCCGGGCAAGGCCGCAAACGCCGGCGGCGTAGCCACCTCCGCTCTGGAAATGTCTCAGAACAGTGAGCGTCTGAGCTGGTCCTTCGAGGAAGTGGACAAGAAGCTTCAGGACATTATGGTAAATATCTGCCACAATATGGCGGATGCCGCAGAGCGCTATGGCATGAAGGGCAACTACGTGGCCGGAGCTAATATCGCCGGCTTCGAAAAGGTTGTGGATGCCATGAACGCCCAGGGGATTGTTTAACATAATCAGTCAGGTCTCTGCTTTTCATTCCGGCAGACAACAGGCCGGATCAGGCTCTTTCGGGTAACCCCCTTTCGGGCAGCTCCCGGCAAGGGCCCTTCAAAATGGGAGCGAAGCGGATTGCAGACATCCGCCTCGCTCCTTTTTTTATTTTCCGGACAAGTTTCCAACGCCGACGACGATTTTCAATGGATTTTGCAGAGCTTATACGACGGCACAGAGCATCCTCTGGGACACCGTATCGGAAAACAGCTCCATTCCCGGCGAGTGAATCACCGAAATCACCTCTTCAAACGCTTCTCCCGCAAATTCCTTCAGACAGTTGGGCTGTCCGTACAGATAATCCCGGTTAAAAATCACATCCTGATCCCCGTCGAATACGGCTCCGTAAAAGACGCCGGACTCCACCAGGTCCTGGAAGAAATGACTTCCGTAGGAAAGCTCCGGCATCAGATGCCCCTGGGTGTAGGAAACCTCAAAAATCGCCTCCATGTGCATCAGCTCCGTGAAATTTACCGGAACGCCCAGGGACGTGGTGGTGGTTCCCCAGCGCCCGTGTCCGATCAGAATCGCGTGTTTCCCTTTGAGAGCCCGGTTCAGCTCTCCGATCTTTCTGGCGACTCCGTAGCGCTCCTGTTCCGGCAGCGCAAGGTATGCCTCCGGCTTTACATAGACAATGTAATCCACCGGATAGTGGACGTTGCCTCCCATAAAATTTCCTTTGGTGCTCAGAAGACACAGCTTCTGGTCTTTCTCCCGTGGAAACTCCACCACCTTTCCAAGTCCCCTGGTCTGCAGCGGCCGGCACTGGAGCAGATTAATCCGGTAGCGGCCGTTCTCATCGAAATTCACGCAGAACTCGATATCCACCGGATACTGATAGGCCTTTGCCAGTCTCTTAAGCATCGCCCGCATGACCCGCGGAAAATCCGTTTCTCCCAGAAGCTTCCGAAAATCCACAATGTAAGCGTCCCCGGGTATGCCAAGTTCCCGTTTTCTCCTGCTGGTGGCGAAATCCTTTGTGGCGATAAGTCCTTTGTCCGTGTGCAGTTCCAGCTCCATGGCCCGGTCCACGCTGTAGTGAGACCACTCGTTTCGCCGGGTATTGATCAGGTCCATGTAATGCTGGGAAAATTTCCGCTCGTCTCCGTTGGAAATCAGAGGTGCCCTGGTGGGGGCGTCCAGATTGACGATTCTCGGATAATCCCCGTCCACCCGGTCCACAGCCCGTGTCCCCAGGCCAAACACCAGCCGGAGCATGCCGGCGTTTATATCCGTTTCGGCATCCCAGACATACAGGTTCGAGGAATTTCCCACGCCAGCCATGTGCGGGAAAAAGAAGTCTCCATAGTGATCTCCGGAAACCCGCTGAACCAGCAGGGCCATCTGCTCATCCTTCTCCATAAGGCCCCGGTCTTTCCGGTACTGCAAAGCGTCCTCATTCATGGTACTGGCGTAAACCTGTTTTACGGCCCTGATAAACGCTTCCAGACGCTCCTCCGGGCCTCCCTGGTTCGCGCAGAATACGCTGTCGTATTTTCCGGCGAAGGCATTGCCGAAATTGTCCTCCAAAAGGGAGCTGGACCGCACGATAATCGGCGACTGCCCGAAATATTCCAGCACCTGCCGGAACTGTTCCCTGGTCTCTTCCGAAAAATCTCCCTCCAGAAGCTTTTCCCGCAGCATGGGCGCGTACCGGAAATACCCCTCCTCTGTCTTCTGCTTCGTGCGCAGGGTCCAGCAGTCGTTTCGGACGATATATGTATAGTAGACATCCGCTCCTATATAAAAGGAATCGTGCATTTCCAGAAGAGGCTGAAACCGTTTTTCCGGATCCCGCTCGAGGATTTTCCTGGCCAGCAGCATTCCGATGGATTTTCCTCCGATCTTCCCGGTTCCGATCTCCCGGCGGCGGATATTTAACAGATCCCGGAGGGAAAAATATTTCCAGCACAGGTCACGCATATGGGACTCGCTTCCCAGGAGCAGACGCAGAAGCAGTTCCTTATACTTCTCCTTTTCCCGGTCCGAGCCGGCCATGGCCCGGTTCGCCTCATCGAAGGTAATGTCCCAGTAGTCCATCCTTCCGGCGTTTAAGGTGAAACGCCCCGCCAGAACCGCGGCGTCCACGCTGGCTGAAATGCAGACCGCCTCGTCCCCTATCAGCTTGTGAGGGAAAAACATGGTGGCGGAGTGCCGCTGCCATACCTTCAGGGGATGAACGTAAAAGCTGCCGTTCTCATAGTACAGATCCAGGAGGAGCTGTGTGGTATCCCGGATTCGCCCGATGGTCTCCGCCGTGTGGGAATCCCGGATCAGGGCGAAATAAGCGATGGTGTCCAGTTCAAACAGGTACGGACAGGTAACCCGGAAAAAATTCCCGATCATCCGGTCCGAGTACCAGTATTTCAGCAGATCCGTCAGACAGTCGAACACATAAAAGGCCTTCCGTCCGCATTTCTCGATAATCCGGTGTATCCGGGTAGCAAAATACTCAAAGCCCTGGTCCGCGTCTACCTCATATACGGTGATCCCTTCCAGGTCGCGTACCACCGGTTCATGGGTTCCGAAACGAATGTAGTAAAGCGCCCGTCCGTCCGCCTTTGCCTGGCGGATATACGGCTCCACCACCTTGCGGTAGTCCGAGAGGGTGTCCACCTGCCACACTACGTTGTCTCCCAGCCTCAGCATGTCAATCACCCGGTCAAGGCCGGGCATTCCCGTACTTACTCTTCGCTCCATATGCTTTCCTCCTATTCGCTGACACCCGGCAAAATCCAGGGCACCTGCATACGCCCGCAGGAGGCAGGCGTACCGCCTCCCGGAACTTTCCTCTTAAATAAAAAGCCGCCCGTACCAAGAAGGTATGGGCAGCTTCGCCTCACATTTTTTTAATATATCTGCGCAAACACAGACCCCAGAATTACGGTCAGAAGGCCGGCAACCGCAATGGACAGGCTGCTCATGGCTCCCTGTACCTCTCCAAGCTCTAAGGCCTTTGTGGTTCCTATCGCGTGGGCGCTTGTCCCTAGAGCCAGTCCCACGGCTATGGGTTCGTGAATCCGGAAAAGTCTGCACACCAACTCTCCGATTACATTCCCCAGAACTCCGGTCACAATGATAACGGCCACAGTGATCGTGGTGATGCCTCCCAGTTCTTCAGAAACCCCCAGGCCAATGGCTGTGGTGATAGATTTCGGAAGGAGGGTTACATACTGCTCATGGGTAAGGCCAAAGGCCGCTGCCAAGGCAAGTACGCTTCCCAGACTGGCCAGTACACCGGAAACAATCCCAAGAACCACGGCCAGCAGATTCTTTCGCAGAAGTGAAATCTGCTGGTATAGGGGAATGGCCAGACACACGGTGGCGGGCGTGAGGAGATAACTCAGATATTTTCCCGACTCATTGTACGTCTCGTAATCGATACCGAACACCTGCAGAACCAAAATCACAAACACGATGGATATAAGCAGCGGATTCAGGATTGCCAGCCGGAACCGCTTCTTCAGCAACAGCCCGATGCCGTATCCGATCAGGCTCACTGCCATTCCGAAAAACAGGGATTCCGCCAAAAATTCATTCATGGCCTGCCCTCCTTTTTCCGCTGCGGATCACAGCCTGGGATACTCTTCCCGAAACCGCCATAACGATCACTGTGGTCACTGCAGTGATTGCCAGAACCGGAATCAGGATACTCTGAAGATCCGCCCATACGGTAATCAGGCCCACCGCCGCCGGAATAAACATCGGCGGCATGATATCCAGAAGGAAATCTCCCGCTACCTTTACATTTTCCAACTTAACGATTTTCGTGCAGAGGGCCAGAAGCATCAGCACAAGACCGTATATGCTTGCCGGCACCGGAAAGGGCAGCACCATGTGAAGTACCTCGCCCAGAAACGTGATCGTGAGAATCACTCCGAATTGATACAACAGCTTCATGTTTGATTCCTCTTTCTTTTTAGCTTACGCAACCATTGTACAACCCTTTCAGCCGGTAATCAAGTTTTTTTTGCAATCGTTCAGCAGAGCGAACGATTGCGTTTTTTATCCGCTTCGGCCAGCCCCATGGCAATTTTCTCCGCGGTGATGGGAAGCTCCCGAAACCACAGCCCCGTGGCGTTGTAAATGGCATGGGCCAGGGCCGGGGACGGCGTGTTGATCACAATTTCCCCGATGGATTTCGCCCCAAAAGGACCCGTAGGCTCATAGCTGCTCTCAAACTCCACGCGAAGCCTTCCCATATCCAGCCGGGTGGGAATCTTATACTGCATAAAAGAATTATTCCGCATAACGCCGTTTTCGGAATACTGCACATTTTCATACAGAGCCATACCAATCCCCTGAACGAGTCCGCCTTCCGTCTGTACTCTCGCAAGATTCGGGTTAATGGGCGTACCGCAGTCCACCACCGCGGCGTAATCCAGGATTTCCACCTGACCTGTCTCCTTGTCCAGCTCGATCTCCACCATTCCCACCATAAACGGCGGCGGGGAAACCGGAGAAGAATTGCTCTGGGTCACTTCCAGGGCCTCATGGCAGCCGCTCATGGAGGTATCCGCGATGGCAGCCAGGGAAATCTCCTCTCCCGTTTCCATGCAGCGCACGCCCTTTCCGGTAAACTCCGCCTGCTCCTGGGGGCAGCCAAGGCATTCTGCGCCAAACCGGGTAATCTTCTCTCTGAGCTCCTGGCAGGCTTTCTCCACCGCCTTTCCGGTCACGTAGGTGGTGCTTGAGGCATAGGAGCCGGAATCATAGGGGGAGGTGTCACTGTCCGCGGCCACCACGGTGATTTCATTTAAAGAACACTCCAGGCATTCCGCCGCGATCTGGGCGAGAATGGTGTCGCATCCGGTTCCCATGTCCGCGGAACCGATGAACAGGGTATAAAAGCCCTCCCCGTTCAGCTTCAGGGTGGCGGATCCCACATCCACCCCGGAAATTCCGGAGCCCTGCATGGCCATGGCCATACCCACGCTGCGGACCTTGCCGTTTCCCATGTCGCGGCAGGGATATTTTTCCGTCCAGCCGATCATGGCAGCCGCCCGTTCCAGACACCGGTCCAGGGCGCAGCTGCGGTTTGGCTCGCCGTAATAGGCCGGCATCATCTGTCCCTGGCGCACCATATTCATCCGCCGCAGATCCAGCGGATCGATTCCAAGTCTGGCCGCCAGCTCGTTGACCGCGGACTCCACGGCAAAGATTCCCTGGGTCGCCCCGTAACCACGGTAAGCCCCCGCGGACATGACATTCGTGTACACCACGTCATAGGCAAACCGGAAGGCCTCCAGATTCCCGTACAGGGGGATGGACTTATGGCCGGACAATCCCACCGTAGTGGGACCGTGCTCTCCATAGGCCCCGGTGTTGGAAAGGGTATAGACGTCGATTCCGCGGATCTTTCCGTTCTTGTTCGCCCCCACCCGGACGGTGACTTCCATTTCGTGTCTGGGCGTGGAGGCCGTCTGGGATTCTTTCCGGGTAAAAATCATCTTGGAGGGCTTTCCTGTCTTCCATGTGACAAAAGCCGGGAACACCTCCGCCACCACGGTCTGCTTTGCCCCGAAACCGCCGCCGATTCTGGGCTTCGTGACACGGATTTTGGATCTTGGGATTCCCAGGGCGTTGGACACAATCCTGCGCACATGAAAGACAATCTGCGTGGAGCTTAAAATGTTCAGCCGCCCGTAGGCGTCCATCCAGCAGCAGGTGCGGAAGGTCTCCATCATGGCCTGCTGATCGGCCTTCGTGTGATACGTGTGTTCCACAACCACATCGCAGTCCGCCAGCACCTGATCAATGTCTCCTCCGGCGTCCTTCGCGGAAGCACAGAGATTCCGTTTGTTGTCCGCGCCCACCGGGCAGAGAGATTTCCAGTTTTCCTCCGGATGAACCAGGATTTCATTGTCCTTTGCCTGTCTGAAATCCAGCAGCGCCGGAAGCACCCGGTATTTTACCTTGATGATTTTCAGGGCCCGGTCCACGCACCGCTCGTTCTCTCCCGCCACAATGGCCACCGGATCTCCCACATAGCGCACATGGCGGTCCAGAATCAGGCGGTCATAGGGGCTTGGCTCAGGATAAGTCTGTCCGGCCATGGTAAAGCGCTGATCCGGCACGTCCTCCCAGGTATAAATGGCCTCGATTCCTTTTACCTTCTTCGCGATATCCGTCCGGATTTCCTCCACAATCGCGTTAGCGTGGGGGCTTCGCAGCACCTTTATCACCAGACAGTCCGCCGGCGCCACATCCTCCATATACACCGGTTTTCCCGTCACCAGCGCCATGGCGTCCTTCTTTCTCACAGGACGGTTTACGATTCTGTGCGGAGTTTCCCTGCTGATTTCCGGTTTATCCACGATTCTCTCCCCCTTTCTGTCTTTTATACTCCAAAAAGGCTAAAATTCCCCGAAGCTGTCCCTCATAGCCGGAACAGCGGCAGAGATTTCCCGCCAGATACTCCTGTATCTCCTCCCGGTCTGGCCAGGGATTTTCCCGGAACAGGGCGATGGCGTTCATAATCATTCCCGGATTGCAGAACCCGCACTGCTCCGCTCCCTGATCGGCGATAAATGCGCCAAATTCCTCCGCCTCTTCCTGAAGCCCCTCCAGGGTCGTCACCCGGTGTCCATGGGCTCTTGCCGCCAGGACAGAACAGGACAAAACCGGCTTGTCATCCAGGAAGACGGTGCAGAGCCCGCAGTTTGACGTCTCGCATCCTCTCTTTACGCTGAAACACCCGTGCCGGCGCACAAAATCAATCAACAGAAGATCCGGGCTAATCTCCTCCTGAATCGTTTTTCCGTTCACTTCGATTGAAACCTTCATCCTTCTCCCTCCATAGCCAGCAGCGCGCGTCTGGAAAGAACCTCCACCAGACGTCCCCGGTATTCGGCCCCGGCCCGCATATTGGACCCCACCGGAACCTGGGCGCGAAGCCAGCTTCCAAAGGCCTCTGCTGTTTTCTCATTTACTCCGTCCATCAGAATCCCCTGGCTGTCTCTAACCAGCATGGCCCTTCCCGGTCTGGCGCCGATGACCGCACGGTATCCTTCCGCTCCGGAAGCCACTGCGCAGGCCAGCACCGGGAAATCCGTCTTTGTATTCCGCATGGACAGATAATGACAGCGGACCGGCGTTTTCCTTACGATCAGCCGCACCAGAATATCCTTGTCCCTGGGAGACGCCGCGAATTCCTCCAGTGTGCGGATTCCTCCCTTATAGAGTTCCACGTAACTGTCCAGCGCCAGAAACATCGTCAGCACATCGGAGAAGCCGAATCTGCCGAAAATACTCCCGCCCACTGTGGCAAGGTTGCGAAACTGCACCCCCACAATATGACAGACGCTTTCCCTGACCGCTCCTCTTGTCCAGGCATTCAGTCCCTCATGAAGCTCCAAATCCCGCAGCGTGGCCATACAGCCGATGCGAAACGCCTCCTCATCCTCTTCAATGGTATCCAGCCCCAGACCGGACAGATCGATCACCGTTCCATAGGAAGCCCGGCTCATTTTCAGCCAGAGCATCCCCCCAAGAATCCTGGACGATCTTTTCTGGTTCAGCTCGTAAGCCTGCTCCAGGCTTTCCGCTTGTTTGTATTCCTTCGCCGTAAACACAAAAATTCCTCCACACTCGCTTGTTGTAATCGTCCATCCAGATCTGCGCAATATGTACGCAGATCTGGGATGAACTGTAACCTTATGTTCAGTATACCGTATTTCGGTTATTTGGGCAAGAACGGAAAAAGTTTTTCAAATCGTTCTGCATGCCGGATTTTTCTGTTTTTTTCCGTTTCTTTCTTTTCTTTTTTCTCAAAAAGTGCTAAGATAATGGGACAAAAAGGCAGTTTTATTGGAGGAACTGCCAAAAATTTGTAATGATTCAGCCCTCTTGAACCGTTACACGAGAAAAAGCGAGGTATTTATGCATTATGGACACTTCATCACCGCTATTTAGCCGAAAACAGCTTACCGCACTGATCATTCCTCTGATCATCGAGCAGTTTCTCAGTATTTTCGTGGGAATGGCCGATACCATCATGGTATCCAATGCCGGGGAAGCCGCCGTATCCGGGGTTTCTCTGGTTGACACCCTGAACGTCCTGCTTGTGGTGCTCTTTACGGCGCTGACCGCCGGCGGTTCGGTAGTCGTTTCACAAAATCTCGGGGCGAAGCGCTATAAGGAGGCGCGGCTTGCCTCCCAGCAGCTTTTGCTGTCGGCGACTGCCATGGCCCTGATCATGACCCTTGTGGCGCTGGCCGGAAATTACTGGATCCTTCACCTGATTTTTGGAAACGTGGCTTTGGACGTCATGGAAAGCGCGCGGATTTACTTTTTCATCATGGCGTTTTCCTATCCGTTCCTGGCGATCTATAACTCCTGCGCCGCTATCTTCCGCTCCATGGGAAATTCCAGGATCTCCATGCTGGCCTCCCTGTTCATGAACCTTGTGAATATCTGTGGAAACGCCCTGCTGGTGTATGGTCTCCATATGGGCGCCGCCGGCGTGGCGATCCCTTCCCTGGTATCCCGGATGCTGGCTGCGGGAATGCTTCTGATCCTGCTGCGCAACCCCAGACTGGAAGTTTCCCTACGCACCTATACCCTGCGCTTTAACTTCTCTATTATTAAAAAGCTGCTTGCCATCGGTGTGCCAAGCAGCGTGGAAAACAGCATTTTCCAGATCGGAAAGCTTCTGGTGCTAAGTGTTGTGGCCGGTTTCGGAACCAGCGCCACAACGGCAAACGCCGTTTCCAACTCCCTGGCCCAGTTTCCTCTGATCCCCGCCTCCGCCATCGGCACCGCCATGATTACCATTATCGGTCAGTGCATGGGCGCGGGGGCCTCCGATCAGGCAGTTTCCTATACCAAAAAACTGATCCTGCTGGCCCATGGAATCCTGGCAGCCACCAATCTTTTCATGATTGTGGCCTGCCCCTTCCTCCTGACCCTGTACAATCTGACGCCCCAGACTTTGGAGACAGCCACGCTTCTGGTCCGCTTTCACAGCACCTGCGCCATCTTCCTGTATCCCGAGTCCTTTGTGCTCAGCAACACCCTCCGGGCCTCCGCGGATGTCAAATACCCCATGGTGGTGTCCATCGTCTCCATGTGGGTATGGAGAGTCGGCTTCAGCTATGTGCTGGCCCTGCAGATGAACCTTGGCGTATTCGGCGTCTGGGTTGCGATGATGATGGACTGGCTCTGCCGCAGCATCTGTTTTCTGGTGCGTTTCAAAAAAGGGACGTGGAAGACAAAGCATCTCCTTGCCTGAACGCCAGCTTCTCCATACGATAGTCGCAGGGCGGATTTTCCCCCTGCGGCGAGAGGTTCGAATGAATATAACAGGTCTTCAGGCCCAGTTCTCTGGCGGGGCGGATATCCGCCTCCCCGTCGTTTCCCACCATCATGCATTCTCCGGGCTTTTCCGGTATCTCCCTCAGCAGGCTTTTAAAAAACCGGTGGGACGGCTTGCAAAAACCCACATCCGATGAAATACAGATTTTATCGAACAGTTCGTAAATTCCCAGCATTTTCAGCTCCGGCTCGGTAAACAGGCGCTGCGCGTTGGAGAGCAGGTAAACGGAGATTCCCCGCTCTCTCAAATCCAGCAGAAGCTCCTTTGCCTCCGGATACAGCCGGATGTATGCCGTGGAGCAGGCACGGAACATTCTCCCGGCGGCGCATACCAGCCCCCGGTCTGCCCGCACGCCCTTTTTCTCAAACAGCTCCTCAAAAACCTTGTCCAGCAAAAGCTCGGTGTGTTCTTCCTTTTCCATCTCCAAAAGCGTCTGCCGCTGCCGCTTCACAAGAGAGAAATACGCCCCTTTCAGCTCCCGCGGTTCATAAACCGCCCCGGAATAGCCGTAAAAAAGCGCAAGCTTCCGCCACAGCTCCTCCTGCTCCTCATCCGTGGAAATATCAACCAATGTTCCATACAAATCAAAAATAACTGCCTTAACACTCATAAATCTTCTTCTCCCTTCCATTCTTCCATTCGACCGGGAAGGTCTCCCTCCCCATCTTCCGCGATACCGCGGACAGCTCACGGCACGCGCCGGCCAGTCTTCGCTTCACGCCGGCCGGCGCCGGATTTATCACGCATGCTTTGGCCGCGGTCTGCGCGGCACATGAGCGATAGGCCGGCACCCGAAGTACCGCAAAAAAAGTTTCGTAAACACATGAATGTAACATGTTCTTACGAAACTTTTTTGTGTCATATGTTCAGGATTTCCTCCTACTTTTTGTAGAAATCAGATTTCTGGAAATAAAAAAAGCGCGAGACGGGACTCGAACCCGCGGCCTCGACCTTGGCAAGGTCGCGCTCCACCAACTGAGCCACTCGCGCATTTGTGTTTCCTGAACACATGACATATAATACTATAAGATTCTCCGTTTGTCAACATGTTTTTCAAAAAATTTTATTTTTTTAATTATTGGCAACAATTCCCGAATCATTGACATTCCCGGCTGCCCGCGTTATACTTACACCAATTTTTCCGGCCTGACGCACGGACGCCCGGCGTCCCATTTCCTTGTGCCGGAACAAAGGAGGAGAAACATGAACATGATACGAAAATCAGAAATCCGCGACATCGACGCCCTCATGGCGGTCTGGCTAAGCGCAAATCTGGACGCCCATGCTTTCGTTCCGGAGACATACTGGAAGCAGCACATCCCGGAAGTACGGGAACAGCTACTGCAGGCAGAAATCTGGGTATACGAAACGGACGGGATCCTTCAGGGCTTCGCCGGGCTGCAGGGAGACTATCTGGCAGGCATTTTTGTAAAGAAAGAAGCCCGCTCCGCAGGGATCGGGCATCAGCTTCTGGAGCATATAAAAGCGCGTTATCCCGGACTTTCCCTACATGTCTATCAGAAAAACAGCCGCGCGGTAAAATTCTATAAAAGAGAAGGCTTCTCCGTCCTCACAGAAGGCACGGATGCCGATACCGGTGAAAAAGACTATACCATGGGCTGGAACCACAGTCTGGCCGGCCTGTAAAAAGGCGTTGCCAAAGCCCGCCGGATTTTACAGGAGAAGGTGTGCCTGCCCCGCGGACGCATACAAACTTACGGCTTCAGCAAAATACTGAGGACGTACTGATTATTCGGAAGGGACATATGGGTGATATTCCCCAGCCGGATCAAGTCCACATCCACCCAGAGCTCCTCGGCAGCTACCATGACATTGGCAAACATGACGCCGAAATTAAATTCCGTGTACTTTCCGGCCATGCCTTTGGCATCCATTGGTTTTTTCGAAAAAACATGGATGCGGTTCTCATAGACCACAAAGCGCCAGGGCTGAACGTTCATGGCAGAAGGCGCCAGCCGCGCGGCCTCCAAAAGCTGCCGGATCTGTGCCTTTGGGGATTCTTTATAGGCGCACAGCTTCTCCAGGGACAAGCGGTTCACATCATAATCTTTCCGCCCTGCCGCGTTCTTTGGTTTTCCAAAGGCCAGAATCATCACAAAGCTTCTTCCGGCTTCCTCTTCTTCCTTGTACTTTTTTGAGGCGGTTCCCAGAAAGCATGTGCCAAGGCCTCTGGATTCCAGATACAGGGACAGGTATTCCATCAAAAAACCGGCGTTCATATCCGAACGCTCTTTTTTCTCCGAGTAAAACGCCGCGTAATAGGGGGCCCGCACGTTTGTCAGACCGCTGACCTTTTCCTTCTTTTCGACCCGATCAATAATCTTCAGCTGCGTTTTAATTTCCGGAAAAAGGGGGGTAACTTCTTCCATGAATTTCGGTATATTCTCTAAAATGGCTTTATCTATGGCCTCCATCCGGTAGCTGCGCACCGAACGGCGGCAAAAAATCGCTTCGTAAAGGGTCATATAAATTCTCCATTTAATATTTTGTAATATTATTGTAACATAATTTTTCTATTTTGCAACTGGTATTTCTATATTTTCTTTATAGAGAAAGCAAACACCCCTGAATCCGTTTTCTCAGATTCAGGGGTGTCTTTACTCACGTGGAAATCAGCGTCCGGTAGGAAACCGGTTCCGGTACCGTCTCCTCTTGATTTTCCTTGCGCACTTCCTCTTTTTCCTTTACGTTCATAATCAGCATTTGAAGCCTGTTTTCGATGTTCGCGAAGCTCACGTCCGGATCATAGTCCAGAGGCAGGATCTGGGCGTCCGGATACATTTTCTTTAAGCGCTTCGCGATTCCTCTGCCCACCACGTGGTTTGGCAGGCATCCGAAAGGCTGCAGAATGATAAAGGCACGGCAGCCGTGTTTTGCGTGATGGATAATTTCGCCGGGAATCAGGACGCCTTCGCCGGCGTCAAAGGTATGGTGAATAATCGGGTCGCTGTCCTTTACCAGCGCTCCCATCCTGCAGGCCGGCGTATACAGCGGATGGCTACAGGCGATTTTATCCGCTACGTCATGGGCGATTTCAAAAATCTGGTTGGCCGTCCGGTACCAGGCCTTTTCCATAAAAGGCTTATCCACATGGTATTCCCGGATCTGCGCGTCTTTATAAAAATACGTTTTGCGGATGACATCCGTCATGCGGGCCTCAATAATCTCAAAACCGTTTTTCTCCAGATACGCTTCAATGTCATGGTTCGCGCCCGGATGGAAATTCAAAAGGTACTCGCCCACAATCAGAACCTGGGGCTTTAACCGGCTCCGGTCATAGGGAATCTCCTTCATAATGGCAATGGCCTTTTTAAATCCATGCTTTGCGCCGGGAACCCCATGATCCCGGATTCCGTTGATTACCTGATCCATAGCCTTCTCGAAGGCCCTGTCCGCGCTCCCCTCTTCCAATTCATAGGGACGGATCTTCCTGAGAAGCTCCTCAAGAATATCGATCATTGGAAGGCCGAAAGCGATCCGCATTGAACAGGGAAGGCTCATTTTATACCCCGGATGCAGATTGTGGTAATCCTGGTCGTCGTTTGTCAGGATCGGCACTTTTGAAAAACCAGCGTCATCCAGAGCCTTTCGCAGAAGCGTACTGTAATGGGTCAGCCGGCAGTCCCCCACATACTTGGCCATGGCCACCGCCACATGATCCAGGTCGTATTTTCCACTCTTTAAGGCCGCCAGAGCCTCACCGATCACGATCTGGGCCGGGAAACAGATATCATTATGTACGTATTCCTTGCCAAGCCGGATCGCCTCTTCTCTTCCGATCTCCAGCGGTTCCGCCCGCAGTCCCTGCTTTCCCATAGCAGCGGACATCAGACGGCAGAAAGCGTGGGACGTATTTGGCACCAGAACCACCATTTTTTCGCGGCATTCCGCCGTAAATTTCACGGGATAGGGATCTGAGAGTTCCTTTATCTCCGGCTGTGTCTTTTTCTGCCTGCGCAGGGTCAGTGTCTCCAAAAAGGAGCGCACCCGGATGCGCAGGGGTCCCTGGATGTCACTCTCATCCAGTTTCAGCACCAAAGGCGTCTTCCCGGAAATCTCTTTCATAAGACGGATGATCTCATCGGAAAGATACGCGTCATGGCCGCAGCCAAAGCTGACGATCTGGACATATTCCAGCGCAGGGTTCTGGGCCGCCATAATCGCAGATGTCAGCATCCTGGCATGATAGTTATTAACCACGTCCAGACGGCTTCTGCTCAGATCGATCTCCTCCGTATGAGGCAGGGAATCTGCCGTGAGCACCGGAATCCCCATCCGGGTAAACATCTGTGGCAGGTCATGATTTACAAGAGAATCGTTCTGGTAAGGCCTTGACGCCAGGACAATGGCATAGGTTCCTTTTTCCTGAACCTCCTTTATAACCGCCGCACCCGCTTCCTTGAGTCTGGAGCGGAACGTATCCTGGGCCTGCTCCCCCGCTTCTATGGCTGCCTTTGTCTTTTCCGCCGGTATATGAAACGTTTCTTCCATATATTTTGAAAGCTGATGCAGCCGGTCCTTATCATCATACCAGTGAAACAGCGGCGCGTCAAAGGGAATGCCAAACCGCTTTTCCGGGTTGTCCGAATTGCGCACCACAATGGGATACCCCTTCACCACGGCGCACATGGATTCGCTGGTTTTCTCGGTATTCTCCGTCCGGACAGTAGTAATAGACGGCATAAAGATCCGATCTACGCCGTGATTTGCCAGATTTCTCAAATGGCCGTGCACAAGCTTCGCCGGGAAGCACACCGTGTCGGAAGTTACCGCAGACAGGCCCTCCTCATACATTTTCCTCGTGCTTGCATCAGAGAGACACACTTCAAAGCCCAAAGAGGTAAAGAACGTGCGCCAGAACGGCAGACTGTCCCAAAAGGACAAAACCATGGGAATGCCGATAACCGTGCCGTTCTTCTCCATAAGCTCCGGCGACGGATACGTATCCTTCAGAAGTTTTTCCCGCACCTGATAGAGGTTGGGAACCATCTCCTTTTCCTTTATCTTTTCCTTCAGCCGGCTGAGCACCGCCTCATCCCTTGGATCGCCAAGGATCTCGCCCCGTTCGCAGCGGTTGTTCGTCACCCAGGACTTTCCGTTTGAGAAGGTGACAATGGCCCGCTTGCAGTGGTTCGTGCAGAACGGACACGGGGAGTTCGTCTCCTGGGTATAGGTAAAGCTTTCCAGGGCGTCCAGGCCGATGAAAGTCCGCTCTTTTTCCGCCGCCCGCTCTTTCGTCAAAAGAGCCGCCCCAATAGCGCCCATCAGTCCCGGATACGGGGCTCTTGTGACCTTTTTCCCAATATACTGTTCCAAGGCTCTCAGCACCGCGGCATTCTCAAAGGTTCCTCCCTGAACCACGATCTTGTCACCCAGGGAATCCAGATTGGAAATACGGATTACCTTTGTAAATACGTTCTCGATAATCGAGCGGCATAAGCCCGCCATAATGTCCGCCGGCTGTTTTCCGCTTCGCTGCTCCGTCACGATGCTGCTGTTCATAAACACTGTGCAGCGGCTTCCCAGCACCGCCGGATTTTTAGAGGAAAAGGCGGCATCCGCGATTTCCTTCGCGGGGATGTGCAAAGAAGAGGCAAAATTTTCCAGGAAGGAACCGCAGCCGGAGGAACAGGCCTCATTCACTACAATATTCGTAATAATCCCGTCGTCCAGCCAGATCGCCTTCATATCCTGGCCGCCGATATCCAGAATAAAGCTGGCATCCGGAATGTATTTCTCCGCCGCTCTGGCATGAGCAGCCGTCTCCACCACATGGCACTCCGCCGAAAAAGCATTGGCGAAAAGCTGCTCCCCGTAGCCCGTGGTGCCCACTCCCAGGATCTTAAGCTCTGCTCCGGCCCGGCGATAACGGTCCCGAATAGCTAATAGGGCATCTTTTGCCACCTTCAGGGGCTCTCCTTCATTTGGTCCGTAGAAGGAATCCAAAATCCGTTCCTTTTCATCCATCAGCACCAGCTTTGTGGTGGTGCTTCCGGAATCGATACCTATGTAAGCCTGCACTGTCTCGCCCTTTTGGGGACTCACAGGGACAAGCTTTTCTATCTTGTGAACCTCCAAAAAGGCCGCCTTCTCTTCCTCTGATTCGAAAAACGGTTCTCCTTTCCGGCTCTCGTCAAACACGCCGGCATGTTTTTCTTCCATTTCTTTCAGTTTTCCGATCACTTCTTCCGGATCCAAAGAAACGCTCTCCTGCCCGAACATGGTATCCAGGGACAGCGCCGCTCCGTAGGCCACCATGATTTCCGGCCGATCCGGTACAATGGCGTCCTTCCCGGTAAGGCCGAGTCTTTCGCAGAATACCCGGATCAGCACCGGGTTGAAGGTCAATGGCCCTCCCTCGAAAACTACCGGCTTTTCAATGTCCAGTCCCTGGGCAAGACCGCCGATGGTCTGCTTCGCGATGGCGTGGAAGGAAGAAAGGGCAAGATCTTCCTTCCGGACGCCCTGATTCAGCAGCGGCTGAATATCCGTCTTCGCGTAAACGCCGCAGCGCCCGGAAATATCGTAGGCGCATTCACCTTTTTCCGCCAAAGCGTTCAGTTCCTCCACCGGTGTCTTCAGTATCGACGCCACTTCATCGACAAAGGCTCCTGTGCCGCCTGCGCAGCTTCCGTTCATGCGCATGTCCTTTACCGAAAGGTTCCCTGTCTTTTCATCTTTCTGGAAAAAGATAATTTTCGCGTCCTGGCCGCCAAGCTCGATAGCCGTCCTGGCGGAATCGTATTTTCTTTTCAGGGCGATGGAGTTGGCCACCACCTCCTGAATATAAGGAAGCCCAAGCTTTTCCGCCAGAAGCTTCGCTCCGGATCCCGTAAGGGCCAGCCGTATCCGGCAATTTGAAAAGGCGTGCGCCAGCCTCTCCAAGGCCTCCCGCACGCTGCTTATCTGGGCCGCGTTATGTCTTCGGTAGTCCGAATAAAGGATTTCCTTTGTTTCTTCGTCCGCCGCGACGATTTTCGTCGTAGTGGAACCAATGTCAATTCCTGTGCAAATAAATCTTTGTCTCATTAAAACACCTAAGCCTTCCATATACCGGGCATTTTCTTTTTCCCGGACCCTGCCTTTCGGCAGAGCGGAATACGAGTTTCCGTTCTATTCTCACGCCGCAGCCGCGGCCTCCGAAAATAGCATCCTTGGCAAGCGCTTCCCTGCAGCTGCGCGGGCAGATCTGCGGGTTTTACGTTCCACCAGATATATTAATGTACTTTGCGAAAATTGTCAAATTATGTATTTATAAATTTCTTCCAAAGCATAACCGATCATTGAAAACGAGACGGAACCCGCCAAAGCAGGTTCCGTCTCGTTTTCAAAACTCGCCGCGCTCTTACGGCGCCGGTACTCAAATTCCTTCCCGTTCCTTGATCCAATCGACCAGCAGATTTCCAAATGCCTGGGAACCTGTCCGGTTCAGATGGCTGGTATCGCGGAAGTATTCGTTGGGAAAGTCCTCCGCCCGGTTATCATAATTGATGCAGTCATAAAGCTCTGCGCCGTATTCGTCCGCCAGCTTGGCATAATAGTCGTGCATGGCCTCATAGTCTCCTGCATAATCCAGAAAAGCCTGGGTTACCGGAAGAATCACGATCCGCAGATTGATGCCTTCATCCCTGCAAAGCTCCATAATCTTAATCAGATACTCCAGATTAATGTCCTTGACTTTTGATTCATCCCAGACGTTATAGCCCCTGTTCTCATCCGTATTGCGCTGTCCGTTGAAAATATTCTCAGAGTACCAGTATCCCCGGTATCCGTACTCATTGTCATCCATAGCCAGCACCTCTTCCCGGTAGGTATCCGAAAGCTTGTGACGGACATTCTCCGCCACGGCGCTGAAATCAAACCAGTTGTCCACTCTGGTACTGTAGAACAGCTCATGAAGTCTCCGGTTATCATCCGTATCCTCCAAAAGCATGCGGATTTTCCCCCTCAGGGTAATCAGACGATCGTAGCCTCCCAGCACGGAGTTATCGTCCTCGTTTTTCAAAAGGCTGGAAAAGGAAATGCCCAGCACCACATTTTTGATCGGGTTGATCTCAATGCCCTCCCGGACAAGCTGATAGCTCATAAACAGAGGCTGCGCTCCGCTGGCAAGATTAAAGGAATTGGTTCCCATTCTCTCGTCAAACAGCTGCGGGTCGAAAGCAAAATAGCTGTGGGAACTTCCCACAAACAGCGTATCCAATGTTCCCTTGAGTTCCTCATACTCTTCTGTTGAAAGAATGCTGTAGGTATTGTAGGGCTCATACAAAAAGCGCACAGTCGATTCCAGCACAAACAGGAACACAAGTACGGCGGCGGCCCGCACGAATATTTTTCTAATATTGCGCATACGCAAAGCCTCCTACCATCGAAATTTCAAAGGCGCCCATGCAGAGGATCCCCGCAAGGAGCACGAAATAGCATCCCCACCGGACAACCACGTTCCGTCCCGCAAAGGTAGCACGTTCAGGCTTCCGCTCCTGAACCAGACTAACGCAGAAGAAAAGAACCAGTCCAAACAGCACGAACAGCAGATCACCCTTTTCGATGCCGGGGAAAAGCGCCGCGTAGGAAAATTCCGGGCGGAAATCCGTCAGAATCCCTTTGATCACTCCAAGCGTTCCGGCAGTATCCGCCGGCCCAGGAAAGACCTTCAGAAAACTTACGATCAGGAAAGTACGTACCATACAGAATACCTGCCAGAGCCCGCTCTCCTCCCGGACATGCAGCTTCTTTTTCATCCAGGTAAATTGAGGCTCCAGAATCATGGCTCCGATAATCACCACGCCGTTTGCCACGCCCCATAAGATATAGCGCCAGCTGGCGTCATGCCAGAGTCCTGTGGAAAACCACACGATGAACAGAGCGAACACCGCCGGAAACAGTTTCCCAATCCGCACACCGAACACCGCTTTGCCGAATCTGCCGAATTTCACCGCGGGTTTTGAGATGGACAAGGGATAAAACAAATAATCCCGGAACCAGGAGCTCAAGGTTATATGCCATCTTCTCCAATACTCTGCCAGAGATTTTGAAAAGAACGGTCTGTGGAAGTTCTCCGCCAGACGGATTCCCAAAATTCTCGAAAACCCTGACACAATATCCATATAAGCCGAAAAATCCGCATAAGCCTGAATGCTCATATAAATACATCCCAGAAACAGCGTCATGCCGCCGTATCCCTGGTAGTTGTCAAAGACCTGAGACACCATGGGATTCATCCGGTCCGCGATAACGCATTTCTTAAAAAAGCCCCAAAGCAGCAGCCGGCAGCCCTGAGCCAGATTTTCATAACAAAAAGGATGCTTGTCGTAAAGCTGTACCGCCAGATCCTTGAACCGCCCGATGGGTCCCTGCGTCATCTGGGGAAAAAATCCCACAAACAGAAAGGTCTTGGCGAAATTCTTTTCCGGCTTTACCTTACCCTTATACACATCCAGGGCATATCCCATACTCTGCAGGGTATAGTAGGAAATTCCAAGCGGCGCGGCCAACCGCAGCACCGGAACCGCCCCAAGGCCCACAAAGCCCAGTACCAGATTCAGATTTTCCAAAAGAAATCCGCTGTACTTTGTCAGCGCCAGAGCGCCGATGTTCAGAACCAGAAGCGCAACCAGAACGTGTCTCTTTTTCTTTTTATTCTGTTCCTTTTGGGCCTTTTTTTCCGCCGGAGACCAGGCTTTTCCGTTCTCAGCCAGACTTTTGGAAAATGCCTCGTCTATACCTCCCATCCAACGCACCGCGAAAAAAGTGGTGACACTGGTATAGCAAAGATACAAAAGCACCCTGGCGCCGGAGGAGGCTGCGAAGAAAATACTCGCAGCCAGCAGCACCATCCACTGAAATCTGGGCCTTACGAGATAGTAAACAAGGGCCAGTACCCCGAAAAAAGCCAAAAATGTCAGGGAATTAACGGTCATGTCAGCCCTCTTTCTGGAGACGCTCAATCAGCTCCATCATGGCATGGGCAGAATTAAAGTTGTCCGGATCAATGTCATCAAAAGAAATCTCGATCTGAAAAGCATCGTTCAGCTCTCCAATCAGCGATACCAGATCAAAGGAATCCAGCACAGCGTCGTCAATCAGCGCCTCCTCCTTTTCAAAGTCAACCTCCGGTCTGATTCCCTTTAAAATCTCCATTAATTTTTCCATGAATATCCTCCTTTTCTTCACCGGCCGGACTGCTGCTTCTGCAGCCCTTTCAGTTCTATGTAATATCCGTCCTTTTTTATTATGAGGCACCCGTCCCTCATCGCTAGTTCCGCGTCATTCCCCGACGCCGTTATGGTGTAAGACTTCCAGGACAGCTCCCGGCCCTCCCACAAAATCCGCGGCGTCTTTTTCAGAACCGCCAGCCCGCGGTAATCCACCGCACGCAAAAACGCGCTGATTTTATGTCCCGGCCACGCCGGGTCCAGAAGGCAGTCTTCCGGCACCTCCCAGGAATAGCGAAGCCGGCCCCGGCCCTGCTGCCTTCTCCCGGAAAGCGTTCCGTTCAGAAGATCCTCCGCGATCTCGGCAAAGCCCTCCCTGGCCGCCTCCATCTGCCGGCGGAACACGGTGTAGGCCGTATCCGCCTCCGTCAGCGGAAACGCCTTCTGTATCAGAATCTCACCGGCGTCCACCTCCTCCACAGCCGTGTGCCAGGTGATGCCCGTCTGGATATCCTCCTCGAAAATCGCCCACATCTCGGCATTTCTCCCGGGATGGGCCGGGAGCAGAGCCTGATGGCAGTTCACCGCCAGAAGTCCCGGCTTTTCCAGAAGACGTGTCGGCAGAATCCTAGGATTAATGGCGCTTACGAGCAGAACCCGTCCCGAAAGGCCGTCCGTCTCCTCCACCGCCCGCTTATACGGCACGTCAAAATAGAGATACCCTTTTCCCGCCGCCTGCCTGGCAAAAACCTTAGACGGACAGTCATTGGTATCGTAAATCCGAAAGGGAAGCCCTTTCTCATTCAAAATCTGCGCGCAGTCCAGAGCAAGCTTCCCGGTTCCGAAAATCACTCCCTGATCGAAAACCATCCTACGCCTCCTCCAGATACTGCTGCTTTAAAAGAGCCCGGTGAATCTTTCCATGATCGTTCATCGGCATCTCCTTCATCCACACCATTCTGGTGGGACACATATACTTCGGGAGATACTCAAGAAGCTGCGCCCGGATCTTCGCGTCGCAGGCCTCCTCCGTCTGGTAAAACAGCACAATGTGCTTCTTTTCTTCGTGATAAATACAGCAGCATTTCCGAATATACGGGAAAGAATTAAGCACAGCCTCAATCTCTCCCAGTTCAATCCGATGGCCCATATGTTTAATCTGGGAATCTGCCCTAGACACAAAGACCAGTTCTCCCAGCTCGTTGTATTTTCCCAGATCACCTGTAAAATACAGCAGCTCCGGGTATCCGCCGTTGCATGGGTTCTGACGGAACGCCGCCTGGGTGGCTTTCGGATTCCGGTAATAGCCCAGAGCCAGGGAAGAACCCCGGACGCAGATCTCGCCAATCTCTCCTCTGGGTACCGGCGCGCCCTCCTTGTCCAGCAGAAGAATCTCCGTGTTCGGAAACGGCTTTCCCACCGGCAGAATCTCCGTATCCGCAAACGCCCGGTCCACAATATAATAAGTACAGTTACAAGTAATTTCCGTCGGGCCGTAAAGGTTTACAAACCGCGCCTGCGGCAGATGCTCCTGCCAATAGTGAAGCACTTTTACCGGAAGCACCTCCCCGGAAAACATCACCTGCCGCACCGTATCCGGCGCCTCTTTGTCCAGCGCGGAGAAATTATGGAGAAGCTGCAGGGCAGAAGCCGCCCAGATCAGCACGGTAACGCCCTTTTCCCGAAGAAACGGAACGATTTCCTTTGGCCGGATAAACAGCGTCTGCGGCACCACCAGAAGGGTTCCTTTATTCCGCAGGGAAAGATAGAGATCCTTCACCGACACGTCAAAGTCAAAGGGTGCCTGATTGGCGAATACCTCGTCCCCTCCAAATCCGAATACCGCTGTAAACTGCTCCGCAAGGTCGATCACCGACCGATGGCTTACCAGCACGCCCTTTGGCATGCCGGTGGAGCCGGAGGTGAAAATCGCGTACAACGGATCCGTATCAATCTGCGCGGCGCGAATCCCCTTTAAAAGCTTTTCGTCCGCGTCTGCCGCGAATACCTCTTCAAATGAATAAAACGGTATATCCTGCCCTGTCTTTTCCGCAATATCCCGGCAGGATTCCCGGCCCGTTACGCAGACGGGATTTAAAGTATCCAGAATAGAGCGGAATCTGCCCGACGGAATCGCGGTATCCACCGGCACGTAAAAATTTCCGCTGGCAGCCACCCCTAAAAACGCGGCAATGCAGTCCGCACTTCTCTGGGACAAAACGATTACCGGCCGTTTTCCCGCTCCCAGCCGGGCAAAAAAGGTCCCGGCCGCCTTTACCATTAAGAGCAGCCGGCCATAGGTAATCGCCTGCTCCGTGTCCTCTAAAGCGATTTTCTCAGAGCAGACGTCAGCCGCCTCGTACAGGTATTCTAATACGCTTCTTTTCATGATCATTTCCTCATACGGATCCGGTCGTTAAACCGCTGCACCAGTTCCTCATCCACCTGAGAAAACTGCTGACGGTCCTCCTCCAGGATCTTATCAGCTTCCTCCAGGGTCATCTTCCCGCTGCGCACCATCACGGCCATCTCCCCGGTGCGCACCGGATAGCCGTGCTTTTCCAGGCTCATCTTCTCCGCCATGGCGTGGGCCCAGCAGTCGCCGTGCTTGATCTTCCCCTCCGGGCGTTTCCAGCCGATCTTACGTTCCAGGAAAGCCATGGTCTCCTCCTCGCTGATCTCATGGTAAGCGAAATAAGACAGGGCTCTCGCCTCAACCTGGGGCAGCAGATCCAGACAGCTATTGCCCTCCAGCTTGTCGATCAGACGTCCGAACATCTGGTATTCAAATTCCTTCAGGTTTCCGGACAGTTCAAATGGCTCGATCCCACGGACATCCGCGGCGCTCTGATAAATCTGGCCTTTTGTCCTCCCGTTTACAATCAGCGGAATTTTATACTGTCCGGCCAGCAGAAAACTGTAATAATGCATTAAATGGAAACAGACACTGCAGAAATTATGCATAAGGCGGACACACTTGCTGTAAAGGCTTCTCAGCTCCGACTCCTTCACCGCGATCCGGATATGATCCACATCCAGCTTGTCCAGAGCATTTTCGATATTCTTCCGCCCATACTCCGTGGAAAATCCATTGTCCAGGGTAAAGGCCAGAACACGCATGCCATAGCGGTGCTTCATCTGATAAATAATGTAGGTGCTGTCCTTTCCGCCGCTCAAACCTACGAGGCAGTCATAGGCGGCTCCGTTTTCCTTGGCCTTTTCCTTGGCCTTTTCTACCTCTCTTTGAAAGATGGATTCAAGCTGCTCCTGGTTTGAAAGCTCCTCTTTGTGACTCTCAAAAAATGCGCAAAAATTGCAGACCCCCTGTTCATCAAGGTGAATCCCCTGATAGGATACAGGAAGTCCGCATCTTTTACAGTGTTCCATACAGACCTCCATCGCTTTTGTATTTTCATAATAAGAAATTATTACATTCTTTACAATTTCGTAATATACAAAAGCAATGTGATAGAAATGTGAAGATCAGGCCTCCGGAAGCCAAAACCAAAATTTTACTCCGTCCGGAAGATTCTCCATCCCGCAGAGTCCCTGATGACGGGATACGATGTTTTTTACAATATAAAGGCCCAGACCCACCTCTGCGTTTTCTGTTTTCTTCTCCTGACCCTGGTAAAAGCAGTCCCAGATTTTCTCTTTGTCCGCCTGCGCGATGGGCTCTCCTTCATTGTAAACGGAAAAACGGATGCCTCCGTTTTCTTTTTTCAGTGAGGCCCTGATCTGCCCACCCTTCGGCGTATGCCAGCCGGCATTCATTATATAATTATTCGCCGCCAGCTCGATTTCCATTTTATCGAACACCGCCATACAGCCATTCTGTATCTCAGACTGCCAGCAAAAGTGATTGGTGCGCATCCAGACCTCATACTTTGGCATGAGCTCTTTCATCAGCTCGGAGAGACTGCCCCGGACCATCTGCGGATTCGCCACCGGACTCTCCGTGAAAGAATCCTTCAGAAGGCTGCTGACCATTTTGCTGAGCTTGTTTACCTCTTCCAGAATCGAGGCGCAGTATGCCTCCCGGTCCGCCTTATCCCCTTCGATCTCCATCATCTCCACCTGGCTGGAGATAATCGCCAGCGGCGTTTTCAGTTCGTGGGTCACATTTCGGATGAACTGGCGTCTGTGCTCCTCAAACTGGGAAATGGAATGGTTTTTGTTCAAAAGAAGGTAATTGTAGTTATTCAGATCGCTGATGTCATTCTGGATCCGGTCCGTCATCCGGTTAATGCTTTGGCGCAGCTCCTCCAGCTCCTTGTTTGGCATCGGCTTTTCCAGACGGGCCGAGTAATCCCCCTCCGCTATTTTTCCGGTGATGCTCCGGATCCGTTCCACCGGCCCCACAATCGCCTTGGACAGCACCCACGCGAATACGATGCCCAGCAGCATGGCAATCACCACCACGCCCCGCAGAAACTCATTGACATAGGTAACGCTCCGGCGTATTACCGTAGTGTTTTCATAGAGATACACATAGTAATTCCTGTTTTCCTGGCGAATCAGACCTTTCAGCACAATGGGCTTTCTGGCAATGTCCCGCTCGTAGACTGCGTGAGCGTAGACCGTATAGTCCTCCGTATGACCCGCGATATACGTCTGGATCAGATTATTCCGGCCGGAAACCTTGGACGCGTAGACCGCCTGCATGTTTTCATCGCAGATAATCACGGAAAAGCTCTCGTCCTCCAATGCCTGGATCACTTCATCCTCCTCTAAAGCCTCCTGGCTTAAATCCACCGACTGAAGCTGCCAGTAGCTCTCTTCCATGGTCTCCTTCTTCTGCTCGATATAATAATCCACCGCGAACAAAAAGTAGAAAAAACTGGATCCGCCTACCACCAGAAGCATAAAAACGCACAGCGCCAGAACCGCCTGGGCCTTCAGGCTATTCATAATCCACCGCCTCAAACCGATAGCCGACCCCGTATACGGACTGGATATACGGATAATGGTCCGTCATTTTCTTGCGAAGCTGTTTGACAATGGTATCCACGGTCCGGGTTCCGCCCTCATAGTCAAACCCCCAGACGGCATCCAGAATCGCTTCCCTTTTTAGAACCACCCGTTCATTCTGAACAAAATACAAAAGCAGGTCGTATTCCCTTGGGGTCACCGCAAGCTGCCTGCCGTCCAGATAGATCCGCCGTTCCTCCGGCTCAATTCGAAGGGCCTTACGCACAATAGCCGCGGACTGGCTCGCGCTGCTTCTTCGCAAAAGGGCCTCCATATGCGCCCTCAGGACGCGCAGCGGGAACGGCTTGGTTATATAGTTGTCGGCACCCACGCCCAGACCTTCCAGCTGATCCTCCTCGGACTCCCTTGCCGTTATCATGATCACCGGCACGTCCGAATATTCCCGGATCGTTTTTAATACGTCAAATCCATCGACCTTTGGCAGCATCCCGTCCAGGAGAATCAAGTCGATTTTGTGATTATTGGCAAAGTACACATCCAGGGCCTCTCTCCCGTCGGCCGCCGTCATAAGCTGGTATCCGCTGGCCTCCAAAAAGGAGCCGAGGGTTTTCCGCAGCTTTTCATCATCTTCCACCAGAAAGATCATTTTTCCGCTTGCTTCCATTGCGCAGAATACCTCCTTCAGACGCGCGCAGATCTCTCAGACAAGCGTCTCCATTTCGTTTAAGCATTCCTCGAATACCCGAAGGGCCTCATCCACCGGCTCCTTCCGGGTCATGTCCACGCCGCAGCCTCTTAAAAGCTCAATGGGATCCTTCGAGCAGCCGCCCTTTAAGAACTCCAGATAACGTTCTGTAAGCCCCCGTTCTCCTTTCAGGATACGGCTGCTGATGGACACAGCAGCGGAAAATCCGGTGGCGTACTGGTATACGTAAAACGGCGTATAAAAATGAGGAATTCTGGACCACTCAAAGGCGATTTCCCGGTCATTCTCCACCTCCGGTCCGAAATACAGACCGTTCAGCTCATGGTATATTTCACACAGGGAATCCCCGTTCAGGCTCCCGCCAGCCTGTACGATCTCGTGGGTTTTCTTCTCGAATTCCGCAAACATGGTCTGGCGGTACAGTGTTGTCCGGAACTGCTCCAGAAAATAATTCATAAGATATGCCTTTTCCTTCCGGTCTGTCGCCTGTTCAATGAGATAATGGATCAGCAGCGCCTCGTTGCAGGTGGAAGCCACCTCTGCCACAAAGATCTGGTAGCCCGCGTAGACATACGGCTGGGCGCTGTTAGAATACCAGGTATGCAGGGCATGCCCCATCTCGTGAGCCAGGGTAAATACGCCTCCCAGATCGTCCTGATAGTTCAAAAGCACATAGGGGTGGACACCGTATGCCCCCCAGGAATACGCGCCTGTCCGTTTTCCTTCGTTCTCGTAAATATCGATCCAGCGGCTGTCAAATCCCTGCTGCAGAAGCCTGCCGTACTCCTCTCCCAAGGGGGCCAGCCCCTTTTTCACCAGTTCCTTCGCCTCGGAAAACGGAATCGTCGCCTGCCTTTCCTCCACAATTGGCACATAGATATCGTACATATGCAGCTTTTCGACGCCCAGCCGCTTTTTCCGAAGCTCCATGTACCGGTACATAGCCGGCAGATGTGTGTGTACCGCATCAATCAGATTATCGTAAACAGAGACAGGAATCCGGCTTACATCCAGCGCGGCTTCCAGCGCATTCTGGTATCGTCGCTGCCCCGCAAAGAAGGCGGCCTGCCTGGCGTTGGCGTCATAGGCGGCTCCCAGAGTGTTCTGAAATTTTGCGTACGCTCCGTACAATGCCTCGAAAGCATTTTTCCGCAAAACGCGGTCACTGCTTTTCATATAGGCGATATAGCGTCCCTGGGTGAGCGGCAGCTTCTCCCCTTTTTCATTTTCCACCTCCGGGAAGGTCAGGTCCGCGTTGTTAAACATGGCGAAAATATTCGCCGGCGCCTGGCCAAGCTCCTCCGCCTTTGCCAGCATCTCCTCCTCTCGCTCCGACAGCGTGTGGGCCTTCGCCTGCAGAATCCTCTGCAAAAAGATCCGGTATTTCAAAAGTCTCGGCTCATCCTCGTAGAACTTTTCCAGGATAACCTCCGGAATCCGCACGATCTCCGGCTCAATCCAGGAGATCATCGCTCCGTAACGGTTTCTGAGCACATCGGTTTCCCCCGCAAGCTTCTGCTGCACCGGATTTCCCATATCCTCGTGGAGCTTTTCGTTAGCGTACACATAAATCCGCTCGAAAAGCTTCCCCACCGCGCTGTATGCCTCCAGAGCCTCATAAAACTGCTGGGCGCTGGCATCCAGGGTTCCTTTATAACTGCTGAATTTTTCCAGCATCGTCTCAAAACGCTTCGCGGCCTCCAGACACGCTTCGTTGGAAGGATACAGATCCTCCACGCCCCAGGTCTCTTCCTTGGGAACCGCGCCGCGCTTTCTGACTTCTTTCATGAAATGTTCCTCCTATTCTCCCGTATAGCGAATCACAAACAGACTGCTTCCGTTTTTTTCGTTCAGCTCCACTTCCTTCTCCGGAAACAGCCCGGAATGCGCTTCCATACACCATTTGAGGATATCCGGTTCCCCCGTATAAAGCACCAGAACGCCGTTCTTCTTAAGAAGAACAGGAATCCGGTTCAAAAAGCTCTCATACAGCTCCAGGATCTGGCCTTTATCCCTGGTTTTCCCGGTACCCGGCATATCCGAAATCACTTCGTCAAAGAGATACTCATGGGTAAAATCGCGGATATCCCTGTTTATATAATGAATGGGCAGGCCCGCCAGCTCCGCGTTCTCCCTTGCCTTCTGTACAGCCTCCTCATAAATATCCACTCCATACAGCGGATCGGCGGGCATCAGCCTGGCCCGTTCCACCAGCATGGTTCCCACGCCGCAGAATGGATCCAGGACCTGGGCATGGGGTTTCAGCCAGTCCCTGGCCAATTCCATAATCAGCGCCGCATTATAAGGCGCGATGGATGTGGCCACCACCTGGCTGCGGTAGAGAAATCTCCGGTCCGCCAGGGTAAACAGCTTAAGAAGAGGGACCCACTGGCCGTTTTTCGTCTCCAGCAGGCGGATCTCAAGCTCATACTCCGAAGGGGCGTTTACCAGTTCTCTTTTGCTCTCCATTTCAATAGCCGCCGCGAGCCTGCGAATCAAATCGCCCTTTTTCGACGCTTCCTCCGCTCCCCTTTTCCGTCCCCGGATGTCCAGCCGGAACCGATAGGGAAACTTTCCCTCATGAAGGCGATTCAAGAGTCTTTGCACCGGCACAGCCAGGGCCGCGGCCGCCTCCTTTGGCTCCATAGAGACATAGCGCATGCCCGGAACCGTAAACAGCATCTCCGACCATGTGCGGATCTCCCAGAGTCTGGCCAGTCTGGAAGTCAGTACGCGCACGCCTCCCGCCAGGAGCGCCATGCGTTCCGCCGCTTCCTTTTCTTCCACCAGGGCCGCCGTCACATCCCGCTGGCAGCGATTCGTCAGAAGGATAACCTCCACCCTCTCCTCAAATCCCGTAAACCGGTGCTTTTTTTGCTTTTCCTGGCCCAAAAGAAGCTTCTGCAGCGCTGCCGCCTCCTCTCTTCTGTGCTTTTCCTCCTCCGGCAAAGTCTGCTGTCTGTCGAGCCAGGCAAGACGCTCCCGGAGTTTTGCAAACAGTTCCCTGCAGTCGTATGCCGCCAGCGCTTTCAGGTAAGAGCTTCTGACAAAAAGCGTTTCCTCTTTTTCGTATGCTTCATACAGCGGCGTAACCAGATCCGGACATTCCATCTCTCCTAAAATCAAAGCTGCGCTTTTGCGTACCTTCGGGTCTTCATTTTCCAGAAGCCCTGTGAAAACCGTAAAGTCTCCACCGATTTCATAAGCCAGACGTTTCCGTTTTCCCTCGTCCCGTATTTCCTGACGCAGAGCCGTCAGGTTCTCTCTGAGGCGGTTTCCCTGGCATATCTCCTGATAAAGCGATCTTTCCAAAAAATTCCCTCCTTTTTCAGTTTAATATGCGCCGTACTGACTCATATAATCCGCCACATCCTGTTTAAAGGCTTCCCAGGCATCCTCGTTGTCCACAAAATACTTGGGGCAGATTTTTCCCGTCACATCATAATGGCGAATGATCCCTCCATTCAAGGGATCCAAGTCAAATTTATCACATAAAAAGGCGGTGAGATGCACCAGCGACTGATAGGTACTGTCGTTAAACTGCCCCGTCTCGTCCGGATGGCAGTTTTCAATGGATACCGTATCATGATTCCTACTGTTCGAAGCGTAGGCTATCTCCGAGGTCGGCACGCACTGGATAATCTCCCCTTCAAGTCCCACGATAAAATTGCTGCTGACCTTATCGGTCTGATAATCCTTCAGATTCTCAAAATAATCCCGGTTCTGCTGGGCAGTGGTTCCGGGATTTGCCAGATAATGAATTACAATGGCCGTAATCGGATCCGTGGGAATACCCGGTCGGGAATATTCGTTTATTGTCAGAAGCTGCACGTCAATGTCCGGCTCCGGCACCAGGATTGCTTCCGCCTCCGCGTCCGCCTCCGTCGAAACGGCTTCCGTCTGGCTCTGATCCAGATTTACCGGCTGGCTTCTCCTGCGTCCGTACTGATACGCGAAAAACAGGATAATCGCCCCAAACACGATAATCCCAAGCACAAGCCACTGCAGAAATACTTCCTGCTTTCTGCGCTTTTTCCGTTCCTGAGGGGAGAGACGGCTGCGTCGGCCTCTCCTGCGCGCGTATCCTTCCTCCGTATCCCGGTTTTTCTGTTTTTTTGTTCTTTTCTCTTCTGTCATTCTTTCCTCCCCTTGGCACGTTTCCGCGCCATAAAGGCAGCATGTAACAGTTCAGGCCTGCTGAAGTGTTACGGCAGCTTCCTCTACAGTTTCTGATCCGTCCGGACACAATTCATTATGAGTATACAAAAAAAGAATTAAAAAAAATTCGGAAATTCCCTTAATTTTTCTTTAACCTTTTCCCCACAAAAAAATCCGTATCCTGTCCGCGCAGGCGTACAGGACGGCCGCCTGCCGGATGCGTCAGCCAAAAAAGGGTGCCGCCCAGTACAGAAACCCCGTACTGTGCGGCACCCTTGGCAATGTCACTGATCTACACTGTAGTTTGGCGCTTCCTTTGTAATATGAATATCATGAGGATGAGATTCCTTGAGAGACGCCGAAGAGATCTTGATAAATCTTCCATGCTCCTTCAGCTCCTGAACCGTTTTGGTTCCGCAGTAACCCATACCGGAACGGAGACCGCCCATGAGCTGGAATACAGTGTCCTCTACGCTTCCCTTATATGCCACACGGCCTTCCACGCCTTCCGGCACCAGTTTTCTCGCATCCGACTGGAAATACCGGTCCTTGCTGCCGTTTTCCATGGCGGCAATAGAGCCCATTCCGCGGTACACTTTGTACTTTCTTCCCTGGAACAGTTCGAAGGTTCCCGGACTCTCGTCGCACCCTGCGAACATACTTCCCATCATGCAGACATCCGCGCCTGCCGCGATGGCCTTGGTGAGATCGCCGGAATACTTGATGCCCCCGTCCGCGATAATCGGAATGCCGTACTCTTTCGCTGTCTTATAGCAGTCCATAACCGCGGTAATCTGCGGCACGCCGATACCCGCAACCACCCGCGTGGTACAGATGGAGCCGGGGCCGATGCCCACCTTCACCGCGTCCGCGCCAGCTTCGATCAGAGCCTTTGTGGCTTCGCCTGTGGCCACATTTCCGGCAATGACCGGAAGATCCGGGAATTTTTCCTTAATCATCTTCACACAGTTCAATACATTCATAGAATGTCCGTGGGCGGAATCCAGAACCACCACATCCACATGGGCCTTCACAAGGGCCTCTGTGCGCTCCAGAACATTCGCCGTAATACCCAGCGCGGCGCCGCAGAGAAGGCGTCCCTGGGAATCTTTCGCTGAAAGAGGATACTTGATCGTTTTCTCGATGTCCTTAATGGTGATCAGGCCCTTCAGGTTAAAGTCCTCATCCACAATAGGCAGCTTTTCCTTTCTGGCCTTAGCGAGAATTTTCTTTGCCTCCTCAAGGGTAATGCCTTCCTTGGCCGTAACCAGCCCCTCGGAGGTCATGGACTCCTTGATTTTCTTGGTGAAATCTGTCTCAAACTTCAGATCGCGGTTTGTAATAATACCGACCAGCTTCCGTCCCTCTGTGATGGGGACACCGGAAATACGGTACTTTGCCATAAGCTCGTTCGCGTCCGCCAGCGTATGCTCCGGCGACAAATAGAACGGATCTGTGATAACGCCGTTCTCCGAGCGTTTTACCTTATCCACCTCATCTGCCTGCGCCTCGATGGACATATTTTTGTGGATAATACCGATGCCGCCCTGTCTGGCCATGGCAATCGCCATCCTGTGCTCCGTAACCGTATCCATCCCCGCGCTCATCATCGGAATGTTGAGCTTGATGGTTTTTGTCAGATAAGTGGTCAGGTCCACCTGATTCGGAATCACCTCCGAATACGCCGGAACCAGGAGCACATCGTCAAAAGTAATGCCTTCACCAATAATCGTACCCATACTCGTATCCTTCCTCGCTTTCTTCTGTTTTCGGTAACTGTTCTGTGTCTTCGCAGTTACTGTCGTCTGTGACTTTCTAGTCTATCAAACTTCAGCGTTTCTGTCAACTTAATTTCACTTTTCTGGGAGCAATCCTTCTCATATCATTCAAAACGGACTGACTCGGCTCAAAGAGAACCATCTGGAGCCCTTTTTCTCCCTTTGTAATCATGGCGTAGACATTGGCGTTTTCCTCTCCGGAGGAATAGTCAAGAATCTTTAAATCCTTATTTTGTTTGTAGTAATCCAGCTCGTGGGATTTATAGGGAGCGATCAGATCCGCCTTGTCAATATCAAAACTGCCAACGCGTTTGCGCTTCATCTTGGACATAATCTTATCCACGTCCAGTTCTCCGTTCACATAGAGATACTCGTATTCCAGATCCAGAGCAGGCATTTTAAAGTACGCGAGGATACCGAAACCGATCGCCGCCAGCAGCGCGAAGGGATGGATAAACAGACCGGCAAAGACACTGATGACAATCGCCGCGATCATCAAAGCTTTCAAGGCGGAGTCGGACGCCTTTTTCTTTCTTTTTACAAGAAGTTCCTCATATAAATCACTCATTTCTTCCTCCTGATGCCCGTGTTTTTGTTCTGATTCACAGTCTGACCTTTTCCGGCAGACAGCAATGCGTTTTATATGGGCTTTGCCTTAAATTATACCGTATTTCTACAGATTTTTAAAGTAAATATTCTATAAAAAAACCCCGGGGCTGTCAAAACCCGCGGGGTCTTCTTTCTATTCTGTCGTAACAGTTCAGTCCTGCTGAACCCTTACATTCTGTCTTCGCAGTCAGCGGTTTATTACATCATTCCCATTCCGCCTGCTCCGCCGGCCGGTGCGGCAGGTGTCTCTTCCTTGATATTCGCCACACAGGACTCTGTGGTCAGGAAGGTGGAAGCTACGCTGGTAGCGTTCTGCAGAGCGCTTCTCGTTACCTTAGCGGGATCCAGAATACCTCTCTCAACCATGTCCACATACTCTTCTCTGTATGCGTCAAAGCCGGTTCCAACCGGAGACTCTTTTACTTTATTTACGATAACCGCGCCTTCCAGTCCTGCGTTGGCAGCGATCTGGAACAGAGGTGCTTCCAGAGCTTTCAGGATCACCTTCGCGCCGGTCTTCTCATCGCCGTCCAGCTCGTCAACAAGCTTCTGAACCGCGTCGCTTGCGTGGATATAAGCGGAACCGCCGCCTGCTACGATGCCTTCCTCGACCGCAGCGCGGGTAGCGTTCAGAGCATCCTCCATACGAAGCTTCGCTTCCTTCATCTCTGTCTCAGTAGCAGCGCCTACACGGATAACAGCTACGCCGCCTGCCAGCTTGGCCAGTCTCTCCTGAAGCTTTTCTTTATCAAACTCAGAGGTGGTTGTCTCGATGGCAGCTTTGATCTGGCCGATTCTCGCCTGGATGGCAGCCTTATCGCCCATGCCGTCAACGATAACCGTGTTTTCCTTCTGAACCTTAACGGACTTCGCACGGCCCAACATATCCAGTGTAGCCTCTTTCAGTTCCAGGCCGACTTCCTCGGAAATCACCTGGCCGCCGGTCAGGATCGCGATATCCTGCAGCATCTCTTTTCTTCTGTCGCCATAGCCCGGAGCCTTCACGCCCACTACCTGGAAGGTACCGCGCAGCTTGTTTACGATCAGGGTGGTCAGAGCCTCGCCCTCTATGTCCTCGGCGATAATCAGCAGCTTCTTGCCGGACTGAACGATCTGCTCAAGGAGCGGCAGAACTTCCTGGATATTGGACAGCTTCTTGTCGGTGATCAGGATATACGGATCTTCCAGAACCGCTTCCATCTTCTCCATATCTGTAGCCATGTAAGCGGAAATATAGCCTCTGTCGAACTGCATGCCTTCTACCAGATCCAGCTCGGTCTTCATTGTCTTAGACTCCTCAATGGTGATTACGCCGTCATTGGAAACCTTCTCCATAGCGTCGGCAACCATGTTTCCAACCTCATCGTCGCCGGCAGAAATCGCTGCAACTCTTGCCATCTGATCCTTGCCGGTAACCTTGCTGCTCATCTCAGCAATCGCCTCAACTGCCTTCTGAGTAGCCTTCTTCATACCCTTGCGCAGGATAATGGGATTCGCGCCTGCTTCCAGGTTCTTCATTCCCTCGCGGATCATCGCCTGGGCCAGAACCGTAGCAGTTGTAGTACCGTCACCGGCTACATCGTTGGTCTTTGTAGCAACTTCTTTTACAAGCTGAGCGCCCATGTTTTCAAAAGCGTCCTCAAGCTCGATCTCCTTTGCGATGGTAACACCATCATTCGTAATAAGGGGAGCGCCAAACTGCTTGTCCAGCACGACGTTTCTTCCTTTCGGTCCAAGGGTTACCTTTACTGTATTCGCTAACTTGTCAACACCGGCTTCCAGAGCGGCTCTCGCTTCGGTACCGTATTTAATTTCCTTTGCCATGATCATTGCCTCCTGATTTTATAAAGTAATAATTTATTCTACAATTGCAAGAATATCAGACTGCTTAACGATGATGTACTCTTCATCGCCCAGCTTTACCTCGTTTCCGGCATACTTGGAATAAATAACCTTATCGCCGGTCTTTACCTGCATGGTGACTTCCTTGCCGTCTACCATTCCGCCCGGTCCTACTGCGACAACCTCTGCCTCCTGGGGTTTCTCCTGGGTTTTGCTGGTGAGAATAATACCGGACTTCGTAGTCTCTTCCGCTTCAAACTGCTTCAATACAACTCTGTCACCTAAAGGTACTAACTTCATATCTATTCCTCCTTGAATATTATCCATCTTTTGATTTTATTAGCACTCACTTTGAACGAGTGCTAACTTTTGACATTATATTAGTGAAAAAGGGAAAAATGTGCAAATTCATAAAAATCGATTTTTCTTGTGCTTTTTTAATTATTTCTCTTTTTTACTTTGCTATTCTCTCGTTTTCTCAGTTTTTAATTTTTTTCATATTTTTGAACACCACGCGAGTGCGTATTCCGCAAAGTGTTTTGTTTAAGCAGGGAACAAAGGTTCCTATAAAGCCAAAAAAGGATGCCGCTGTCTGCCGCATCCTTCGTATATCTGTCCCTATTTTTTCTTTTGCTTTTTGATCTCCGCCAGCTCGTCAAATACCACGTCATTGATTACCTTGATGTAGGTTCCCTTCATACCGGAAGATCTGGACTCAATGACGCCGGCGCTTTCGAACTTCCGCAGAGCGTTTACGATCACAGACCTGGTGATTCCCACCCGGTCGGCAATCTTGCTGGCCACCAGGATACCCTCCATGCCGTCCAGCTCATCGAAAATATGAATAATGGCCTCCAGCTCGGAGAAGGAAAGGGTATTGATGGCCGATTTAACGATGGCGACCTTTCTGGTCTCCTCGGCGTTCTCCTCGTGAACCGAACGCATCATCTCAAGGCCTACCACCGTAGTGCCGTACTCGCTGAGAATAATGTCATCGATTTCGTACTGGCTGTTGCACTTGTACATAAACACAGTTCCCAGACGCTCTCCGGCTATATCAATGGGATTTATGATTGCCTGATATTTCTTTACCCCATCTCCCACAAAGCCAAGGGTTTCCAGATTTACGTTTTCTTTTGTGGACAGAACGCCAAGAAGCCTCTCATTGAGCATACCATCGATGTATCCGCCCACTTCGTCATCGATCAGCTCCTTGATCTCTTCCACACCGGGGCAGAGACTGACACCCAGCACTTTTCCTTTCTTGCTGATCACCAGGATATTCGAATCCAGGATTTCCGTCAGCACCTCGCAGATATCGTTAAAAACGACTTTGCTGGAGTTATTGTTATGCAATAACTTGTTTATTTTTCTTGTCTTATCCAATAATTGTACGCTCATTTTTCCTCCTATCCGTCCCGACCACAAAGGACACCATGAAAATCCAATCATTGCATTTTATAGATACAATCATAACATACAATTTCCAGAATTTCAATGCATTTTTCAGAAAAATGAAACATAATCTGTAAAACAATTATCTGAAGGGACAATTCCTGCATTTTTGCCTTATTTCAGCCTGGATTCGCCTGTTCCTTGACCATAACGTATCCGCACCGCTCATCCGCGCACACAAGACGGCTGCCCTTTTCCAGCATCAGTCCGCCGCACTGGGGACATTTCACGGCAGAGGGCTTCTGCCAGGACATGAAATCGCACTCCGGATTGTCCTCGCACCCGTAGTATTTCCTTCCCTTTTTCGTCTTGCGCACCACAATATCCTTTCCGCATTTCGGACATGCCACGCCGATCTTTTCCAGATACGGCTTGGTATTGCGGCACTCCGGGAAACCCGGGCAGGCCAGAAAGCGTCCGTGGGGGCCGTATTTAATCACCATATTCCGGCCGCATTCCTCGCAGATCACGTCCGTGACCTCATCCTCAACCTTCACCTTTTCCAGCTCCTTCTGGGCGGTCTGAACCGCCTCCTCCAGATCCGGATAGAAGTTTCGTATTACGGTCTTCCAGTTTACTGTCCCTTCCTCCACCTTGTCAAGGAGCGATTCCATATTCGCCGTAAAATTCACATCCACAATGCTCGGGAAAGCCTGCTTCATGATGTTGTTTACGATCTCCCCAAGCTCGGTCAGATAAAGGTTCTTTGCCTCTTTCGCCACGTACCGGCGGGCGATAATGGTGGTAATGGTGGGCGCGTAGGTACTGGGGCGCCCGATGCCCAGCTCCTCCAGGGTTTTTACCAGGGCAGCCTCCGTGTAATGGGCCGGGGGCTGGGTAAAATGCTGTTTGGGGTCAAATTCCCGCAGCGCAAGCCGGGTATTCTGATCCAGACCGTTCAGCATAACGTTGGCACCCTCCGCCTCGTCGCCCTCCTGAGTATACACGGACAGAAAGCCATCGAAGGCCAGCTTGGAAGCCGCCACCGTAAACAGGAAGCCGCCGGCCTCGATCTTCACGGAGGTAGTCTCATAGACGGCGTTCGCCATGCGGCTGGCGGTAAAACGTTTCCAGATCAGCTGATACAGCCGGAACTGGTCCCTGGAAAGGGACTCCTTCAGCATGGAAGGTGTCCTTGTGATGTCCGAAGGACGAATCGCCTCGTGAGCGTCCTGGATCTTTTTCCCGCTTTTCGTCTCCTTGGCTGCCGCCGCCATATATTTTTCCCCGTAGCTGTCCTGAATATAAGTCCGGGCCGCCTGATCCGCTTCCTCGGAAATACGGGTAGAGTCCGTTCTCAGATAGGTGATCAGGCCGACGGTGCCGTTTCCTCTGATGTCGATTCCTTCATAGAGCTGTTGGGCCACGCGCATGGTCTTCTGAGTGGAAAAGTTCAGTACCTTCGACGCTTCCTGCTGGAGTGTGCTGGTGGTAAAAGGCAGCGGCGCGCGCTTTACGCGCTCTCCTTTTTTCACCTCTGTGATTTTCCAGTCGGCGCCTTCCAGATCCTTTAATATCCCCTCCACTTCCTCCTTGGAGCGAAGGGTTCGTTTGCCTTGTCTGTCCCCATAAAACTTCGCCGTCAAAGGCTTTTTTTCACCGGGGACCGAAAAAACGGCATCCAATGTCCAGTACTCTTCCGGAATAAAGGCGCTGATCTCTTCCTCCCTGTCCGCTATGATCCGCAGTGCCACGGACTGAACACGGCCCGCGCTCAGGCCCCTCTTTACCTTTGCCCAGAGAAGGGGGCTGATCTCATAGCCCACCATCCTGTCCAGACAGCGCCTGGCCTGCTGCGCGTCCACCAGGTTCATGTCGATCCCTCTGGCATGCTTTAAGGACTCCTTCACCGCGGACTTGGTAATCTCGTTAAACGTAATCCGGTGTACCTCCGCGTCATCCAGCTTTAGGGCCTTGGATAAATGCCAGGAAATCGCCTCTCCCTCCCGGTCAGGGTCCGTAGCCAGATAAACCTTGTCAGCCTTTTTCGCCGACTTTCTCAGAGCCGCCAGAATATCTCCCTTGCCGCGTATGGTAATGTATTTGGGTTCAAAATCGTGTTCGATATCGATTCCCATCTGGCTTTTGGGAAGATCCCTCACATGTCCGTTGGAAGCCGCGATTTCATAGTTTGCACCCAAAAATTTTTTTATGGTCTTCACTTTTGTGGGCGACTCTACAATAACTAAATATTTTGCCATTGATTTCCCCCTGCAAAGTGCTAAAAAAGCTTTGCGTAATAATTTTTTGCTGTTTCTTTCACTGCTCCCAAAAGCTTCAGGGATACCACGGCAGCCATCGCCTCCTGGGGCAAAAGACCGGTATCCTCCACAATTTCCTCCAAACTCCGGGAGTGGAAATCCAGAACACTATAAACCATATTTTCTTTTTTTTCAAGTACCAACTTGGGAATTTCCTTTTTCCCGGCCGCCCCGGGAGTCTGTCCGCAGGCATACAAAAGTTCTTCTTTTTCCCACAAAATTCCTGCGCCCTGGGCGATCAAACGGTTGCACCCGCGGCTTAGCGGATCCTCCATTCTGCCGGGTACGGCGAAAACCTCTTTTCCCTGATCCAAGGCCAGATCCGCCGTAATCAAAGAACCGCTTTTCTCCCTAGCCTCCACCACAGCCACACAGTCGGAAAGGCCGCTGATGATTCGATTCCGCACAGGAAAATGCATAGCCAGGGGCTGAGTCCCGGGCGGATACTCGGTAAGTATTCCACCTTCACTTGCCAGTCTCTCGTACAGGCTGCGGTTGCTTTTGGGATAGCAGATATCCGCGCCGCACCCAAGAACAGCAAAACTTTTTCCCTTGGCCTCCAGGGCCGCCCACTGGGCCGCCCCGTCGATTCCAAGCGCCATCCCGCTGATGACCTGAATGCCGTTTTCCGCCAGAAAGCTGCCAAGCTGCGCGGCCTTTTCCTTTCCGTAAAGGCTGCAGCTTCTGGCGCCTATGATGGCCGCGGCAGGGATATCCGGCCGGGGCAGCGCACCTTTTACAAACAGGCCAAAGGGAGGATCCGGGATCTCTTTCAGTCTTTCCGGAAACTTTGGGTGTTCGCGGCTGATAAATCTTATTCCTCTGGCGTCCAGGCCATGCGCGTATTTTTCCGGATTCCACTCTCTCTTTCCCCCAAGAAGCTCTGCGCGCTGGGAGGGCGAAAGTCCCTTCAGCCTTTCCAGTTCCTCCTCCTTTGCCTCAAAGACGCCCTTTGGCGTGCAAAACGCCCTCAGCAGCTCCCTCTGCTGGGGCCGGTACAATGTCTTTCTGGTCAAAAACCAAAGCCAGTATTCTTCCATCCGCCCTCCTGTGTCATTCGATTCCTTCCTCCGGTTTTCGGTAACAAACCGCCTCGCTCAAATGCCTCCGCAAAATTTCCCTTTCCCCATCCATGTCCGCGATCGTTCTTGCCACCTTGAGAAGCCGGTGGTATCCTCTTACGCTGAGAGACAGATGGGCATACACGTTCTCCATCAGTTTTTCCGCTGCGCCGTCCAGACGGCAGAAGCGGCGGACGCCCTCCGCGTCCAGATCTCCGTTAAAACGGTACCTGGTGTTTCGGTAGCGTTCTGCCTGCACCGTCCGGACCCGCTCAACCCTGCCCCGTATCGTTTTTGAGTCCTCGTTTTCTTCTCCCTCTTCCAGTTCCTGAAACGTTACAGTCCCCGCCTCTGCCCAAAGGTCGATCCGGTCTGTCAGCGGGCGGCTGATCTTTGCCCTATACCTCTTAATGTCGGTGTCCGTACACGTACAGCGGCTCCTGTCAGGGTAACAGCCGCAGGGACAGGGATTCATTGCCGCCACCAGCATAAAATCCGCCGGAAACTCCGTACTGCCCCTGGCGCGGCTGATGCGGATCACACGCTCCTCCAAAGGCTGTCTCAAAATTTCCAGGGTTTCCCGCCGGAATTCCGGCAGCTCGTCTAAAAACAGCACGCCCCGGTGAGCCAGACTGATTTCACCGGGCCGGGGGAACGCCCCGCCCCCGGCCATAGCCTTCTGGGAAATCGTATGATGCGGCGCGCGAAAAGGGCGCCGGTCCAAAAAGGGCCGTTCCTGAGAAAGCAGCCCCGCCACGCTGTAAACACCGGAAATCTCCAGACACTCCTCCAGGGAGGGCGACGGAAGAATCCCCGGAATGCAGGCGGCAGCCATGGATTTTCCCGCTCCGGGCGGTCCGGTCATCATAAGATTATGAAAACCGCTCACCGCGATCTCCGCGGCGCGCCGCAGCACCTTCTGTCCGCAGACAGAGGCGAAATCCGGCGCTTTCGGCTCATATAAAAGACCGTCTTCGGAGTCGGTCTCCGGTTTTTCCGTCTCCGGCGCCTCTCCCGCGCTCAGCCAGTTCCAGACCTGACGCAGATTCTCCGCCGCGGCGATCCGGACGCCCCCTGCCATCTCGGCCTCCCGCCGGTTTTCCTTTGGGATGATCATAAGACGGATCCCTCTTTTCGCCGCCAGAACCGCAATAGGCAAAACCCCGCGCACCGGCTTTAGCTGGCCGTTCAGACTCAGTTCCCCCACTGCCAGAATCCCGTTTACGGATTCTTTCGGCAAAAGACCGAAGGCCGTAAGCAGAGCCAGCGCAATGGGAAGGTCAAAGGCCGTCCCCTCCTTTCGCAGATCCGCCGGCGCCAGGTTTAAGGTAATCCGCCTGGGAGGAAGCACGGCTCCGCTGTTTCGCAGAGCCGCTTTTACTCTCTCCTGGGCCTCCCGGACCTGGCCGGATACGTAGCCCACCATTGTCATGGCCGGAAGGCCGGCGCAGACGTCTGCCTCCACACGGATCAGTCTTCCTTTCACCCCAATAATGGCGGCAGACAATACAGAAGCAAACATAAAGCTGCCCCACCTCCTGAATTAAAATAAACAAAATGATTGGAATATTCAGCGATACGCCGAAAAGAAACCGCCGCTGTCCGCGGCATCAGACAGCCAAAGCGAACGCTTTGGCAGGATAGAATCATTATATCAGCCCTGTTTCCAAAAGGCAAGCCGCTTTTTCAAGCTGCTCTCTGTGTATAAGCGCCGGAGCCCCCCAGGCTGTATGGCCGCATACCGTATACAGGCTGTCGCCATATGCTCCCGTCAGGAAATGAAGCCCGCAGAGTAAAAACCGCGCTCCGTCTTCCGAAAAAACAGTATGTGAAAAATCCAGGGAGCGCAAATCCACCCCGATTCCGGTGCCCTGATATTTTACATAGGCTTCTTTAAAGGTCCAAAGCCGGATCGCCGCCCGTTCGGGATCCGGCAGCAGCGTCAGGGCCCTCCACTCCCGCTCGCTGGCATAGCGGCGCACAGTCCTCTCCCGAAACGGCACGATTTTCTGAATATCCGCTCCCACCGGACCGTCATCCAGCGCGCACATGGCCGCTCCGTCCGTATGGCTCAAGCTGAAAAAGGGGACTCCCAAACCTCCTTCTTCCCTTCGAAATTCCGGTTTTCCATGGACTCCAAGCTCCACTGGCGGCCAGTCCGTCCGCCCGTATTCTGTTTTCAGCCCGTATCCCAGCAGCGCCCAGGCGCAGCCGCTTTGAAGCCTCGCCTTTTCGTTTTTCAATTTTTCCAGTCTCTCCCTTTTCCAGGACGGCAGCAAAGGCAAAAGCCCCTGCGCTTCCCCGTCCGTATCCATGAGATAAATCATAGGTCTTTATTCCTCCCCGCTGTCCGGAAAGCCGGCACGCAGTTTTTTTAACGCGCTTTTCTCGATCCTTGAGACATAGGATCTGGAAATTCCCAGGGCAGACGCGATTTCTCGCTGAGTCATCTCCCTGGCGCCTCCAAGGCCGTAGCGCAGAATAATTACCTTCCGCTCTCTGGGGCTTAAAGCTCTCTCGATAAACGCGTACAATTTCCTTGTATCGCTTTTCAGATCCATCTGCCCCGCCACGTCCACGGCTTCCCCCTCAATAATGTCCAGAAGACTGATTTCGTTTCCCTCTTTGTCCGTGCCAATGGGTTCATAGATGGAAACCTCTCTGGCGATTTTCCGGCGGGAACGAAGAAGCATGAGAAGCTCATTAGCTATCCTCTCAAAACGCTTTCGCCTCTGCCGGATCTTTTACCGCAGAACCAGGATATCCTCCGGCTTTACGCAGATCTGCGCCGGCACGATCCCTCCCAGGTGTTTTTCCCAAGTCTCCTTATCCAGCTTCCACCAAATTTCCTTATCCTGTTTTCTGGATGCCTCCGTATAAAATATCACATTTTCCTCAAAAGGCGCCTCCGATACCCTGGCCTGTACCGGGCAAAACACGTTTTCCTCCCTCTGTCCTGGCTCTGGAGCGTAAAAATAGTGGGCCCGGATTCCCACAAAAGACGTATCTGCCGAAACCGGATCCGCCGTTTTCAGACGCACGCCCCAGTCCAGCGCCTCCAGTTCGTGATCCGAAATTCTTCTTGCCGGCGAAAGGTTCTTGCATCCCGTTACTCTGGCGGCGTAAAAATACTCCGGTTTTTCAAAAATCTTCTTTGTCTCTCCCTTGCAGACCGCCTGTCCGGCGTCCATAATCAACAGTCTTTTGCAGGCGCGGTAAACCTCATCTCTGCTGTGGGTCACAAGGATCGTATCCCCGTCATACTCCTCCAGAATTTCCTCCAGCCGAAGCAGAAGCTGCTCCCGCAGATAGGCGTCCATTGCCGAGAAGGGCTCGTCCAGAAGGAGAACCTCCGGCTCGTTGGCCATAATCCTGGCAAGGGCCGTCCTCTGCTTCTGGCCCCCGGAGAGCTGGGAAGGGTATTTCTTCTCCTGTCCCGCAAGTCCGAAACGTTTGATCAGGCCCGCGGCGTACGCACCCCTCTCTCTTTTGGGGCGCCTCGCTGCGCAGGCCACATTCTGCTCCACCGTCATATTCGGAAACAAGGCGTAATCCTGAAACAGATAACCCACGCGCCGCTCCTGGGGCTTTCGGTTTATCCTCTTTTCCGAATCGAAAAGCACCTGGTCATTGAGGATGATTTTCCCCCGGTCCGGGGTTTCGATTCCGGCAATGCACTTCAAAGTCATGCTCTTGCCGCAGCCGGAGGCGCCTAAAATTCCCAGGGCGCCCTCTCCCCGGTTTTCAAAGCGAATGTCCAGGGTAAAGCCTTTAAATTTTTTCTGAATATCTACTTTAAGGCTCATGCGTTTTACGGTTCCTTTCTTTTCCCTTTCCCTCGTCCAAATCCCGTAACAGTTCAGCCATGCTGAACCGTTACATGCAAAATCCGTTTAAAATCGCCTGCGGCGATGGGATTTTGCACGCCTGAATCACGTTCTTACGGTCCGCGCAGCATGTGCGCAGACCTAGGCTGAACTGTTACCAAATCCCTTCCTAGAAAAGTAATTGATAAACACCACCGCAAGGAAGGAGATCAGCAGAATCACCGTTACATAACGGCCCGCCGTGTCCATATCCCCTGCCGCGGTTGCCGAGTAGACCGCCAGAGGAAGGGTTCTGGTTTTTCCCAGAATATTGCCGGCAATCATGGATGTGGCTCCAAATTCTCCCAGCCCCCTGGCAAAAGCCAGAACCGCGCCTCCGGCAATCCCCGGCATGCAGACGGGCATGCGCACCCTCCAGAAAATTTTCCATTCGGAAAAGCCCAGGGTTCTGGCGGCATAGACCAGGTTCTGATCCACCTGTTCCAAAGCTCCCCGGGCGGAGCGGTACATAAGCGGAAAGGAAATCACCGCGGCCGCCAGAACCGTGGCCCCCCAGGAAAAGGCGATCTTGACTCCGAAATATTCCAGAAAAAAAATTCCCAGGGGCCGGCGAACCCCGAAAAGATACAAAAGGAAGCAGCCTGCCACCGTAGGCGGCAGAACCATTGGAAGAGTCAAAAGACCGTCCAGCACCATTTTCAGCTTTTCGTTTTTCAGATCCGCCACCATCTTCGCGGCCCAAAGGCCCACAAAAAATACGATTACAATGGTCACAGACGCCGTTTTCAGTGAAATCCACACCGGAGACCAGTCCATCCTCTTCCCCTCCTTTCCTGCCCTGCTGCTCTCTGTTTACTCTGAAAACCCGCCGCCGGATAGGCGGCATGCATTCAGGGATGCCAAGTACGCCTGCCGGACTTTTCCGGGGCGGTGGTACGCCTGCCCCGCGGGCGTATGCAGGTTTACTCTGAAAGTCCGCCGCCGGATAGGCGGCATGCATTCAGGGATGCCAAGTACGCCCGCCAGACTTTTCCGGGGCGGTGGTACGCCTGCCCCGCGGGCGTATGCAGGTTTACTCTGCATAACAGTTCAGCCCAGGTCTGCGCACATGCTACGCGGCACCGTCCGTCTCTTCCAGAGCCGTCTCTGCCTCCTCTTCCTCATACGGCGTAAATCCGTACTCAGCAAAGATCTCCGACGCTTCGTCGCTTTGGAGAAATTCCACGAACAGGCGGGCAGCCTCAGGGTTCGCGGAGCCTTCCGTCACCGCGGCCGGATAAATTACTTTCTCCGCCAGGCTTCCCTGGGGCGCCTCAGCCACCACATCCGTATCCTCTGCTCTCACAGCCGCGTCCGTGGCGTATACAATCCCGGCATCGGCGCTTCCCTCAGCCACCCAGTTCAGAACCTCCGTTACATTGGTTCCCCAGCTTGCCTTGGCGGAAGCCTCCTCCCA
>DVIQ01000034.1 GCA_018711185.1 Candidatus Limivivens intestinipullorum | reverse complement strand
TCCCGCTGAACGGCTGCCTGCACTCCTGAATCACGTTCTTACGGTCCGCGCAGCTTGTGCGCAGACCCAGGCTGAACTGTTACTAATTTTCATATTACCTGCTTAAATACAGGCGGGCATAGGCCCCGTTTTTCGCCAGCAGCTCCTCGTGGGTTCCCTCCTCCTCGATGCCGTTCTCTGTGAGCACCAGAATCTTTTCGGCATTGATAATGGTGCTGAGCCGGTGCGCGATGACAAAGGTCGTGCGGTTTTTCGCCAGCTCCTCTAAAGAGTTCTGGACGATCTTCTCGCTCTCATTATCCAGGGCGCTGGTGGCCTCGTCAAAAATCAGAATCGGCGGATTCTTTAAGAATACGCGGGCAATGGAAAGCCGCTGCTTCTGGCCGCCTGAGAGCTTGACTCCTCTCTGACCGATGTCTGTCTGATATCCATCGGGAAGGTTCATGATAAATTCATGGGCATTGGCTTTCTTTGCCGCCTGGATGACTTCCTCATCCGAAGCCCCCGGTTTTCCGTAACGGATATTTTCCATGACATTTTCCGCGAACAGGTACACATCCTGCTGCACAATGCCGATCTGACTGCGCAGCGACTCCAAAGTCACGCTGCGCACATCCTTGCCGTCGATGAGCACGGCGCCCTCCTCCACATCGTAAAATCTTGGAATCAGGCTGCACAGGGTGCTTTTCCCGCCGCCAGAGCTTCCTACAATGGCAAGATATTCTCCCGCCTTTACTTTCAGGTTTACATGGTTTAAAACCTCTTCCTGCCCCTGCTCATACCGGAAGGACACATCCCGGAACTCCACGTCTCCCCGGACGTCTTCAAGCTCCACCGCCTCCGGCGCGTCCTGAATATCCGGCTCAATGGCCATAATCTCCCGGAACCTGGTGTATCCGCTGTAGCCGTTCTGGAACTGCTCCGTGAAATTCATCAGCTTCTTTACCGGCTCTGTAAAGTTATTAATATAGAGGAAAAAGGTGATCAGATCCGTAACCTCCATGGAACCGTCCGCCAGAAAAACAGCTCCCGCCACCAGCACCACAATGGTCACCAGGGTCGTCATGGCTCCCATGCCGGAATTAAACATGCCCATATAGCGGTAGCTCAGCCGCTTGCTTTCCACAAACCGCTGATTTCCCTGGCGGAACTTTTCCATCTCCACCTCTTCGTTTCCAAAGGACTTCACCACACGGATTCCGGAGAGGCTGTCCTCGATCTGCCCGTTAATATCGGCGATCCGCGCCCGGTTCGCCTTAAAGGCCGTCTTCATCTTGCGATTCGCGAACACCGCGAAGAGAGCCATAACCGGCACAAAGGCAAAGGTTACCAGGGTAAGCCGCAGATTGACGGAAACCAGAATGACAAAAGAACCGATAAATTTGATCAGAGAAATCACTACGTCCTCCGGACCGTGATGCAGAAGCTCGCTGATGTCAAACAGGTCGTTGGTCACCCTGGACAAAAGCTGTCCAACCTTTTGATTATCGAAAAAATGAAAGGACAGTCTCTGGTAATGTCCAAAGATCTCGTTTCGCATGTCGTGCTCGATCTTCGCTCCCATCATGTGTCCGAAATAGGCGATAAAATAATTGCAGAACGCCTCCACTGCCACCAGAAACAGCATCACCAGCCCCAGACGCAGGATCAGGCTTAACGCCTCGTCGCCGGGCAGGTAAACCACATCGTTGGTGATATAGCGGACGATCAGCGGAATCGTCAGCGTAATGCCCGCTCCCAGAATCGCGAAAAACATGTCCGACCAGAACAAGGCCAGATACGGCTTGTAATACGCGAAAATACTTTTTCCTTTTTGCTTTTTCATAGGTGTCTTTTTCCCTCCGTGTTAATGTCTCCATTATACTTCGACAGGGAAAAAATGACAAGGGGAAGAAAAATGTAGAAAACAGAGGGTTTACTCTGGAAGAATTTTGCGATATGATAGGGAAGTACCGCTCAAACGGGCGAATGCCGGGACACTAATGTGAAAGGAGATTTCCGTATGACGTTTGTTTATCCCGCGATTTTTACCCCCATGGAAGAAGGCACCGGATTTCATGTCCGCTTTCCGGACCTGGCCTGCTGCGAGACCCAGGGCCCGGATCTGGAAGACGCCCTGGACAACGCCTCCGACGCCCTCTATAACTGGATCGTCTCAGAGCTGGAAGAAGAAGACAGCTTCCTTCCTCCCCAGAGCGACCCTGATGAGCTTTCCCTGGGCGATGGCGCCTTTGTGCGCAATATCATGGTTCGCATCAAGCTGCTGCCGGACAACGACTGATGTCCGGCAGCCGGGGCGCGTCTGCGCACCAGCTGTGCGGGCTGTAATTACAGCCAGTTTTGTTCCACTTCCTCCTTTAATCCGCAGAACATATCATAAAACGCTTCTTTTGCCAGCGCCACAATTCCCAGCGCTATTTTCTCGTTATAAGAATGTGATACATTGTTTCTTTCCTGCAGCGCTTTCAGCCATAAGGCTTCATCCTTTATCATCCCCGCGCGGTAAGCTGTTTTCAATATGAGCTTTGGCGACCCTGTCGCTCCTTCCTCATACCCGTGCTGCTCCAAAATTTCTTTCATCATTTTCCAGGACTGTTCGAAACAAATTTCATACAGTCCTACCAAACCTGTCAGAATCACATTGTCATAGGGCTCCTCATAGCGGTAGATATCCCGCATATTTGCCAATGCCTGGCAGAAATTATCATACTTTTTCATACAGTACCTTCCCCTCACTTTGGATTGCCTCACGCAATTCTTCCTGCATGTCACGGTCGAAATCAACAATGTCAAACATTAAAAGCGTTGATGTCTCCTCGTCCACATCCAGGGCAAAACGCGCGAAATCACCGCCTGACACTGCCAGGTCGATATCGCTGGTTCTCCTGAAATCGCCCCGCGCGCGGGAGCCGAACAGAATTACCTTTTTCACCCCGTATTTTTCCGCGATTTCCCGGATTTCTCTCAAAACCTGCTCTTTGATTCCGCTTTCTTCCATCTTCTGCTCCTTCGCTGATCCTCGCGGCGTTCTGCACTCCGTTTCGTTCGGTGCGAAACGTGTGCCACCGGCACACAGCACCGCCAAATGGACATACAAGCATGTCCGCCTGGCCCGCTGCCCGCGGGAATAAAAAACGTTACTATTCACGGCCCTTCGGTCCGTGAACAGCAACATCGCGGATTCATTGAAAATTCGCTTCGCGAATGGAATCCGCTCACACCTGAATCATTTTCTTACGCCGCAAACAGCAGGTGTTTGCGGCTGCTGTGAATAGTAACAAAAAAACTGCTAATCGAATCATACACCGACCAGCAGTTTTTTTCAAGCGAATAGGCTGCGCGGACTGTAAGAACAGTTCAGCCCAGGTCTGCGCACATGCTGCGCGGACCGTAAGAACGTGATTCAGGCAAGCGCCATAACTTTATCATAAGCCCCATATTTTCTCGCGGAATCCACCAGCGCTTTCAGGTTCTCCGGCTTCGTGTTGGCGCCGATGGCGCAGCCGGAGCTGACAATGAGTCCCCTTCCTTTGGTAGACTCTATAATCCCTTTCACCGCGGCATCCACCTTATCCGGCGTTCCAAGGTAGAGAGGATCGCTGGGATTTACATTTCCCATCAGGACCGTCTCCGGCGGAACCAGCCGTCTCGCCGCTCCCATGTCCAGCTTCCAGTCCACCTCAAGCACTTTCGCCCCGGTTTTTCCCATATCCCCGATAATCTTTGTGGTATCCCCGCAAATATGTATGGAATACGGTTTGTCCGGCGTCTGAACCGCCTCCACGACCTTTTTTTCGAAAGGAAGGGCATACTTCCGGTAATAGGCCGGCGCCACCAGGTTCGGGCTCGCGTAGGCGTCTCCCATACTGGTAATGTTCGCCCCGGCTTCTAACTGCGCCTGGGCAAAGGCAATATGCACCTTTGTGGTCCACTCCAGGGCGTGAAGAATCACCTCTTCCTCCTCTTCGATCAGATCCAGCATAAACTCCTGGGTTCCCCGAAGAAGGCAGAGCAGGTTAAAGGGGCCCTGATCCGCGCGGCCCATGACCATGGCTTCCCCGCCGATTTTCTCCGCGATCCGGCTTGTGGTTTCTAGCCACAGAGGAAGCCGTCCGTCCTTTTTGGGGTCCGGTATTTTCAGATCGTCCACCTGGCGCAGATCCGTAAGCAGCGGCTCGCTCTCCTTCACCACCGCCACGCTGTCATCCCGGTAAACCACCTTCGCCCCACAGGCCTCCGCCAAAGTGGAATCATCCACATCCATAATACAGCCGTCATAGCCGTATTTTTCCCTGCATTCCAGATGGCATTTTGCCATGGCCGCAGGATTTTTGTTCACCTGGCCAATGCTGGTGCCGCCCTCGCTCATAGCGAATAGAAAACTCTGGGGAATCACTGGAAGATAGTCCGGAACTTCCCCTCTCATCACTGCCTGTACCCTCTCAAGGGATGTCATTTCCCGCATATTCAATCCTCCCTGCAAGATTTTGGATTCTGCTCCCGAATCATTTTTTATAGTCTGCGCAGACCTCTCTGATTTTCTTCCTCGAAGCTTCGGAAAGCCCGCGCGTTTCCTTTGCCTCCGTATGTGTCCCGGCATTTTCCGTGATCAGCACGCGCACTGTAAAATTCCTGCAGCCGCATCCGTTTTCACCTCCCGTTTCGCCGTTGCTTTTGCCTTTCATTGTATACGCGGCGGGAAATTTTTTCTATCACTTCTATTTGCCATACAAAATTATCAAAAGGGTTTCAAGCACGCAAAAAGCCGCAAAGGCTTCCTTGGGAAATCTGCTTCCCAAACAGGAATCCTTTGCGGCTTTGCGTCTCCTCCCGTCACAGGGAGCGCGGGCAGGCCTTCCTTATTCCGCTTCTGTCAGCAGCGCGCCCTCCAGGTCCGCCAGCATCAGATCCAGGGCGGTTACGCCGCCCTCCGCGGTGTACCAAACGGCACTATGCTCCAGATACACAATCTGTCCGTTTTTATAAGCGTCTGTCTCCATAACCAGCTCATTCTCCACGATTTCCTGGGCAAGCTTGGCGCCGTCCGTTCCGATTGCCGCATCCCGGTCCAGAACAAACATATAGTCCGGATTCAGTTCAACCACCAGCTCGAAGGAAGACTCATTTCCGTGGGTGGAAGTGGTCTCCTCATCCATCACGCCAATGTTTTCAAAGCCGATCTCCCTTCCGATGATGGAGCAGCGGCCGTCATCACCGAGAATATTAAAGCTTCCGCTGGTGCACATGCCTACAATGGCGGTCTTTCCCTCCGCAAATGTGTGGAGCGCTTCAATCCGGCCGTCGAAATCTGCCATCAGCTCCTCCACCTGATCCTCAAGTCCAAACATAGACGCGATGGTGGACGCATTTTTGCGCACGCTCTCCACAACGCCGATCTCCGTATCCGTGGAAAGATAAACCACCGGAGCGATCTCGCTGAGCGCATCATAGGAGCTGGAAAGGCGGCCGCCAATGAAAATCACGTCGGGCTCGCAGGCCATTACCGCCTCCATATCCGCTTCCTTGATGGTTCCCAGGTTTTCAATTTCCTCATTTGTCACATAGTCCTGCAGGTAGTCCAAAGATGTGGACGCAGAGCCCACAACACGGTCCCCGACTCCCAGGTTGTCCAGAATATCCAGGCAAGCCATGTCCAGGATCGCGATACGCTGCGGATCGTAGGGAACCTCCAGCTCGATCTCCTCTCCGCTGGCATTTAAGCTGGTGATGGTAACAGTCTCGGCTGTTGTTCCTTCCTCAGCGGTATCTGCGGCGGTTTCCGCAGTGGTTTCTGCGGCAGTCTCCGCAGCGGTTTCTGTGGCGCTCTCCTCGGCAAAGGCAGAAACGCCAAATACCATGGCCATTGCAAGGGTAAGGGTAAGCAGCTTAGCTTTCATAATATAGAAGCTCCTTTCTTTTTATAAAAAAAACAGTAACATTTCATCCTGCCTGCGCGAGCCGCAGGAAGCGGTGTCAAAAGCGCAGAGGACATCTATACAAATCTGCCGGCCCCGCGTTCCGGCAGCCTTTGTATCAAATCAGTAATAAATCGACAGCGGCCGTCCCTGAATCTCCATGATTTC
>DVIQ01000033.1 GCA_018711185.1 Candidatus Limivivens intestinipullorum | reverse complement strand
TTTATTAACTCCTTTAAGGACCGGACGGGAGCTGCCAGAATGGATCTGGCCCTTCCCACGGAATGGCTGTTCTCCAATTACACAGAGGTTATCGAGCAGGGCCGTCTGATCCAGGGATTTTGCAATAGTATTCTGTACGCGGGCGTCGCGACCTTTATTGGAGTGGTTTCTTGCTCTATGGCAGCCTTTGTGCTGTGCCGGAACCGGACGAAGGTAAATAACTTTTTGTATTATTTTTTCCTGTGCGGTCTGTTTTTCCCGGTAAACTACGTAACCCTGGTAAGAGTCCTGAGCTTTTTCCATCTGACCAATACCAGAGTTGGTATTATCATTACCTTTACGAGTTCTATGATTCCGTTCTGCGTCTTTACGATCCGCAACTTTGTGCTTTCTCTTCCCGTGGAGCTGGACGAGGCGGCGGTGCTGGACGGAGCGGGCCCTCTGAATCTGTTTTTCAGGATTGTTCTTCCCATGCTGAAGCCCACCCTGGTAACCTGCTTCATTCTTCAGTTCATGGGGGTATGGAGCGACTTTATGACGCCGCTGTATCTGTCCAGTGAGAGCAAAATGTTCCCCATGACCATGGCGGTTTATCAATTCTACGGACGGAATAAGAGTTACTGGAATTACATATTCGCCGACATTGTACTGACCTGTATTCCGGTAATCATCGTTTATCTGATCGGGCAGCGGTATATTATCGGCGGAATGACTTCCGGAGCGGTGAAGGAATAAAAAATTTCCGGTGTACTGCCGTTTACCGGTAGCGTTTCAAAAGCGCTTCGATCCGCAGATTCAGATTTTCCGGCATCCGAACCCGGTTTTCCGGGGAAAAGCGCATCCACAGCCGGAGCCTTTGGCAGGCTCCGGCCGGATTCCCGGCTCTGGAAACGGCCGGCCCGTCGGCTTGAACGCGGACCTGAACCCGGCGCTGTTCGAACAGCGGAATGACCACGTAATACAGGCGGTCGTCGGGAAACGAGAGATAGCCAGCCTCTTCTCCAGCTTGTGTTTTTAAATACAGCCGGTGTTTTCGCAGGGAAGAGGGAAGCAGGCGTTCCCCGGCCGCCGGTTTGATCCGGTACCCGGCGTTTTCCAGCATGGCCGGAAGGACATAGACAGGATTTTCTTCCGGAGCGCCCGGATCTTTTTGGGCCAGCTCTTCCAGGAGAGCCGGACCGTCGATGAACTGCTGAGCCAGAAGATAGGTGAGCTCAGCCTGAAGTGTCTGCCGTATGGCCGGCGCTTTTTTTCTGCCCAGGGCGGCGTCGATTTCGTCCAGCAGTTCTTTCCCGCACCGATAGACGCTTTGCAGGAACAGAGGAAAGTCCTCTTCGGTTTTCCACAGATATTTCCCTCTTGCGACGCAGAAGCTGCCAAGGACGGAGCCGTCAAAGGCCTCCGCGTAATGCAGGATTTCACGCTCTCTGTAGGCGTAAGGATTTAACGGAGCGTCCCATGCGGGACGGCTTTTTTTTGCCGCCGGGCTTTTGTCCGGCCGGGAAGCGTCCGGATTTTCTGCTTCCATGCTTTTTTTCAAAACCGAATAGGCAAGGGTGATCTTCTGGGCCAGAGACAGGTCAAACTCGCCGGAAGCCGCCAGGGCATCCGGATGAAGCTGCAGCATCAGCTTTCGGTAACGTTTTTTTATCTGGTCTTTGGGAACCCCCGGAGGGATGCCAAGGACCCGGTAGGCTTCTCTTTCTGTCATAATACGATTTCGGTATTCCTTTCTATAATCATATCTTTACGGCAATGGCTTGCTTTCCCACAGGTTTTCCGCGGCCGCCTGGCGGACGGGCGGCTGCGGAAAACCACTGATGGAAAAGGATCTGATATTTTGCGCTCCTGAATCACGTTCTTACGGTCTGCGCAGCATGTGCGCAGACCTGGTCTGAACTGTTACGATATTTTCAGTTTAAGCGGATACCCTGGAAATGACAAGTGAAATTTTGTGCCTGCGGCGTTTACTTTTCTGAACGGAGAGACGCGCCGGATTTGAGAAATCTGGAAGCGTGAAGTGATCATTTTCATCGGTTTTCCCGTTATAATATACAGGTACAGCAAGGTACCGGGCGGCTGTTTGACGGTCTGCGCCATGGATTCCGCGGAGAGGACCGGGCGGCAGGGGATGCGCTTTGCGAGCAGTCACCGCTTTTGGGAAAGGAGGGAACCGGGTGAAGGACGACGCGCTGATTGCCGCCGCGAAGGCGGGGGACCGGGCGGCGGCAGAGGAGCTGATCGACCGTTATTACGGGGCGATTCTGCGTTACTGCCGGTTTCACTGTCCGAGCCGCGAACAGGCGGAGGATCTGACGCAGGAGACGTTTCTGCGGCTGTTTTCCGGGCTTGGCGGGTACCAAAGCCGGGGGACATTCTCGGCGTATCTTTATAAAATCGCTTATCATCTCTGCGTGGACGAAGCACGGCGTCCGGGATGGCAGCCGCTGGAAGAGACGGAGAAAGATCCCCGCGACGCCATGGAGGAGGCGGAGAACCGGCAGATGGCGGAGAAGCTTCTGAAAGGGCTGTCTCCGGAGCAGCGTGAGGCGGTGCTGCTTCGCTATGGCGAAGGCCTGAGTTTTCGGGAAACGGCACAGGTAACGGGCGTGCCTCTGCGCACGGTCCAGAGCCGGATCCGGCTGGCATTGAAGGCCATGAGAACAGAAGCGCAGAAGCCGAAAAACGGGGAGGACGGATGAGAAACCGGCGGCGGGACGCGTGCGCAGTGGTATGCAGAAAGCATATGCAGTGAGACGCAGGAAAGGAAAACGGACAGGTATACGCGCATCAGGCGGCAGGATGCGGGAAAGCGCAAGAGGCAGGCTGCGTGTGCGTCAGACGGCAGGAGGTGTGAAGCGGAGTATGAGAAAACGATTGGGCAGAAGTGAGCTGAGAGCGGTTTTGAGCCGGGGGCCGGCTCCCAGGGAGGCAGAGGTTGCCCGGACAAAGGAGCGGTGTGTTTCCCTGCTGGCCGGACAGACCTTTGAGGAACGGACCGGCTTTGGGGAGTTTCTGAGAGAGGTTTTGCGGTACAGCGGATGGCGGATGTGGATTCTGCAGGGGGCGGCGCTCCTTGCGGCCTGCATGGGGATTTTTGCGATGCCCGGATTTCCGGCGGTGACCTCGGCCTTTGCGCCGGTGCTTGTGCTGGCCTGCATTCCGGCGCTGCTGCAGGGAAGAATCTGGGGTATGGAGGAAATCGAGGCGTCCACGAGAGCTTCGGGTTCCCAGATTCTGTTCGCGAAGCTGATTCTGGCAGGAGGGGCGGATCTTGTGTTTTTGACCCTGATGATTTTCTGCCAGGCGGCAGCCAGACAGAGCGGGGAGGAATTGCTGGGACTGGTTTTGTACACGGTGGTACCGTTTTTGACGGCCAGCACCGGAATCCTGCGCTGCCTTCGCAGGAGAAGCGCCCCGGCGGCCGGGGCGGGGCTTTGCCTGGGTATTTCCCTTTTCTGGAGTATGCTGGGACTTTGGATACCCCAGGCGTATCAGGCCTCGGCAACCGGCGTCTGGCTCACGGCTTTTGTGCTGTTTTCCGTGTTTTTTGGCCGGGAGCTTTATGAGGTCGTGCTGACGGCGCGGGCCGTTCCAGCGTGAGCGGATCGGACTGGTAAGAAAATGGAAGAAAGGAAGGAACAGCTATGGAACTGACGATTGACCGGCTGACAAAGCAGTACGGGGCACGGATTGCCGTGGACGGTATCAGCGCTGTCCTCACTCCGGGAGTATACGGGCTTTTGGGGGCCAACGGGGCCGGAAAGACGACGCTTATGCGGATGCTCTGCGGCATCCTGACGCCCACGGCCGGAGAGGTTTTCTGCGACGGAAAGAATATTTTGGACATGGGGATGGATTACCGGGACATTTTGGGGTATCTGCCTCAGGATTTCGGCTATTACCCGGATTACCGGGCCTGGGATTTTCTCATGTATATCGCGGCTTTGAAGGGGATTCCGCGGGAAATGGCGAAGAAGCGGTGCAAAAGCCTGCTGGAGATGACGGGCCTTGCGGGGGCGGGGAGGAAGAAAATCCGCGCCTTTTCCGGAGGCATGCGCCAGCGGCTGGGAATTGCCCAGGCTTTGCTGAATAACCCGAAAATTCTGGTGCTGGACGAGCCTACGGCGGGCCTTGACCCAAAGGAGCGGATACGGTTCCGCAACCTTCTGGCCGATTACGCCAGGGAAAGGATTGTGCTGCTGTCCACGCATATCGTATCGGATATTGAGGTGGCGGCGGACAAGGTGTTTCTGATGAAAAAGGGGCGGTTTCTGCACCAGGGAACAGTGGAAGAACTGACCCGCCAGGCGGAGGGAAAGGTCTGGGAGCTTCGGACCGGTCCCAAAGAGGCCGCGTTTTGGGAAGAAAAGGCTTCGGTGGCGAACCTGCACAGAGAAGGGGAGGAGACCGTGCTGCGGATTGTGGCAGAGAGGCGGCCGTGTCCGGAGGCGGTTCCCTGCAGGGCGACGCTGGAGGACTTGTATTTGCTCTGCTTCCCGGAAGAGGAACGGACGCCGCTTGACGGGAAACACGGCGCGGCCGGAGCGCCGCGGCTATCTGACGACAGGAGGAGAAACAGATGGAACTGATAAAAGCGGAGCACAGAAAGCTGTGGAGCAGGCGGAGCACGCAGATCGGCGTGCTGGTATACCTTCTTTTTACACTGGTTTTCGGGGGCGTGCTGTCGTACCAGTGGTTTTCTTTCGGGAGCCAGTGGGACAGCTATTCCAGCTCGTTTGAAAACCATTTCGACGGGTACGAAAACATTCGGAGGAAGCAGGAATACGCTTCCCAGTGGGATACCATTACGGATGAGACCTTTCAGGAAATGGCGGCAGACTGCCAGAAACGGCTGCTTTCGGAGGACGCTGCGCTGCGGGAACCCACGGAATGGTCTGTTTTGAACACCTGGATTCGGACCCTGTGGCCGGAGCTGGAAGAGGCCGACAATCCCCTGCCGATGATTTATTACGTAAATCCGGAGCAGCTTACAGGCTTTTATGAGAGACGGCAGGAGAAACTGGAAGAATTTCTTGAGGCAAACGGACAGGAAGGGGAGGAAAAGGCGTTTTTTCTGGAAATGAACGCAGAGGTGGGGACGAATTTTCCCTACCGGTGGACGGGAGGCTGGTCCTTTCTGGTGGGAAACGCCATCGAAAGTATGCGTATGGTGCTGGGGCTTTTGCTGGCTGTGGCGGCGGCGCCGGTTTTCGCGGGAGAATGGCACCGGGGAATGCGTCCGGTAATCAGCGTTACGAAGCATGGGAGACGGCGGACAGCCGCGGCGAAGGTTTTGGCAGCACTGGCTTTCTGCCTGGAAATGGTTGGAGTGACGGCGGCGGGAAGCGTTCTCTGCCAGGTGATTTTCCTGGGAACCGAAGGCTGGGACATGCCGGTTCAGTTTATAAAGCTTTTGGCCGCGGTCCCCTGGAATATGCTTCAGGCGGAGATCTATGAGTATGTATTTCTCCTGATCGGAGGGCTTGGATTCACGGCGGTGACCCTGCTGATCTCTTCCCTGGCAAAAAGCACGTTCGCGGTTCTGGTGCTGTCTCTTGGGGTTCTGTATGTGCCGATGGCCGTTTCCCAGTACCTTCCTCTCTGGGGACAGAAGCTTTTGGAGCTGCTGCCCATGGTTGGAAACTCTCTGGATATCTTTCGCACGGAGGTCTACCATGTGTTCGGGCAGATCATCTGGTCGCCCTGGATGCTGCTGGCGGTGCCCTTCCTGATCGGCCTGTGCTGCGTGCCGGCGGCTTTCTGGGGATGGTGCAGGAGACAGCGTTGAATTCCTTCCGGATTCATGATAGACTGGGGTAACAGGCAGGAAAAGCCGGATGCCTTCCGGCGGAAGGGGTGAGCGGATTATGAGGAAGAAACTTCCGGTGGGAATCGAAAGCTTTGAAAAGCTCAGACGGGAGGATTTTTATTATGTGGATAAGACTGGTCTGATTCGCGATTTGCTGTATAACTGGGGAGAAGTGAATCTTTTTACACGCCCCAGGAGGTTTGGCAAATCGCTGAATATGAGTATGCTGAAAACGTTTTTCGAAATCGGATGCGACCGGTCGCTTTTTCAGAGTCTGGAAATTATGAAGGAGACTACACTCTGCGAGGACTATATGGGGAAGTTCCCGGTCATTTTCGTAAGCCTGAAAGGGGTAGGCGCACAGAGCTTTTCCGCGGCTCTCGGAATGCTGAAGTCTCTTATTGGGAATGAGGCTCTGCGGTTTTCCTTTTTGCTGGAAAGCAGCCTGCTGAATGAAACAGAGAAGCGGCAGTATCAGGCGTTGATTAATCTTGACACAGAGGGACATTTCCGGATGTCAGAAGAGGTTCTGACAAACAGCCTGTGGACGCTTGGCGGGCTTTTGGAGCGGCATTACGGGCGTAAGGTGATTCTTCTGATCGATGAGTATGACGTGCCCCTGGATAAAGCGGAGCAATATGGATATTATGATGAAATGGCTCTTGTAATACGCAATCTGTTTCAGCAGGCCCTGAAGGGAAACGACAGTCTGCAGTTCGCGGTTTTGACAGGATGCCTGAGAATTTCCAAGGAGAGCATTTTTACCGGGCTGAACAACCCGAAGGTTCTCTCTGTCACGGAGTCCCGTTTTGACGAGTATTTTGGGTTTACTGACGCCCAGGTGCGCAAAATGCTGGCAGATTATGGAATCGGGGACTGCTTTGGGACGGTAAAGGAGTGGTATGACGGGTATCATTTCGGAAAGAAGGATGTATATTGTCCGTGGGATGTTATCAATTACTGCGATTCGGCCAAAGATGACCCATCCATTCAGCCGGAACCTTATTGGGGAAACACCAGTGATAACCGGATTGTTAGGCGGCTCCTTCAGAAAGCGGACCGGCAGACACGGAACGAAATTGAGAAGCTGATCGCGGGTGAAGCGATTACAAAAACGATCCGGCAGGAGCTGACCTATAAAGACCTGGACAGCAGTATCGAGAATATCTGGAGCGTTTTGTTTATGACCGGATATTTGACTCAGTGCGGCAGGTTGCCGGACAATCGTTGGCGGCTGATGATTCCGAATCTGGAAATCCGCTGGCTTTTCGAGACGCAGATTCGGGCCTGGTTTGAGGAAACCGCAGTCGGGGATTCCGTAAGACTGCGGACTTTCTGTACGGCGCTTCTCGAAGGGGACGCGGAGAAGGTGGAAAAGGAACTGAATGTATATCTGCGTTCTTCCATCAGCATTCGGGATAACAGCGTCAGAAAGGCAAAGAAGGAAAATTTTTATCACGGCTTTTTGCTGGGCCTGCTGAAATCCATGGAAGGAACCTGGTCTGTTTTTTCGAATGAGGAATCGGGGGACGGATACAGTGATATTCTGATCGAGGTGCCGGAACAGGGCGTTGGAGTAGTGATCGAATTAAAATACGCGGAGCGGGGAGATTTTGCGGGCGCCTGCAGGGAGGCGCTGACGCAGATTGAGAAGCGAGGATATACGGAGACGTTGGAGCTGGATGGGATGGAAACGATTATCCGATACGGAATCGCCTGCTTCCGCAAACGGTGCAGAGTTCAGAAAGGGCAGTAAGTAACCGTTCAGCCCTGCTGAACCGTTACATGCAAAATCCATTTAAAACCGCCTGCGGCGATGGGATTTTGCACTCATGATATTATGGGTTGACAAATATATCTTACAAGTGTAGTATATAGGGCGAAAGGAAACTTTCGTCCTTTTGGACTGTGTTTCTCCGGAAGGCTTGGACAGCCAGAGGAGAAATTTTTTTACAGATATATCTTACATACGTAAGATATATTTGAGGAGGATGCAGGAGAATTGCAATGAAAAAAAGAGAAATACCAAGAAGTAGGATTCTGGCGGCGCTGTTTGTGGCGCTGACGGCAGTCCTGCTTGGGAGGCTGTTTGTGCTGCAGATCGTAAATGGATCCGAATACGCGCAAAATTTTCTTTTAAAAGTGAAAAGAGAGCTTACCGTAAAGGGAGTAAGGGGGAATATTTACGACCGGAACGGGATGCTTCTGGCGGGGAACCGGAGGATTTCCACCATTACCTTCGCGGACAATCAGACCTACGAGACGGAGCGGGAGCGGCAGCTTGCGCTGAACGGAAGGCTGTACCGCCTGATCAGGCTGATTGAGAAGAACGGGGATACGGTGGAAGATTTCCTGGAAATCGAGCTTGACGAAAATGGGGAGCCGGCTTTTACCGTGGAAGGGACCAGCCTGGACCGCTTTCGGGCCGATATATTTGGAAGGGCGTATATTGAGGATATGACGGAGGAGGAGCGAAACGCCGGCGCCGGGGAAATTCTTGCGTATCTGGCCGGAGAAGACCGTTTTTGCCTGTATTCCCAGGGAGGAACCGCTTATACGGATCGGGAAAAGGCGCAGTACGGCCTGCCGGAGCGTTTTTCCCCAAAAGAGGAGCTGCAGATTCTTGGAATCCGGTACGGGCTGTCCCTTGTGGGGTATCAGCGCTACCTTCCGGTGACCATATGCGCCGGGGCCTCCGAGGCCACCGTGGCCGCGGTTCTGGAGTATCAGGAGGAGCTTGCGGGAGCGGATGTGGGGGAGGACACGGAACGGGTCTACTATGGAGGCGAGGCATTCGGCTCGATCCTGGGCTATACGGGGAAGATTTCCGCCCAGGAGCTGGAAGGCATGGAGGAGGAAGGCTATACCGCGGACTCAGTGGTGGGGAAAAGCGGATTAGAACAGTCTATGGACGCGGTTCTCCAGGGAAAAAACGGCTCTAAGACGGTCTACGTGGATAATATGGGAAGGCTGCTCTCGGAGGAGGAGACGACCGCGGAGGCGGAAGCGGGAAGCGACATTTACCTGAGCATTGACGCCGGGCTGCAGACAGCGGTTTACAACATTCTGGAACAGAAGATCGCGGATATTCTGACGGAAAATCTGATTAACGCAAAGACCTTTGACAAGACGGCCGTAAGCAATACCACGGAGATCCGGATTCCCGTATATGATGTCTACAGCGCGTTTTTTACAAACGGGCTTTTGGATGTCCGGCGCATAGAAGCGGGAGGCGTCACGGAACTGGAACAGGAGATTTCCAGGCGGATTGCCGGGGAGCGGACGCGCGTGCTGGGAAGCCTTTCCGAATGGCTTGCCGGAAACCGGGAAGACAGCGGGGCGGAAGCGTACGAGGAGCTGCTTCTGGAACAGGGGGACGGGATTGTCCGGGAGGAATGCGCCAAAGAAGCCGCGGAATTTTTCGCCGGCATGGAAGAGGCGTATACGGCTGTGGATTACATACGGGAGGTTATTGCCAACGACTGGCTGAAAACGGAGCTTTTGGCGGGAGAAACGGAATATTTGAGCAGCCGGGAGGCATACGGGAAAGCGGCGGACTGTATGCTGGAAGCTTTGGAGGAGAGCGAAGAATTTGACCAGATACTGTATCAGCAGATGCTTCTGTCTGATTTGATTACGCCGGACGAGGCGATGTCCCTTTTGTACGACCAGGGGATTCTGGAGCAGGATGAGGACTTCGCGCGGTGGAGAAATGGGGAGCTGTCCGCGTTTGAGCTGGTGCGGGGAAAAATCGCGGCCCGTGAAATCACTCCGGCGGATCTGGCCCTGGACCCCTGCTCCGGGTCCGCGGTGGTTACGGACACGAAGACAGGAAAGGTCCTGGCATGCGTCAGCTATCCGTCCTACGACAGCAGCCGCCTGGCCAACGAGATGGATGAGGACTATTATTACCGCCTTTCCAATAACGCGGCGTCTCCGCTGTACAACCGGGCGACCATGCAGCTTTCGGCTCCCGGATCGACCTTTAAGCCCATTACGGTGATCGCGGGGCTGAACGAGGGGGCCATCGACGCTTACACATCCGTGCAGTGCGACGGCGTGTTTGACAAGGTGGAGCCGGTATTAAAATGCTGGAACCGGGCAGGACACGGCCAGATTACTTCGGCCGCGGGCGCGCTGCAGCATTCCTGCAATGATTATCTCTGTGAGACAGCTTACCGGCTCGGAACCGGGTCAGACGGCACCTTTTCCGATGAGACGGCCCTTAAGCTTCTCCAGGAGTATGCCGTGTTGTTTGATCTGGATAAAAAGAGCGGTGTGGAGATCGGGGAGAGCACGCCGCAGGTGACGGACAGCTACGCGATTCCCTCCGCCATCGGGCAGGGAACCAACAACTATTCTACGGTGCAGCTTGGACGGTATGTGAATACCCTGGCAAACAGAGGAAACAGCTACCGGCTGTCGCTGATTGAACGGATTGGAGAGGAGGCGGCCAAACCGGTGCTGGAAAGCCGTATTGAACTGCCGGACGCGGTCTGGGATACCGTGCAGGAGGGGATGGAGCTTTACGCTCAGAATACAGGAATTTTTGAAGGGTTTGAGACACCGGTGGCCGGGAAGTCGGGAACGGCGGAGGAAAGCCGCGTCCGGCCAGACCACGGCCTTTTCATCGGCTACGCCCCCGCGGACGATCCCAGCGTGTCCGTCTGTGTGAGAATTGTCAACGGATACAGCTCGGAAAACGCGGTATCCTGCGGCAGAGAAATCCTTCAGGAGGCACTGGAAAGCTGAATTTCCGGTTCAGCCTTGCTGAACCGGAACTGCGAAAATCCATTTGAAATCGCCTGCGGCGATGGGATTTTCGCACTCCTGAATCACGTTCTTACGGTCTGCGCAGCATGTGCGCAGACCTGGGCTGAACTGTTATAAATTTCCAGCGCTTCCAAAGCGATCTGCGCCGCCGCAAAGCCGCTGATCCGGGCGTTGTCCGAAGAGCCGCCGGTACGTGCCGCGCTGGCCGAAGAACTGCCGGTACGTGCTGCGTCGTCCGAAGTGCCGCGGCGGGCAGCGTCGTCCGTGGCTGCCGCCTGGGCCGTATCGGAACCGCCGGCCTGCAGGTTCGCGGCAAAGGTCCAGGTGTTTCCGTCTTTTTCGAGAAATCCCACAAACCATCCGTTGGTATTCTGCCCGGCAGTACTTCCGGTTCCGGTTTTGCCGTACAGGGAACCGCCCAGAAATTCACCGAGATACAGGGCATCCTTTACGGCCTGGATATTCTTAGGGGCACAGCCCCAGGCATTGTCCAGAAGCTGCGCCAAAAGCTGCGTCTGTTCCAGGGGAGAAATTTTCAGGGAGGATTCCGCCCAGTACTGGGAAATGCCGCCGGATAAATCCGCGTTTCCGTAGGAAATTTCCGAGAAGGCGTCGGTCAGGGCGGAAAGGCCCATACGGGCGTCAAGCTCCTGAAAATACCAGTTTACGGAATTTTCCATGGCGCTTTTCAGCGTCTGATCCCGCTCCCAGGCGGCGTAAGGCTGGGAGGTGCCGTCCCAGGCCAGGGTCGAATCGTCCGCGGCCAGGACGCCGGATTCCAGGGCAAAGAGCGCGCTGTATATTTTGTAGGTGGAGTCCGGGGAAACCCGTTTTGTACCCAGGGAGGGGTTGTAAACAGCATATTTGTTGTTTGCGGTATCGTACAGCACAAAAGAGCCTGTCCGGCCGTCAAAGAGTTCGGAAAGACCGGCTTCTTCCCAGGCGAGGCCGGACAGTGAAGCAGATGCGTCAGAGGCCCGAACGCCAAGGATCGGACTTGCGGCATATACCAGGGCGGCGGCCAGAAGAAAAAGGCCGGCGCTTTTTATTTTGCGCACGAGGGAATCCGGCCGGTAGTCTACGATTTCCGAAAGCCGATTTTTCAGGGCTTTGCCCTCTGCGCTCATACCCGACAGAGGGGAGAGAAAGGTGCCGTTTCCAAGCTTCTGGGCATATTTGACCAGGGTATAGCCGTAGTTTGCCCGCTGTTCCTGCCCGGCAGCCCGCAAAACAGCCCGGTCGCAGGCGATTTCCCGGTCCCGGCGAAGAAGGGAAAAGGCGTACCAGATCAGCGGATTAAACCAGTACAGAATCTGGAGAAGGCATGCAAGGCTGTTTAACAGGGCGTCTCTGTGGCGGTAATGCTGGAGCTCATGGAGAAAGATAAAACGGATTTCCTCACGGGAGAGCTGGATGTCCAGATCCTGCGGCACAAGAATCCGGGGCAGAAAAATGCCGTAGGACACCGGGCTTTCCAGGGTACAGGAGGCGTACAGCCGGATCTTCCTGCGTATGCCAAGCTCTCCAAGGCAGGAGGCGTATAAGGCATAGAGCTCCGGTTCGGTATCCGCGGTGATCAAAAAGGCGTTTCTGCGCAGCCGCCGGATTTGCCGGACGGAGCGGAAAAGATACCCCGCGGCGGCCGTCATGCCGGCCCCCCAGATACCCCACAGCGCCAGGAAAAATCCGCGGTTTACGGCCGGCGCCTCTGCCAGGGCATAATCGGTGATGCCAAGGGCCTGGGCTGATTCACGGGCCTTGGAAGCCGCGGCGCCTGACAGCACCCGGACGCTGCCGTCCAGGAGGCCTTCCCCTGTCCAGGACAAAAGCCACTCCGGAAAAATCAGCCGGGAGGGCAGAAAGGGCAGCGCCAGGGCAAAGAGAAAGACCCACCACAGGACGTACTGCGTATGAATGGTCATATGTCTGCGAAAGAGCTTCTTTAACAGCAGAAAAGCGCCAAGAAGCAGAGCCATAAAGCCGTTGCAGATCAAAAAACGCAGGGGGAAGGTCATAATTTTTCTCCTTTGTTCATTTTCGAATGAATCATATCATACAGATCCTGGAGCTCAGAGTCGGAGAGCCTGGTATTGGACAGCAGGGACGAGAGCATGGGAGCCATTTTCCCGTCGTAGAAGCGGTTCAGAAAATGGCTGTTTTCCTGTTCCAGATAGGCGTCCCTGGCAATCAGAGGCGTGTAGTAATACATCCTGCCCCGCTGCTCGTAGGAAACGGCTTTCTTGGCCGTAAGGCGGGAGAGGAGGGTGTGGATGGTTTTCTGGTTCCAGCTGTGGGTCTGCACGGCCCGTTCACAGATTTCGTTGGTGCTTAAGGGATGGGACTCCCAGAGAATTTTCATGATTTCATATTCCGCTTCCGAGATTTGCGGCAGCTTGTCCATGGATATCGCTCCTTTACGCTTACATTTGTAGTCATTATAGGACAGGTTTCGGGAAAGGTCAATGAGAAAACCTTCTTGTTATTTCACGGGAAATGACTTATAGTAGTAATGCGAATATGCGCTTGAATATGGAGGTTATCATGAAAGCTTACGAAAGATTATTGAATTATGTATGCATTCCTACAGCCAGCAGCGAGGCCAGCGCTGCCGTACCCAGCACGGCCTGCCAGTTTAACCTGGCCCATGTGCTGGTGGAGGAGATGAAGGCTCTGGGAATCGCGGGCGCCAGAGTAGACGAGAAATGCTATGTGTACGGGACGATTCCGGCGACGCCGGGATATGAGGACCGGACGAGGCTGGGCTTTATCGCCCATATGGATACGGTTTCGGATTTCGCGGACCATCCCGTAAGCCCGGTGGCGCATCCGGATTACGATGGGGGAGATCTGGATCTGGGCGAGAGCGGCCGCTCTCTGACGATTCAGACATTTCCGCATCTGCCCTCCCTGAAAGGAAGGACGCTGATTACCTCTGACGGCACCACGATTCTCGGCGCGGACGACAAGGCCGGCGTGGCGGAGATCCTGACCATGGCGGAGGAGCTTCTCAAAGGGGATATTCCCCACGGACAGATCAGTATCGGCTTTACCCCGGATGAGGAGGTGGGCCGCGGCGCGGACTACTTTGACGTGAAAGGCTTTGGGGCGGACTTTGCCTACACGGTGGACGGCGGCAGAGAGGGCGAGATCGAGTATGAGAATTTTAACGGAGCCGCGGCCACGATTACCTTTACCGGCGTGAATATCCATCCGGGTTCCGCCAAGGACACCATGGTAAACGCGGCCCTGGTTGCCATGGAATTTGATTCCATGCTGCCTAAGGGACAGCGGCCCCAGGATACGTCAGGGTACGAGGGCTTTTTCCATCTGACGCACATGGAGGGCAGCGTTGACAAGGCGGTGCTCAGCTATATTATCCGTGACCATGATGAGAAAGAGTTTGAAAAGCGCCAGGAGATCATGAAGAAGATCGGCCGCGAGCTGAATAAGAAGTACGGAGAGGAAACCGTTCAGGTTGTGATCAAGGAAAGCTACCGGAATATGGCGGAAAAAATCCGTCCCTGCTTCCATCTGATCGAGAATGCCATGGAGGCCGTAAAGAGATCCGGCGCGGTACCCAATGTGGTGCCGATCCGGGGAGGCACAGACGGCGCGCGTTTAAGCTATATGGGTCTGCCCTGCCCGAACCTTGGAACAGGCGGCTTTTCTTTCCACGGGCCCTATGAGCATATCACGGCGGAGGGAATGGATATCGCGGTGAATACGCTGCTGGAGCTTGCGAAGATTTACAGCGGCATCCCGTCCCCAAGCTGCGCGTCCGCCAAGCGAAACGAATGAAAAGCGGAAGGAAAACGAGATGGAATATCTGGACATTCGAAACGAGGACGGAAGCCTGACCGGCAGGGTGAAGGAGCGTTCCCTGGCGCATCGGGACGGGGATCTCCACGGGACGGCCCATGTGTGGCTGGTGAGGAAAAACTGCGTTGGAAGGTGGGAGGTTCTTTTGCAGAAGCGAAGCGCGGACAAGGATTCCTTTCCCGGTGTTTATGACGTCTCCTCGGCGGGACATCTGCCGGCGGGAGAGGATTTCCGTAAGTCCGCTGTCCGGGAACTGAAGGAGGAGCTTGGAATTTCGGCAGGGCCTGAGCAGCTTTCCTTTATCGGCTGGGAAAGGGAGGAAATTCACACGGAGTTTTACGGCAGGCCCTGGAATAACCATGAACTCAGCGCCGTCTACGCGCTGTATTTTGACGGGGAGCCGGATCAGATGCGGCTTCAGGAGAGCGAGGTGGAAGCCGTTCTCTGGACAGACTATGAGACCTGTCTGGAAAAGCTGCGGGACGGCAGCCTTCCAAACTGCATATCCGTCGAAGAATTTCAGATGCTTGGAGGTTTTCTGCATGGGAAAAGAGACAAAGACCAATGCCATGCGCATTCTGGAGCGGAATAAAATTCCGTATGAGTTGATCCAGTACGAATGCGATGAGTTTATAGACGGCCTGCACACGGCCGAAAAAACCGGGGCTCCGGTGGAGCAGTCCTTTAAAACCCTGGTGATGCAGGGAAAAAGCCGTGAATACTATGTGTTTGTGGTGCCTATTGCCTGTGAGGTGGATTTGAAGGCCGCCGCCAGGGCTGTGGGAGAAAAGTCCGTGGAGATGATCCATGTGAAGGATATCACGGCGATTACCGGGTATGTCCGGGGCGGATGCAGCCCTCTGGGGATGAAAAAGCAGTTCCGGACAGTCATTCACTCCTCTGCCGCGGATTATCCGCAGATTTACGTGAGCGGGGGACGGATTGGAACGACACTGAAGCTGAATCCGGAGGATCTGCGCAGAACCGTGCGGGCAGAGTACGCGGACGTAGTGCGCAGAGAAGAATAGGAAGTTACGGTTTGGCAAAGCGGAACCGCAACGTTTTGTGAAGAAGGGGTAAAAAAAATAGAAAGAAAGATTACTTTTTTGTAAATTTTTACTTGTATATTCGGGCGATAAATGATATAATCCTTAGAAATTGCATGCTTTCACAAAGCAAAGCGTGCAAGGAAAAGGAGGAAATTTGTATGAAAAAACTGAGTTGCCTGTTGCTTGCGCTGATCATGTGCCTGGCACTTGGCACCGCCGCGTTCGCGGAAGAGGATAACTGGAAGATCGCGATTCTGACCGGTACCACTTCCCAGGGCGAGGAGGAGTTCCGCGCCGCAGAGCGCGCTGTAGCGACCTACGGTGAGGACCATATTATCACGGACACCTATCCGGATAACTTTATGGATGAGACCGAGACCACGATTTCCAAGCTGATCTCCTTCGCGTCCGATCCGGATGTAAAGGCAATCGTTATGTGCCAGGCCGTTCCCGGCGCGAAGGCAGCCTTTGACAGAATCAAAGGAGAACTTGGCCGCGATGACATTCTGCTGATCGCAGGCGTTCCCCAGGAAGACCCGGACGTTATTTCCGAGTCCGCTGACATTGTACTTTACACCAACGAGGCAAAGCAGGGCGACACCATCATGGAAACCTGCGCTGACTGGGGTATTGACGTATTCGTACACTACTCATTCCCCCGCCATCTGGCAATGGAAACCATCGCAGCCCGTAAGGCGCTCCTTGAGGAGAACTGCGCTGCCCTTGGCATTGAGTATGTAGAAGCTACCGCTCCGGACCCCACCGGTGATTCCGGCGTTTCCGGCGCACAGCAGTTTATTCTGGAAGATGTTCCGGCTAAGATGGAAGAGTACGCGGGAAAGAAAGTCGCTTTCTTCTCCACCAACTGCTCCATGCAGGAGCCGCTGCAGGCAGCCGTTCTTGAGCAGGAGAACGCTTATTATCCGCAGCCGTGCTGCCCGAGCCCGTATCACGGATTCCCGGCATCCCTTGGCCTTGAGATCTCCGTAGGCGGCGACGATACCGTTGCGCTTCAGGCGATCGCGGAAAAACTGGCCGAGAGTGACGCGGCAGGACGTTTCTCCACATGGCCGTCACCGGTTAATATGACGATCATCGACGTCGGAGTAGAATACGCGAAGGGATACATCGACGGCGAGGTTACGGATAAGAACGACGCGGACAAGATCAACGAGCTGTTCCAGGCGAAATGCCCCGGCGCGACGGTAGAGACGTACACCAATGCCGACGGCACAACGATCGACAACTACTATACGGTTCTGCTTACTCCCGTTGACTTCAACGATTACCTGAGTTAATAGCCGGTAATACAGAAATCAAAACATAAAAGTGGCCCGTTTCAATCCATAGATGTTGAGGCGGGCTCTTTTTTTCAGAAAAGGAGGCAGGAAATTGGCTGCGGAATACATTTTGGAGATGAAAAATATCACCAAAAAATACGGTGAAAATACGGTTCTGTCCAATGTATCGCTGAAGGTCCGGCCGGGTGAAATACATGCGCTGCTTGGAGAAAACGGCGCGGGAAAAAGTACGCTGATGAATGTTCTTTTTGGTATGCCCGTGATTCATGCGACCGGCGGTTATTCCGGTGAGGTGCTGATCGATGGTGAGAAAACCGTCATCGCTTCTCCCCACGACGCGATGCTGAAAGGGATCGGTATGGTGCATCAGGAGTTTATGCTTCTTCCAGGTTTTACGATTGCTGAAAATATTAAACTGAATCGTGAGATTACCAAACCGAATATTATGTCGCGCATTTTTGGATCCAAGCTTGAATCTCTTGACATGAAGCGCATGGCCGAGGACGCCAGAAGGGCATTGGACAGTGTGGGAATGAGCATCAGCGAATATACGATGGTGCGCGGGCTTCCGGTTGGATACATGCAGTTTGTGGAAATCGCCAGAGAGATTGACAAGGAAGGCGTCCGCCTTCTGGTGTTTGACGAACCCACGGCGGTTCTGACGGAAAGCGAAGCGGAACAGCTTCTGAAAGTTATGAAGAATATCGCCGCCAAGGGTATCGCGATTATTTTTATTACCCATCGGCTGGATGAGGTAATCAGCGCCGCGGATAATATTACGATTCTCAGGGACGGTCAGTTCGTGGCGTCCTGCGCGGCGTCGGAGACGGACGCGGTGCGGCTGGCGGAAATGATGATCGGCCGTTCAGGGGAATCCGGCGAGTTTTCGCTTGTGACGGCGGAGCCCAGGGAATTTTCAAAGGATACGCCCCTGGCGCTTAAGGTGAGCCATCTGTCGGTGGATATGCCGGGGGAGGTTGTGAAGGACGTCTCCTTTGAGGTACACGAAGGAGAAATTTTTGGAATCGGCGGTCTGGCCGGACAGGGAAAGATCGGTGTGCCCAACGGCATTATGGGCGTCTATGAGGCCGAGGGCGATGTGGAATTTATGGGACAGAAGGTGAAGCTCAATGATGCCAGGGCCGCCCTTTCAAGCGGAATGGCCATGGTTTCTGAGGACAGAAGAGGCGTTGGGCTTTTGCTGGACGAATCCATTGAAGATAATATTGTTTTCAACGCCATGCAGATCAACGGAGATTATATAAAGAAGCTTCTGGGGATGTCCCAGAAGGATACGAAGGCGATCCGGAAGCACGCGGAGGATATGATAAAGGAACTGGATATCCGCTGCTTTTCTCCGCAGCAGCATACCGGCACGCTTTCCGGCGGAAATCAGCAGAAGGTCTGCATCGCCAGAGCGCTGACGATGAAGCCGAAAATGCTGTTTGTATCAGAGCCTACCAGAGGAATCGACATCGGAGCGAAAAAGCTGGTGCTGGAAACCCTGGTGAGGCTGAACCGGGAGCAGGGGATGACCGTGGTTATGGTGTCCTCTGAGCTGATGGAACTGCGTTCTATCTGCGACAACATTGCCATTGTTTCCGAGGGAACCGTGGTGGATGTGCTTCCGGTTGACGCGCCCGACGCGGATTTCGGTCTGGCGATGTCAGGCATTAAGCCGGAAAGAGGAGGTGAAGCGCGTGAATAAAAAACAAAAGATAAAACGTTCCCAGAAGATTCTCTGCGCCGTGTTCCTGGCGGCAGCCGTGATCTGCGGGGGGATAGGAACCTATGGCGTGGCCGCGCGCTCTTCTGAAAGCGGAAGCGAAATTTTGAGCGATATGCGCCTTCAGGCGATCTTAGACACCGCCGGAACCGGCGCGGTAGACGCTTATGTGGAGGCTGCCAGGGCAGAGGCTACGGCTAAGGCCCGGGAGGAAGGCGGCGGCATGGAAGCCATCCGCGAGGCCACTGCGGCGGCGGAAGAAGAGGCCAGAGCTCTTGCGGAAGAGGAGGGCATCGGCTCTGTGGATCTATCGGAGATCGATACGCAGCCGTTGGCGGAAGCGCTGAATGTTTATGTGGCGGCGCAGGAGGCCTATTATGACGAAGAGGCGGCAGCGCAGGAGCGTTATATTGAAGAACACGCGGATGAGCTGGTTACAGAAAGCGCGGAGGATCTCGCGGCCGAATCGGAGGCTCTTTCCGCCGAGGAGGATCTGGCAGCAGACGGCGGAGACGATATGGGGGCAGACATTGTGCTTGAGGAGGAGACTGTGGATCTCTCCGGTTTTGAAGCCACAGAGGAGATGCTTGCCCTGCAGGCGGAAGCCGATACGGCCTACGATGGTCTGTGCGATGAAATCAAGAAGATTTTCCCGGCTCTGACGGATGAGATTATGGAGACACTGAAAACCACTATTTCGGAACTGGTTGTGCAGCAGGGAGATACCTTTGAGACACAGTATGACCGCGCTATTGCCCAGAGCGGTATGAATCCGGGGCTTCAGGGCATGATTATGCGCCATGGAAAAACGCTCGCCGCCAGCGCGGTGGGATTGGTTATTCTGGCTGTTGTAGCTCTGTTCTATACGCCGCTTGTAAAGAAACTGGGCTTTCCGCGTCTGCTGATCGGTCTGTTTTATATCCTGCTCTGTCTGCTGGCGGTGATCTATAATCTGTCTCTGCCCGGTCAGATCAGCAATACCTTGATCCGTCTGGGAATGAACGGCGTTCTTGTACTGGCTATGCTGCCGGGTATTCAGTGCGGCATCAGCCTGAACTTAGGGCTGCCGATCGGTATTATCGGCGGTCTGCTGGGCGGCCTGCTCTGTATCGAGTTTGGCTTCAGCGGCTGGTTCGGCTTCGCCTTCGCGATTGTGGTTGGTCTGGCGATTTCCGCGGTTACGGGCTGTCTGTACGGCATGCTTCTGAACCGCTTGAAAGGAAGCGAGATGAGCGTTACTACGTATGTAGGCTTCTCGATTGTCTCCCTGATGTGTATTGCCTGGCTGGTGCTTCCGTTCCAGAGCAGCATTATGAAATGGCCGCTGGGCAATGGACTGCGTACTACCATCGGTTTGCAGACCACGTACCGCCATCTGCTGAATGATTTCCTCTCTTTTGAGGTGTTCGGCGTTACCGTGCCGACGGGGCTTCTGCTGTTTTTCGGCCTGTGCTGTTTCCTGGTATGGCTGTTTATGCGATCCAGAACGGGAATCGCCATGTCAGCCGCCGGAGCGAATCCGCGATTTGCCGAGGCCACCGGCCTTAATGTAGACAAGATGCGTATTATCGGAACAATGCTTTCCACTATGCTGGGCGCTGTGGGAATTATCGTATACGCCCAGAGCTTCGGTTTTATTCAGCTTTATCAGGCACCCCGTACCATGGGCTTTGTGGCCGCGTCCGCAATCCTTCTGGGCGGCGCTACGACTGCCCGGGCGCGGATCAGCCATGTAATCATCGGTACATTCCTGTTCCAGGGCGTGCTGACCCTTGGTATGCCGGTAGCAAACGCCATCGTACCCCAGAGTACGATTTCCGAAGTATTACGAATCATTATTTCGCAGGGCATCATCCTGTACGCTCTGACAAAATCGGGAGGTGAAAACCGTGGATAAGAGCAGAATACGTGAATTGGCACGAAACAATATCGTAACCATTATGTTTGTGGTACTCTGTGCCGTGTGTTTGATATTTTCCGGATACTCTCCCTCCTATGTGGCTTATGAGCTGTTTGGACGTCTTTCGCGGAATATGTTTATCGTACTTTCGCTGATTATCCCCATCGTAGCCGGCATGGGTATCAACTTTGCCATCACAACCGGAGCCATGGCGGCGCAGATCGCCTGCCTGCTGGTGCTGGAGTGGGGTGTTCCGGGAATCGCCGGTTTCCTTGTAGCGGCGCTTCTGACGGTTCCGCTGGCCTCACTGTTTGGCTGGCTTATCGGAAAGCTGTACAATAAAATGAAAGGTCAGGAGATGATCGGCGGTCTGGTAATCGGCTACTTCGCCAACGGACTGTATCAGCTTTTGTTCCTGTTCATTTTTGACAATATTATTCCAATCAATAACCCGAACCTGACCATCACAGGTTCCACGGGAATCGCCAATACCATGGATCTTTCCAGGGAGGGCGGCATTGCCTCTTCTTTGGACAAGCTCTGGAGACTTCCGTTCTCCCAGGCTGTTCTGGCGTTCGCGGCAGTGATCGCGGTTATTTTGGTAATTGGTTATGTGAAAAACCACGAGAAAAATTCAAAAAGACTGGGTATTCAATTAGGAATTCTTGCTGTGGCGGCGGCAGTGTGTCAGACACCCCCGGTAAAAGAGGTGTTCTCCATGGTGAATGTTCCCATGATTACCTTCGCCTGCGTGGCTGTTTTATGTATCTTTAATGTGGTGATTATGCGCACGAAGCTGGGACAGCAGTTCCGGGCAGTGGGTCAGAGCGGCACCGTGGCGAACGCTTCCGGTATCAATGTGAACCATGTGCGTATTATCGCGATTGTGTTTTCTACGGTTCTGGCAGGCTGGGGACAGCTTATCTTTGTCCAGAACATGGGAGCTTTCCAGACATACGGCGCTCACGGACAGGTAGGTTTGTACGCCGGCGCGGCGATTCTGGTAGGAGGCGCTTCTGTGGTTCGCGCTACGAATACGCAGGCGCTGGTGGGATGCGTACTGTTCCACCTGATGTTTATTCTGGCTCCTGCGGCAGGAAAGAACCTGTTTGGAGACGCGGCCATCGGCGAATACTTCCGCGTATTCCTCTGCTACGGCGTTATTGCGGTGGCGCTGGTAATGCACGCGTGGAGCGCGGGCGCGAAAAAGAAAAAACGCGCGAAAGAAGAAAAATAGCAGTGAAATAAGAAATGACTTGGCGGGTCCGCGCTTTTTGGCGCGGGCCCGCTACTTTATACGGGCCTGTTTCAGGAGAGCATGAAACAGAAGGAGCATGACCAGCGTGATCCCCAGCAGATACGCCGGATACAGGGACACGCTGATATTGTTGGCGATCAGTCCGAACAAGGGCGGCATCAGGAAGACGCCCATGCTGCAGGCCGACATCAGGATTCCGATGACAGCCTGGGATTTATCCATCCCAAAGATTCCGGGAATGGAGTGGATGATACAGGGGTAGATGGGAGCGCAGCCAAGGCCGGCGATGACCAGCCCCGCGATGGTGACGGCACGGCCCAAGGGCAGAAACAATGCCGCGGCCCCGCAGGCCGCCAGGATCATGCCGAAGCGGATCATCTGCCGGTTGGTAAAACGGAGAGTGAAAAAGCCGCTGGCAAGACGGCCCGCGGTGATTCCGATGTAAAATAGGCTGGCATAACGCGCTGCTGAGACCGCGTCGATACCGCAGTGCAGAACCATATAGCTGCTGGCCCAGAGGGCGGCGGTCTGCTCCAGGGCTCCGTAACAGAAAAAGACGCCGAAGGCCTGCCTTGCCCCCGGAAGACGGAAGGTTTCCCGCAGAGTCAGAGCTTTTTCACCGCCAGACTGTGTCCCTGTGCTTTTCGCGGGCGCATGGCGTTTCCAGAGGGGAAGACTGGCAAACATAAGCAGAGCGATTCCGAACTGGATAAAGGAGAGATAGCGGTAGCCGTAGTTCCAGGTGAGGCCGCCGGCAAGGGCAAAGCTCATCACATAGGGGCCGATGATGGTACCGACACCCCACAGGCCATGGAGCCAGCTCATATGGCGGCTGGCGTAATGGGAGGCCACGTAATTGTTCAAAGCGGCGTCCACGCTTCCGGCTCCCAGTCCATAGGGGATGGAAAACAGGCAGAGCTGCCAGAACTGGCTGCACAGGGAATCTCCGAAAATTCCTACAGCGGTGAGGGTCACGCTGACCGCTGTGACCAGACCGGTACCGAACCGCTTAGTCAGGCGGTCACTCATAAGGCTGGAAAAGGTGGTGCCGCAGGTGACGATCATATAAATGAGCCCGGCTCCTGAGACGGGCACGCCGAATTCACGGTACATGGTGGGCCAGGCGGAGCCCAGAAGGGAATCCGGGAGGCCGAGGCTGACAAAGGCGATGTAGATAACCGCCAGCAAAAGATGAATCATGGTGAGGTCTCCTTTCCGGTTTTCCGGTATTTCGCGGCGGTTTTCGCCGCAGAATTGCTCTAACTATAGCAAAAACAAGGCGGGATGTACAGAGTTTTTCACTCCTGAATCATGTTTTTATGATCTGCGCACAGGCTGTGCGGAACGTAAGAACGTGTTCAGGAGTGCAAAATCCCATCGCCGAAGGAGATTTTAAATGGATTTTGCATGTAACGGTTCAGCAGGGCTGAACTGTTACGGTGAATTGCTGCGGACAGCAGGTTGTTTATTGAAGAAAGTGAGGGGATATGGTAGGATAAAAGTAACAATTAGGATGAGCCGCGCGTGCGCCTGCGGATTTTATGAAAGCGATGCGGCAGCGCGCAGATGACGCGGAAAGCAGCAGGAGGAGGAGCGATGGACAAGAAAGCGTATCTTGCGGAAATTGAAAAAGTGATCAAAGAGGGGCCTTACGATGATACCTGGGATTCCCTCTGTGAACATCCCACGCCCAGGTGGTATGAAAAAGGAAAATTCGGTATCTTTATTCACTGGGGCGTTTACAGTGTGCCGGCCTTTGGAAATGAGTGGTATCCCCGGTATATGTACCAGAAGGGCTCCAGGGAAAATCTGCACCATGAGACGACCTATGGCACGTTGGACAAGTTCGGTTATAAGGATTTTATTCCGATGTTCCGGGCGGAAAAGTTTGATCCGGAGGCATGGATCAAGCTGTTTGAGGAGGCGGGAGCCAGGTTTGTGGTTCCGGTGGCGGAGCACCACGACGGATTCCAGATGTACGAAAGCTCCCTGAGCCCCTGGAACGCGGCGAATATGGGGCCCAAGCAGGATATTCTGGGCAAATTAAAAGCCGAGGCGGAGAAACGGGGAATGGTTTTCGGCGCATCCTCCCACCGGGCGGAGCATTACTGGTTTTTTAACGGAGGACGGCAGATTCCGGAGTCAGATGTAAACAATCCCGAATTTGCGGGACTGTACGGCCCGGCGGCAGGGATTACCAGAGATCACAATGATCTCTATGACAATCCGCCCACGGAGGAGTTCATGGAGGACTGGCTGGCGCGCACCTGCGAGCTGGCGGACCGTTACCGTCCCAAGCTGATTTTCTTTGACTGGTGGATTCAGCAGTACGCATGGAAACCGTATCTTCGGAAGTTCGCGGCCTATTATTACAACCGCGCTGTCCAGTGGGGAGAAGAGGTGGCCATCGACGCTAAATTTGACGCCTTTGTGCACGGCAGCGCGGTGAAAGACGTGGAGAGAGGGCAGCTGGATCATATTATCCCGGATTTGTGGCAGAATGACACTTCTGTGGCGAAAAACTCCTGGGGTTATACGGAGGGGAACGACTACAAAAAGCCGTCGGACGTGGTGCTGGATCTGGTGGATGTGGTGAGTAAAAACGGCGCTCTGCTTTTAAATATCGGGCCAAAGCCCGATGGTACCATCCCGGAGGAGGACGCCCATATCCTGCGCGAGGTGGGAGCGTGGCTGTCAGTGAACGGCGAAGCTATTTACAATACGCGGTACTGGAAAGTGTTCGGGGAAGGCCCCACCGCGGTTCCAGAGGGCCATTTTACGGATACCTATAAAAAGAACTTTACCCCGGCGGACATCCGTTTTACCAGCCGGGGAAACTATATTTACGCCATCGTGCTGCGCTGGCCGGAAAACGGGGAAATCCACATAAAATCCCTGGGAAAAGACGGGCGGTATTTAAAATCCACCATCCGGGACGTCCAGATCCTGGGAACCGACCGGCACCCGTCCTTTTCCAGAGGCGAGGCCCTGGACATTTCCTGCGGAGGCGGGATCGACGCGGGGGAGATGCCGGTGGTGCTGAAGATTACGGTGGAGTAATGGAAACGGTTTGGCAGGGCTGAGCTGTTCGTGCGCCCAGAAAGGGCGCAGCAATGAAAAAAGGGGAGATGAATCATGCCCAAGACGATACAGACATTGCTTGCAGATTATCTGGCTGACATACGGAAAATATATGGAAATCATCTGAAAACTGTGATCTTATACGGATCTTACGCCAGAGGAGATTATACGGCTGATTCCGATGTGGATTTAATGATACTGGTCGGAGGCATACCCCTTCTACCAGAATGTAAAAAAGGAAGGGGTGACGCTGTATGAGGCAGCCTGACGATTTGGATACAGGGACACAGATGGATGTGGCAAAACATCGCTTGCGAACGGCAAGGGAAGATCTGGAAAGCGCCAGGCTGCTGATTGGTGCCGGCCAGTACAGAGCTGCGAACAATCGGGCATATTATTGCATTTTTCATACAATCTGTGAGATTCTCGCAAAAGAAGGGATTGCCTTCAAAAGGCATAAAGATACGCTCAGCTATTTTAATAAGCAATATATCCATACCGAAATTTTTCCCAGAGAGCTTGGACGTAAAATTGTCAAAGCGGAGGAAATTCGGCATGCCAGTGATTATGATACTTTTTATGTCGCGTCAAAAGAAGTAACCGAGCAGCAGCTGCAGTTACAAAATTGGAGGTAATATGCGGGCAAATTCATTTTGTATTTCCTGTTTGGTGCGAAGGCAGGAGGAAAGGATAAGGAATTTTTCGGACGAGGAGAAAAAGACGGAGTATATGCGGGAGGTCCTGAAGCTGATCAGCACCGACGATTCCGGTCTGTCCGCACCCACGCTGATTCGGGATATGACGGAAATGTACCGGCGTTATTGGGGAGATCCCGGGGATATGGAGAAGGAGAAGCGGGAGTTTAACGAGTTCCTCCTGGATATGGAGGAGCAGCTTGAGGCTGCGGTCCGCCGGGAGAACGATCCGCTGGAGGCGGCGCTGAATTATGCGCGAACCGGAAATTATATTGACTTTACTACGGTGAAGGATGTGTCGAAGAAGGGGCTGCTGGAATTGTTCGAGCGGCAGAGCGAAAAACCTTTGGATGCCGGGGAATACGCGCGTTTTCTGGATGATCTGGCAAAGGCAAAGAGCCTGGTCTATCTGACGGATAACTGCGGGGAGATTGTCCTGGACAAGATTGTCATCCGGATTTTACAGGAGAGGTATCCGCGGCTGGATATTCTTGTCCTTGTCCGCGGGGCGGCGGTGGCCAACGACGCCGATCTGCCGGCGGCAAGGGAAGTGGGGCTGGACCGCCTGGTTCCTGTAATGGGAAATGGAAGCGATATTGCCGGAACCGATTTGCGGGATCTTTCACGGGAAGCCAGGAGAGCGGTGGAGCAGGCGGATTTGATTCTATCCAAAGGGCAGGGGAATTTTGAGACCCTTCACGGATGCGGGCTGAATATTTACTATCTGTTTTTGTGTAAATGCGACTGGTTCCTCCGGCGGTTCCGGGCAAAACCGCTGGAAGGGATGTTTGTAAATGAGAGGAGAATATAGGTATAGGTTACAGTTCAGCCTTGCTGTAACTGCAAAAATCTATTTGAAATCGCCTTTGGCGATAGGATTTTCGCACTCCTGAATCACGTTCTTACGGTCTGTGCTGTCACAGGTAAACAGCCGGCTCCCTCGGCCGCTCAAAAGCGGTTCCGGGTGAGCCGGCTGTTTATGCTTTTTTTAGAAATGTCAGAAAGATTTCTCTGGTTTTTTCGCCACGCTCCCGCAAATTTATGTTATTATATAATTACATATGCAGAGGTTATCCAAATGTGTGCTGCGGCAGGCGCGAGGATTCCGGAAAAAGCGCCCGAAAGGGACCGCAGAGGACGGACGAAGGAGGGCAGGACGAATATGGACAGCGGCGGAGATTATATAAGGCTTGAGGATGTCACGAAAGTTTATAAGATGGGCGAAGTGGAGATCCGGGCGGTGGACGGGATTAGTTTCGGCATCGATAAAGGAGAGTTTGTCGTGGTGGTGGGTCCTAGTGGGGCCGGGAAAACTACGGTTTTGAATATTTTGGGCGGGATGGATACGGCCACTTCGGGGAAAGTGCTGGTGGACGGGCAGAATATTGCCAGGTACAGTCCGAAAAAGCTTACCGGATACCGCAGAAATGACATCGGGTTTGTCTTTCAGTTTTACAACCTGGTGCCCAATCTGACAGCCCAGGAGAATGTGGAGCTGGCGCTGCAGATCTGCAAAAGGCCTTTGGATGCCAAAACGGTCCTTGAGAATGTGGGGCTTGGCGGGCGGCTGAAGAATTTTCCGGCCCAGCTTTCCGGCGGGGAGCAGCAGAGGGTTTCCATTGCCAGGGCGCTGGCGAAGAATCCTAAGCTTCTGCTCTGCGACGAGCCCACGGGAGCGCTGGATTATCAGACAGGAAAGTCGATTTTGAAGCTTCTGCAGGACACCTGCAGAAAACAGGGGATGACGGTGATTGTGATCACCCATAACTCGGCCATCGCGCCCATGGCGGACCGGGTTATTCAAATCAAAAACGGGAAAGTTTCCAAGATGTACCGGAATGAAAAGCCGGAGTCAGTAGAAAATATCGAATGGTAGGTAAAGATGAGAAAAAAAGCGTTACATAAGGATTTTTTTATGGAAATCCGCAAAAGCTTTAACCGGTTTGCCTCCATTTTTCTGATTGTGGCGCTGGGCGTGGCTTTTTTTGCGGGACTGCAGGCAACGGCGCCGGATATGCGCGCATCCGGCGACGCTTATTTTGATGCGGAAAATTTGATGGATCTCAAGGTGATTTCCACCATGGGTCTTACGGAGGACGACGTGCAGGCTTTAGAGGAGCTGGACGGCGTCCGCATCGCCGAGGGAGCCTGGATGACGGATGTTCTTTCCGGCGACGGGGTAGATCAGAGAGTTTTGCACATGGAATCCATTACCGAGAATTTTCAGAAGCTGACAGTGTCAGAAGGAGCGCTTCCTCAGAAAGCGGGGGAGTGCTTTATCGACGAAGAGCTGGCGGAATTGCTGGGATTGTCGGTAGGGGATACGATCACGGTAGCGGAGGACCTGGACGAGAGCTCGGATTCCGGCAGCGGCGGCAGCGATCCGGATACGAGCGATGCCGCGGCGGAGAGTGAGCCGGAGTCGGATAGCGAGGCGGCGACCGAGCCGGATAGCGAGACGGAGCCGGCCGGCGAGGCAGAGACCGAGACGGATAGCGAGACAGACGCGCAGGAGGATGAGGACGACGGCGGTATGCTTGCCGTGACAGAATATGTGATCACGGGTATCGGCAGCAGTCCTCAGTATATTTCCTTCAGCAGAGGAAATTCCACGCTGGGAAGCGGCGAGGTATCGGGTGTTTTGTATGTGACGCCGGACAGCTTTGACGCGGATTATTATACGCAGATCTGGATGGAAGCGGAAGGGGCGAAGGAGCTTCTGGCTTTCTCGGATGAATACGAGGCTCTGATCGACGAAGTGGAGGCCCAGGTGGAAGGGATCGAGGAGGTTCGCTGTCAGGCGCGCCGCGACGAGATCGTGGCGGAGGCGGAGTCGGAACTTCAGGACGGCTGGGATGAGCTTGCCCAGGCGGAGTCTGAACTTGAGGAAGGCCGCCTTGAAGCGGAATCGGAGCTCGCGGAAGCGGAGTCCGAGATCGCGGACGGGGAGCAGCAGCTTGAGGAAGGACGTCAGGAGCTGGAGGACGCGAAGCAGGAGCTGGAAGAAAACCGTCAGAAACTGGAGGACGCCAGGCAGGAAATCGATTCCGGGTACACGGAGCTGGAAAGCGGCCGCCAGGAGATTGAGAGCAACCGGCAGACTCTGAACAGCAGCCAGGCGGAATATGACACTTCCGCGGCTCAGCTCGCAGACGGCTGGGCACAGCTGGCCCAGGCCAGGGAGACCCTGGATTCCAATGAAGCGGATTACGCGGCCAACGCTGAGACGACGAATGCCCAGCTTGCGGAGGCAGAGGCGGCGATTACCCAGGCAGAGGATGAGCTGGACCAGCAGGCCGCTCAGATTGAGGAGGGGCGCACGCAGCTTTCCCTGGGCTGGTCAGAATATGAAAGCCAGAAGTCTCAGCTGGAAGCTGCCGCGGCGGCAAGCCCGGAGGGGCAGGCGGCCCTGGAAGCGGCGCAGCCTCAGCTTGAGCAGACGCGGCAGCAGCTTGAGGCGACCCAGAACGAGCTTGACGCGGCGGAATCCCAGATCAATACGGCAAGACTTTCCCTGGAAGCCCAGAAAGAAGAGGTGGCGTCCGGGCGGCAGCAGCTTGCCGATGCCAGAGCGCAGCTTGACGCGGCCTGGGAGGAATATTATGCCCAGGAGGCCCAGTTAAACGCGGCACAGGCCCAGGCAGACAGCGGAGCGGCCCAGCTTACGGACGGCTGGAGCCAGATTTCCTCAGGGGAAGCGCAGCTTACGCAGGCGGAGGCGGACCTTGCCCAGGCAGAGCAGGAGCTTGCGGACGGCGAGCAGCAGATCGCGGATGCGGAGTCTGAGATCGCGGACGGCGAGGCGGAGCTGGCCGAGAACGAACAGAAGCTGGCGGATGCCCGCCAGGAATACGAGGACGCGAAAGCGGAGGCGGAAGCCGAGATCGCGGACGGCGAGAAGGAGATCGCGGACGCCAGGGCGGACTTGGAGGACGCGGAAGCGGAAATCGCGGACATTGAAATGCCGGAATGGTCCATCACCACCAGGGCGGACGATACAGATTACACCGGATATTCGGACAACACGGACCGTATGGCCAGCATTGCGCAGGTGTTCCCGGTGATGTTTTTCCTGGTTGCCGCGCTGATCAGTCTGACGACCATGACGCGGATGGTGGAGGAAGAGCGGACCCAGATCGGTACGCTGAAAGCCCTGGGCTATGGAAAGATTTCCATCGCTATGAAATATATTAACTACGCGCTGCTGGCAACCATCAGCGGAAGCATCGTGGGAGCTCTGTTTGGACAGAAGTTTCTGCCGTTTGTTATCATTGAGGCGTACGGAATCATGTATACGCATATGGACGCTCTGGTACTTCCTTATCAGATGGATTCCGCGGGACTGGCGACGGTGCTCGCAGTGGCTTGTACGACACTTGCCGCCATATCGGCCTGCTATAAGGAGCTTTTGGCGACTCCGGCGGTGCTGATGCGGCCGCCTTCCCCAAAAGAAGGCAAACGGGTTCTTTTGGAGCGGATCGGCTTCATTTGGAATCATCTGAATTTTACCTGGAAATCCACGATACGAAACCTTTTCCGCTATAAAAAGAGGTTTTTTATGACCATATTCGGAATCGGAGGCTGCATGGCGCTTCTAGTGGTGGGATTTGGACTCAGGGACTGCATTATGGATATCGCGGTGATCCAATACAGTGAAATCCAGGTTTACGAAGCCGCGGTGATTCTGGATGAGGACGCGGGCGAAGCGGAGAAAGAGGCTCTGGACGCGGCCATACAGGAAAACACGAATATCACAGGGGCCATGAAGGCTTACATGAAGAACATGACCATGCGGGGAAGCGAAGGAAGCCGGGACGTTTACCTGATGGTTCCGGAGCGGCTGGACGGTTTTGAGGAATTTGTTCATCTGCGGGACCGGATTACCCAAGAAGAATATTCTCTGGATGACAGCGGCTTGATTCTCTCTGAAAAGACCGCGAAGCTTCTGGGCGCGGAGGTGGGAGACGAGATTACCATGGAGCCGGAGCCCGGCCGGGAAATCTCAGTGACCATATCCGCCATATGCGAAAACTATATGCTGCACTACGCCTACCTGTCTCCGGCTCTGTACATGGAGCTGTTCGGGGAGACGCCGGAATACAACAATATCCTGATCTCTACGGATTTGACGGAGCAGACGGACATCGAGCAGGTGGGACGCCGGCTGCTTCGGGAGGACGCCGCCCTGAGCATCAGCTATACCAGCAGCATCAGCAGCCAGCTTAACGATATGCTGGGGGCGCTGGACCTGGTAATCGTGGTGATCATTATCTCCGCTGGACTGCTGGCCCTGGTGGTTCTGTACAACCTGAATAACATCAATATCAGCGAGCGCCAGAGAGAGCTCGCCACTTTGAAGGTGCTGGGCTTTTACGACCGGGAGGTTTCGGCCTATATGTACCGGGAGAATATCCTGCTGACCGTAATCGGCGCGCTCCTGGGAATCGCGTTGGGCTATGTGCTGCTGATGTATACCGTGCAGACCGTGGAGATCGACGACTGTATGTTCGGGCGGGAGGTAAAGCCGTTGAGTTATCTCGTCTCGTTTTTGATAACCTGCGCGTTTTCCGCGCTGGTGAACGTGGTAATGCATTTCCGGCTGAAGAAAATCGACATGGTGGAATCTTTAAAAAGTGTGGAGTAAGAGTATGATAAAATTACCGGAGGAATTTTTGGAAACAATGAAGGAAATGCTGGGCGATGAGTACCAGGCGTTCCTTGACAGCTATGAGGAGCCGCGGAAATATGGACTGCGGGTCAATACCCTGAAAATCAGCCCGGAGGAATTCCAAAAGCTTGCGCCGTTTCATTTGGAGCCGATTCCATGGACGGATAACGGGTTTTATTATCTGGAACAGGATCAGGCGTCCAGACACGCGTTCTATTACGCCGGGCTTTATTATCTTCAGGAGCCAAGCGCCATGACACCGGCCTCCGTCCTGGGGGCGCGCCCGGGAGAGCGGATTCTGGACCTGTGCGCCGCGCCGGGTGGAAAAGCTACGGAGCTTGGAGCAAGGCTTCAGGGAAAAGGTTTGCTGGCGGCAAACGACATCAGCGCTTCCAGGGCAAAGGCCCTGCTGAAAAATATCGAGGTTTTCGGAATTTCCAATGGGTTGGTGCTGAATGAAGTGCCCGCGAAGCTTGCGGGCCAGTTCCCGGAGTTTTTTGACCGGATTCTTGTGGACGCCCCCTGCTCCGGGGAGGGCATGTTCCGGAAGGCGCCGGAGGTGGCCAGGGCCTGGTATCCCGATAAGCCCGCCGACTGCGCGAAGCAGCAGAAAGAGATTCTGAGCCAGGCGGCCAGAATGCTGCGGCCGGGAGGAAGGCTTTTGTACTCCACCTGCACGTTTTCGCCGTTGGAAAACGAGGAGGTTATCGCGGATTTTCTGGAAAAACATCCGGAATTTGCGCTTCTGCCGGTGACGCCCATGGAGGGAGAGGCGGCAGGAAGGGCCGGTTATTTCGCTCCGGGCCGGCCGGATCTGGTCAGAGGAGGAGCCAGGGCGCCTCTGGAGCGCTGCGCCCGCGTCTGGCCCCATAAGCTTCCCGGCGAGGGCCATTTCCTGGCGCTCCTTCAAAAAGAGGGACCGGATCCTGTGCCGGAGGACGGAAAAAGTGTGGCCTGTGAAAAAAGAAGGCTGTTTTCCGCGGAAAAAGAGGGTGTTTTTCGGGGAGACGCGGAAGCGAAGGCGGCCCTTGAAGCGTTTTTCCGGGATTTTGCCGGAGCGCCGGACTGGTCACGGATCGAGGTGCGGGGAGGACAGGCCTATTATATGCCGGACTGCCGGACCCGGCTTTCGGGTCTGCGGTTTCTGCGCTGCGGCCTGTATCTGGGTGAAATACGCAAAGGAAGATTTGAGCCGAGTCAGTCTCTGGCGATGGCGCTCTCCGGAAGGGAATACGGCTGTGCCATGCGTTTTTCCAGGACGGATGAGCGGGTATACCGCTATCTGAGGGGCGAGACCGTGTCTGTGGACGATGTGCCCGCGGGCCGGCCCAAGGGCTGGCAGCTTGTCTGCGTGGACGGTTATCCGCTGGGCTGGGGAAAGCTTACCGGCGGTCTTCTGAAAAACAAGTACCTGGCGGGCTGGAGGCTTCAGTAATTGATTGTAACAGTTCAGCCCCTGCGCACATGCTGCGCAAGGCCGAACTGTAACAATCGATTGACAACGAATCGGGCAAATGCTATATTGAAGGTAATACGTTTGAAGAAATTGCTTCAGGAGCCGGTATACCCCGCTGCCGGAATGCCGTTGGGCTAATCAGACAGGGACATGAAACGATGGCGTTTCGTATCAGGGCGGCCCTCTCTCCCACAGAGAAGGCTGCTTTTCTTGCGCGATGAGCCCGGCAGATTTTTGTTCATGTACTGGGAGGACAGGATATGGCTCGTTACTGCGTCAAACGAATATTAAGCGCGATTCCTCTTTTGCTTGTGGTTTCCTTTTTGGTTTTTATGTATATCCATATGCTGCCGGGAGATCCGGTGCGTCTTCAGCTTGGCATGCAGGCAACCCAGGATCAGGTGGATTTGCTTCGGGAGGAGATGGGGCTGAACGACCCGCTTCTGGTTCAATATGTGGATTATATGAAAGGGATTTTCACCGGTGATCTGGGAGAATCCACCCGAAACGGGGCAAGTGTCATTGATACCATAGCGCCGCGCTTCGGCCCTACGATTATGCTGACCATCTGTTCCATTGTCTGGGCCGTTCTGATCGGCACGGTAATCGGCATTGTCTCCGCGGTGAACCGGGGAAAGCTGACGGACTATTTTGGAATGGTCGTGGCGATCTGCGGGATCTCCGCGCCCAGCTTCTGGCTGGGGCTTATGCTGATGCAGCTCTTTTCCGTACAGCTCGGACTGCTTCCCACATCGGGGCTGGGTTCCTGGCAGAGCTACATCCTGCCGTCCCTGACCATGGGAGCCGGAGTGATGGCGATTCTCGCCAGGTTTACCCGCTCCTCCATGCTGGAAAATCTCCAGGAGGACTATGTCCGCACGGCCAGGGCCAAGGGTTTGGGCGAGTATTTCGTGATTATGCGCCACGCCTTTCGAAATTCGCTGATCCAGGTGGTAACGGTGACGGGGCTTCAGATCGGCGGCCTGCTCTCCGGCTCTGTGATGGTGGAGACGGTTTTCTCCATCAACGGACTCGGACGTCTTCTGGTGGACTCCATTAATTCCAGGGATTACAAGGTGGTGCAGGCGCTTCTGCTGTTTTTCGCGGTGGAATATATCGTGGTGAATCTGATTGTGGATCTGCTTTACGGCGTTCTGGATCCCAAAATAAGATACAGTTAGAGGAGGTGCCCGGATGGCGGATATGGAAAACGGAGTAATTTCCCCGGAGGAGCTCCCCAAAGCCCAGAGCAGGACGAAGGCTTTTATAAAAAAGTTCCTGAAAAGGAAAGCGGCGGTCATCTCCCTTGTATTTATTTTGTTTATTCTTTTCATGGGGATTTTCGCGCCGTATATTGTTCCCTATGACGCGGCGACGCCGGATTACACGGCGCTGCTTCAGGGACCCAGCCCGGAACACTGGTGGGGAACGGATGAGTTTGGCAGAGACGTTTTCAGCAGGCTTATGGTGGGAACCCGCCTTTCCGTGTTCACGGCGCTCGCGGCGGTGACCATCGGCACGGTAATCGGGGCGGTACTGGGACTGCTGGCAGGATATTACGGCGGCATTATAGAATCCGTTGTCATGCGGGGGGCGGACATCCTTTTCGCTTTCCCGGATATCCTTCTGGCCATCGCCGTGGTAGCCATTATCGGCCCCGGCGTGATCAATGTGGTTATCGCGGTGGCGGTTTTTACGGTGCCTTCGGTGGCCCGGCTGGCCCGAAGCGCGACTCTGACGGAAAAGGAAGCCCTCTATGTGGAGGTGGCCCGTTCTCTTGGCTGCCGGGACAGGCGGATTCTGTGGGTTCACATTTTCCCGGGGGCGGTGCAGTCTTTGATCGTGAACTTTACCATGCGGATCGGCACGGCAATCCTGGCGGCGGCTTCCTTAAGCTTCCTTGGCTTCGGAGCCAATGTCACGGAACCGGAGTGGGGCTCCATGCTGTCTCAGGGAAGAAATTATCTTGTGACGGCTCCGCATATTGTGCTGTTTCCGGGCGTTTTGATTTTTCTTACCGTACTTGCTTTTAATTTGCTGGGAGACGGTCTGCGGGACACACTGGATCCCAAGATCAAATAGGAGGAAGCACATGGCTGAGAAATTGTTGGAGGTGAGGAATCTCCGCACGGAGTTTAAACGGGAAAAAGGATTCGTCACCGCGGTCAGCGATGTGTCCTTTTCCATCCGCAAGGGCGAAGTGCTCGGACTGGTGGGAGAGTCCGGATGCGGAAAGACGGTGACGGCTCTGTCCATTATGGGCCTTCTCATGGGGACTTCCGGGCGCGTGACGCAGGGGGAGGCATGGCTTCACGGAAGGGATCTGCTGAAGCTTTCCAGGAAAGAGATGCGTTCCGTGAGAGGCCGGGATGTGTCCATGATTTTCCAGAATCCCATGAGCTCTTTAAATCCCTGCATGCGGGTGGAAAGGCAGCTTACCGAGGCGATTCTTCTCCACAACAAATGCGGACGGGAAGGGGCCAGGGCGCGCGCCCGCCAGGTTCTGGAGGCGGTGGGAATCCCGGACGCGGACCGGACGCTGAAAAGCTATCCGCACCAGCTTTCCGGCGGGATGAGCCAGCGCGTGATGATCGCCATGGCCCTGTCCTGCGAACCGGACCTGATGATTGCCGACGAGCCCACCACGGCTTTGGATGTGACGATCCAGGCCCAGATTATGGAGCTGATGCTGGAGATCAAGGAGCAGAGGAACAGCGGGATTCTTCTGATTACCCATGATCTGGGCGTGGTGGCGGAGATGTGTACCAGGGTGGTTGTGATGTACGCGGGGCGGATTGTGGAGGAGGCGCCGGTCACCGAACTGTTCGCGGACCCTGTGCATCCGTATACCGCAGGCCTGATCGCGTCGGTTCCCAAAATCGGCAGCGGCGTCCGGGTTCTGCCGTCCATCCCGGGCAGCGTGCCGGATCTGTCCGTGATGCCGGAGGGCTGCAAATTTGCCCCCAGATGCAGGTACGCCACGGAAAAGTGCCGTCAAAGTGAGCCGGAGCTTACAGCCGTTCTGGGCTCGCCCACAAGAAAGATCCGCTGTCATGTGTTCGGCGGCGAAAAAGGGGGTGCGCGGTCATGAGCGAAGCGCTGGTATCCGTAAAGCACGCGGTGAAAACCTTTCAGGCCGGCAAGGGGATGTTCGGCCAGAAGCGCCGTGTTCACGCAGTAAACGACGTTTCCTTTGATATTATAGAGGGGGAAACCTTTTCCCTGGTGGGGGAGTCCGGGTGCGGAAAATCCACCACAGGCCGGCTGGTAAACCATATGCTGACGCCGGACTCCGGGGAAGTGTGGTTCCACGGGACGGACATATCCGGTTTTACGGAAAAACAGATGCGGCCGCTGCGGAAGGAAATCCAGATGATTTACCAGGATCCCTACGGCTCCCTGAATCCCAGGATTAAGATTCAGAATCTGATCGGGGAGCCGCTGCTGATTCATACGAAGCTGAGCGCCGGAGAGCGGCTGAAGAAGGTTCATGAGCTTCTGGAGGTGGTGGGCCTGACGCCCATGCACGGGGAGCGCTACCCCCACGAGTTTTCGGGCGGACAGCTCCAGCGGGTGGGGATTGCCAGGGCTTTGACGGTAAATCCCAGACTGATCATTGCCGACGAGCCGGTCTCTGCCCTGGATGTGTCGATTCAGGCCCAGGTATTGAATCTGCTGGGTCGGCTCCAGGAGGAATATAAGCTGACGTATCTGTTTATCTCCCATGATTTAAGCGTTGTGGAGATGATCTCCGACCGCATCGGCGTTATGTACCTTGGAACCATTGTGGAGACGGCGCCCAGAGAGGAGCTGTACGGAAACCCGAGGCACCCCTACACCCAGGCGCTGCTGTCGGCGGTGCCGGTTCCTGACCCCACGAAGGAGAAAAAACGGATTATCCTGGAAGGAGAGCTGCCAAGCCCGGTAAATCCGCCAAAGGGCTGTCTGTTTCACACCAGATGCCCTTACTGCCAGGAGAAATGCCGGCAGGAGAGGCCTAAGGCCGTGGAGGTTGGGACCGGGCACACGGTAAAATGCCATTTCCCGGATATTCTGCGCAGCGGAGCCGCCGGGATTGGGCAGCCCTAAGACAAAGGAAACGGATTCAGGAGGCAGGTCCTTCTGAAAAGATTCGAAACGGCCGCAATGAGAACACGCCCAGGCGGCCGGGAAAGGAGAGCGAATGTACAAATTTAACAGAGAAGAGTATGAAAAGCGCATCGAATGGTTTCGTGAGGCACGTTTCGGCATGTTCATCCATTTCGGCCTGTACGCCATTCCGGCCAGAGGCGAATGGGTGCGCAGCACAGAGCAGATGACGCGAGAGCAGTATCAGAAGTATTTCGAGGAGTTTAACCCGGTGGATTACAACCCCAGAGAATGGGCGAAGGCGGCGAAAGAGGCCGGTATGAAATACATGGTGCTCACGGCAAAACACCACGACGGCTTCTGCCTGTTCGATTCCAAGTACACGGATTTCAAGTCCACGAACACGAAGTTCGGCAGGGATCTGGTGAAGGAGTTCGTGGAAGCGGTCCGTGCGGAAGGGCTGAAGGTAGGCCTTTATTTCACCCTTCTGGATTGGGATCATCCCGATTATCCCCACTACGGGGACCGGAACCATCCCATGCGGAATAATCCGGCGGAAACCAATGAGGGCCGGGACTTTAACCGGTACCTGGATTACATGCATAACCAGATCCGGGAGATCTGCACCAATTACGGGAAGCTGGATCTTCTGTGGTTCGATTTCTCCTACGACGACATGCGGGGCGAAAAGTGGCGCGCTACGGAGCTGATGGATATGGTGCGCACCTTGCAGCCGGGCGTGATTATCGATAACCGGCTGGAAGTGAGCGGGGAGGGCTACGGCTCTTTGGCGGAGGGAAATCCCACGCCGTACCACGGGGATTTTGTGACGCCGGAGCAGATGATTCCGCCAAACGGCATCCGGGATGTAAACGGCCGGGAGCTTATGTGGGAGGCCTGTGTGACCATGAACGGAAACTGGGGCTATCACGCCACGGATCGTTTCTGGAAGCCGGCGCCTATGCTGATCAAAAAGCTGGTGGAGTGCGTCTCCAAGGGCGGAAATATGATTCTGAACGTGGGACCGGACGCGAAGGGAAGGATTCCAAAGGAATCCCTGGAGCGCCTGGCCCAGATCGGCCGCTGGATGAAGGACAACGGCGAGAGCATCTACGGCTGCACCCGGTCCGGGCTTCCCAAGCCGGATATGGGCAGGATCACCAGAAAGGGAAGGCATCTGTACTTCCATCTTTTTGAAAACACCATTGGCCCCATGCCGCTGCCGGGAATTGAGAAGGACCAGGTGGAGAGCATCCGCTATCTGGCCACGGGCGCGGAGGTGCCCATCTCCACAAGCTGGGTACACAGCGACTATCCGGACATTGTCTTCGCGAACCTGGGACCGGACCCCGTTCTGCCGGATCCGGTGGATACGGTGCTGGATGTAACGCTGCGGGAGGACGCGCAGTAACGCGCCGCCTGCCGGACGGCAGCGGGAACCCTCCAGGAAAAACGCTGCGTTTTTCCTGCGTTAAATGCGTGGTTTTGAAGGAAACGTGCGCGTCAGATCAAATAAGGAAGGAAACTCGTTATGAAAAAATATATTCTGGAATCCTGTGTGGATTCCGTGGAATCTGCCCTGGCCGCCGCCAAGGGCGGAGCGGACAGGCTGGAGCTGTGCGCGAATCTGATCATCGGCGGAACGACGCCAAGCCCGGCGCTGTTTGAGGAAATCCGCAAGGTTTCCACCATCCGCATGCACGCCCTGATCCGGCCGCGTTTCGGGGATTTCTGCTATACGGATTACGAATTTGCCATTATCCGGCGGGAGGTGGCCATGTACCGGGAGATGGGGGCCGAGGGTGTCGTGATCGGCTGTCTGAACCCGGACGGCAGCCTGAACATGGAGCAGATGGAAACGCTTATGAAAGAAGCCGGAGGAATGTCCGTGACGCTGCACCGGGCCTTTGATGTGTGCAGGGATCCTTTCGAGGCTCTGGACCAGGCGAAAAAGCTTGGAATTCATACGATTCTGACCTCCGGGCAGAAGAACAGCGCCAGTGCCGGCAGAGAGCTGCTGAAGGAGCTCACAGAGCGCGCCGGGGACGGCATCGACATTATGGCTGGCGGCGGTGTAAACGCTCAGGTGATCCGGGAGCTGGCGCCCTGTACCGGGGTTCATGTCTTCCATATGTCCGGGAAGATTACCCTGGACAGCCAGATGGAATACCGCAGGGAAGGCGTGAATATGGGGCTGCCTTCCCTGAGCGAATTCGAGATCTGGCGGACAAAGGCGGAAAACATCCGGGCTGCCAGAGAAGTTCTGGACAGCCTGTAAGGTATGCGGGGGATTATAGACCAGAAGGGAGAAAAATCATGTTTTTAGAGAAAAACAGAGACAGAATTGAGAAAGACTTTGAAAAACTGTGTCAGGAGTGGCCGAAGGTGATGGAGCCTGTAGCCGAAGAGCTGGCCGGATGGGATCCGGATACGGCTCTGGCTGGGAAATACCTTTACGCGAATATGCCGTTAAGCGATATCGCTAATTATTCCGCGGATATTTTTTATGATTTTGCGGCTCACGGAGTGTTCCTTTACCGGGAATACGAAAAAGTCCGGAAGCTTCCGGAGGAGATTTTCCTGAATTATGTTTTGTATCATAGGGTAAATGAAGAGGAAATCGACGTCTGCAGAAAGCGTTTTTACGAGAGTATCGTGGATTATCTCAAGGAGACGGACCAAGGACGCACGCTGGAGGAAATGCCGGATAAAGAAGCCGCTCTGGAGCTTAACTTCTGGTGCGCCAGAGAGGCGTCCTACCAGGCTGCCGACGCCCGGACGGCTTCCGCGAAAACCGTTTTCGAGAGCGGCCGGGGCCGCTGCGGCGAGGAGTCGGTTTTCGGGGTAAACGCCCTTCGAAGCGCGGGAATCCCCGCAAGACAGGTTTACGCTCCCAGATGGTCCCATTGTGACGACAACCATGCCTGGGTGGAGGCGTATCTGGATGGAAACTGGTATTTCCTGGGCGCCTGCGAGCCGGAGCTTGAGCTGAACCAGGGCTGGTTTAACGGAGCCGCTTCCAGGGCCATGATGATTCACTCCCGCTGGTTTGACAGCGTCTTGCCTCAGGATGAGGAAGTCATCGGCGGCGAAGGCATGGCCGCCATGCTGAATCAGCTTTCCCGCTACGCGGACACCACCAAGGCGGAGGTGACGGTAAAGGATGCCTCCGGCATGCCGGCATCCGGCGTGCAAGTGGATTTCCATGTGCTCAATTACGCGGAATTTTATCCGGTGGCTTCCATGCGCACCGGGGAGGATGGAAAGGTTTCCTTTACCACAGGATTTGGAAGCCTTTACGTGGAGGCGCGCAAAGGGGATCTGCGGTGTGAGTTCCTGATGAATACCAGAGAAAAGACCTCCTGGGAGTGTACGCTCGCCAAGAAAGAGGATCCGGCCGGGGAATGGACGAGTTTTGACCTGTACGCTCCCCACGACCGCATGGGAACCAAGGCGGCGCTGGACGAGCAGACCAAGGCGGCCTACGACAAGAAGCTGGCCGCGGTGAACGGAAAACGTCTTCAGAAGGTAAAGCATTTTAAGAATCCCGACTGGGAGAAATTTTTCTACGGGGACGCGGCTACCGCGGGATGGCGCGGAAAGCTTCTGGGAACGCTGACGGAGAAGGATAAGCTGGACGTAAAGTGCGCCGTCCTAGAGGAGCATCTGACCGAAGCGCTGAAGTACGCGGACAAATACCCGGAAGAAGTGTTCGTACCCTATGTGCTCAGCCCCAGAATCTGGGACGAGGTATTAAAACCCTGGAGAAAGGAGATTGGGGAAACGCTTACCGCGCAGCAGCAGGAGGCGTTTGCGCGAAATCCCGCCGCCATCTGGGATTTTGTGGACGCGAACATAAAGGAGCGCCCGGAACGGGAACGCAGCAGCATTTATACCACGCCGGCGGCGGCTCTTCGCCTTGGCAGCGCCAATAAAAATTCTAAGAAAATCCTGTTCGTGGCCATCGCCAGAACCCTTGGCATTCCGGCCCGCCTGAACAGGGAGAACGGCTCCATGGAATATTGGAAGGACGGCGCGTTTGTCCCGGTGCTGGCAGCGGAGGAGAAGACCTGCGCGCTCACATTGCTTCCGGACGCGGAGAAAACCGTGTGGAAATATTTCCAGAACTGGTCTCTTGGCAGGATGGAAAACGGCGTGTACCGTTCCCTGTTCATACAGGACGATTGGGAGAAGGGGAGCCTTACGATTCCCCTGGTTCCTGGCGTTTACCGTATTCTGACGGCAAACCGTCTGCCAAGCGGAAATATTTTCGGAGAGCGGTACGATTTCTGCCTGAAGGATGGCGAGGAGAAGACCGTGACCATGAACTTCCGCCAGGCAAGCGCTTCGGATATCCTCACCGACAACATCCTTCCGGAATTTACTCTGAAGAAGGAAAACGGGGAGGAGGTTTCCGTATCCGATCTGACAAAGAAGGAGGCCATGCTCCTGATCTGGCTGGAGGAGAGCAAGGAGCCCACAGAGCACATCCTCAACGAGCTCATGGAGCGCCAGGAAGAGTTCCGCGAGTTGGCGGACCGGATCGCCTTTATCATCCGGACGCCGAAGGCTTTGGAGGATTCCACCCTGTCCAAGTGCCGCAGCGCGATCCCCGGAATCGCCGTATACTATGACGATTTCGGCGAGACGGCGGAAATCCTGGCGAGACGGATTTACACGGAGCCGGGCCGCTGGCCGCTGATCATCGTGGCGGACAGCCATACCGGACAGCTTGAGGCCGTTTACGGCACCAGCGGATACAATGTAGGAACCGGCGATATGCTGCTTCGGGTTATGAGAGCGGAAGAGGAAGCGTAAACGCTCACGTTCTTATGGTCTGCGCGTTATATGCGCGGATCCGGGCTTAAACGGTCGCGAATTCACAGATCCGGTACAGACCGCCGCTCTTTGCTGTGTCCATATCCAGCGCCACACCCGGTTTTCCGGTCAGCGGATCGATGATCCCGGCCCAAAGCTGATAGCGGCCGGCGGGCAGCTCCTTTGTACCGGGAAGAACGGCGGTCCAGGAATGGGTACCTGGAAGCCATTCTGTGAACGGCGCGTCCAGGTCGCCTTCCCAGACAGCGCTTCCGTCCTCAGACAGGAGGACAAGGCGGATGGGCCAGTTTTCGTAAAGGGGCGCGATTCCGGTATTCTCCCAGGTGAGGGTGACGGACAGATCCCGGGGAAACAGCAGGTTTTCCATGCGGTATCCGCGGATTCCAAGGCAGTAGCCCATGGACCGCAAAAGGACGGCGGCGTTGTCCCTGGCCTCCTTGGAAGAAAAGTCTTCCGGTACAGGGGCGTTGGGGCCCAGAAAGGTGGTATGGCTTTCCTTCAGAAGCTCCATAGTTTCCGGGAACCTTTCCCTGGAGAAATACCATTCCAGCCCCTGATCGGTGGCGAACTCGCCGCCGGAGGGGGCGTATTTCCAGAAATCCGGCATTCCGGATAAGAATTCGCCGGTTTGATCGGAGACATAGCCGTCCGAAATCCAGGAAAGCCATTCTCTGTGGGAGCCCTCCTGGCCGAAGGAGTCATTGTAGAGTCCCAGATGGTTCTGCGCTCCGATGGCGAAGGGACGCCGCAGCAGGAGCTTTTCTGCCGGAAAGGCGGCCAGATAATGGGAGACATACCGGTCCGTGACGGCTTTTGCGGGGAAGCGGGGAATCCCTTCCCCGTAGTTTACGTGCCATTCGCCCCAATGGCCCAGGCTGCCAAGCTGGATGAAGGCCACCTGGGGATCCTCTTTGTACCGGGCTCCCAGCGCCGCAAGAAGAGCCTGGTGCGCTTCCTGAAATACGGGATTTTCATAATCCGGGCTGAAGCCCTTTCCATAGCCGGTGTCGTACCAGGTACCGGCCCCGTCCATTTTCTCATACAGCCATTTGGGAATGTCCATATGGCTTTGATCGGAAGGCGAATCCGCGATTACCCGGAGAATCAGCCGTACATTGTCTTTTTTCCACTCTTTAAAGCTGCAGCGCCCTTCAAGGGCTGCGAAGTCATAAACTCCCTCTTCTGGTTCCAGAAGATTCCAGTAAACCGGCACATAGGCGAAAGAAATCCAGGGATCCTGCCGATGGTTTTCTCCCCATACGGCAAAGCCCTTTAAAGGATTTGTCACAGGTTTTTCCCCGGCGGGAAGGGAACCGGATACGGTATTTTTCCCTGAAAGGATCAACAGAGCTCCTCCTGCCGCCAGAAGCAGAAGGAGGAACAGAAAAACAAAGAGATACTTAGATTTCATAAGTCCCCCGGTACTGAACCAGGGTAACGTCGTGTACCCCGTCCAGGTCAGATAAAAGCTGTGTTATATTGAGATTGTCCATTTTGAGATGAATCTCAAGGGTGAGCTCCGTGATCTGATTTTTGATGATTTTGGAGCGGAGACGCGTTTTGCAGTCCGAAAGTCTGCGCAGAATTTCCTCTTCCACGGGAAGGGAAGCGTCGTAGTTGATGACAAGAATATAGAGATTGGAGTCCCCCTTGACCCGGCGAAGAACAAGGAGTACCGCCAGGACAAAGAAAAAGGCGATAATGGCCACATAATAGAACTGAGCCCCCACAGCGATACCGGAGGTGATGGCCCAGAAAAGGAACATCAGATCCAGGGGATTTTTCACGGCGGTCCGGTAGCGGACGATGCTCAAAGCGCCGACCATACCCAGAGAGAGGGTTACGTTGGTGCTGATGGTTACGATGATCACGGATACCAGAACCGTCATTACCACCAGAGAGACATTAAAGGAGTGGTCGTAGACCACGCCGAGAAAACATTTCCGGTAAACCAGAAAAATACCAAGGCCGATGAGAAAGGCCACGGCCAGGGTAAGCACCAGGGTTAAAGGCGCCATCTGTTCCGGGAACAGCTTCAAAAAAGAATTTTTAAACAGATCCTGAAAGGTAGTCTGTGAGCTGGTAAGCAGCATGGGAAACCTCCTGTAGGGTTTGCCGCGTTTTCCGGGCGGCAAACCAGTTTGATGATGATGTATAGAAACTGCGGCCGAAACGCAGCGCGTTTCTAATGCCGGCGGCGAGGAAAACGCCGCGGCGCTTCACGGCCGCGCTTTAAGGACCGGCGCTCCGGTCCGCCCTTCCAGACGGTCCAGGCAGAGGCAGAACTTGGAAGCCGTGGTCTGGGTCAGAGGATAGGAGCGGAAAAGTCCGCGTATTTTTTCCGGAAGCCTTCCGGTAAATTTTACCTCAAGAATCATCTGGCCCGGCGGGAAAACGGCGTAGCTTGGGGCGGTTTCCCGGAAGAGATCGTCTTCCGGAGCGATGGCCCGGACGTTTTTGTCAAAGGTGATCCGGACGCTGCCGATATCATTCACAAAGGGCTCCCGGTCATAGTCCACGATGACCGCCGGGCGGATAAGGCTGGTCCTGGCGTCCACGAAAAATTCCCTGGCAACGGGCGCGTCCTTTTTTAAAAGAAAGGCGTAGTCTCCGGCCAGCATTTTTCCGTATTCCTCCCTGGTAAGGGAGACGGACTCTTTATAGATATACGCGCCGTTTTTGTGCTTGCATTCCAGGGAAATCATCCGGTCGCTGCAGTTGTAGATCCGAATCCGGTATTTTTTGCGGATTTCCACTCCGTCCAGTTTTTCACGGTAGGCGGTGCGGTAAAGATCGTCAAAGTACAGGCTTCGGATTCCGTAAACGCCTGCGGGTCCCGCGTGGGAATCGTGAGGCATGACGCCTGCCAGGACACGGGAAAGCTCATGGCAGACGGCGTCGGTGATCAGATACTTTAATTCGTGGCGGTAGGCAGCGGTCATTCAGTCACCTCCAGAATATCCACGCCCGGATAGTAGATCTCGTTTACCTGGATCTTATTCATGGGCATGGAGGATTTTCCGGTATCCGTATGGGCGGCAACGGTCCAGTACCAGGTGCCCTCCTCAAGGGTGTCTGCCGGGAGCGTCAGGGAGGTGCCGGAAACGCCGGTTTCCGAGATTACCGGATCGGACAGATCCGGCCTGGCGGAAACGGTGACATCGTAGGTAATATCCGCGCTCTCAAAATCATAGGCCTCATCCCAGGTCAAAATCTGTTCCTCATTCTCGCCGGATGAAAAGCCAAAGAGAAAGAAAGGCATCAGCTCCGTTAAGCTGTCCTGGAACTGCTGGTATGCCACTGTGATTTCGTCTCCCAGCCCCGCCAGAATCTGGTCTCGCTCCTCCACCGTATGGCCCAGATAATAAATGTCGGGCATGGAGGTCACATAGGGTTCAGCCACCTGGTTGTATTCCTGTACCAGGGAATTGACATAGTCCGGCGTAATGATTTTATAGAGCTCTTCCACTTTTTCGGCCAGCTCCTTCCGGTTGGACTCCACTTTCAGGAAACGCTGATGCAGGATCACGCCCCAGTAGTTGCTGATGCCGTGCTCCCAGTTTCCGTAGGTGGCGTCTATGCCTTCAAGCTTGTCCTCCTCCACATGGAGCATGTTGTCCCCGTCCCAGGGGATAAAATACCATTTCCGGCTGTTTACAGGATTGTACAGATAAAAATTCTGTACCGTGGTGTCGATGTTTGCCGTGAGAATATTGTAGGCAAGCCAGGTAATGTAATTCTCCCTGTCAATATAGGTTCCTACAATCTCGTTAATATCCACCGACAGATCGTTGATCAGTTCCACCAGCTCCATGAGCTTTTCGTTGTCCTGGCGCCCCTTGCAGCTTAAAACCGTCTCAAAGGCCTCCAGGTCGAAGGCCGGGTCGTTAAAATTTTTCAGTGCCTCAGAGGGCTCGAAATTAAAAGAGATGGCTTTGTACAGATAGCCCTCTCTGTCCAGCCCGTGATTGCCGAGATACTTTTTCGTGGGAACCTCTGCCTGGGTATAAAAGCCGTAGTCCTCAAACTGTGTCTGCCCGGAGGTTTCATCCTTGATGAACAGGCGCGCGAACTGCGTGCGGATGCTGGATATTCCCGGAATGTCCTTGAGCATATCAAAATACAGCTTATTTTTAATCCGGGTCACATCGAAGGCCGATTTGTTCAGGGCGATGTTGCTTTGCCCCCGCCAGAGGCCCGCCTCGTCGTCCAGAGCCAGCTTGTAGGATTTTTGGGCCATAACCGAGGAGGAGTTTCCGCGGACACGGATTCTGGCGTTGGATTCGGTAACGCCGTAGCCCAGCATCCCCGGCAGGGGACCTGTCTCGTCTCCCACCTGGACAATGGCCCTGGCGTACACGTCATTGGCCACGTGAGAGTCGTTGATAAAACGCACCACATTTTTTACCTCGTCAAAGGAGTGGTCCGTATCGGAACCGGCGTCTCCCCGCTGTACCGTGACATAAAAGCAGACGATGCTGCCGGGATCGTCATCGGCATAGACCGATTTGTCTTCGATCATGCCAAGCTCATCGATATCCGCCGTGCTGGCGATTTCCACGGAAGGAGCCGCGGACTCGGTCTGGGGAGCTTCGCCGGAATCCGCGGGACCGCAGCCGGTGAGAACCAGAAGGCAGGTTCCGGAGAGAAACAGAAGACCGGCGGCAAATTTCTTTAAGTTCATAGATTACCTCCTGAAGGATGTTGGGGGATTGTCTGATTTTCGGCCTGGGGCTTTCGCGGCAAAATCCCGGTCCGCCCGGCTGAAGCGCTCTTCAAGCTGATGGAAGACGCCGTCCTCCGGTTCGGAAAAGAGCGGCTGCCGGCAGAATACGTGGTATTCCAGGTTTTTCAGATACCACTTCAAGCGCAGAAGCGCGAAGGCCGAGGCGGCCGCGCCGGCCCCCAGAAATCCCATCCCCCAGGTATATGTCCCGGCCTTCAGAGTCAGGGCCGTGAGCAGAACGCTGAAGATGGCAAAGAGGGCGGCGCTGACGCAGGCTCCTTTCCGGTCGTCAAAATAGAGAAGGATGATCGTCAGGCATTTAAACAGGCCGTAAATACAGTAGCCAAAGCAGAGAATCCGGAAAATATTCGTCATCTCCGCGTCAAGCCCCAGCAGGGAAAGAACATTTCCAAGGAACATCACGGCCGCCAGGGTGACGATGATCTGAAGCTCCATCATATGGGCCAGCTCCCGGTACAGTACCCGCTCCATATCCTCCTTGGCTGCCCGGATATCCGCGAGCCGCCCGCCGTAGAGAATCGTGTCAAAGTAGGCCCGGTTTTTCCGGCAGAAGTTTACCTCCAGGGATACCACGAACTGAACCAGCATCGGAGAAATGGTCAGCGCCGCGAAAAAGGAGGGAATGTCGTACCTGGTGCAGAAAACGCCGGTGGGAAATACACGGTTCTGGTATTCACTGAGCCAGATCACAAAATTGTGGGCAAAGAGCCCAAGGGCCATGAAAAAACCGGTAGCTATGAGGATTTTATACTGGTCAAGGGCCGGCAGAAAACCGAAAATCCGGAAATTGCCCCTGGGGTAGCTGGCAATGAGCTGGGCCATAAAGAGAAACAGCATCACCAGAAAACCGGCGGCGGCGCCCCACATAGCGCCCATCAGGGGAGAAATCCCAAGGCGTACCAGCGCCATGGCCAGGAGGATCGAGACAATGGCTCCGGCGAAAAAGCCCATCAGCACCTGACCGTACTGTCGTACAGCGGAGAGAAAGGCAATCTGAACCCAGAGGATCAGCATAGCCGAAAACTGCAGCAGAGCGGCTGTCCGAAACCACGGCGTTACGGGAAGGGTCAAAAGATACAGAAACGCCGCGCCGCCCCCGAAAAGCAGCAGAAAGAACACCAGACCGAAGAAAGAGGGCAGGATCCGGTCCGCCTCTTTTTTATAAATACAGTCGGATATAAAGCGGTCCGAAAACATGAGTACGGTATTGGAAAAGATCAGGGAGAAAATCAGCACATAGGTGAGGGTAAACAGAAAAATCTCCTGATCCCGGTAGGATGCATGGGACTCCTTCATGAGAAAGCGTAAGGACGCCAGCATGACAATTGTTAAAATCATGGGCCCTTCGGTGACAACGGCGGTCACGGAGTAGCCTTTCAGAGAGCCGATGAGGCCCCGGTTGTCCCGGAATACTTTTTTCAGCTCAAAGCCGACGCCTGCCATTCGTTCATCACCTCCTGATACAGTATTTTATAGCTGTTTAAAAAGTCGGAATCCCGGTAATATTTGTCCGCTCTGCGCCAGCCGTTTTCCCCGAGGCTGCGCATAACGGCTGTGCTTTCTCCGATCTTCAGGATTCCTCTGGCGATCTGGGCCGGGTTCATGACCGGCGCCACCTCTCCGCAGGGGCCGAATTCATCCGGGAAGCCTTCAATGATTTCCCGGCAGGAGCCCACGTTGGTGGCCAGAACAGGCCGGCGGGCTGCCATGGCTTCCAAAAGCACAAAGGGCTGACCCTCGGAAATGCTGGTCAGGATAACCATGTCCAGCCGGGGAAGCCAGTCGGCAACATTGACCCGCCCGGTGAAATGAATATCCCGGCAGCCAAGACTGGCGATGAGGTCCGTGCATTCACGGTAATAGTCCGGATCCTCGTCACAGGGGCCAATCAGGTAGAGCACTGCGTCGGGTCTAGAGCTTTTCACCAGGTCAAAGCTGTAGATCATGGTTTTGATATCCTTAATGGGAACCACCCGGATAACAGCTCCGATGGTTAAGGCATGCGGCTCTTCCGGTATCGGAGGAATGTCCGCGAAACGTTCCATGGAAATACCGTTTGGGATCACCAGGCATTTTTCCGGAGACGCGCCCAGGGAGATCTGAATGCGCCTGGCGCCGTAGTACAGAGATACGATGCGGTCCGCTTCCTCGTAGGCCGCCCGGGACAGGGAGGTAAAAAAGGAAATCCATGTCTGCTTGAAATAGACGGATACCCAGTCGGCCTTCAGGATTTCCTCTTCCCGTTCTCTGGTGTAAATCCCGTGCTCCGTTACGAGAAAGGGTTTTCCGGTGGCGGCTTTGAATTTCGCGCCGAGAAGGCCGGCGTAGCCGGTGGCCACCGTGTGGTAAATGTCCGCGTCGGGAACGGGACACTTTAACAGATTCAGCACCGGCAGCAGGATGGAGCGGACGGTCCAGAAGGTATCCCGAAAGGGCGTATTTTTGTATTCGTTTTCGCACAGCTCTGTGATAATGTCCAGGAAATCCATGGACATCAGGAAATCGTTGGGCAGAAAGGAAGCGTTTTCACCAAAAAGGGCGAAAAGCTCCCGCCAGTCTCTTAGTGTTCCCCGCAGGAGGCTTAAAACGGCATCCTTCTGTGTCTGGGTAAGCCGTTTTTTGGAACCGGAGAATTTTCCGGGGGCAGGCCGTTTGGACAAATATTCGTCGAGGAAATATTCCCGTATTTCCGTTACGTTTTTGGGAATTTCATATTTAAACCGGCCCCGCAGCTTTTTTTCAGCTCCGATGGCTAGAATGACAAATTCGTGCTCCGGCATTCCCTGAATCAGCATTTGAATCCAGGAGGAAACGCCGCCGGCCACGTAAGGATAGCACCCTTCGGCAAGCAGGCAAATTTTCATGGCTTCTCCAGTTTAATCGTAAAGACAGGTTCGTTGACAGTGACAAGATAATACAGAGAACTGTTTTCCGGGTCGATGGGCTGTATCGAACAGCTTTTGTCCACGGAAACCGGATTTTTGTCTGTTTTCAGATAGAAAAAGACTTCTCCATAAAAATGCTCCACGCTTCCGTAAATGGCGTCCTCCTGATAGTCCAGAGAGGGGGTTGCCTCCTGGCAGACGAAAAGGGCATCCGCTGCCTCGGATACGGACAAGGAGCGCAGAAACGGATAAGAAGCGTGAATTTCCCCGATCATTTCACTGTAGGAGTCAAACAGCACATCCCAGGTCTGGCCCCTTCCGCGCTCTTCGTCAAAAAGATCGTCCGGGTGGATAAAATGGGAAAATACCCCGTAAAGCCCGAGGGCGCTCAGATAAGAAAGCTTTTCGTAATCGCTGGGAAACATGCCGGAGGAAATGCGAGGAAACTCCGCGATGCCGTCTTTCGCGATTTCGAAATCCTGGACATAAACATCCCCTTCTTCCCCTTCGCCTGTGTAAATCCCGGAAATGACCTTCAGGCCAGGGAGCGCTTCCTTGACGGCGCTGCGTCCCTCGGCGCTCAGATAATTGGAGGGCGGCACATAGGAGGTCATGACGACGCCCGGGAAGAAATCAGAGGCGATGGAAGCCAGCTTTTTCAGGGAGGCCGTCATATCCGCCTGACTGGCCCAGGGATTGTAGTTCATGGACGCGGGGGTGCCTCCGGCCAGGGTCAGGGACTGGTGATTGTAGCCGTGAGCGCCCAGTTCATGTCCGCTTCGAAGCAGGCTGTTTCCGTAATAGCGTTCCATGGAAGGCTCATCGAACACGAAATCCTCCGGATTTACAATATCGTTGTAGGTTGCGATGAAAAGCCCGGTGTAAACGTCTCCGTACCGGTTGGCAGCGGACTGCATGTCCGGCCACCAGATGTCGCGGTAAAACTCCTTTACTGTCCGGTTATACTCCTTTCGCGTGATTTCGCTCTCGTTTTCATACTGCGGAGAGGGAAAATCGTCGATAAACAGACAGAGGGCGTTGATCACCGGATACATGGTGTCGTCAAAGAGGGCGCTGACGCAGCCTGCGGCGATTCCGCGGTAGAAATCTCCGGTTATGGCGGTGCCGTTATAGAAGACACAGCGTCCCTTGCCTGTGTCGAAGCTCCAGATCAGGGGAACTTCCGTCTGGCCGTTTCCGGCAGCGGCATAGATCCGGGCCTGATCCTCAAGGGTTACATTCAGGCCGGCGTCTAAAAAGCCCTCGTCGGACAGTGTCAGGCCTTTGAAGCCAGGAAGCAGTTCGTCCTCGAAATAGTAGGAGCTGTAGTCGGTATAGCCGATCAGGTCGATGATCCCCAGCTTCCGGTATACGCTCTGAAACTGCGCGCCGGTCTCGTTGGGGAGGATTCCCCAGAAAACCCGTCCGCCCTCCTCCGCGTAATCAAAAAGACGGGTAATGGGATCCGCCATTTCGGTCTCCACATGGGGAGACGCGATAATGACGAGGTCATATTCCGGGTAGGATACGGAATCTGTCCGGCTCAGGGCAACGGACTGACTGCCGATGCGCAGATGCTTTAAAGCAACGCGCAGGTTTTTTTCGTAATAAACGGAAGTCTCGTCATTCGGGCTGTAGAGAATCAGGGCATTGCGGCTGCCGGCCTTCGTCCAGTCCGCTGACACGCTTTCTGTCTCCGCCTGAACGGAAGTCTCCCGGGCGGAATTCAGCGCCAGAACCGTTCTGCTGTCAGAGGGCGTCGCGCGGCCGAAGAACCAGTTCCCGTTAATAAGAAAGATAAGAAGAGCTGTCCCCACGGAAAAGAGGAATAATAAAATCAATTTGCGGTAATATTTTTCCAAATCATGTATCCTCCTGAAATACCCGGATGTACTGCAGCGTTTTTTGGGTCAGCCTTACGGGCGTCCCTGGAAGCGCCTTTAAAAATTTCCGCATGCCCGCGGCGTTCTTTGTTTTGATAAAAAGCTCAAGCTGGCACAGGACGGCGTCCTCACTGCGGGGGAAGCGTTCCAGAAAGGCCCGGCAGAATTCCTCCGCCCGGGTGTAGTTGCCTTCCAGGAATAGAACCTGAATCCGATGGAGATAAAACGCTTCTTCCTTTTGCGCCAACAAAACATCCGAGACACGGTAATATTTTGGAAAATAGCGTCTGCGGTTGTGGGTATCAAATAAGGAGGTTTTCAAAACCTGATATAGAAGCGATTCCCACTCCCTGGCGACGTCCGGATTGTCCGGACTGCGTTCGAACCGTACCTCCCGCTGTATCAGCTCCTCCTGGACCTTTCGCTGCAGCTCCATGATCACGGCGCTGGCGTAATGGGTAGTCTCTGTGTCCTCATTGCCCAGAGCGGATTGGAGGACGTCCAGGTACTGGAGCGTATTTTCGCCGTTTAGAAGCTGCATGATCATGCCGCGGCGGAAGGAAAAGTCGTTGATGGTCAGGGCTTCCTCCATGGGAACCTGATTCAGCTCCTTTTCCCGGTCCGGCTCCTGGAGATAGGAAAGCCGGTCGCGGTGGAAATCATCGGCCACATAGAGCCAGGAATAATCCTTTGGCTTTTGCTTCTCCGCAAGCCAGTCGCAGAACCACAAAAAGACGAATCCGGCGCCCGGAAGAAAAAGGCAGAGAACCAGACAGAGCAGACCCTTCTGGAGACTTCCGCTCCTGCATGCGGTGTGAAAGGAAAAAAAGCAGGACAGAAGAACGTAGAGGATCACAACAATCAAAACAAGCGTTCCCATCGTTACGTCTCCGCCTCCAGCGCCAGGCCCGCCCGGTCAAAGCGTTCCGACACCATGTCCAGAAACTCCGGACGCATATTTACCAGGATCACCGCGTAATTCCCGGTATGGTCCACGCCCATGCAGTCGCTTCCGCGGATGACCGAAGCAATGCGCCGGGCGGTTTCCTCCTGGGAGGCCGGTTCTTTGGGATAAACCCGGCATACCACAAAGGAATAAGAAATGTCGCCGCTTTCGGAGCGCATGACGGCCAGACGGTCTTCAAAGGCCTGGGGATACAGAAGCTCTGTCCCCGGATAGTAAAGCTGTTCTTTCCGGGCGTTTTCGTATTCCAGGGCCTTGGCCAGATTCTGCTCGATCAGATTCGTGATAATCCGGAACAGGTTTTGGAAATAGACTGTAAACTTATCCGCTCCGATGTCGTAAATAGCCGCGAAAGCGAACATATGGCCATTATAGGTAAGCGGGGCGGCATAATCGGGGTAATCCGGCATCAGAGCCGTATTTACGAAAATTTTCCCCTCAGTGAGACATTCCATGACCTTAGAGAGCCCGGAAAGCGAAAGAGAACCGGGGAGAATATCCCGAAGAGCCGCCGAGCAGGCCTTCAGCCTGGCGAATCCCGGCGCTTCCTCGTTGTACAGAAAAATAGCCGCTTTTTTGCAGTCCATGATATTTTCCAGAATACTGATTACCTTCAGGATAATCAGCTCAGGCTTTAAGCTGTCCAGCTCCACAGCTACCTCATAGGCATGGCCGAAGCTGTATTTTGTGGTGATAATCTGCTGCTGAAGCTTTCCCTTAATATTCAGAGTCTCTTCATGGATCGACTGAAGAAACTCGTATTTCTCTTGTAAAAGCTGGTTAGCTTTCTTCAGGCTTTCCCGCTCGTCGCGGAAACGGTCCGTAACGTAGCTGATCGAGGCTCCGGTGATGCCGTATACCACAAAAGGCACCCAGGTATCCACGCTGTAGAGCAGGTAGGAAATATCGATCTGGGCTCTGGTCAGGCTCCAGATATACGAAAGACTGGCCAGAAGAATGGACAAAAGGCCGAAACGCAGCCCGTGAAGGCAGGAAATTACGGCTACGAACATCAGCCGGACATCCACATATTTCAAATCCCCAAAGCCGGCGCTTAAATTCAGAAGAAAACAGGTGAAGAGGAACAGAAGGAGCGTTTCTGACAGCGCTTTTATGTAAGAAAGGGAAAAATGTTTTTTTAAAAGAGGCAGGATTCTGCTCCGGGGTTCGGGCCGTTCGTCCTCGCTTTTTTCCGCCAGAGCGGTTTTCAGAACGCCGATTCCTTTTTCCGGAAGGAGGCATAAGGGAATCCAGCCGGTTTCCAGCTTAATCTGCCGGTCGGATAAAAAGAAATCTTTCTCCGGGGATTTTTTCGACTTCAGCCAGCGAACATCAGGATCTTGTCCGGCAGCCTCTCCAAGACACCGGATATATTCCTGAAAGGTCAGGGGATGGCCGCTGAATACGCGGTAAACGCCCTGCTTCTCCAGAGACAGAAGCCGGTATACCGCCTTCCCCAGATCCTCTCCGAACAGGGTATCCGTATAATCTCCGGAAGAAAAAGGCAGCTCCAGGGAAGCGCCGGAACGGATTTTTTCCAGAAGCCGGCCGGTAAGGCCCATGCGGCCTAAGGAGAAGCCGCCGAAGATCAGCCCCAGGCGCAGAATCAGGATTGGAAGCGCATAAGCCTTCCGATAGGCCTGGCAGAGCATCTCCCCGGCTGCCAGCTCCGTGAGCACCGGAGCATAAATGCCCGGATAATCCAGTTCCAGAGAGGAGAGATAGATCAGCCGCTTCAGAGAATAGCCGCGGAGGACATTTAACAGATCGGTCAGCGTTCCCAGCTGGCTTTGGTACTCTGGAAAAGAATCAAAGTTTTCTCTGAGCGCGCCGGTCAGGAAGACAACCGTATCAATGGAATGGGCCTTCAGAATGCGAAGGTAATCTTCTCTGCGCCAGCTTCCGCGGTAAACCTGTCCTTTAAAATGCTTGTTCCAGAGGAGGCGTTTCGGCTCCTCGGTTATCCAGTATAAAGTATGTCCCTCGCAAAAAAGCCGGTCAGAAATATATGCCCCCGCGATGTCCCAGGGGCCCGCAAAAAGTACGTTCATACATAAATCCTTCGTAAAGAGCGTCGGCTGCGCAAACAGTCTTGGATGCCTGCCGGGACGCGGTTTACAGTTTCAGGCCCCGGTAGCGGTTGCAGCAGGCGAACACCTCCTGTTCCCTGGGAAGCGCCATAAAGGGCGGGCAGTCTCCGGGGCAGAGGGCAGAAAATCCTTCCTTCCGCACCTTGAAGTAAATCTGATGGATCTGATCCGCCAGAGGCCTTCCGTCGGCATGGGCCAGAAGCCAGGCAAGAAACTGGCCGAGAGCTTTCGTCTGCTCCGGATCCGCGATCTGTTCCACGTAGCGCAGATCCACCAGCTCTTTGCCAAAAAGAAGCTGATCCTTTCCCTGGACTTTGATTTTTAAGGGCCGGTCATCCCGTCCCCCATCGGACCGGCCGCGGCTTCGGTCAGAAACAGCGGCGTTTCGCGTGCCGGCGCCCCGCTGTCCGCCAGATCCGGACGGCGAGAGCCTGCGCCGGCCGCCCTTCCAGGCGAGGGGCGGAATGGAGGGAATCTCAAAGGGATACCCTGCCGCCGTCTTTTTCGCGGTTTCCGTAATATCCAGGATTTTGTAGTGGTCTGCCTGGAGAATCAGGTGGGCCACATGGAAATAGCTTCCGGAGCTGCCGGAGACCAGGATTGTGGAGACTTTGCGGTTCTCCCACAGATCCAGAATCCGGTTGATAAAGGGTGTAATGGGTTCCTTGTCCGGGTGAATCACCTTCTGCATCAGCTCATCCCGAACCATGAAGTTCGTGGCGCAGGTGTCCTCATCCATAAGAAAGACCCTGGAACCCGCCTCCAGACCTTCGATGACCCCGGCCGCCTGGGAGGTGCTGCCGCTGGCATCCTCGGTGGAGAAGGATGCGGTATCTTTTCCGCCGGGCAGGCGGTCGATGAAGCCGGAAATGTCCACATTCCGGATGGAACGGTGATCCTCCGCCCGCAGCTTCAGGGCGGTATTGTCGGTAATCACGTATTCCCGTCCGTCGCCGGGAATGTGGTTGTATACGCCGGCCTCCAAGGCCTTCAGAAGGGTGGATTTCCCATGATAGCCGCCTCCGGTGATCAGAGTAATGCCCTGTGGAATTCCCATTCCGGCGATCTGCCGTCCTCCCGGAAGGGGGATGGTTACGGAAAGATGAGCGGGGGACTGGAAAGGTACCGCGTTTTTCATGGGAGCGTTGGAAACACCGGTGGCTCTGGGAAGGATGGCCCCATCGGCCACAAAGGCCGCGAGGCCGTTTTCCGAAAGATACCGGCGGATTGCCTCCTGGTCGTCTGCCAGGGAGAGCACCCGGCGCAGGGGTTTTGGGTCGATCTGATTATAATATAACGACTGCTTTGCGCATACCGGGAGATACTGGAAGAGAATTTTTTCCAGCTCCCTGGCGTTGATGGTCCGGCCGTTGGCCGGAAAGCCCACCTCGAAACGCGCCACAAGCTCCCGGTCTGTGCGTACGCAGGCTGTCCTGGAAAGAATTTCCTGCCCGGGACGGGTGGTGAAGATGGCCCCGCTTTTTCCGGAACCCTTTGCCTGGAAGGAATAGTTGTCCACGGCCTGGCCAAAAAGCCGGAGAATGTGATCTAAGAAGGCAGCCTCCCGCTGGGGAGTGGACCAGCAGGCCGCGGGGAAGCCGGCGGTTTCCATGGGGACATGAATGCTGACCCGGGACGGAGAGGCAAAGGGATCCCCCTGTACATGGTCGATGCCGAGAATATAGTCAGGGAAGCGGTAGCTCCCTTTCAGGTCTTTATAGGCCGGATAGCCTCTGTGGTCGATGGCCAGCAGAGACGAACGAAGTTCCTGAGAAGTTTTCATAATAACGCAGTTCCTTTCACGGCGCTTTCGTGGCAACCGTTCAGCTCTGCTGAACCGTTGCCTTTCGCGCCAAATAAAAATAATCTCGTGTTTTTCAGCGTAACGTGTTACCATTATACTATAAAAACACGAGATTTTCACAGGGAAAACAAAAAATGTTCACATTTCTTGTTTATACTTATAAACGTAAGGTGATAAACCTAATACATTTCAAACTTTTTCATACAAATTCCCTCTTACGAGCAGCCAGAAATGGCTGCTCATTTGCCGTACTTTCGCAGAATCCTCAGGCTGTATATTCCAAACAGCGATACGGCGCGGACCGGCGGGGGCCGGAACAAGTATTTCAGGATGCTTCCTCGTCTGAAGTGATCTCGAAAAGCTGATCCGGAGAACAGTTCAGGATACGGCAGAGCTTTTCGATATTTTCATATCGGATGGACCGCGTCTCGTTATTCACCAGCCTGTTAAAATTTTGGTAGCTCAGATTCATTTTTGTGTAGAGCCAGTACTTCGTGTGATTCTGCTCTTTCAAAATTTCAAGGACTCTTAATTTGATCATTCGGTAATCCATTCTTTAAGTAAAATTTTGACGCCGCTTTGGGAGTTCAAAAGTAACCGTTCAGCCCAGGTCGCGCACATGCTGTGCGGGCCGTGAGAACGTGACCCGGGAGTGCAAAATCCCATCGCAGCAGGCGATTTTAAATGGATTTTGCATGTACGGTTCAGCAGGGCTGAATTGTTACGTTCAAAAACATCATACCCAAAAAAGATTCTTTACATAACTGATGTATAGATTATATAATGTACACATTAGATAGCGGAATGCTTACGGCGAAGGGAAACAGAAGCTGCCGGCCCGGGCGTGGCCGGCAATGAACAGAAAGGATGTCAAAAAGAATGAGGGAGGCAGTGAAACGGAGAAAGCGCCACAAAGCCGGGCCCCTGTTTGGGGATCGGAGGGTCGGGGAGCAGTGGTGCAATATCTTCGCGCGGTGTGAGGGCGCGGCCGCTTTTCTTTATGATACAACTACAGACACGCTGCTATTTGAGGACGGCAGCGGAAGGATGCGGAGGATACGGCGTTTTTTAAAGGAAGGATACCGCAGCTTCCCGGCGGTCCCCAGGGACAGGGAACTTTTCGCGCGCACCGTGAGGTCCATGAAGGAGAGAAAAATTTCCCAAAGACAGTGCAGGCTTCGTATACCAGAGAGGGGCGGAAGCCTTTGCTGGTATGATTGCCGCATAGCGGTTCTGACACAGAAAAAGAGAACCCTGGTGGGAGGACTCCTGACGGATATAACAGAGCAGTACCGGATCAGCGGAAGGCTGCGCAGGCAGGCCCGGATGGACGTTTTGACGGGACTGTACAATAAGGCCGGCGAGGTTGTGATCGAAGGGCTTTTGGCGGCCAGGTCCACGGGAATTTTCCTGATGGTGGATTTGGACAATTTCCGGACCATCAACAGCATCTACGGGCATCCCCAGGGCGACCGGCTTTTGTGGGAGGCGGGTCAGGCGCTGAGGCGGGCTTGTACAGAGCAGGCGGTGGCGATGCGGGCCGGCGGCGACGAGTTTGTGGTCTTCTGGCCGGAGGGCACAAGAGCGGAGGCGGCACAGTACGCCCAGGAGATTCTGGACAGGATGGCGGAGGTTCAGCCCCTTGAAAAGGGGCTGGTTCTGTCCGGCAGCATCGGCATCGCCATCGCGCCGGATGACGGAAAAACCTATGGAGAGCTGTACGCTGCCGCCGACCGGGCCATGTACGAGGTAAAAAAGAACAGCAAACAGGGCTACGCTTTTTTTTCAGATCCTTCTTGACTCTATAACTATTACAGGGTTTAATCTAAAATAAGAATATCCACAAGGAGGATTTGAAAATGAAGCAAAATGATCTGACCAGGGGCAGCGTGCCGGGGATGCTGTTCCGGTTCGCGGTTCCGCTGCTGGCGGCCAACATCCTGCAGTCTCTGTACGGGGCGGTGGATTTGTTTGTGGTGGGGCAGTACTGCTCCGCCCAGAGCGTGGCCGCGGTGTCCACCGGAACCCAGGTGACCCAGATCGTTACAAGCCTGATCACCGGCCTGACTTTGGGGGGCACTATCCTGGTGGGAAAATACATGGGACGGCGGGATTACGAGAAGGTGAAGCAGACTATCGGAACGACGCTGACGGTATTCGCGGGGACGGCCATTCTCCTTACGGTACTGATGCTGGCCTTTTTGCGGCCCCTGCTTCGCGCCCTGGATACGCCGGAGGAGGCCTTTTCCCTGACGGCGCAGTATGTCACCATCTGTTCCCTGGGAAATTTTTTCATCTGCGGCTACAACGCCATCAGCGCTATACTGCGGGGATACGGGGATTCCACCCGGCCCATGGCCTTCGTGGGAATTGCCTGCGTGATCAACATCGCGCTGGATTTTGTGTTTGTGAAATTTTTCCGGATGGATGTCAGCGGCACGGCCCTGGCCACGGTGATTTCCCAGGCGGTGAGCATGGGAATCTCGGTGGTTTACCTGAAAAAGAAGGATTTCCTGTTTGACTTCCGGCTTCCCAGCTTCCGGCCTGTGGGAGAAATTATCCGGGAGCTGGCCGGCGTGGGCATTCCGATCTCCTTCCAGGAGCTGGCGGTGCGGATTTCCTTCCTGTACCTGACGGCGGTTATGAACCGGTGCGGCGTCTACGCCGCCGCGGTGGTGGGAATCAGCAGCAAATACGATGTGTTCGCCATGCTCAGCGCCACGTCCATGGCCAGCGCCCTGGCGGCAGTGACGGCCCAGAACGTGGGGGCCGGGAAGCCGGAGCGGGCCAGGAAAGCCCTGTGGTATGGCCTGGGTTTCGCCCTGGCGGTATCCTTTGTGTTCTGGGGCTGGGCCCAGATCAGTCCCCGGTCCATGATCGGCGCTTTTACCAGCGACGCTGGTGTGATTGAGGCGGGCATTCCCTTCTTCCGCTCCTGCAGCTATGATTACCTGATGGTCGCCCTGGTTTTCTGCCTGAACGGCTACTTAAACGGCAGGGAAAAGACCCTCTGGACTATGGTAAGCTGCACGGCGGGGGCCCTGGTTTTCCGAATTCCCCTGGTGTGGTATTTTTCCAGCCATTTTGCCGATGACCTGGGGATGCTTGGACGGATTGCCCCTACGGTATCGGGAATTATGGCATGCTATACGCTGTTTTACGTGCTGTATGAAGGGCGGAAAACCAAAAGCGGGCTCCGGAAACGGCCTGCGTAACGCCAAAAAAGGTGTCGGGAAAAATGGAGAGAAAAGAATTGTTTCGAATCGGAGAGGTGTCCAGGCTTTTTCATATCAGCATCAGCACCCTTCGATACTACGACCGGACAGGCCTGGTCTGTCCGGAATATACGGACTCGGATACGGGATACCGGTATTACGGAGCCGCCCAGTTTGAGTGTCTGAATACCATCCGCTATCTGCGGGAGCTGGATATGCCCCTGGACCGGATCGCCGGGTTCCTTCAGAACCGGGATATCGGGAAAATCCAGGAGCTTCTGCAAAACCAGGAGGCGGAGATTGAGAAAAGGGAGCAGCGGCTCAAAATGATCCGCCGGAAGATCCGCAACCGTCTGTCCCAGATTCAGGACGCGCTGTCCTCCCGTCTGGATGAGATCTGTCTGGTGGATACGCCGCCCCGGAGAATCGCGTCCATCCGCCAGTCTTTGGGCCCTTCGGATTATCAGGAACTGGAATATTCGATCCGGCTTCTTGAGGAGTCCGAGGAGGGCACGTCCATTTTTCTCGGGAAAATCGGCGTGGGCGTCTCCGGAGAGCGTCTGCGGCGCGGGGAATACCATTCCTACGATGTGGTGTTCCTGCTCCTGGACGAGGAGGATACCTTCCAGGGGGACACCACGGTTCTGCCTGCCCAGACCTGCGCGGCTGTCCGCTTTCAGGGCAGACATGAGCAGGCACCGGGGTACTATGGACGGCTGATGGAATATATCCGCCGGGAAGGCTATGCCGTGGCAGGCTTTTCCCGGGAGATTACAATGATCGACTACGGACTCACCAACGATACTTCCAAGTTTGTAACGGAAATCCAGATTCCCGTGAACAAAAGCCGGCCAACCTAAACGGTTCGCCGGCTTGCGCTTCTTTTCGCACTCCTGAATCACGTTCTTACGGTCTGCGCAGCATGTGCGCAGACCTGTGTTGAACGGTTCCCTTTTTTTACTTCGGAAGGGGAAACCCCGTATTTCTTTTTAAAGAGCTTGCTGAAATGGTAGGCGTCGTCGTACCCGACGCTTAAAGCCACCTCTTTGATGCTGCTGTCGGTATCTTTTTCCAGAATATCCCTTGCTTTTTCCAGACGAATGTTGATCAGATAACGGATGGGAGTGTCTCCTGTCTCGCTTTTGAAGATTTTCGAGATATAAAAGGGACTCAGATACATATTCTCCGCGATCTGATCCAGGGAGACTTTCTGGGCGTAGTGATCCTCAAAAAAGGTGATGATCCGCTCCACGATGTACTTTTTGTTTACAGACTCAAAGGCATAGCCCAGAGCGTGGTTCTCCTCCGGCTCGTACTGCTCCCGGATCACCAGCAGAATCATCTGGATGAGATAGGACTGGAGCATGTAGTATTTCCCCTGGCGGTATACGGTGCTTTCCGCTTCCATGGAGGAACAGATCTTAAAAAGCTTCTGCCGCAGGTCTCCGGTGGTGTGAAGAATGGGGCCTGCCTGGGGAACGGGCAGGACATTTTTCGGGAAATCCCGAAGCTGTATGTCTGTAAAGGCCACAAAGAATTCCGTACAGGGCGTCTCCTTCGGATCCGAGGCCAGTACCTGGTGCCTGGTTCCCGGATTCAGAATGAGAAGGTCGCCTTCCGCTATTTCGTAAATCTTGTCATCGATACGGTATCTGCCGGCGCCGGAGAGCACAAAAGAAAACTCAGCGTAGTCATGGCTGTGATAGCGCTCGCCGCTGCCGTCCCTGGTTCCTTTCCAGGTAAAAAGAAATGTAGGATTCAGTTCTTCAATCAAAGCATTCCTCGTGTCGCACATATACTGCAAGTCCTTCCTGTTATCATGAAATCAGTAACCGCTCCGCTGTTCGACATTTTATAACAGTTCAGCCGCGCGGAACTGTTCTGCCGATTTCTAATTTTATTTTATATGCTGCCGGCAAAAAAGTAAACTGCAAAACCCAAAAAAATACATCTTTGGGGCAAGATATTCCATTTTCTTTTTTCCCCGGTGTGGTAAATTGTTGTTACTCTTCACAGTAGCCGCAAGCACCTGCTGTTTGCGGCGTAATATGTTGGCTAACACAAGGGAGGACGTTATTATGACACCTATGAAATGGTTCTTCTCGTTTCTGAAGAAGTACCGAAACCTGATGATTCTGGGGTTGATTCTGACGACCATCATTGCGGCCCTGTCCATCGTCAATCCCTACATCTCCGGTGTGATTGTGGACGATGTAATCCAGGCCGGAAACTATGACCTGCTGGGTATCCTGATCGCGTGTCTGCTGGGCGTAACCCTGTTAAACGGCGTGCTTCGTTTCGTGTACCAGGTTGTATTCGAAACGGCGTCCCAGGGCGTACTCTATGACATGCGCGACGCGGTGTACCGGAAGCTTCTGCAGGAGGACTTCAGTTTCTATAATAAGAAGCGAACTGGAGACCTGATGAGCCGCCAGACGGGAGATATGGACGCGGTCCGGTATTTTGTATCCTATGTAATCTACGCGGTATATCAGAATGTGCTGCTGTTTATTTTCGCTTTGCTGATGGTATTTACGGTAAATACCAGGCTGGCGCTGCTGATGCTGATTGTGCTGCCTTTTACGGCTCTGACCACGTATTTTCAGTCCAAGAAGGTGCGTCCGGCCTTCCAGCGCAATCGAAACTGCTTTTCGTCCCTGAATGCCTTTGTTCAGGAAAACATCAGCGGAAACCGGGTAGTAAAGGCTTTCGCCAAGGAGGATTACGAAATCCAGAAGTTCAACAAAGAGAACGACAAGTTCCGGGACGCCCAGGTCAACGCTTCCGGAATCTGGATGAAATATGTGCCGATTTTTGAAATTCTTTCCTATGCCCTGACGATCATTCTGATGCTGTACGGCGGCTGGCTGGTGATCCAGGGAGAGATCTCCATGGGAGATCTGGTAAAGGTCAACGGCTACCTCTGGATGCTGAATACCCCCCTTCGTATGGCCGGATGGTGGGTAAATGATACGCTGAATTTCGCCACCTCCGTGGAAAAGATTTACAATACCTACCGTGAGGAGCCCCAGGTTCAGACGCCCCGGGTCGGAGGCATTCACCGGAAAATCCGCGGAGACGTGGAATTCCGTGATGTGTCTTACCGCACGGATGACGAAGACATTGTAATGGACATCAATTTCAAGGTCAAAGCGGGGCAGACCGTAGGCGTCATCGGCTCCACCGGTTCCGGAAAATCCACCCTGATGAACCTGCTCTGCCGTTTCTATGACACCACATCAGGAGAAGTCCTGGTGGACGGCGTGGATGTCCGGAAGCACGATTTGTACAATCTCAGGGACAACATCGGTATGGCGATGCAGGATGTATTCCTGTTCTCCGATACCATTGAGGGAAACATCGCCTACGGCCGTCCCAACTGCAGCTTCGCCGATGTGAAGCACGCGGCCATTATGGCGGACGCCAACCACTTTATCAACGCCATGCCCGAGGGTTATGACACCATCGTGGGCGAGCGGGGCGTAGGGTTATCGGGCGGACAGAAGCAGCGAATTTCCCTTGCCAGAGCTCTCTTAAAGGATCCGGCGATCCTGATCCTGGATGACACTACCTCCGCGGTGGATATGGAGACAGAAAGCTACATACAGACGCAGCTGAAAAATATACAGAAAGAAAAAGACTGTACGGTGTTTATCATCGCGTACCGGATTTCTTCCATCAAAGACGCGGATATGATCCTGGTTCTGGATCACGGGCGCATTATTGAGCGGGGCACCCATGAATCCCTGCTGGCCCAGAATGGCTACTACGCGGCAACCTTCCGCAACCAGTACGGAGAGATCCCCTATGAGATGCTTGAAGAACACAGCAGGCTTACTGCCGGGAAAGGAGGCAACTGACCATGGCGCGCAACCGCTATGACATGGACGAGGTACTTGAGGATAATTTTGACATAGACCAGTTAAAGAGACTGGGGCGCTATATTTCCCCGCATAAAAAGAAAATGGGGGGCGTGATCTTCCTGATGCTGAGTTCCAGCGCATTGACCATGATGGTTCCGATTTTTTTCCAGAGAATCATGGACATTTATATTCCGGAGAAAAATATGCGCATGATCGCTCTGATGAGCTTTCTGACTCTGCTGGTAGCCGCTTACTCGGCGGTGAGCCTCCGGCTCAAGATCAAAACCATGAGCGTCATCGGACAGAGCATCATCCATTCCATCCGGTCGGACATTTTCTGTCACCTGCAGGAGCTGCCTTTCTCCTACTATGATGACCGCCCCCACGGGAAAATACAGGTGAGGGTCGTAAACTATGTAAACAGCCTCAGCGATCTGCTCAGCAACGGTATCGTAAACACCATAACGGATCTTTGCAACCTGATCTTTATTATCCTGTTTATGCTGTTCTGCGACGCCCGGCTGACGCTGATCTGCCTGTGCGGCCTGCCGCTTTTGACGGCAGTCGTGATCCTGATTAAGAAAAAGCAGCACAGAGCCTGGCAGATTCAGTCAAATAAGCAGTCGAACCTGAACGCTTATATCGCCGAGAGCATCAACGGAATCCGCGTAACCCAGTCCTTTGTCCGGGAGCAGGAAAATACCGGCATCTTTAACGGGTTAAGCCGGGGCTATCGGAAATCCTGGATGCATGCCATTAAATTTAACTTTATCATGGGCCCCAGCGTGGATATGATTTCCGCGATTACCACGGCCTTCGTCTATGTGCTGGGCATCCGCTGGATCCTGGCTCCGGACGCTACGCTGACAGTCGGTGTTCTGATCGCCTTTACGGCTTATATCGGAAGATTCTGGGCCCCCATCAATACCCTGGCGGCGTTTTACAACTCCCTGCTTACGGCCATCTCCTACCTGGAGCGTATCTTTGAGACCATCGACGAGCCTGTCCGGGTAAAAGACGCGCCAGGCGCGAAGGAGCTTCCGCCCATCCACGGAGATGTGGAGTTCAAGGATGTGTCTTTCAGCTATGAAGAGGGCAGCAAGATTCTGGACAGCATTAACTTTAAGGTAAAACAGGGACAGACCTATGCCATCGTAGGCCCCACGGGAGCCGGAAAGTCCACCATCGTGAACCTGATCAGCCGCTTCTACAATGTGGATTCCGGACAGATTCTCATTGACGGCCATGATATTTCCAAGTATACCATCCGCTCCCTGCGTACCCAGATGGGCGTGATGATGCAGGACAGCTTTATCTTCGCCGGCACCATCATGGACAATATCCGCTATGGAAATATGAACGCCACAGATGAGGAAGTCATTGAGGCGGCGAAAACGGTTTGCGCCCATGACTTTATCAGCTCCATGGAAAACGGCTATTACACGGAGGTAAATGAGAGGGGAAGCCGCCTCTCCGCCGGCCAGCGCCAGCTGATCTCCTTCGCCCGCGCCCTGCTGGCGAACCCGAAGATCCTGATTCTGGACGAGGCCACCTCCAGCATCGATACCGAGACTGAGCTCCTTCTCCAGAAGGGTCTTGCCCGTCTCCTGGAGGGGAGAACCTCCTTTATCATCGCCCACCGTCTCTCCACGATCAAGAACGCGGACTGCATCATGTACGTGGCGGACGGCGCGATCCTGGAAAAAGGTACCCACGAAGAGCTTCTCGCGCAGAAGGGCGCGTATTACGATCTCTATATGTCTCAGTTCGATTTCCTGATGCAGGACGCCAAGAAGGAGAAGGAAGAAAGCGCCTGACAGCGTCTTTGACGGTGAGAGCGAAAACAGAAGAATGTGAAGAAAAGCCGGGAAGGCGCGAAAGCGCCTGACCGGCTTTTCTAAAAGATATGAATTGCTATAAGGAAGCAATTATAGTATAATTAATAAGAAGACCGCAGAAATTATCGCAGCAGTTCAGCTCAGGTCCGCGCACATGCCGCGCGGACCGTAAGAATGTGATTCAGGAGTGCAAAATCCCATCGCCGCAGGCGATTTTAAATGGATTTTGCATGTAACGGTTCAGCAGGGCTGAACTGTTGCGAAAAGGAAGGAGAAAAGATTATGGAGTGGATGATTGTTTTCGCGGTGATCGTTGTATTGCTGCTGCTGTTTTCCTGCCTGAAAATTGTGCCGGAGGCAAAATGCTTTGTGATTGAGTTCCTTGGGACGTACAAGTGTACCTGGCAGTCGGGGCTGCATTTTAAGATCCCGTTTCTGGAGCGCATTTCCAAAAAGGTGTCCATGAAGGAGCAGGTGGCGGACTTTCCGCCCCAGCCGGTGATCACCAAGGACAATGTTACGATGAATATCGACACCGTGGTGTATTATAAGATTTTTGACCCGAAACTTTATACCTACGGGGTGGAGCAGCCGGTGGTCGCCCTGGAAAATCTTACCACTACTTCGCTGAGAAACATTGTGGGCGATCTGGAGCTGGATCAGACGCTGACATCCCGGGATCTGATCAACGCCCAGATGCGGGATGTCCTGGACGTGGCTACCGATCCCTGGGGCATAAAGGTCCACCGGGTGGAGCTGAAAAATATCATTCCACCTCAGGAAATCCAGCAGGCCATGGAGAAGCAGATGAAGGCCGAGCGGGATAAGCGCCAGACGCTTCTGGAGGCGGACGCGCACAAGCAGTCGGCCATCACCAGAGCAGAGGGGGACAAGGAAGCGAAGGTTCTGGCGGCTGAGGCGGAGAAGGAGGCCCGGATCGCTCTGGCAGAGGGCGAGGCGGAGTCCATCCGCAGGATTTATGAGGCGGAAGCCGCGGGTCTGGAGCGGCTGAAGGCCGCGGGGATTGACAGCAGCGTCCTGGCCTTAAAGCAGCTTGAAGCCCTTAAAGATATTGCCGACGGGCGCGCCACAAAGATTTTCATGCCTACGGATCTCACTGAGGAGGCGGCCAGGCTTGGCTTCGCGGCGGAGATTCTCGGCACCGGAGCTGCGGAGCCCATCGACCGCAGTCCCAAGGAGAAGATAAAGCCGGGTCAGCCGGATGTTTGCTGCGATCCGATCTTAAACCCGGAACGGTCCCGGGTGACTAAGAAGCTGGCTGTTCAGAGCGAAATGCCAAAGAAAGTCGGAACAGAGAGCAAAGAGAAGAAGGGAGAAAGACTATGAAGTATTGGAAAAGAAGCATTTCGGCGATAGCGGGAGCCGCCCTGGTTTTCGCGGGAGTTATGCCGGTTTCGGCGCAGACCAGCCTGGAAAAAGCAGCCACGGTGGAAGGAGCCGATCTGCTGTATGGGAGCAATAACCTGACCCTGGAAGGAGAGAGCGGTTACGCCCTGGCGGATATGGCGGGCACTCCGTTGACGGAAGCCGTATACGGAAGTTTTTCTTATAACGGCGGCTATATTGTGGCTACAGGCGCGGAGGGCGGACTAACTTCCACGGGAGTGCTGACGGCAGAGGGAAAAGAGCTGGTTCCCTGCAGGTACAGTGAGATCGAGGTTCTGAATCCCCACTGGATTCTCGCCATTACCCTGGATGAAGCCACGGCGGATCAGTACGACTATTCTTCGTTCCTGTCCAACGACGCCTTTTACCTGATCAATACGGTGGATGTGTATTTTATCTCTCAGGACAAGGAAGCGTCCTGCGTGGCATCCCTGACCAGGGATCAGTATCTTGACTCGTCGGCCTATGGAGAATACATCAATATTCAGGACCGTGCCACCAACGGGATTACCGCCTATGACAGCGCTTTCCAGCCGGTTGCCACGGATCTTTCCTATATATATGATGAACCGGTGGACGGGGACGGGCTTGTGACATTTTCGTCAAATGGGCAGTACGGACTTCAGGATGCCCAGGGAAACACGGTTATGGAGCCGTCGTTCCAGTATATTTATGATTTTTACCGGGATTACGCTGTCGTTTCCACAGGTGAGAAAGAAGGACTCATTGACCGGGAGGGAAATGTGGTGCTTCCGGCAGAGTTCGACGAAGTTGAGCTGAATTACTATCTGCCGGAGGATCCGGAGAGCGAATCCACTTCCGGCTATGGCGCCTTTGGGTACTTTTCGGTGATTCAGGATGGAAAGGCAGGCTTCGCTGATGAGACGGGAGCCATTACCTGCGAACCCAAATACGTGGCGGACGCGGTGGAAAACTGCGGCATTTCCCTGCTGATGACAGACGCCCAGGGAAATGTCTCCATCATCGCCGCGGACGGAGCGGAAACCCTGATCGAGGGATATGACGATGTCAGCGCCCTGTACTATGGCTCCGGCCTTCTCTATGAAGTGCGGAACACGGATTACCAGGAAGGGCTTATCGACTGGCATGGAAATGTGCTTCTGCCCTGTGAATACGGGGATATCAGCCTGTCGGCTGACGGAAACTATGCGGTGACGGACAACTATGACGGTTATATCGATGTGTATAAGCTGGCTTTCGATCAAGACGGTGCGAACGCGGAAACCGAAGCACCCGCCGAAACCGAAGCACCCGCCGAAACAGAGGGCGTCGGCACGGAAACCGCGGCCGGAACGGGGAGTACCGATACGATTTCCGCTGTAAATGTCCTTTTGGATAATGCGGAAGCGGCTCTGAATGAAGACCCGGAGGGCGGCCGGGAAAGCGCGGCAGGCCTGCTTGCCAGCGCCGCAAGCCTTCTGGAGGGGGAAAACGCGGACGCGGCAGCGCTCCTGAATAACGCGGTCTCCCTGCTGAATATGGAGAACACGGACGCGGACAGCATTCTGGTGCTGATTGCCAACGCTCGGGAGCAGATTGCGTAAAAGCGGGCCAGCAGCACAGAAGAGGCCGGAAAGCTCTGGAAAGACAAATAGAATGAATGCTGAACCGATACAAAAAACCGGTCCCTGTCACATAGGGGCCGGTTTTTTGTTGCAGTTCAGCCCAGGTCTGCGCGGCTTTGCGGGGAATGTTTGATATAAATATTCGAGTGTGTTAATAATTTGTTCACATAATGGGGGTATAGTGTACGGGAGTTCTGCAACAGTTCAGCCTTGCCGAACTGTTACGGAGTTCTTCCTCACAGCGGCAGGCATGTTCCGTGAACAGGAGAAATGAGACTGCGCAAAGCTGCGATTCACGGCCTCCGTTCCGTGAACCGTAACTTTGCGGAAAAGAAAGGAGAAAGAAATGCTGGAACTGAGACAGATTACGAAAGATTACCTCACCGGCGATTCCAAGGTTCATGCTCTCAGGGGGATTGACCTGAAATTCCGGGAAAACGAATTTGTTTCGATTCTTGGGCAATCCGGATGCGGGAAGACCACGCTTTTAAATATCATCGGGGGATTGGACCAGTATACCTCCGGCGATTTGATTATAAACGGAAAGTCCACAAAAAATTTCCGGGACAGGGACTGGGATACCTACCGGAATCATACCATCGGCTTTGTATTTCAGAGCTACAACCTTATATCCCATCAGACGGTCCTGGCAAACGTGGAGCTTGCCATGACTCTGTCCGGCGTATCCAGGGAGGAGCGCAGACGCAGGGCGGCGGAGGCCCTGGAAAAGGTGGGACTGGGCGATCAGATGAAGAAAAAGCCGAATCAGCTCTCCGGAGGCCAGATGCAGCGGGTGGCCATAGCCAGGGCGCTGGTGAACAACCCGGACATTCTTCTGGCGGATGAGCCAACAGGCGCGCTGGACTCCGCCACCAGCGTACAGATTATGGATCTTCTGAAGGAAGTGGCCAGGGACCGCTTGGTGATCATGGTTACCCACAATCCGGCCCTGGCGGAGAAGTATTCCACCAGGATCATAAAGCTTATGGACGGCCAGGTGACGGACGACTCGAATCCCTATGAGCCGGATCTGAGAGCCGCTTCCCCGGAGGCAGGAAAGACAAAGGAGCGCAAGCCCTCCATGTCCTTTGTGACGGCCCTTTCTTTGAGCCTTACCAACCTGATGACCAAAAAAGGCCGCACCTTTATGATCGCCTTTGCCGGAAGCATCGGTATTATCGGCATTGCCCTGATTCTCTCCCTGTCCAACGGCGCCCAGAACTACATCAATCAGGTGGAGGAGGATACGCTGACCAGCTATCCGCTGACGATCCAGAGTACGGCCATGGATATGACTTCCCTGATGTCTACCGTTATGGGAACCCAGGACGAAGCCGGGGAGCATGGACTTGACAAGGTATATTCCAACAACATCATGAACAATGTGCTGGATGTGATGGCCCAGGAGATCACCACCAACGATCTGACGGCCTTTAAGGAATACCTGGAAAGCGGGGAGACGAACATCGGCGATCTGGTTTCCGATATCCAGTATACCTATGATACGCCTCTGAATATTTACAAATCCGATACCAGCGGCGGGGTTGTGCAGTTAAATCCCACGTCGGTTATGGAAACCATGGGAATGTCCGGCGGGGAAAGCACAGAGAGTACGGCAATGGCCTCTCAGTCGGATGTCTGGAACCAGCTTGTGGGAGACCAGGAGCTGATTTCCGGGCAGTACGACGTTGTGGCGGGCCGTCTTGCGGAGGCGTTTAACGAGGTCGTGCTGATTACGGATGAAAATAACGAAGTGACGGATTACACCCTATACAGCCTGGGGCTGATGGACAAGGAGGAGCTGTCCCAGGCGGGCCAGGCTTTGATGCGGGGAGAGGAGGTCTTACTGGATACGGAGCAGCAGTCCTATACCTTCGATGAGATTTTGTCCCTGACCTTTAAACTGGTTGCCAGCACGGACTATTACCAGAAGGAAAACGGCGTCTGGACGGATATGCGGAACGACGAGGACTTTATGGAAAATCTGGTGAATGAGGCCCAGGAAATCCGGATCGTGGGGATCCTCCGGCCCTCCGGGGAGCTTGCCACCTCCGGCTCCGGAGGGACCATTGGCTATCTTCCGGAACTGATGACCTGGCTGGTGAACCGGGTGAATGAAAGCGAGATCGTTAAAGAACAGACGGAGAACCCGGACATCAATGTATTTACCGGAGCGCCCTTTGAGAATGGGGAAGAGACGGATCTTCAGACGATGATGGAAAATATGCCCCAGGAGCAGCAGGCGTATCTGGCTTCCCTGGACGAGGAGGAGCGGATGGCGTACCTGACCCAGTACAGTCAGGAGGCGTCGGCTACCTATGAGGAGAATCTGACGGAACTTGGAATCGCCGACCTGGATACGCCGTCCCAGATCGACATTTATCCGAAGGATTTCGAATCCAAGGAGCAGATCACGGATCTGATCGACGCGTACAACCAGGACGCCATGGACGCGGGGCAGGAGAATCTGGTGATCCAGTATACGGACATGATCGGCATGATGATGTCCTCTGTGACCACGATCATCAATGCCATCAGCGCTATCCTGATTGCCTTTGTGGCCATCTCCCTGATTGTGTCCTCTATTATGATCGGAATTATCACCTATATTTCGGTTCTGGAGCGGACGAAGGAGATCGGTATTCTGCGAAGCATCGGCGCTTCGAAAAAAGATATTTCCAGGGTATTCAACGCGGAGACCGTGATCGTGGGCGTGGCTGCCGGCGCGCTGGGAATCGCGGTGACAGAGCTTTTGAATATGCTGATTAACCTTCTGGTGGAGCGCGGGCTGGATATCTCCAATATCGCCCAGCTTCCGCCGGCGGCGGGCGTGATCCTGGTGGCGATCAGCATGATTCTTACCCTGATCGCGGGTCTGATCCCGTCCAGACTGGCAGCTAAGCGTGACCCAGTGAAAGCACTGCGCACCGAGTAACCGTCGCCGGGCGCGGAAGGGAGGATTTATGTTATTCAGGAAAAGGAAGCGGGAAAATACCGAAAGCTTTGACCGGACCAGAAAGGCTCCGGCCGTGCGGGCCAGCATCTGCACGGGGGAGCGGGTCGCGGGATTTGTGGACCTGGAAACAGGGAACTTTGAGGAAGCGGAGTATATTGGAAGCGATGCCCAGCTTCAGGACTTTATGAAGCGGTACGGCATTCGGGAAGACGAACTGAAAAAGATCTATTGAGAAGCAAAGCAGAAGCGGATTTGGGAGGACAATTTTATGAAGATAAGCAGATCAAAAATCGTGATTGTAGGAGCAGGGCTGGTGGGAACCACCACCGCCTATAACCTTGTGGTTCAGGGCGTTGCGGCAGAGATTGTGCTTGTGGACCTGAACCGGGAGAAGGCGGAGGGCGAGGCCCTGGATATGCAGCACAGCATGGAATTTCAGAGACGAAATGTAGCGGTCCGGGCCGGAGGCTACGCCGAGTGCGCCGACGCGGACATCGTAATCATCACGGCGGCCGCTCCCACGGACGGAAATCCTGACCGCAGAGCGGCGCTGGAAAAGTCGGCGAAGATCATGCGGGGAATCGTTCCTCAGGTTATGGAAAACGGCTTTGACGGGATCTTTCTGGTGGTTTCCAACCCCGTGGATGCCATGTCCTGGCTGGTGTGGAAGCTTTCCGGCCTCCCATCTTCCAGGGTGATCGGCACCGGAACGATTCTTGAGACAGCCCGTCTCAAGCACTTGATCGCGAAAGAAATGATGATCGATCCCAGAAGCGTGGACGCTTATGTCCTGGGCGAGCATGGAGACGCTATGATGATTCCCTGGAGCCATGTACGGGCCGGCGGGAAAAGCTTCCGCCATATGGTGGACGGCAGCAATGACCGGATCCGCAGCATCGCTCTGGACAGCATGGTGGAGGAAGTACGCAAGTCCGGCGGCTATGTCCTGAAGGCCAAGGGCAACACCCAGTATGGAATCGCAGGCGCCGTGACGGCCATTGTCAAGGCGGTTATGCACGATGAGAACAAAATTTACGCCGTATCCGCTTATTTGAACGGCGAATACGGCGAGCGCGGAATCTTCTGCGGCGTGCCGGCGATCCTGAACCGGAAGGGCGTGGAGGATATCGGAGAGTTCCATCTGACTGGAGAAGAAGCGCGGCAGTTCGCCAATTCCGCTTCCGTGATCCGGGAGAGCATCGCGCGGCTTGCCGAATATACCGGCGCTTCCGGCAGAATCTGAAAAATCGCAACAGTCCAGCCGCGCAGACCTGGTCGCCTGCCGGCTTATCGCATAGAAAGGCAGCCGTGACTTTCACGGCTGCCTTTCCAGCGCTTCCTGTACCATCTCAGAGTCTGTTCTGCCGGGAATCAGGCGGTTTCCGATCCTCTGGCATCGTTCGGTTCCGCGGCCAAGGAAAAGGATCAGCGTCCGCTCCCCGAATTCCCTGCCTTTTTGAACCGCAAGCCGAATCGCCGTTTCCCGGTCAGGCACACAGCCGCAGGGGCAGTCCGTCATTTCCACATAGGACTTGAGCTCATCGCAAATCTGCTCTACGGCTTCAGTACCGGGATCGTCGCTTGTCAGGAATACATAATCCGAAAAGAGGCCGGCAAGAATACCAAGCTCCCGCCTGCGATTCAGGGCTTTGCCTCCGGGACACCCGAAAACGGTAATGATCTTTTTGTAGGACCGGTATTCCTGATAAGCCGCGTCATAAAGTTTTTCAAAGCTCAGACGGTTGTGCGCGAAATCCACAATACAGCAGAGCTGCTTGTCAGAACTGAAAAAGGTTTCCATTCGGCCGGGAACCTTTGTAGATTCCAGTGCCTTTTTCATGCAGGACACCGGAACCCCGTAGACCGTAGCCGCGGCAATGGCGGCTACGGCGTTTTCTATGTTGAATTTTCCCGGCATAGCCAGGGAAAAGTGCTCGGTAAACTGGCGGCATTCTACGGTAAAGGCCAGACGGCCGCCTTCGGTTTTCACCTGACTGTAGCGGATGTCGGCCCGGGGATGCCTCCCGAAGGTAATTATTTTATCCGACTTGCGGGCTGCTTTCAGAATGCGCTCCGCGAAATCGGAATCCAGATTTACGCAGGCCGTTTTCGTCTGCCGGAAGATTGCCAGTTTGGAGTTGAAATAGTCCTCAAAATCCTGATGCTCCTGAGGGCTTATGTGATCTTCGGAAATATTCAGGAAAATTCCTGCGTCAAACTGCAGGCCCCGGACCCGCTTGTACTTGAGAGCCTGGCTGGAAACCTCCATGGTCAGATAGGAAAGCCCCTCTCTGGCCGCGTTGGCGATATGCTGATGCAGCACCGGGGCTTCCGGCGTGGTCATAACAGCCTCCTCACGCTTACTGCCGTCATAATTCATCACGGTGGACAGCAGGCCGGTTTCCTTTCCGCCGGATTCCTCCTGCCAGAAATCCAGCATAGCCTTCAAATACCAGGCCGTGGTGGTTTTTCCCTTGGTTCCCGTGATTCCGGTAAGGCGGGGGCTGCCGGGGCGATAGTCAAAGAAAGCGCCGGATATGGCGGCCATTCCCTTGCGGATATCCGTGACAATGAGCCCTCCCATATCCTTTGTCACAAAGATCGGGTGCTGCGCGATATAGAGATCACAGCCTCTGTCCGCCGCTTCCTGCAGATAGCTGTCCCGAAAAGCGGCGCCCTTACAGATGAAAAGATCTCCCCTTTTTGCTTTTCGGGAATCCCAGGAAAGTCCTGTCAGAGGTTTGCCGGCCGGCACACTCCCCGTGTATCCCTTCAAAATTCCCTCTTTTTTTAATACCTCTTCCAGTTCTCCGATTGTCTTCATGATTTCCGCTCCAACCTTCTCCTTTTCCAAGCAGCCGCACGATGCCTGTTCGCCTGCGGGCCGCGTATTTTTCATACGTAACAGTTCAGCTTTGCGGAACCGTTACTTTCATACAGTATCGTTACTGCTTACCGTCGTTCGCGGCAGATGCAGACAACAGCAAAAAATCCCCTCTGTGAGGAAGCGGCAGTGCCGGGCCGACGCTGCGGCAGGGACTGGTTCCGCTCTCACAGAGAGGATAAAGGCTCCGTGTATCAGAAGTTTCTCAAAGTTGTATCAGAGTTGTATCATTTATGGAAAAGTATACGTTTCCGCCAATGCCTGGGTTGCTGCTTCCGGCGGCAGTTCGCTTACCCCGGAAAACTGGTAAAAATCATCGATTCCGTATGCTGCGAAAAATTCGCTGACAAAATCCAGCCACCAGCGGGCACCGTAGAAGACGGCAAAGCCCTCTCCGGCGTTGTCCTCGATCGCCCTGCGGTAGGCGTAGGAATCAAAGGAATCGAAGGTGAGGGAAACATTCAAGGAGGTGATGTAATTCACATCTTCGGTGAGAATATTTTTGTTGCTGCCGACGACATGATAGTACGAGGCGCCGCAGACATAGGCGAAATCCGTACCCGTGAAATCCTCCTGCACCATGGTCAGCGCGGCGCCGGACCGGGCGGGTTTCCAGCGGCTGCCGAGGTAATCGGCGGCATCGCTGCCGGACAGCGCGGCAAAGTAAAGCATGTCCAGCTCCTGATCCATCACCAGTGTCAGGGCGCTGAAGCCGCTGCCGTCGCCGGGACTGTAATAATGCTGCACGCTGACCGGGAGAACGCCCTGCTGGAGGTCGTCCCTTCCGTAGAGAATGACGAGCGCGTTGTCAATAGAGATAAGATTTTCTTCCAGGATCCAGTCGGCGCACTGCTCTGGCAGAAGGCCGTTTCTGCACCAGGCTTCCACGGCATTTCTGCACTGATTGATTTGAAAAACGGAAGGGGAATCCAGGGAGGTCCATGCGTAGGAAGCGGCCTCTGTTACCCGCTGCATTTTTCCGGCCATACTCAGCGAGGCAGTGTCGATATACTCGATATTTTCTCTGGAAGAAAGATTCACCTGCCCCAAAAGCCTTTGATCCTGCCAATGTCCGTACCATCCGGGGAAAAACCATGCCAGAGCCAGGGCCAGAGCCAGAGCGGCGAAACCGGCTCCATATTCCAAAACCGCGCGTCTTTTTTTCTTTCGGTTCATAGGCGTCCTCCCTTCTGCGTTTTACGGAAACGGCGTCCCGTTTGTGAAGGCGGCTGGCTCTCGGAAGGCCCGGACGGCGCGGATTCGGTTCTGCTCCGGAGTACGTTGTGCCTGGACGCGGGATTTTCCCGGCGGGGGCGGCGGCTTCTCCGCTCTCTTCGGCCGGATTCCGGCGGACCGAAACGCAGGGTGACTTTCAGGCCGCCCTCCGGACGGTTTTCAAACTGCCAGCTTGCCTGGTGGAGACTTACGATTCGCTGGCAGAGCGCCAGCCCAAGACCGGCCCCGCCCTCCCTGCGGGATCGGGACTTGTCCACCATATAAAACGCCTCGGTGATATGGGGAAGCTCCTTGGGAGGAATGCCGGGCCCTTCGTCTTCCACGTACACCGTATAGACGCCGCCCGCGTTCTCACCGGTGAGATAAATGGTTTTTCCTTCGGGAGAGGCCTTTCTGGCGTTATCGATGAGGTTCAAAAAGACGGAGGTCAGCAGATCCCGGTCGCCCAAGACCGTTCCGCTTTCAGCCCGGATTCTGAGGATCAGGTTCTTTTCGGACAAAGATTGGGCCGTTATCTGGGAGACCTCCTGGAACAGCTCGGAAACCGGGATTTTTTTCTTGGAAATTTCCTGGCCGGAGGCCATGGACATTTCAAGAAGCTTGTAGGAGAGAGACTGAAGACGCTTTCCCTGATGGTAAATGTACCCGGCGCACATATCCGTCTCCTCCTTAGAGAGATCCATCTGGCGGATCGTATCCGCGTATCCGATAATGGAGGTCAGAGGCGTTTTCAGTTCGTGGGCAAAGGCGGAGCTGAAGGCCTCCTGCCGGTGCACCTCGTCTTTGAGCTGCTCCATCTGGAGGCTCATAGCGTTGGCCATCCAGTTAAAGTCTTCCGCCAGATGTCCCACCTCATCGCTGCTGCGGATGGATACCCGGGTGCTGTAATTGCCCTGGGCGAACTGGCGGGTGGCCCTGGAAAGCGTCTGCATGTTCCGCATGACCAGAAACAGCAGCAGAAAAATCATGCCGCCCACAAGGGCGGTCAGAAGCAGAGCGCCGATCTGATACCTGGAGTACATGGCGTCCCGGTCGGCAAAAAGAGAGGAAATATTCCGGCTCGTCTCCACAAATTCTCCGTTTGACATTTTCGCCAGCACCACAACATATGTTTTTCCGTCCTCCCGCACGACTTCGCTTCCTACATTGTTTTCCGCGGTCAGAGACTCGCGGATGGAAGTCTGGGGACGCAGGGCGCTGTCCTCGTACAGAACCGTCCCATCTTCGCTGTAAACCCGCGCGTTTCCCGCGCCTTTTCCGCGGTTTTTATGAAAGCTTTCAATGATGCGGCGGACGGTTGTCTGCTCTCTCTGCTCCTCAGAGAGGCTGTTCAGGGACAGCTCGTAGGAAGTCTGAAACAGCTCGTTCTCCACCATGCAGCGATCCAGCTCTTTTTCCAGGCTGCTGTCAAAGCTGGACTGGATAATCCAGGCTCCGAATATGGTCAGAAACAGGACAAAGACCGGCGTGGTCAGAAAAAATAGTTTCCAGGACAGCCGCATTGCGTCCTCCTTTCTTAATGGCGCATGTTATACCGTAAGGCGGTATCCGACTTTGTAAATGGCTGTGATATGGTCCTCGAGTCCCAGCTTTTTCTTTAACCGCTGGACGTGGAGGTCTACCGTCCGTCCAACCCCGCTGTACTCGCCGCCCCATACGTTTTCGTAAATCACTTCCCGGTAAAGGGCCCGGTTTTTGTTGCGCAGAAACAGGAGCAGAAGCTCGTATTCCTTTACCGTGAGATCCACCGGTTTCCCCTGCTTCTGTACGGTACGGGAATCCGTGTCAATGTCAATATCAAGAAAGTGAAGCCGCCGGTCCGTTTTCCGGCAGCGGCGCAGCACCGCCTCCACCCGGGCCAGAAGCTCCTGAATTTCAAAAGGCTTGGCGATATAATCCTCAGCCCCCAGCTTCAGGCCCTTGACCTTCTGGGAAGTCTCCCCCATGGCTGTCAGGAAAATCACGGGGATATCCACCGCCATGGCGTATTCCAGAACCTCATAACCGTCAAGCTTTGGAAGCATAATATCCAGCAGAATCAGGTCATAGCTCTGATTTTCGATCCGATCCGCGGCAAGTTCCCCATCCGGAGCGATTTCACACTGATAGCCCGCCCGGGTCAGGTTCATGCGGATTAGGTTCGCGATGGGCTCCTCATCCTCCACAATTAAAATCCGTATCATACAAATTCCCCTCCTTGGCTGCTGCTTATGGATGCCGTGCACAGCAGCTGTTGGCTTCATCCTATCACAAATAGCAGACGACTGCAACGCAGACTTTGCGGCTGCGCGGCATGCGCGCGGACCTGGGCTGAACGATGCTCATGGTACTCGTCAATTCGCCGGAAATAAACGGAAAAAGCCGTCAGATTCCACGAAAAGCGGTTTTCCGGCCGGGAACCCCTTGCAAACCGATATAAAGCAGGTATAATAAACATGAGAAGCGGCGGGCTCGCGCCCTGCCGCTGGGATGCCGCATTGGCAGGCTGTTTTCGCATACCGGCCCGTCCTGCGGCTAAATGGCGTAGAGCAAATAGTGCCGGCGCACTGTCGGAAATACAGGCTGCCGCAGAGGAAGGGGGCCGGATACGGTGACAAAGATTCCGATCAGCTTTCACAAGCCGGAGGATATTATCCGGTTTGTTGATATTGTGAACCACTACGATTATACGATCCAGCTTGTCAGCGGAAACTCGGTTGTGGACGCGAAATCCATCATCGGCGCTTTTACGGTCGGGAGCGCCGACGATCTGGAAGTGCAGGTCCAGGACAGGGAATGCCAGGATCTTCTGGAGAATCTGGCGGAGTATGTCTGCGAGTAGAACCGCGTTGTTTTGCTGTTTTGCGAGACGGTATCGCGCGGAAAGTATGGAAATCCATGAGACGGCTTGCCTCGCAGCCCTTTGCTGCGGGGCATTTAATCGCGTAAGACAGCTTGTCCTGCGTGTGATTGCAGATAAGAAGCGGACCGCGAATATCCGCGTAACAGAAATCCGGGAAAGGACCGCGGCCCTTTCTTAGAGACCGCCCTGCGGCGGATTTTGAGAGCAGGAGGAACAAACATGGAAGACTGGCAGGCGCTCAGAAAGCTGCGTGGAGAGCTTCACAGGCATCCGGAGCTTTCCGGCTGTGAGAGGGAGACGGCAGCGATTTTGATAAATTTTCTTGACCCTAGGAACCGTGCTGCTGCGGGACGGCGTATTTTCCTGCGCATCCCTGGGCCTTACCATTCGGATTCTGGGCAGACAGTCCCATGCGGCGTATCCGGAGCAGGGCAGAAATCCCGGGGAGAGGCACCCGGGGCTGCACACGGATTCCTATGAGTTTCCTGACGCGCTGATTGAACCGGCGGTTTCCGTCTTAAAGGCCATAGTAGGGCTGAACTGTTAGAAATTTTATATTAAATTTAGAAAATGAACATTGTTTTTTCGCATACCGCATTTTATAATAAAACGAGATAATTGTTTAGAATGTCCGCGCCTCTGTGCGCGGACAACGGCTTCTGCCGCAGATGCCTGCGGAAGCGTCTGAACGGTTATCGGAAAGGAGAATAAGTTATGCAGGAAATGAAAACTCCGAAAAAGCCGCTGATCTTTTATTATGTCATTGCGATGATTGTCCTGCTTGTGATTAATTTCCTGGTGTACCCTTCTCTTATGCAGAGACAGGTACAGGATGTGGATTACAGCACCTTTCTTCAGATGCTGGACAATAAAGAAGTGGGGTATGTGGACATCACCGATACCCAGATTACGTTTACGGACAAGGATCAGCAGAATGTTTACAGAACCGGAGTTATGGATGATATTCAGCTTGTAAACCGGCTGTATGAGTCCGGCGCTCAGTTCTCGAAAGAGATTGTGCAGGAGGCCTCGCCCATCGTCAGCTTCCTTGTGGGCTTTGTGCTGCCTATTGTGGTGATTGTGGCGGTAGGCCAGTATATGATGAAAAAGATGACCGCCAGGATGGGCGGGGGCGATTCCATGATGTTCGGCATGGGAAAGAGCAATGCCAAGGTGTATGTGAAGTCCACCACGGGCATTAAGTTTTCCGATGTGGCCGGGGAGGATGAGGCGAAGGAGATTCTCACCGAGATCGTGGATTTTCTTCACAACCCGAAAAAATATCAGGAAATCGGCGCGTCCATGCCGAAAGGAGCGCTGCTGGTAGGCCCTCCGGGAACCGGAAAAACCCTTCTGGCGAAGGCTGTGGCCGGAGAGGCGAACGTACCGTTCTTCTCGATCTCCGGTTCCGAGTTTGTGGAGATGTTTGTAGGTATGGGAGCCGCCAAGGTCCGCGACCTGTTTAAGCAGGCCAATGAAAAGGCCCCCTGTATCGTTTTTATTGACGAGATCGATACCATCGGAAAGAAGCGTGACTCCGGTCTCCCCGGAGGAAACGACGAGCGTGAGCAGACGCTGAACCAGCTCCTGACGGAGATGGACGGCTTTGACGGCTCCAAGGGCGTTGTGATCCTGGCTGCCACGAACCGTCCGGATTCCCTGGACCCGGCACTGCTGCGTCCCGGCCGTTTTGACCGGCGGGTTCCGGTGGAGCTTCCGGATCTTCAGGGAAGAATCGACATCCTGAAGGTACACGCGAAAAAGATCAAGCTGGCGGATAACGTGGATTTCGGGGCCATTGCCAGAGCGGCCGCGGGCGCCTCGGGAGCGGAGCTGGCGAACATTATAAACGAGGGCGCGCTCCGGGCTGTCCGGGATGGGAGGAAATTCGCCACCCAGGCGGATTTGGAGGAAAGCGTGGAGGTCGTCATTGCCGGCTACCAGAAAAAGAACCGCGTGCTCTCCAACAAAGAAAAGCTGGTGGTTGCCTACCACGAGGTGGGCCATGCCCTGGTGGCGGCTATGCAGACAGAGTCCGCTCCGGTGCATAAGATTACGATTATCCCCCGTACCTCCGGCGCCCTGGGCTATACCATGCAGGTGGACGAGGGCGAGCATTACCTTATGACAAAAGAGGAGATGGAGAATAAGATCGCCACACTCACCGGAGGCCGTTCGGCGGAGGAGCTGATTTTCGGGCAGATTACCACAGGAGCTTCCAATGATATCGAACAGGCCACGAAGCTTGCCAGGGCCATGATTACCCGGTACGGTATGAGCCAAGACTTCGACATGGTAGCTATGGAAAGCATGTCTAACCAGTACCTGGGCGGCGACGCCTCCCTGACCTGCTCCGCGGAAACCCAGACGGTGATCGACAAGCAGGTTGTGGAGCTGGTAAAGCAGCAGCACGAAAAGGCGATGCAGATTCTGAAGGACAATATAGGAAAGCTCCATGAGATCTCAAAATACCTCTACGAACACGAAACCATAACAGGCGAAGAGTTTATGCGCATTCTGAGCCTGAAAGGAGTTACAGATGGAAAAGAAGAACCGGAAGAATAAAAAAACGCAGGGAACGAGGGTACACATTCCCGGTGTCCCCGGAGATAACCTTGATGAGTCATCTTCGCAGAAACGATACGAATCGGATCTTACCCCAAAAGAGAAGCGCCAGCTTGAGTGGCAGAAGATCTCTTCTTTGGGCTTCCAGGCGAAAGCAGAGTATATATGGAATTACTACAAGCTCCACATAGCGGGGATCATTCTGGGCATTCTGGCCATTATCGGCGTGGTAAACTGGATTGAACGGATGAAGTACGAGGATATTCTCTGCGTGACGGTGGTGAACGCCATAAACGACACCACCCAGCTTGCCGCGGATTTTAAGGAGTATCTGGGGGATGACGACCAATACCATCAGATAAACTTTGATTCTTCCATCCAGGTAGGCAATATAAATGAGATGGACTATTCCATGACGATGAAAATGACGGTTCTCGTCGGATCCGGTTCCATGGACATCCTTGTGGGAGACGAGCAGTTTTTAAAATATTATGAAGATCATGATGTGTTCTATAAGCTCAGCGAGGTTTTGGACGATGATTTATATGAAGCGCTTCAGGATAATATGGTGGACGATTACATCCTGGAGATCGGGGAAAGCGAGCGCTGGCTTTCTTACGAGATGGTTTACTACGATCCCATCTACGTGGCGGTAGTGGTTTCCGGAAAGAATCCGGATACGGCGGTGGAGTTTATCCGCTGGCTGTCCACGGATCAGCCCTGCGCCCTGTCCTCTGAGTCCGAGACGGGCGTTGAGATAGACGCGGCGGGACAGACAGATACAGCCGTCCAGACGAAGGAAGCGTCGGAAGCAGATACGGCCGCCCAGGCGGGCGAAGCGTCGGGAACAGATACGACCGCGCGGGCAGAGGAAACGTCTGGAACGGATACGACCGCGTAGGAGGAGGAAACAGCAAAGGAAGATGCCTCCCCATAGGCGGACGCGGCGCGGATATAGGCAGACAGGAATTTTGAAAAGCGTTTCCTGTCTGTTTTTTTGCGCATTTCCGTCTTTGGCGCGGAACTTTGGGCGGGGCAAGGCATGAATCCCGGACATGCGGCATAAGGTAAATAAAAATGGGAAGCGCGGCGGGAAAATCCCATCGCCGAAGGCGATTTCAAATGGATTTTTGCAGTTACAGTTCAAAGGCTGAACTGTAATGGAAAATCCGCTGCGGGACAGGTAAGAGATGGAATTTCTGGTTTTTCTCTCGGTGTATATGGTTCCCTTTGTGATCTTGTACGTGGTGGCCTATGGACTTTTGAAAAAATGCAGGGTGTATGAAAGCTTTATTCGGGGCGGCAGAGACGGCATTGCCACTGCTTTTCGGATCATGCCGACTCTGGTGGGGCTAATGACTGCCGTGGGCGTGCTGCGCGCGTCCGGCTTCCTGGATTTCCTGGCCGGGCTTCTGGAAAAGCTGCTGGCCTTTACCGGCTTTCCCCAGGAGCTGATCCCGTACAGCATTATACGGATGTTTTCCAGCAGCGCGGCCACCGGTCTGATGCTGGACATTTTTAAAAACTATGGGCCTGATTCCAGACTTGGAATGCTGGTATCCGTTATGGGCGGCTGCACGGAAACCGTCTTTTATACAATGTCGGTCTATTTTATGACGGTTAAGGTGACAAAGAGCCGCTATACGCTGGCGGGAGCCATGATCGCGTCCATCGGGGGAATCGCGGCCAGCGTCCTGCTGGTGCAGCAGATGTTTCCGGTATAAGCGCCCGGCCCTAGGCTAAACGGCTGCCGTCAGGTTTTCGAAGATGTACGGTGCGCTTGACGATGGAAAGCTCTTGGCTGTCTTTCATTTTTCGGATTTCCCGCATCATGGCGCTTCGATCAGCGCCGATGTAGTCGGCCAGGGTGGACAGGGAAAAGGGCAGAGTGAAGGTCAGGGAGTCTTCGGACTGTGTTTCCCGGCCGTTTTTGGCAGCCAGAAGCAAAAAACAGCAGACCAGCTTATCGTGAATATTGCGCTGGCTCAGGATTTCCAGACGTTCGGACATTTCAACGGCTTTCCCGGATAAAAGCTGGATGGTATTGCTGACAAGCTGGCTGTGATGAGCGCAGGCTTTGGGACAGCGCTTGATCAAGTGCGGATAATCCAGGTACTGAATCGAAGCGTCCCGGACGCAGAATACCTGCAGAGCTCCAGTCTCCGGGGAAACATAGGACAGAACCTCTCCAAATACGCTTCCGGGCAGAAGACGTTCCACCAGGAGCTGTCTGCCGTCCCGGTACTGGCGCACGAGACTCGCCTCTCCGGATAGTACGACGCCGATCATACGGCTGTCACTGTCATAGGTACTGATTAGCTGCCCGGCCCGGTAGGACTTCAGATGGGCGTGAAAGCAGCGCATCATCTGCTCATATTCGTCAGGACGGATGTCCTGAAAAAGTGGACAGGACGAGGGAAACATAAAAACCTCCTGCAAATGGGAAAAGTGTTGCGATTGCAACAGATTTTTCCCGGAAAATGGAATATAATAGACACATCGGTAAATACTAGTAATTGTTTAACAACCGTTTGAGGAACCGTCAGTCTGCGCTGTATCGCGCGGACATGGACTGTTACTATTATATCAAATTTGAAAGGAATAAGGTGAATAAGATGAAAAAATATGTATGCGTACCCTGCGGCTATGAATATGATCCTGAGGTTGGAGATCCGGATAACGGAATCGCTCCCGGAACCGCTTTTGAGGATCTTCCGGATGACTGGGTATGCCCTGTCTGCGGCGTTGGAAAGGACGAGTTTGAGCCGGCTGAGGACTAAAACACCGGGCGGCTGCTGTCAGCAGCCGCTCGGAAGCGCTTTTCGCGCGCCGGTTTGCGAAAGGACGGGAAAGGAGAACGAATGAAAACTTTAAAACTGCGTGACAATTTTTACTGGGTGGGAATCGTGGACGATACGCTCCGCGTATTCGACATTATTATGTATACAGAGTTCGGCACTTCCTATAACTCCTATCTGATGAAGACAGGAGGCAAGACGGTTCTCTTTGAGACGGCTAAGGAAGTGTTTTTTGACGAGTATCTGGAAAAAGTCCAGGAACTGACGGACATTGCGGATATCGATTACCTGGTGGTAAGCCATACGGAGCCGGATCACGCCGGGAGCATCGCGCGTTTGCTGGAGCTGAATCCGAATATCAAGATTATTGCCACCGGCTGCGCCATCGGCTTCCTGAAAGAGATCGTGAATCGTGACTTCTACAGCATTGCCGTACAGGATGAGGAGACCATGCGGATCGGCGACCGCACGCTTCGGTTTATGGTGGTGCCCAATCTTCACTGGCCGGATACCATGTATACCTACATCGAGGAGGAGCAGGTTCTGGTTACCTGTGATTCCTTCGGTTCCCATTATGGTTTCCACGATGTGCTGGTGAGCAGTGTGAAGAACCATGATGACTATATGCGCGCCACGAAATACTATTTCGACTGTATTATCGGCCCCTTTAAGCCGTACATGCTGAAGGCTCTGGAACGGGTGCGCGCCCTGGATCTCTCTATGATCTGTCCGGGGCACGGTCCGGTTCTGGATACGGACATCGCCTTTATGCTGAATACCTATGAAGAATGGTGTACCGTGGTAAATCCGAACAAGAAAAAGACGGTTATTATCCCCTATGTCAGCGCCTACGGCTACACGAAATCCCTGGCGGAGCAGATTGGCCGCGGTATTGCCGACAGCGGCGACATTGATGTCCGCTCCTACGATATGGTAACCGCGGATTCCGCGAAGGTTCTGGAGGAGCTGGGCTTCGCGGACGGCATCCTGTTCGGTACGCCGACGATTGTGGGAGAGGCCTTGAAGCCCATCTGGGACCTGACCACCTCTATTTTCGCGGGAACCCACGGCGGAAAGCTTGCCAGCGCTTTCGGAAGCTACGGCTGGAGCGGCGAGGGCGTGCCCCATATCCTGGAGCGCTTAAAGCAGCTGAAGATGAACGTGGTGGACGGCTTTAAGGTTCGCTTCCGTCCGGACGAGGTTCAGCTTATGGACGCTTATGAGTACGGTTACAATTTCGGCTGTATTCTTCAGGATAAGGAGAACCCCAAGAAGAAATCCGGCAAGGGCGCCAGAAAACTGGTGAAATGTCTTGTCTGCGGCGAGATCTTTGATGCCTCTCTGGAAACCTGTCCGGTCTGCGGAGTCGGCAAAGAGAACTTTGTTCCGGTGGAGGACGATGAGACGAGCTACTCCAACGACACGAAGAACCTTTACCTGATCCTCGGAAACGGAGCGGCAGGCGTGAACGCCGCGGCGGCCATCCGGGAGCGGGATAAGACCGGTTCCATCGTTCTGGTGTCCGAGGAGCCTTACAGTGGATATAACCGCCCAATGCTTACCAAATCCATGATGGCTGGCCTGACGGCAGATCAGATTGCCATGCACGAGGAGGAGTGGTACGAGGAGAACAGCATTGTCCAGGTGCTGGGAAGAAAGGTCACGGCCATCGATCCCAAGGCAAAAGAGGTATCCCTGGAAGACGGCACAAAGCTTCAGTATACGAAGCTGATCTACGCCCTGGGAAGCGAATGCTTTGTTCCGCCCATTTCCGGAGCGGACAAGGAGGGCGTCGCCACCATCCGCCGTCTGGATGATACGAAGAAGATCGCGGCTATGCTGGGCAGCGTTAAGAACGCCGTAGTCATCGGCGGCGGCGTGCTGGGACTGGAAGCGGCCTGGGAGCTGCGCAAGTCCAAGCTGAACGTGACGGTTCTGGAGCTGGCTCCGATGCTGATGGGCCGCCAGCTTGACCAGACGGCAGGCGATATGCTGAAGGCCATTGCAGGTGACCGGGGCATCCGCATCGAGACCGGCGTTACCATCGAGGCCATTGAAGGCGACGGCCATGCCTCAGGCGTGCGTCTGGCGGACGGCACGGTGATTCCCGCGGAGCTTGTGATTGTGTCCTGCGGCGTTCGGGCAAACAGCGCGCTGGCAAAGGAGGCAGGGCTTACGGTGGACCGCGCCGTTGTGGCAGACAGCCATATGGCTACCAGCGACCCGGATATTTTCGCCTGCGGCGACTGCGCTCAGTTTGAGGGCATGAACTACGCCATCTGGCCGGAAGCGGTGGATCAGGGCAAGGTTGCCGGCGCCAACGCGGCCGGAGAAGCCATCGAGTACGTTCCCGTACCTGCGGCACTTACCTTCCACGGCATGGGCACGGCCCTGTATGCCGCCGGAGACAACGGAAAGAATCCGGATCTGGTTTACAAGACCGTGGAACTCAAAGACATGGGCAAGAAGCAGTACGCCAAATATTATTTCTTAAACGGCCGTCTGGCCGGCGCGATTCTCATCGGCGATCTGTCCAGGATGGCTTACGTGGCGGAGGCAGTTGAGAAGAAAACAGCGTTTAAGGATATGGAACTGATCTGACGTTGAACTGCTAGTGCGTCCGAATTGACAATACGAGACGGAAGAAAAAAGGGAACGGTTCAGCAGGGCTGAACTGTTACGAAAAAAGACGGATAGGGGAAGGAGAGCTTCCCCTATCCGATTTTTTTCAGGCTGCGAAAATCCCATCGCCGAAGGTGATTTCAAATGGATTTTTGCAGCTACGGTTCAGTAAGATTGAACTGCAGCCTGAAAATGAACTTTTTGAGAAATATATATTGAACTTTTGAAAAATCTATGCTATACTTCACCTGTTGAACCAAGATGGTATGATTAAAGTTCAATTATCGCGAGCAAACAAAGCAAAATTGAACTTATGGAGGAAAGCGATGCCTAAGGAGACCTTTGCAGACAGATTGAAAGACGCGTTGAACCGGCAGGGGATGAAGCAGGTGGATGTGATCCGGGCGGCATCCCAGGCGGGTGTGAAGCTTGGAAAGAGCCATATGAGCCAGTATGTCAGCGGAAAAACGATTCCGCGGGAGGAGATTCTCCGTTTTCTGGCAAAAACGCTCCAGGTGACGCCGGAGTGGCTGGCAGGCGGCGAAAGCGAGCCGGAACGGCTGGCAGGCGCCGGGAACGAGCCGGAGGAGCAGGCGGCCGGCAGAAGTGAGCGGAAGCGACAGACAGCGGGGAGCGAGCCGGAGGAGCAGGCGGCTGGCAGGAGCGAGCCGGAGCGACAGACAGGCGCCGGGAGCACGGCCTCGGCGAGGCAGCCAGAGAGCGCGGCCGTTCCCCGGGCAGGGGCCGCAGCGGGATCGGATTCAGATAAAGAAAATTCGGGAGGAAGAAAAATGCGGGAATTTAAAAAATCATCAAAGCTGAACAATGTATTGTATGACGTGAGAGGGCCGGTGGTGGATGAGGCCGAGCGGATGGAGGAAGCGGGAACACAGATCCTGAAACTGAATATCGGCAATCCCGCGCCCTTTGGTTTCCGGACGCCGGACGAGGTCATCTACGACATGCGCCAGCAGCTTACCGAGTGCGAGGGCTATTCCAACGCCAGAGGACTTTTCTCAGCCAGAAAGGCCATCATGCAGTATGCCCAGGTAAAAGGCCTGCCGAATGTTTCCATCGAGAACATCTATACGGGAAACGGCGTCAGCGAACTGATTAATATTTCCATGTCCGCCCTTCTGGACGATGGGGACGAGGTTCTGATTCCATCTCCGGATTATCCTCTCTGGACTGCCTGCGCCACCCTGGCGGGAGGCAAGGCCGTGCATTACGTCTGCGACGAGCAGGCTGACTGGTATCCGGATATCGACGACATCCGGAAAAAGGTGACGGACCGGACAAAGGCCATCGTGATTATCAACCCCAACAATCCCACAGGCGCGCTGTACCCGAAGGAGGTACTGGAGCAGATCGTGCAGGTGGCCAGAGAACATCAGCTTATTATTTTCTCAGATGAGATTTACGACCGGCTTGTGATGGATGGAGAGAAGCATATTTCCATCGCGTCCCTGGCCCCGGATCTGTTCTGTGTGACTTTCAGCGGCCTCTCGAAATCTCACATGATCGCGGGCTTCCGCATCGGCTGGATGATTTTAAGCGGCCGGCTGGAAATGGCGAAGGACTACATGGAAGGGCTGAACATGCTCTCCAATATGCGCCTCTGTTCCAATGTGCCCGCCCAGTCCATTGTGCAGACGGCTCTTTGGGGCTATCAGAGCGTAAACAGCTACATTGTGCCGGGCGGACGGATTTACGAGCAGCGCGAGTACATCTATAAGGCCCTCAACGACATTCCGGGAGTCAGCGCCGTAAAACCCAAGGCGGCTTTTTACATCTTCCCGAAGCTGGATCTGAAAAAGTTCAATATTGTAAATGATGAAAAATTTGCCCTGGATCTGCTGAAGGAGAAAAAGCTTCTGGTTGTGCAGGGAAGCGGATTTAACTGGAAGCAGCCTGACCACTTCCGGGTGGTGTACCTGCCCAGAATCGAGATTTTGAAGGAGGCCATGGGCAAGCTGGGAGACTTTTTAAGCTATTATCGTCAGTAACCGTTTCCTTCATTTTCTTGTTGTCAGCCTGGGGAAAGTGGTGTATAATACAGATAGTTTGATATTCAAAATATTTGATTAATTAACAATTATGCACTGCATTCCCTGCGAAAAGGAGGCGGCAGGATGGAAGCGTATAAAACACTTGACGATGTTCTGGTGAATCTCTTTAACGATATTATGACGATAGAGGGAAAAGCCATTATCACAGAGGAATTTAAAGATATTTCCAACAATGATATGCACATTATCGCGGCAGTGGGACGGGACGAGGCGCGGAATATGTCATCGGTGGCGAAATCCCTGAACATTACGGTGGGGACTCTGACGATTGCCGTCAACAACCTGGTAAAAAAAGGATATATCACCCGTGTCCGGAGCGAAAAGGACCGGCGGGTGGTGCTGATTTCTCTGACGGGAAAAGGGCGCAGGGCCTATGACCATCACGAGCGGTTTCACCGGGAGATGATCCAGGCGACCCTGGCGGGACTTTCGGAGAATGAGACCAGGGTACTGGTGACGGCCCTGACGAATCTGAAGGATTTCTTCCGCAGTTATCAGTAAGGCGGCCCGGCAGCCGGGACGCATGCGGGTATCGACACAGCTGCCGCCGATTACCGCTGTGCGGCCAGCCGCAGCAGGTATTCCAGGACCCGCTTTCCGTCTGGGGTATCGCTTCGGCGCAGGGAGAAGGCCATCCGTTCCGGATGCCACTGCACACCGAAAATCGGAAGCTTTTCATGAACCAGAGCTTCGGACACACCGTCCGGAGCTTTTTGTATGATCTGAAGCTCCCGTCCGGGGAGGCCGATGCCCTGGTGATGGGCGCTGTTCACAAAAAACGCCGTTCCGTACAGAGCGGCAAGCCAGGAACCGGCTGCCGCGGCGGAGCCGTGTACCTGATCCTGTCCGGAATACTGATGGAGAGAACGGGTGGACAGATCCTGAATGACGGAGCCTCCGAACCAGATGTTGATAAGCTGCATACCCTTGCATATGCCAAGGACTGGCTTCCTTGTCCGGACAAAGGCGGTAAGCAGAGCAAGCTGCCGCAGATCCAGGGCCCGCTCTACGATCCGGGAGCCGCACCAGGGTTCCCCGAACAGGGACGGGTCCGGATCATTGCCTCCGGGCAGAATGAGAAGATCGCAGGAGGCGGCCAGGCTCGTATCCAGCGTGACCACCGGTGTCACGCCAAGGCGGCGCAGAGCCAGGCAATAGTTTCCGGTCCGCTGCCAGAGTCCGCCCACAGCGGCGGTCAGGGGGCACCCCATCAGAACCGCCGGCGGACAGCATTGTCCTGAAAGCGAAAATAATCGGGACGGTGCCGGGACTGGGTAAACTCAAACATGACCCCGTCGCTGTTGTACGTGTGGCTGCTGACTACAGCCAGACAGTTGTATTCATTTTGATTCACTTCCAGATATTTCTCATCAATTTCCGTAATTTTTTCCACAGTCATAATCCTGATGCTGTTTACAATAGTCATATGCAGGGTATGCTCAAGATATGCGTAGATGGAGTTCTCCGCGATTTCCTTTGTCAGACCGGGAACCGCGGACTTTAAAAAATAATTGTGATTTAAAATCAGCGCTTTCCCATCTAAATAATGGACTCTTTGTAAATAATATAATTCAGAACCGGCCGCGAATCCCGTTTTCCGGGCGATCTTTGCGTCCGCAGTCAGTTCCGCGAAGCAGACCACTTTTGTGGAGCTTTCCTGGTGGTTCCGGGCCGCGGATTCCCGGAAGGATTCGATGGTGCCCAGGGTAAAAGAGGCCTGGGCGAGAGGCCGGTAAATATTGCGCACGCCTTTTCCCTGCATGGTCTGCACATAGCCGTCCCGCACAAGGGCGGCGATGGCGCGCCGCACGGTGTTTCTGGAACAGTCGTATTCATTAATCAGGCTGCTCTCCGAGGGAAGCAGCTCCTGATATTCATAGTCGCCGGCTTCGATTTTTGTTTTTAAATCCCGGTAAATGCGGTCATATTTCGTCTTGGGCATGAAACACTCCTTTGGAGGGGCGGATCTTTTGCTGCAGTTTGGCCTTGCGGAATCGTTACGATTCGTTTCCTCCGTTGTGATACGCTGATATTATAAAGCGGCGGGGAAAAAAGCGCAAGTGGTTGCCTGAATCACATTCTTACGGTCTGCGCAGCATGTGCGCAGACCTGGGCTGAACTGTTACCGCAAGTGTGACAAAATATGAAAATCAGGTTGACATGTTTAAACAAGTGCGTTAGTATAAATTTGTTCAAACAAGTTCGATGCGAACAGTGATGAAAAGAGAGAAAAAGGAGGAACCGAGAAATGGCGAAGTATGACAAGGATGTCAAAGAGCTGCTTCGGCTCATCGGTGGAAAGGAAAACATTCATGCGGTTTCCCACTGCATGACCAGGATGCGTTTTGTTCTGGCAGATCCGAAAAAGGCGGACACGGCAGAGATTGAAAAGCTTGGGTCCGTGAAGGGAACCTTCACCCAGGCTGGCCAGTACCAGGTGATTATCGGAAACGATGTGTCCACGTTTTATAATGAATTTACAGCATACGCGGGCATCGAGGGCGTAAGCAAGGAGGCGGCGAAGGAGGCTGCCAAGACAAACCAGAATGTGGTTCAGCGAATTATGAGCAATCTGGGCGAGATTTTTGCCCCGATTATACCCGCGCTGATCTGCGGCGGTTTGATTTTAGGTTTTCGCAACATCATCGGTGAAATTAATTTCTTCAACAATGGTACCCAGAGCCTGGCAGACATTTCCCAGTTCTGGGCAGGGGTTTACAGTTTCCTCTGGCTGATCGGAGAGGCCGTGTTCCATCTGCTGCCTGTGGGAATCGTATGGTCCATCACAAAGAAAATGGGAACAACCCAGATTCTTGGTATTGTCCTTGGCCTGACGCTGGTTTCTCCTCAGCTTTTAAACGGCTTTTCCGTGGCGACGACGCCGGCGTCGGAGATTCCGGTCTGGGATTTCGGCTTTGCAAAGGTGCAGATGATCGGTTATCAGGGACAGGTAATCGCCGCGATTATGGCAGGCTTTGTGCTGGTATATCTGGAGAAATTCTTCCGTAAGCACTGCCCGGCAGTCATCAGCATGATTGTGGTGCCATTCTGCTCTCTGCTTCCGGCCGTAATCATCGCCCATACAGTGGTGGGCCCTATCGGCTGGAGAATCGGAAACGCCATCGGCGACGCGGTTTACGCGGGACTGACCTCAAGCTTCCGCACGATTTTCGCGGCGGTATTCGGTTTCCTGTACGCGCCCATTGTTATGACCGGGCTTCATCATATGACCAACGCCATCGACAGCCAGCTGGTAAACCTCTTTGACGGCACGATGCTGTGGCCGATGATTGCGCTGAGCAATATCGCCCAGGGCTCCGCGGTTCTTGCTATGTCTGTGCTTCAGAAAAAGAATGAGCGGGCCCAGCAGGTGAACGTTCCGGCTTGTATTTCCTGTTACCTGGGTGTTACGGAACCGGCCTTGTTCGGTGTAAATCTGAAATATGTATTCCCGCTGATCTGCGGCATGATCGGTTCCGCAGCAGCGGCAGTGGTTTCCGTAGGCTTTGGGGTGGAGGCCGTCAGCATCGGCGTAGGCGGACTTCCGGGCATTCTCTCTATCTTTCCGCAGTATTGGGGCATCTTCCTGCTGTGCATGGCCGTTGCGATAGCGGTTCCCTTTGTGCTGACCTTTCTTGTAGGGAAAAAGAAGCTTTCCAGAGAAGAACTTGTGGGTGAAGAAGCCCAGCAGGCTGCGGCAGCAGCCGGCGCGGCAAGCGGCAGCGTGGCAGACGGCAGCGCGGCGGGCGACAGTATGACCGGCGGTATGGCAGGCGGCAGCGCTGCAGGCGATGCAGTGTCCGGCAGCGGAGCGGACGTTGGGGCGGAGGGTTCTGCTTTGGCGGCTCCTGGTGAACTGAAGGCTGTGCTTACCGGAAAGGTAATTCCCCTTGAGGAAGTGCCGGATGAAGTATTTTCCCAGAAGATTATGGGCGAGGGCGTTGCCTTTGAACCGGACAACGACGTGGTTTACGCGCCGGCCGACGCTACGGTCAGCGTTGTCATGGAGGACAGCAGGCATGCCTGCGGTCTGACGCTGGACAACGGCATGGAGCTTCTGATCCATGTGGGCATTGACACGGTGGATATGGGTGGAGACGGCTTCGAGCTGTTCGTAAAATCCGGCGACCGGGTGCGCCGCGGTGACCGTCTGATTTCCTTCACTCCGGAGAAAATCAAGGCCGCGGGCCATCCTAAGACCACGGTATTCCTGGTGACAGACGAAGGAAACGCCTCAAACATCCGGTATCTGTCGGGAATGGATGCCAAAGCGGGCGAGACCACGGTAATCACCTACGAGTAAAATATAGAGCGTATCTTGTTACAGTTCAGCAAAGCAGAGCTGTAACCGTACCCTCGCGGCGCGGCTGGATGGACATGGGTATGTCCGTGCGGTTCGGGACCGGCGGGAGGAAGGAGCCCGGCAGACGTCCGGTCAGGGGCCGGGGCTCAGAAAGGCAGGGTTCAGAATGGATTTCAGAAAATGTACGGTTTACCAGATTTATCCCAAATCCTTCCGGGATTCCAACGGGGACGGACTGGGGGATTTAAAAGGGGTAACCCAGAAGCTGGATTATATCAAAGAACTTGGAGCGGACTACATCTGGCTGACGCCCTTCTTCGTATCTCCCCAGAAGGACAACGGCTACGATGTGGAGGATTACTATAACATCGATCCCCGGTACGGAACCATGGAGGACTTTGAGGAGCTTGCCCGTGAGGCGGACAAGCGCGGCATCCGCCTGATGCTGGATATGGTGTTCAACCACACATCCAGCCGCCACGAGTGGTTTCAAAAGGCGCTGGCCGGAGACGAGAAGTATAAAAACTATTATATTTTCCGGAAAGGGAAAGCGCCGGGCGTGCCGCCCACAAACTGGGTGAGCAAATTCGGCGGAAACGCCTGGGAATACGTGCCGGAGTTTGACGAATATTATCTGCATCTGTTCGATGTTTCCCAGCCGGACCTGAACTGGGATAACCCGGAGGTGCGCCGGGAGGTGCAGAAGGTGGTGCGCTTCTGGATGCAAAAGGGCGTAAAAGGCTTCCGGTTCGATGTGATCAATTTGATCAGCAAGGAGAAGTTCGCGGATGATGAAGAGGGAGACGGCCGGAGATTTTACACGGACGGCCCCAGGATCCACGAGTATCTGAGAGAGTTGAACGAGGAGTCCTTCGGACAGGACGCGGATATCATCACCGTGGGCGAGATGTCCAGTACAACCATGGAAAATTGCTTCCGCTACGCGGGCTCCCAGAGCCATGAGCTCTCCATGGTATTCAGCTTCCACCATTTGAAAGTGGATTTCATGGGAAATGAAAAGTGGGTGCTGGTTCCCTTCGACTTCGCGAAGCTGAAGAAAATCTTATTTGACTGGCAGCAGGGAATGGCGGAGCACGACGCCTGGAACGCGGTGTTCTGGTGCAATCACGACCAGCCCCGTGTGGTGTCGCGGTTTGGAAATACAGAGACTTATTGGAAGGAATCCGCGAAAATGCTGGCGACGGTGATCCATTGTCTGAGAGGAACGCCGTATGTATACCAGGGTGAAGAAATCGGCATGACAAATGTGGATTTCACAAAGATCGGGCAGTTTAAGGATGTAGAGAGCCTGAACTATTATCAGATTCTTCAGGACAAGGGCCTTTCTGCCTCCGACGCCCTGCGCATTATCCAGATTCATTCCAGAGACAACGGACGCACGCCCATGCAGTGGACCGGAGGTGAGAACGGCGGATTTACCGAGGGAACGCCGTGGATTGGTGTCAACAAGAACGCGGAGCGGATCAACGCCGAAAGCGAGCTGCAGGATCCGGATTCCATTTTCCATTATTATCAGAAGCTGATCCGCCTGCGCAAGGAGTACGATGTGATCGCTTACGGAGACATTACTCCGGTGGATCAGGGAAATCCTTCTGTCTTCGCTTACCGGAGAAGCTGGCAGGATGAAAACCTTCTGGCAGTATGCAATTTCTACGGAAAGCCGGTAACCTGGACGTGTCCGGAGGACATAAAAGGATATGCGCGGATTCTCGGAAATTATCCGGAAGCGGAAGTGAAGGAGACGATGGAACTTCGGCCGTATGAGGCCTTGGTACTTTACCGGAAGGGCTGAATTATAACAAAAACGGCATCCTGCCGTGCCTGAATGGCGGTTGGCAGGATGCCGTTTTTCTGTTACAAAAGATCAGCGGACACGAATCGTATACGTGATGCTCTTTCCGGTCTTTGTGTTCTTACAGGTGACCTTAGTGGTTCCTTTTCTGCGTGCCCGGAATTCTACATCGTCTCCGGTCCGGTCGTCATCGTCAAAGGCCACAATGGAGCGGTTGGCGATGGTCCATCTCAAATAGCGGTCAGAGAGACCGTCGGATTTCTTTACCTTCAGCTCAAAATCTCTGCCGGCCCGCACATACTTTGTGGAGGAACCCACGCGGCTGATTTTGTAGGAAGGAGCTTTTACGGTAACGTTGAAATCCACATATTTGTTTGTGCCGCGGATCTGGCAGCGGATGACTGCTTTTCCGGCCCTTCTCGCGGTAAATTCCATCTCATCGTCATAACGGTCGTCATCATCGAAACGTACATAGCTGGAACCCTTTACGATCCGCCAGCTCAGCTTGTTCTCGTCGGCGTAGGAGGGCGTCATACGCACCTTCAGATCAAAATCGCTGCCCGCGGTTACCGTTCGGCTGCGGGAGGAAATGGCGCGGATGGAAGAAACGCTGTTGGATCGCACTGTGATCACAAAATCGGTTTTCACATTGGTACCGCGGATCTGGCAGCGAACCCTGGCGCTGCCGGCGCGCCTGGCCTTCAGCTCCACTTCGTCGCCGGTGCGGTCGTCGTCATCGAAGCGGACAACACTGCTTCCGCTCACGATGCTCCATACCAGGTAATCCTCCTCAGCATAGGAGGGGCTGAAACGCACCTTCAGGTCAAAATCCTTTCCGACAGTGACCGTCTTTTTGGAGACAAGCCCTTTTACGCTGGTGGGGCGTGGGTCACGGTCATCGTCATCCCAACGATCGTCATCATCGTCGTCATCCCAGCGGTCATCGTCATCCCAGCGGTCGTCGTCATCGTCATCATCCCAGCGATCGTCATCGTCGTCCCGCCATTCATAGCGGTCATCGTCATCATCGTCATCGGCGCTGGCAGGCACTGCAGCCAAGCTAAATACCATGAGCATAGAAATAAGAAACAGCAATGGGAATTTTTTCAAGATTTTCATTTTCATACACTTCCTTTCTCTTGATTTGCCTTATACTGGAAATATAGCACAGAAATATTAAATTTGCATTAAAAACATACGTTCGGATACATCCGCGTAAATATGGGGAAAACCCAATATTTACGCGGGGGTTTGGGTTTTTCTTGCGCGAGCTTCCCATACTTAAACATCTGCTTTATCAGAGATACCATAAGCTCAATGCTGGCCGCTTTTAAGGGGCAGGCATCGACACAGTCCGGAAGATCCGCCAGGCGCCGGCTTTCTTTTAAAGAACATCTGAGAGTTTGATGGCAAATCCCGGATATATCGTAACTGGAATCTCTTCGTCGAAGGAGTAGACTCCGGACTGCTGCTCGTTTTCTAAATCAAAGACGCTGACAATCTTTTTTGCGGGATTCACGATCCAATATTCCCGGACGCCGGCAGTGTGGTATTTAAAAAGCTTAGTTCCGTAGTCCATGGACTGGGTGCAGGGAGAAATGATCTCGATAATCCAGTCCGGCGCTCCGCGGCAGCCCTTGTCGTCCAGCTTCGACGGGTCACAGATCACGGAAATGTCCGGTTCGACATAGTTTATATCGTCTTTGTTGAGGAATACCGCAAAGGGGGCCGGGTATACTTCGCACAATCCTTTTTTCTGGTCAATATAATTTGAAATTACTTGATTTAATTTACTTACAATTCTCTGGTGCGTCCTGCTCGGCGGAGCCATATAATAAATCTGGCCGTCAATAAGCTCCGCCCGGGTTCCTTCCGGGAGGTTGTAAATGTCCTCGATCGTATAGGTCTTTTCCTGCGGCAGTGTCATGGTATCACATCCTTTCACAGCATTCAGTTCCCTTTAAAGCATATCTACAATCTTGATAATAAAATCCGGATATATCATAACCGGAATCTCATCATCGAAAGAGAACATACCTGTTTGTTTTTCATTTTGAAAATCAAACACATTAACGGTCCTGGTTACGGGATTAACGATCCAGTATTCCCGGACACCGGCGGTGCGGTATTTAAAAAGTTTAATTCCATAATCTACAGACTGCGTACTTGGGGAGGCAATTTCTATGATCCAGTCCGGCGCGCCCTCGCAGCCGCGATCAGAGAGCTTCCCTTTATCACAGATTACGCTGATATCTGGTTCAACCCATGTCCGATCGTTTCCAGTGAGATTTACTGCAAATGGCGAAGGAATGACTTCACAATCACCGCCTTTCTTTCGAATATACTCTTTAATCGTAAAATGTAGTTCGCTTATTAGTTTTTGGTGTATGAATGTCGGAGGCGCCATATCATAGAGTTGACCTTCAATGAGCTCCGCACGCTGGCCCTCTGGAAGGTTCCAGTAATCTTCGGCATTATATTTTTTTCCCTGTGGCAGTGCTATGGTATCACATCCTTTCAAATATTTGAGAATCCTAGATCTGATTGTTTCATTTCGCGTATTTCCATACGTTCTTTTAATCGCTTTGCGGTTAAGTTCATTCGGTCTCATCTCCTATGCTCAATGATACCATATATGTTTAGAAAACGAAAGAATACGATTGACTTTGACGTTAGGAATTATTTAGGAAATTCCGTGTCCAATCTTTGAGATTGAACTGCCCCTGCTCGGTACAATAGGTACTGAACAGGGGCAGTATTTTGTCGCGAAAGCGACCGCGCTCGGCGCAAATGCGGGGTTTTTGACTTATGAAAATTCCTCTCTGTGCTCCATAAAAAAATCAAAGTAAGCGCGCACGCTTTCCAGCTGGGTCCACCGCTTTACATCCACCGGATCCTCGTCCATGTCGTAAATTTTCGCGTACCGGATGGCCAGCAGGAAAGGCGAATGGGTGGAGATGATAAACTGGCAGCCAAAGAAGCGGGCAGAGTCCTCGATAAAACGAACCAGCTCCTGCTGGCGGGCAGGGGAGAGGCTGTTCTCCGGCTCGTCCAGAAGAAACAAGCCGTTTTCACCGATTTTCTCTGAAAAATAGAGGAAGGCGCTCTCACCGTTGGAATATTCCCGGATATTGTCCATCAGCTCTTTGCGCACGAACTGGGACTGGGTGCTGCTTCGGGCACGGTTTTTCCGCTTCAGCTGTTCATAATCGTCCAGAGATTTCATCTGGAAGCTGGAGTATTTGATGTCCAGATATTCCTGAAACAGCGACGCGCGTTTCCGGTCAATTCCCTCATTCAGCGTCCGGATATTCAGCATATAGTCGAATACGTCGTCGCTGGTGATGATCCGGCTGCCTGCCGGAATTTTCCCGATGATTTCCGCGCTGCAGAGCTTGAGATAATCCGGGAAAAAATTGGATTTATTAAAAATCGTATCCCGGCTCAGGGACAGCTTTTCCGCGATGACATTCAGCGCCGTGGACTTGCCGCTGCCGTTTCCGCCGTACACAATCGTGACCGGTTCGAAATCCATCTGCTCAAATCGGTGACGCGACAGGATTTTGAAAGGATAAAAAGTATCATAGCATTGTCTTTTTTCTTTCAGTAAAAAATCAAATTCCCGGTCCCCATCGGGAAAATGAAAGCTTTTCAGGTAAATCATGGTTGGGCTCCTATCTGGCACCTGCGCGAAGGCTTCCGCGCAGGCAATCCGCATGTTACTCTATAGATAACACAAACAACTGTTCACGTCAAGAACTTTGGCAACCCTGTATTTGTCAAAATCGGCGCAGTGTAAAAAAAATTTACACTACGCCTTTTTTGTCTATACACGCAAACGAAACTGACAATTGAGAAAATCCCCCGGATCATTAAAATATAGGGTAAGAAACAAAAAAATTTGGAAAAAATGTTATAAAACAAAACAGGAAAGGAACGATGATTATGAAAAAGAAACTTGTCAAATGGATGAATGTGCTGAGCATTGCGGCGATGCTGATTCTGGTGATCTGCCAATTTACGCCTTACTGGCAGTATGAAGGGGGATCAGGCTCCATCAATGGCTATATCTGGTTTCCGTCCCATCACACGCAGCTGGCCAGCTATCTGGAAGAGAGTGTGGGGACAGCGGTTGAAATGAATGATGTGATTGGAATGCCGATTCTGATCCTGGTTCTGGCGGTGATCGGACTGATTTGCTGTTTCCGCTATTTCGACGGACCGGCCACAGCGATAATCGCCGTGATTGCTGGTATCGTGGGGCTTTGGGGATATTTGTCCGGCAGTATTTATAGTCTGGGATCTCCTTACGGGCTTCACATCGCGCTTTGCGCGATTATCCTTATTTTAGGGTTGGTCGGTACAGCTGCTTATGTCATTTCCCAGAAACAGGAAACTGTTTACGCGTAAAATACGCGAATTATGAGAAGAAAAAGGGGATGGAGAGCCTGCGGCCGGCGGAGAATCATCCGCCTGGCGGCAGGCTTTTTGGTTCAGGACAGAGAAAAAGCCGCAGAGAAGATCTGTGCCAAAGCAACGGCTTTAGATGTTAAAAAAATTGTGCAAATTTACGAATAACTGTCAAAACAATTTGGCAAAAATGCTATTTACATGCAAAATAAATGGAAATATAATCGTTTTGCGACAGAAAAGAGGAAGGTTTCGTCTATGATATATTATAGCAGGAGGCAATTATGAAGCGGTCAGAAATCAACGAGATTATGAAAGAGGCATTGGATTTTTTTGAACAACAGAATTTCCGGCTTCCGCCCTTTGTTCAGTGGACGCCGGACGAGTGGAAAACAAAGGGAGAAGAGGCGCGGGAAATCCGGGACAACATGCTTGGCTGGGATATTACGGATTATGGGCAGGGAGATTTCCGGAAAATCGGTCTTCTGCTGATTACGCTGCGGAATGGAAACCAGCAGTGTCCGGAGCGGTATCCAAAGCCATATGCGGAAAAAATTATGATTGTCCGGGAGGAACAGGTGACGCCCATGCATTTCCATTTTTATAAGATGGAAGACATTATTAACCGCGGAGGCGGAAATCTTGTAATCAAGCTTTATAATTCCACAGAGGACGGGGAGCTGGCCGATACGGATGTCCGTGTTTCCATGGACGGTGTGGAGCATGTTTTTTCTGCCGGGACGGAGATCGTTCTGCATCCGGGAAAAAGCATTACCATGCAGCCGGGGCTGTATCACCGTTTTTGGGGAGAAAAGGGAAGCGGCACAGTGATGGTGGGAGAGGTTTCCCAGTGCAATGACGATAACAACGACAACCGTTTCTATGATAAAGTGGGAAGATTTCCGGAAATAGAGGAGGATGAGACGCCGCTTTACCTTCTGTGCAGCGAATATCCGGCCTTTCACGCGTGAATTTATTTACAGCAACCGGTAGCTTTTGCGTCCAATCTCTGCTAAAATAAAGAAAACGCAGGAAGGAGGCAAAAGACATGCCGTTTATTGATTCGAAAGTTACCGTGCCCCTGACAGAGGAGAAAAAGGAGCGCATTAAGACAAAGCTTGGGCAGACGGTATCCCTTCTGAACAAATCCGAGACGTATCTCATGGTCGGCTTTCAGGACAATTATGACCTGTACATGGCAGGCAAGAAGCTGGACAAGGGCGCTTATGTGTCCGTGAGCCTGTTCGGCAGCGCTCCGTCGTCGGCGTATGAGCAGATGACGGCGGAGATCTGCGGCATCCTGGAAGCGGAGCTTGGCATTCCGGGAGATAAGGTGTACGTTACCTACCACGGTGTAAAGGACTGGGGCTGGAACGGGACGAATTTTTAGTGTTAGGCCGCAGTTTGCGGCAATACCGGAGATGAGTGAAAAGAAGGAGGATTCAGGAATGAATTGTGAGGAAAAATACGGTCTGCTGGTGAAGGCGGTGGAAGAAATCGCGAAGAAGGAAGGAAAGCGTCTGGAGGCGAACCCGAAGCTGCAGAGAACCTTTGAAAACTGCTTCGTGAGCACGGCCAAGACCACCACGAAATTTTTGGAGGATGGAAACGCCTATGTATTTACCGGAGATATTCCGGCTCTGTGGCTGCGGGATTCCTCAGCCCAGGTGGTGCATTATCTGCCCTATCTGAAGGAGTACCCGATTCTGCGGGAGATGGTCCGGGGACTGATTGCCACCCATGCGAAGTACATCTGCATTGATCCGTACGCTAACGCGTTCAATGAAGAAGAGAACGGCAAGTGCTATGAGAGAGACGATACCGACTATACGGCGGCCCAGGACTGGGAGTGGGAGCGCAAGTATGAGGTGGACTCCCTGTGCTATCCCGTATGGCTGGCAGCCCAGTATGTAAAATATACCGGCGAGCATGATATTTTCACGGCGGAGGAAAAAGCGGCCTTCCGGAAAATTCTGGACGTATGGAAATTAGAGCAGCGCCATGAAAATTCCCCCTATTATTTTAACCGGAAGAACTGCCCGCCTTCCGACACCCTTTCCCACGGCGGCAAGGGAAGCCCTGTTGGCTACACCGGCATGACCTGGTCCGGTTTCCGGCCCAGCGACGATGCCTGCGTCTACGGCTATCTGGTTCCGTCGAATATGTTCGCGGCGGTGGTGCTGAAAGATATGGCCGCTTTCCTGCGGGACGAGTATCAGGATGAAGCCATGGCAAAAGAGGCAGAAACGCTGGAAAAAGAAATCCGGGAAGGCATTGAAAAGTACGGGGTGGTGGAAGACGACACCTACGGAAAAATTTATGCCTACGAGACGGACGGCCTGGGAAATTACAACTTTATGGATGACGCAAATGTTCCCAGCCTGCTTTCCCTTCCCTGGCTTGGCTACTGCGGGAAAGAAGATCCGGTCTACAAAAATACCAGGGCCTTTATTTTAAGCGAGAAGAACCCGTACTATTATGAGGGTACGAAAGCCAAAGGAATCGGCAGCCCCCACACGCCGGAGCGGTATATCTGGCATATCAGCCTGGTAATGCAGGGCCTGACAAGCGCCGACCCGGAAGAGCGGCGCGGACTTCTGAAAACGATCCTGGAAACGGACGGGGACTGCGAGGTTATGCACGAGGGCTTTGACACCAGTGATCCCAGCCAGTTTACCAGAGAGTGGTTCGCCTGGGCGAATTCGCTGTTTGCCCATTATGTGCTGTCCTTTACGGATGAGGAGCTTGCCGGGGCGCTGTAAGTACGGAGCAGGGTTCGCTCGGCATCTGTATCGCGAAAAACAGGTGAATATCTGCCGTATGCAGGAAGGTTATTCCTGCATACGGTATTTTTGTGCGCCCGGCGGGCGCACGTTCTAAGGGGTGAAAGTCCCTGACCCGCCCGGCAGTGGGAAGGGTGCAGCTAATGGCAAGGGCGTCATCGTGAGGTGGGGTCTGAAGGAAGCCGGAGGCAAACCACTG
>DVIQ01000032.1 GCA_018711185.1 Candidatus Limivivens intestinipullorum | reverse complement strand
ATTAAAGGGGGCGACCGCCAGCAGAGCAAAGGTGGTCAGGTTTGTGATGGCGGGATTTACCGCGCTTCCCATTCCCACCAGCGCCTCCATGGGCATACTGAAAGCTGTCGCGTAAACCGGAAGCAATACATAAATATTCAGGAAGCAGCCCAGCACCGTCATCACTGCAGTGCCCACCGCCAGGCCGATTACCGCGTTCTTTTTGTTCTTTCTCCGCTTATAGATCAATCCGGCAGGCACTACCAAGGCGCAGCCGATCAGGAAATTCGCAAAATCGCCGACTCCCGCAGTGGTGGTCCCCTTCAGCACCAAATGAAGCAGTACCTTTATCAGCTCGATCACCGCTCCTGCTGCAGGTCCGAAGGCAAAAGCTCCCACCAGCACCGGGATCTCGCTCAAATCCAGCTTATAGAAACTGGGCGCGAACCACAGCGGGATTTCCACCATCATCAGAATAACCGATACCGCTCCGAGCATACCGATCTCCACCATTGTCCGGACGCTCATTTTGCCGGACATTTTACCGGCTGTTTTTGTGTTTGTTGTCATCAGAAATCGCTCCTTTTTGATCATATTCTGCGTTCGCGCAGGCGAAACACAATATTCTCAAGAAAATTCCGATAACCAGTATTTTCCGGGAGCTGTCTGCCGTGACTGTTCAGTCTCCAGACTTATCGCACAAAAAACCCCGCGGAAAACACCACGGGGAGTTACTGCATAAAAACTATGCGCTCTTCTTCTCTCATCCAGACTGTTACTGTCGGTTCCGGAATTTTCCTGTGGAATCACCGGATCAGCCGCCTATGCGGGTCGCGGACTTTACCGCCGGTAGGGAATTACGCCCTGCCCCGAAGAATTTTCTTTGATTTACGATGCAATTATATACCTTTATCCGCCTTATTTCAAGAGTTTTTCAGCCTATTTTTATGCTTTTATAAAACCTGCTGTGAATGGCAGCCGCCTGCCCACTCCTGATATTCCCGTGTCTTTGCGACTTCCTCATAAGGGCCGTCGCACACTTTCCTTCCGTTTTCCAGCAGAATAATGCGGTCAAACCAGGGCAGGTATGACGGTTCATGGGTCGTTGCAAGCACGGTATTTTTACTTCCGCGCAGCACGTTCCGCATGATTTCCCGGCCCTGTCCGGCCTCCACAGAGGATGTCGGCTCATCCAAAATGAGGATCGGCGCGCCGTGGACGAAAGCGCGGGCAAGATTTGTACGCATTGCCTGGCCTCCGGAAAGGGTATCTCCGCCAGCCACCAGTATGTCCGCCGGGACGCACGCCTTCTCCGCGGCCGCGGTGGCAGACGCAGTCTCATGGGCATCCGCCCCCATGGCAATGTTTTCCTTCACGCTTTCGGAAAATAACTGCGGGTGGGCCGGCGCGTAGGAAAAAACGGCGCGTTTCGCATCCTGCGGCGCGAAGCAGACCGGCATTTCCGAAATCGCCGCATAGCCGGCATCCGGCTTTAAATATCCCATGATTAAGCGGAGCAAGGTCGATTTTCCGCAGCCGTTTTTGCCGATCAGCGCAACCTTCTGCCCGTATGGGATATCCAAGGAAAGGTTTGTCAAAATCTGCCGGTTCCCCCTGGAAAAGGAAAGATCTTTCACACAGACGGCCGGTTCCCTGCCGCCCATGCCGCGGTCAGTCTCCTGTCCGCCCGCATCCTGTACCAGCAGCTCCTGCAGCCTCTCGATGGGAACAAAGGACTTGGCGACGCCCGCCATCAGCTCCGACAAATAGGGAACGCTGTCACGCAGGGAGTCAAAAACGGAAAGGGCCGAGGTTGCCGAGCCATACGTCAAACTGCTTTGATTGCCCGCAAGCAGAGACAGGGGCGCAGCCGAGCGGAACAAATGCTCGGCCGTTTCCGCCGCGGCACTGACAAGACTTTCCCGCCGCGCGTCCCGTTTTTTCTCGTCCCAGTAACGCTTCCGCTGTTTTCGATAGGCGGCCAGCACGTGTTCCTCCACGCCGTCCACAACGCAGGCTTCCATATCGTAAATCGCCGAATACCTGGCGCTCTCGAACCGGCTCATAACCGCCTCATTCCTTCTGCTGTAATCATCCGCCTGCTTCATCCGTATACGAACGCGCAGGATAGCCGTCAGCGACACACAGACAGCGGCAGCAAAAAAAGGCAGGGAATAGCCTGCGCAGGCGCCAAGGAGGATTGCCGCGCTCAAACAGTTGGCAAAGGCCATCATGACGCTGATCCACACGCTTACCACCTGGTCAGCGCCGTTGTTGATCCGATTGTACACATCGCCTTCTTCCATTTCCCTGGTCCGGTAAAAAGGTATGCGGTGATACTCCTCACACGAGCGGATGCTCATTTCGTTAATCGCATAAAATACATTGGCGTCCAGGACAACATCGTTGAGATACTGTATGGCAAACATAACGAGAAGAATCACCATACTGATCGCGCACGCGGTGAGGAAACCGCTCAATTCGCTGTTCTGCAGCCCGTCAAACAGCGTGGAATATAAGACCGGCTCGATAACGTCCGCAAACACAAATACGATCCCGCTTGTGGCGACCTGCAGAAAAACCAGAAATACAACCTTTCCCGGCAGCCCGCGCAGCATCTTAAACGCTGCCTTCAGGCAATTCACCATGCGTCTCATCCGCGCTTCCCTCCTTTGCCAATGTTCCGTTCTCAATCCGAAAAACCCGGTCCGCCGCTTTAATAAAGGCTTCCCGGTGCGCAGTATACAGGATAATGCAGCCTTCATCCTGCGCGCGCAGCCTAAGCGCCTCCAGCACAGACTGTTCTGACGCAGGGTCCATCTGGGATGTGGCCTCATCCAGCACAATCAGCTCCGCTCTGCTGTATAAGGCCCGGGCCAGAGCGATCTTCTGTTTCTCCCCGGAAGACAATTTTCCCGGATCGATGACTGTCTCCGCTCCCTTTTCCATCTGCGCAAGCCGCTCCGTCAGCTGCACTTCTTTCAGCACCTGTTCAAACCTTTGGTCATCCTGCGGGGAATCCTGCAGGATGTTCCATCGCACCGTTTCCGGAAACACCGCGGGCCGCTGTCCGACATAGCTGATATGGGAATAAAATTCCGCCCGGTCAAAGGCCATCACATTCTGTCCGTTTACGGAAACCATACCGCTTTGCGGATGAAGAATCCGCAGCAAAAGCAGCAGCACCGTGGATTTTCCGCCGCCGGAGGGCCCCGCCAGACAATTCATGCCGGGCCGGAAAGAAAGCGTAAGCTTGCGGATTGCCGGCTCCCGGGCTTTCGCGTACCGGTAGCTTACCTGCCGCAGTTCGACCGATTTGATGGACGGCACCGGATTTGTCCCGGCAGGCGTCTCCTGGGCGCCAAAGAACTCGTTCAGAATCTGGTGCGCGGTAAAATACGCGCTTTTTTCCGCAACCATGGACGGCAAAGCCAGCAGCGCCCCCGCAAGGCCTGGAAGCATAACAACCACCGCGTAAATTTCGGAAATCCCAAGTACGCCTTTTCTGCTTAATATCCCTCCGCAGAACACCGTCAGCACCATCATGAATAAAGGACCGTACCGCTTGGCAAAGAACACCTTATTATCAATTTTCTTGATTTTCACAAGGTCTCGCAAAAATTTGGCGTTCCGGTCCTTGTATCCCTTTGTGACCCGCTTCAGGTTGAGCATGCCCGCCGCCTCATGATTTTTCACCTGTTCCCAGAGTTTTGCGTTAAGCACCCGCTGATGCTCAAAAAAGGACTCATATAACTGGGGCAGCTTGTTCGTATCCTTTCGCATGAACAGTACCGCGGCAATCGCGACCAGCAGAATCACAAGCAAGATATACGGGCTGAGCATCCACGCGTATATGGAGGTTGTGACGATGGATAAGACATTCTGAAAAAGATTCAGCATATAATCCAGCATCTCCCCGGATGCTTTCGACGCGGTATCGCTTAAATAGCCCAGCATGGTTTCATCCGTATAGGTACGCCGTTTTTCCATACGAACAAACTTTTCTAATACCGCGTCCTCCATTTTCATCGTCGCGCGGCAGGACAGATGAACACGCGCCAGCTTTGACGCGGCCTTCGCTAGGGTGCCAAGACTTAAATCGGCAAACAAAAGCAGCGCCGTCACCAACAGCCGGCCCGTCTTGCCTCCCAGCAGCGCTTCCAGCATTTCTTTGGATAGATACGACCACAATACGCCTCTGCACAGCACGGTAACCGTCTCCAGAGCAGCCGGCGCCAGAGCGTATGGCATAAAAGTTTTCTTTAATAGGTTAAACGTATATGTTTTCACTTTCTTTTCTCCGGATTTGTTACTATTCACGGCCCTTTGGTCCGTGAACAGCAACATCGCAGATTCATTGAAAATTCGCTTCGCGAATGGAATCCGCTCACACCTGAATCATTTTCTTACGCCGCAAACAGCAGGTGTTTGCGGCTGCTGTGAATAGTAACCCGGATTTTCAGCAGCGGTCCAGATACGCCGCCAGCAGGCGGAAGGTGTTCATCATTCCTTCCACATGGCTTCTCTCATATCCGTGGGAGGCGTAAACCCCCGGTCCGATGAGACCATGGCGGATGTCACAGCCGCTCCTGAGGGAAGCCTCCACATCCGATCCATAAAACGGGTAAACGTCCACCGCATACGGAATCTTATTTTCTTTTGCTATCCGGATCAGCTCCGTGGTCAGTCCATAATGGTAGGGTCCACCGCTGTCCTTTGCGCAGATGGAAACTTCCTTCTCAGTGCAGGCAATGCCTTCTCCGACACAGCCCATGTCCACGGAAATGGCCTCTGTCACATCCGCCGGAATGGATGCGCTGGCCCCGTGACCCACTTCCTCAAACACGGTAAAATACTGATACACTTTGCGTTTCGTGCTTTTTCCCGTATCCTTTCGGTATTTTGCGTATCCCATCAGTATGGCCGCGCTCAGTTTATCGTCTAAAAAGCGGCTTTTTATGTATCCGCTTGCGGTAACCCGGGTTACCGGATCGAAGCAGACAAAATCGCCGTTGCGGATGCCCAGCTTCTGTACGTCTTCTTTGGAATGTACATCCTCGTCCAGCACGATTTCCACGTTATTATGGTCCCGCAGAGTCTGGCTGAAAGCGCCGTTTACATGGGTGGAGGCATTGACCAGCTGACAGGTTCCCTCATAGGTTCCGTCAAATCGCGTGTAGATCGTGCAGTTTCCCGTCTCCATGGTGTTTGCGTTCATTCCGCCGATCGGGGAAACCCGCAGTCTGCCGTCTCCCTTGATCTCTGCCACAATCGCTCCCAGGGTGTCAATATGGGCTGCCGTCAGAATCGCGTCCCCTTCCTGTTCTCCTCCAAGATCAACCAGGACACCGCCTTTTTTCGTGCGGACCGGTTCGTATCCCATACCGCGGTAAATGTCTGTCAGGTAATCTGCCGCGCGGTCTGTGAAGCCGGACGGGCTGTCGATGGAAAGGAGCGATTTCGCTTGTTGAAGAATGTAATCTTGATAAGTATGCATGGGTAATCTCCTCTTGAGTTCGTTTTTATATTGTGTTGTGCGCCCCGTGTTAAGGGGCGGTTGTCGCACCTATCCATTCCTTCAGGGAAGCTGCAGCACCTCCGGCTCATGGGTAAAGGAGCTGATCACCGCCGTGGCGTTTTTGAAGTAAAATACCTGGGTGTTTCCGTCATCCGGATCGTACATTTTCTTTAATGAGGGATATGCGTCCAGCATGGACTGTCTCGCCTCACGCCGGTCATCTTCCACAAGCTCTCCGGATACGCGAATCCATTCACCCTGCATAAACGCGCAGATCTCGGCCTTCGGATTCGCCAGAAGCTGTTTGGAAACTTCTTTTACTTTTCCCGTCTGAATATACAGCCTGCCCTCAAAAATATGGGCTGTTCCAAAGGGGCGTACCCTGGGCTGGTCTCCTTCCTCTGTGGCTAAATAATAGGTTCCGGCTTTTTTCAGAAAGTCCACTGTTTTTTCCAAATTTTGTTCCATAATACGGTCTCCTTCTGTGTATTGTTTTCCAGGCGGCAGTTTTCTTCCGCCTTCTTTTTGTCTGAGGGCCGTGCCTGTGTTTTCAAACGAATGTTCGCAATTCGCTGTCCAGGTATCCAAAAAGGACGGATCCGCTGATCCGTCCCTCTTTTTGGTACGCCCTTTATCTGGTCACAATGTCAACCGGCACGTTGAAAATCTTCGCAACCTTCAGGATCGTATCGATGTGTCTTCCTGTAGCGGCCGCAAAATGATGGGTGGGGCCACACTCGCTCCAGCGGTTTACGAACTCTCTGGCGCCGCAGGTGAAGCGGGTTCTCATATTGGTATCTCCAAAGGAAAGGATCTTTCCTTCCTCGTTTACGCCCTCTGCCACGATAAACTTAAAGTGGCCGTCTCCATCCTGGGTAATGGCCAGGTAGGTAACCGGGCCCTTATGGGGATAGAACTGGGTCAGATAGCCGCCGCCGGTTTTTCCGTGGAATACCTTCACAATCTTCATCGTCGGCTTTTTCTCGGAAATATCCGCGTCGCCGGAACCGCTGTGGCCGATGATTGCAATGTCGTCGTTAAAGTCGATGGAATACATTTCCGCAAGCTGGCCGGTTCCGGAAATGGTCTTTAAAATACTCATGGCCATGGCGACCTTCATATCGCCTTCAACGGCACAGGCCGTTCCCTGCTTAATCAGCATCGAAAACGCCGGGATGAGCATACTGTCAAGAACGCCTGCCTTGCCCTGGGCAAAGCCGTCGTAATGGGAAGCGATCAGGCCAAGCTTCTCGTCCTTTACCCACTGCTCAAAGGCTACGACGTATTTTGCCATTTCCCACACTTCTTCAATGCTTCCGCCGCCTTCAATGTCAAAGGTATCCAGAATATCCTGGGCTTTGGCGCGGATGGCCTCCTCATCCGTGATGTCGTCGGCAATAGCCCACATCTTTTCCCAGTCGAACTGCTTGGTATACAAATGCATTCTCCGGTAGAGGTTGGACTCGTCGATGTAGAGATCCATCATGCCGGGATACGGTCTGCCGATCTGGGCAATGTTCGTATCACGGAATCTTCTGCGGACCTGCGCGGCACGGCACCAGTCCTCGATCTCTGCCTGAACCTGGGGATCGCCGCCCTCAACCACGCCGGTGATCACCGCGTGGCGCTTTCCATAGCGCTCAAGGTCAGCCACCATCTCGCCCACCGCGCCGCAGGCATAGCCCTCGCCCAGCCAGGTGGCGATATCCGTATGGTCATAGTCCAAAGCCTTCAGCTTCTGCACATTTACAAGAACCACCGGAACGTCCAGATCCTTAACAGCCGGAAGCATGTTGTAGGAGGTGGCGTAGGTTAAAAGCTGCATAAATACCAGATCCACATCCGCTGCCCGGAACAGATCGCCAGCTGCCTGGGACTGCTCCTTTGTGGTTACCATACCGCCGTCAATGATCTCCACGGTATCCGGAATCGTCTTTTTAAACGCTTCATACTGGCTCTCAAACTCCGGAACCAGGGAGGGGAACTGAGGCAGATACGCGCCAAGCGCAATGGAAAAGACGCCTATTTTGGCTTTTGTATTCACTAACATACTGAATCCTCCGCATATTTCTTAATAGTAAGGGTAACTTTCCGCAACAGTTCAGCACGGCTGAACCGTTACGTTTTTCCTTGAAGCTATTATACACTGATGCCGCCTCAGGATGCAATACAAAATTCAAATAGCTGCGTCTCTTTTGAAGTATTTTCTGGCAACAAATCAAAAACCTGTTTTCTGTTCTTCGCTCTTCTGTCCGCATAGTGGAATTTCAGTCATAACAGTTCAGCAAAGCTGAACTGTTACTTTCAATCAAAATCGCGAGCCCATCCGGGCCTTTTCTGAGGCGTGTGTACAGGCCAAAACGCCTTTCTTATGTATACCAGGCGATACACTGCCCCGTAAAGAGTGATTCCGCAAAGGACATCGAAAACCGAATGTTGTTTCAAAAACATGGTGGACAAAACAATCAAACCGGCCAATACCCAAGACGCTCTCCGCAAGATCCGGCGCCCTTCCAGAGTCCGGCACCGGTCCACCGCCGCTGCCACGGCCAGGGAATTAAAAACGTGAATGCTTGGGAGGATATTTGTGGGCGTGTCTATGCGGTAAAGCATCCTCACCATTTCCACAAAAACGCTCCCGCCTTCCGGAAGCTTTGGGCGCAGGTCATGGCCGTTTGGCCAGAACCAGGACACCAGAAGAAACAGGGTCATTCCGATTCCGAGGCTTATCATAAACTGCCAGTATTCCTTCACGCTTTTCTGAAAAAACGCGAAATAGGCAACGGCTGCCGCCACGTAAAAGAACCAGAGCACGTAAGGGACGATAAAATATTCGCAGAACGGGATCCGGTCGTCCAGAACCGTATGAATCAAATGCAGTTCTTTTGGTCCCCGGGCTTCCAAAAGCTGAAATCCCAGAAGATAAAGGGCAAAATATCCGGCAATCAGCCACACATGTTTTCGGTCAAAAAAGCGTTTCACGCAAATGCACCTGCCTCTCATGGATCTTTATTACCCACAGAATAACAGAGGAAGGTTACATTTCCGACGCGGAGGAAGGTACAGTTTTGAGACCTGGTCCGCTTCTGTCGCCGGCTCTGATTTCTGTCCGAGGAACCAGACATCTTTTACAATCTGCCAAAGATCCTTCCCTGCCGGTGAAGCGGGAAGGGAATAATTCCCATCTGCGCTGCGGACTCCCTACCATGAAGTTCGTATGCCCCAAAATGAAATGGGTATATGATAAGGAAACTGGTAAAAGCAGGCGTGTCTGCTATTGCGATAATCCCTGTACGGAATCTTCCTGCGG